>NC_007794.1:0-712500 GCF_000013325.1 Novosphingobium aromaticivorans DSM 12444
AGTCGGGGCATCGACGTGTGAAGATGGAAGAATTCGCAGGGGGAGCCTTGGCCCGTGGCGTGAACAGCGCTGCCAATTCAGGCGGCGAGCGCGCACAGGCAGGCAAGAAGGGACGTGAAAGCAACATGATCGAAGACCAGGAAGCGCTGGATCTGGCTGCCGACTGGGCCGACATCAGCCAGGGCCTCAAGAAGGACCTGGGGCCGCAACTCCACGCCCAGTGGATCAAGCCGATCCAGCTCGGCTCGTTCTGCAAGGAAACCGGCACGCTCGACCTGTTCCTGCCGACCGAATTCTCCGCCAACTGGGTTGCAGATCGCTTTGCCGATCGCCTCAGCCTGGCGTGGAAGATTGCCCGCTCGGAAGTGCGGCAGGTGCGCATCACCGTTCACCCACGCCGTCGTTCGATGCCGGAACTGCGCGTCGGCGCGGCGCCGACCGCCCCGAGCCGCGCCGCGACGCTCGCCGCCACGTCGCCCGTGATGGTCGATTCGGCGCTTTCGGGCCTCGACCCCTCGCTGACCTTCGCGGAATTCGTCTCGGGTTCGGCCAACGTGCTGGCGGTCAACGCCGCGCAGCGCATGGCAGCCATCGAGGCGCCGCAGTTCTCGCCGCTCTACCTCAAGGGCTCGACCGGCCAGGGCAAGACCCACCTGCTTCACGCCATCGGCCACGCCTTTGCCGCCAACAAGCCGGGCGCCCGGATCTTCTACTGCTCGGCCGAACGGTTCATGATCGAATTCGTCCAGGCCATGCGCTCGAACGAGATGATCGAGTTCAAGTCTCGGCTGCGCGGATTCGACATGCTGCTGGTCGACGACATCCAGTTCATCATCGGCAAGGCTTCGACGCAGGAGGAATTCCTCCACACGATCGACGCGCTGATGAGCGCGGGCAAGCGACTCGTCGTTGCCGCCGACCGTGCGCCCCAGGCGCTCGACGGGGTCGAACAGCGCCTGCTCTCGCGCCTGTCGATGGGCCTCGTTGCCGATATCCAGCCAGCCGACATCGAACTGCGCCGCAAAATCCTCGAACACCGCCTCGCCCGCTTCGGCAACACGCAGGTGCCTTCGGACGTGGTCGAGTTCCTCGCCCGCACGATCAACCGCAACGTGCGCGAACTGGTGGGCGGGCTCAACAAGCTGATCGCCTATGCCCAGCTCACCGGCCAGCCGGTCTCGCTGCAACTGGCGGAAGAACAGTTGACCGATATCCTCTCGGCCAACCGCCGCCGCATCACCATCGACGAGATCCAGCGCACGGTCTGCCAGTTCTACCGCGTCGACCGCACCGAAATGGCCAGCAAGCGCCGCGCCCGCGCGGTCGTTCGTCCGCGCCAGGTGGCGATGTACCTTGCCAAGGTGCTGACGCCGCGCTCTTATCCGGAGATCGGCCGCAAGTTCGGCGGTCGCGACCACTCCACCGTGATCCACGCGGTCCGTCTGATCGAGGAACTGCGCGCCCGCGATGCCGACATGGACGGCGACGTGCGCACGCTCCTGCGCCAGCTTGAGGACTGAACAGGCTTTCCCTGGCCGGTCCATCGGTTTTCCCGGGGTTTTGCACAGACATGGCCCGGAGGCGCGCAATGCTCGCCTTCGGGCCGTTTTGCATCTAGATGCGCTCCCATGACGACGCCTGCCCTCTCCCCGGCTCTCACGCCGGACCGTCTTGACCGCTTCGCCCGCCATATCGTCCTGCCCGAAGTGGGCGCGATCGGGCAGGCTCGGCTGGCCGCGAGCCATGTCGTGCTGGTCGGCATGGGCGGCATCGGATCGCCGGCGCTCCAGTATCTTGCGGGCGCGGGCGTCGGCAGGCTCACGCTGATCGACGACGACGTGGTCGAAGCATCGAACCTCCAGCGCCAGACGATCTATACCGAAGAAGACCTCGGCAAGCCCAAAGCGCAAGCGGCGGCAGCATGGGTCGCGCGGTTCGATCCGGCGCTCGAGGTCGTACATCACGTCACCCGCATCGGGCGGGAGAATGCCGCGGACCTAATCGCCGGAGCCGACGTCGTGCTCGACGGTTCGGACAACTTCGCCACGCGCCTGTCGGTTTCGGACGCCTGCGTTTCGGTAGGGGTAGCGCTCTCCAGTGTCGCTTTAGGTCGCTTTCAGGGACAGGTGGCGAATTTCGCCGGGCACCGTCCGGGTGAGGCCTGCTACCGCTGTTTCGTGGGCGATGCCTTCGATGCCGAGGACTGCGACACATGCGCCGACCTTGGGGTGCTGGGCGCGATGGTCGGCATGATCGGCGCATTCGGAGCGATGGCGGCGATGCGGGTACTGCTGGAAGGCGTCAGCACGCTGGGCGACCCGCAATGGGGCCAACTCCACGTATTCGACGGCCTCAAACCCAGCCTGAGAACCATGCGCATCGCCCGCGATCCCGAATGTCGGGGCTGCACTTCAGGCCAGTAGCTCGTCGACCCAGGCGGTCACCGTCTCGGTCGCCGGACCAAGCCGCGTCTCGTGGAACCAGGCCGACCCCTGAGAGCGTTCCAGATTGAGTTCGAGTGTCTGAAGGCCCAGTTCGCGTGCGGTGCGCACGAAACCGGCCGCCGGATAGACTGCGCCCGAAGTGCCGATCGAAACGAACAGGTCTGCCTCCGCCAGCGCGTCGTGGATCTCGTCCATGCGATAGGGAATCTCGCCGAACCAGACGATATCGGGCCGCAGCGCCGGCATGGCGCAGGCCGGGCATGGTGGGCGGTGGAGCAACGGCCCGGTCCAGCGGTGGCGCGCGTCGCAGGCGGTGCACCAGGCACTGAGGTGTTCGCCATGCATGTGCAGCACGTTGATGGCACCGCCCCGCTCGTGGAGGTCGTCGACGTTCTGGGTGACGATCAGGACCTCTCCGGCCGTCTTCCTCGGCCATTCCCGGTCGAGCCGGGCAAGCGCATGATGCGCGACGTTCGGTTCCTTCGTCTGGATCGCCTCGCGCCGCATGTCGTAGAAGCGCAGGACAAGCTCGGGGTCGCGCGCGAAGGCTTCGGGCGTCGCGACGTCCTCGACCCGGTGGTTTTCCCAAAGGCCGCCGGCTCCACGGAAGGTGTCGATGCCGGATTCGGCGGAAATTCCGGCGCCGGTGAGAACGACGATATTGCGCGGGCGTTTCATCGCGACCATGAAGCACGCCACGCAAGGGGTAAGCAATGGCCAGAATCGGAATCATCGGCAGCGCGGGGCGCATGGGCAATGCATTGCAGGCGGCAGTGGCTGCGGCAGGGCACGACTTTGCCGGCGGCATCGACAAGGGCGGAGATCCGCTTGAACTGGCAAAGGCCAGCGACGTGCTGGTCGACTTCTCCGCACCCGGCGCGCTCGAGTTCAATCTCGACGCCGCAATCCATGCAGGCGTGCCGATCGTGGTCGGAACGACGGGTCTCGAGGAACGCCATCACTGGCTGATCGATGCAGCCGCAGTCAGCGTGCCCGTGCTGCAGACCGGCAATACCTCGCTTGGCGTCACGCTGCTGGCCCATCTCGTGCGCGAGGCCGCCGCGCGCCTTGGCGAGGACTGGGACATCGAGATCGTCGAGACCCATCACCGCATGAAGGTGGATGCCCCGTCGGGCACCGCGCTGCTGCTGGGCGAAGCGGCCGCAAAGGGGCGCGGCGTCAGCCTGGCCGAGGAGGCCGTTCGCGGGCGCGACGGCATCACCGGTGCGCGCAAGGCTGGCACGATCGGCTTTGCCGCCCTGCGCGGCGGATCGGTCGCGGGCGACCATTCGGTCCACTTCCTTGCCGACAACGAGCGTTTGACCTTCTCGCATCTTGCCGAGAACCGCGCGATTTTCGCCAAGGGCGCGATCCGGGCAGCGCAGTGGCTGCTCGATCAGGAGCCGGGTCGCTACACGATGCCCGAAGTCCTCGGCCTCTGACCCAATTGCCAATTCCGATCCGTACTGTACTATTTCAGTAATACAGTACGGGAGGAACCATGGCACTCGATCCTGCAACCGAAGCGGCGCGGCTGGTAGACAGTCTTGGCGCCGAGCAACTGGCGCTGGCGGCGTCCTACACGCGTGGCAACGAATGGCTGACCGTGGCCGGCGTAGCCATATCGCTGGTGCTAGCGTGGATCATCGTGCGCCTGCGTGTGCTGGACTGGCTGGCGGCCAGGGTCGCCCGCTGGCCGCGCGTAGCGGCGACATTCACGGTATCCTTCGGCTTCTTCCTGATCGCCGACGTGCTGCGCCTGCCCGTCACCGTCTGGACCGACTGGTGGCGCGAAAAGTCCTACGACATGACCGACCAGCCGCTGGGCGATTTCCTGTTCCAGTACGCGCTCGCCGGAGTGATCGAGTTCGCGATAAGCGCGATCTTCGTGGTGGGCGTGTTCTGGCTGGTGCGGCGATCGCCGCGCCGCTGGTGGCTGTGGACGGGCGGACTGGCCGGAGGCGGAGCGGCGGCGTTGCTACTGCTTGGCCCGGCGTTGATCCAGCCGATGTTCAACACCTTCCAGCCAGTGCCTCCGGGGCAGGTGCGCACCGCGCTCGAGGCGATTGCGGATGACGTTGGCATCCCGCACGACCGCATCTTCATGTACGACGGCTCCCGCCAGTCAGCCAACTTCACCGCGAACGTGTCGGGCATCGGCCCTGCGGCCCGGATCGCTATTGCCGACGTCGCGCTCAAGTCCGCCTCGCTCGACGAAGTGCGCGCCGTGACCGCGCACGAGGCGGGACACTACAAGCTGGGCCACGTCTGGCGGCACCTCGTTGTCATGCCGCTGATCGCGGTGCTGGTGGCATTCCTCATCGGCCGACTCTACCCGTGGACGGCGCAAAGGCTGGGCGCCACGGCGCCGCTGGGCGATCCTGTGGGGCTGCCGGTGTTCATGGCGCTCGTATCTGTCCTGACGCTGTTCACCCTGCCCGCGGTCAACAGCCTCACCCGCATGGGCGAGGCAGAGGCCGACGCCTTTGCCATGCAGACAGTGGGCCTGCCCGACGCCATGGCGGGAGCCTTGCTCAAGACCGCCGAATACCGCTATCCCCGGCCACATCCGCTGGAGGAAGCGATCTTCTATACCCACCCTTCGGTCGAACGTCGCATCGAGGCGGCGATGGCCTGGAAGGCAGGGCGTGGCGGTGCGAACATGACCGGGGTCCAATGACGCGCGACCAGATATTCGAGTTCTTCCGCCGACTTGCCGAGGCAAACCCCTCGCCCGAGACCGAGCTGGAGTTCGGCAACGTCTACCAGTTGCTGGTCGCGGTGACGCTTTCGGCGCAGGCGACCGACGTCGGCGTCAACAAGGCCACCCGCAAGCTGTTCCAGATCGTCAAGACGCCGCAGGACATGCTGGATCTTGGCGAGGAAGGCCTGAAGGAACACATCAAGACCATCGGCCTGTTCAATTCCAAGGCCCGGAACGTCATGGCCATGGCCGAAATTCTCGTGCGCGAGCATGGGGGCGAAGTGCCGGCCGACCGCGACCTGCTGACCGCGTTGCCAGGCGTGGGCCGCAAGACCGCCAACGTCGTGCTGAATTGTGCGTTCGGCGCGGAAACATTTGCGGTCGACACACATATCTTCCGCGTGGGCAACCGCACCGGCCTTGCGAAGGGCAAGACGCCGCTGGCGGTGGAGAAGCAGCTCGAGCGCAAGGTCCCCGGTCCGTTCAGGGTCGGTGCGCACCACTGGCTGATCTTGCACGGCCGCTATGTCTGCAAGGCGCGTACGCCCGAATGCTGGCATTGCGGGGTGGTTGACCTTTGCGGCTACAAGGCGAAGGTTCTGGAAAAGGGGGCAATGCCGGCTGGCGCGAAGAAGGCGGTGGCCGTCAAGAAGGAGAGCAAGGCATGAAGCGCATGACTCCGGTCCTTTTCGCCGCCGCATTGGCGCTTTCCGGCTGTGCCGCCCAGGGCGGATCGGGCAACGACGGTCACGGCAAGGACGTTCCCGCAGCCCGCGTCGTCGGCAAGGCGGTAAGCTGCATCCCGATCACCTCGATCCGCGAAAGTCGTGTCCGCGACGACTGGACGATCGACTTCCGCACCGACGGCAATCGCTGGTACCGCAACACGCTGCCAAACCGCTGCAACGGTCTCGGCTTCGAGCGGGCGTTCAGCTACTCGACCTCGCTGAGCCAGCTTTGCGGTGTCGACATCATCACGGTGATCTCGAACACCGGCAGCGGCCCGCTGACGCGCGGGTCCTGCGGGCTAGGCGATTTCACGCCGGTGGAACTGGCGAAGTAGCGCACGAAGGCCCCCCGCCGGGAGGGCCACGATCAATCCTCGTAGTTGGCCGGGTCCAGGTTGAGCCCGGCGCGGCCATCGGCCGCCGTGTGCGAAGGCGCGTGCAACGGTTCCGCGTCCGGATCGAGCGGCGGCTGGAGCATGCCTTCCCACTTGGTCACGACCGACGTCGCCACGGCATTGCCCACGACGTTGGTGGCAGAGCGGCCCATGTCGAGGAAATGGTCCACGCCCAGCACCAGGGCGATGCCTTCGACCGGCAGGCCGAACTGGTTCAGCGTCGCCGCGATCACGACGAGGCTGGCGCGCGGGACGCCGGCAATGCCCTTGGACGTGACCATCAAGGTCAGCAGCATGACAATCTGGCTCGTGACCGGAAGCTCGATGCCATAGGCCTGGGCGATGAAGATCGCGGCGAAGCTGGTGTAGATCATCGAGCCGTCGAGATTGAAGCTGTAGCCCAGCGGCAGGACGAAGCCCGAGATGCGGCGCGGGATGCCGAACCGGTCGAGCTGCTCGAACAGCTTGGGCAGCGCGGCTTCCGAGCTCGCGGTCGAATAGGCCAGCAGCAGCGGTTCGCGGATGTAGCGAATCAGCGTGAAGATGCGTCCGCGCAGGAAGATCGCGCCCGCGCTCAGCAGCACGACCCACAGGATCAGCATTGCAAGATAGAACGAACCGACGAGCTTGCCGTAAGTGACGATGATGCCAAGCCCTCGCACCGCGATGACCGAGGAGATCGCGCCGAAAACCGCAAAGGGGGCAAAGCGCATGACATAGCCGGTGACGGTCAGCATGACTTGCGCCAGCGCCTCGGCCCCGCGCACCAGCGGCGCGCCCTTCTCGCCCACGGCGGACAGCGCGATGCCGGCGAAGAGCGAGAAGACGAGGACCTGCAGGATGTCGTTCTTGGCCATCGCCTCGATCGGGCTGGCCGGGAACACCGAGAGGACGAAATGGCGAAAGGTGAAGTCGCCGGTGGCGAGTTCGCCAAGCTCACCGGTCGGCGTGAGTTCCAGCCCCACCCCCGGGCGCAGCAGGTTCACCAGCAAGAGGCCGAGACTGATCGAGACGAAGCTGAAGGTGATGAACCACGCCAGCGAGCGCCCGCCGATGCGGCCCAGCGCCGCACTGTCTCCCATGCTGGCGATGCCGGTGACGATGGTCGCCAGGACCAGCGGGGCAACAATCATCTTGATCAGGCGCAAGAACACGTCGGGCAGGAGCTTGAGCGTGTCGGCGGTGTAGGCGAGCGTCTCGTCACCCTTGGGATAGGCGGTGTTCAGGGCATAGCCCACGACGATGCCAAGCAGCATGCCGATCAGGATGTAGAGGGTAAGGCGCCTGGCCAAAACGAAAGCTCCCCGCACAGTGTGCCGACCGGCACGATGCGGTCCGCAAGATTGTTGCGAGAGAGACTAACGACCTTTCACGCGCGGCTCAACCGCAACCGGGGCCGATATGGCGCACGCCGCGCGGATCAACCGCCGCACTGGCCGCGGTGAAGCAGTTTCTGGTCCGCCAGGACGAGCGCCATCATCGCCTCGACCACGGGCACGCCGCGAATGCCCACGCAGGGATCGTGGCGGCCTTTGGTCAGCAACTCGGTCGCCTCGCCCTCGCGCGTGATCGTGGGCATCGGCGTGAGAATCGACGAAGTCGGCTTGAACGCCACGCGAACCGTCACCGGCTGGCCGGTGGATATGCCGCCCGCGATGCCGCCGGCATGGTTGGCAAGGAATTCCGGAACGCCAGCGCCCGGCCGCATCGGATCGGCATTGCCTTCGCCGGTATTGCGCGCGGCGGCAAAGCCATCGCCGATCTCAACGCCCTTGACCGCGTTGATGCCCATCATCGCATGGGCCAGTTCGGCATCGAGCTTGGCGTAGAGCGGCGCGCCCCAGCCGGCCGGTACGCCGGTTGCGACGCATTCGACCACCGCGCCGAGCGAGGAGCCAGACTTGCGGGCATCGTCGACCAGCTTCTCCCAACGGGCCGCGGCCCAGGAATCCGGGCAGAAGAACGGGTTGCGGGCGATCTCTGCCGCATCGAAATGGTCCATGTCGATGCGGTCACCGCCGATCTCGCTGACCCAGGCCAGGATCGAGACTTCCGGGATCACGAGGCGGGCAACGGCGCCCGCGGCTACGCGCGCAGCCGTTTCCCGCGCCGAGGAACGCCCGCCGCCGCGATAGTCGCGAAAGCCGTACTTGGCGTCATAGGCATAGTCGGCATGGCCGGGGCGATAGGCCTTGGCGACATCGCCATAGTCCTTCGAACGCTGGTCGACGTTCTCGATCATCAGGCTGATCGGAGTGCCGGTGGTGCGGCCTTCGAACACGCCGGACAGGATGCGCACCTGATCCGGCTCCTGCCGCTGCGTGGTGAAGCGCGACTGGCCAGGGCGCCGGGCGTCGAGAAAAGGCTGGATCTGCGCTTCGGTCAGCGCAAGGCCGGGAGGGCAACCGTCGACCACGGCGCCAAGCGCCGGCCCGTGGCTCTCGCCCCAGGTTGTGAAACGGAAGATGTGACCGAAGCTGTTGAGGCTCATGGCCCGCCTTTGTCGCAAGCGCGCGCAAAAGTCCACTGTTGGGCACGGTGCAATCCCGCGCTAGAGAAGCGCGATGTACCTCGTCGTCTTCCGCAACCGCAAGCGCGCCAATATCGACGCTCCCGCCTATTCTCGCGATGCTGCGGACATGGAACGCCTGGCGCGCGAGCAGCCGGGCTTCCTCGGCTTCAAGAGCTATGCTGCCGATGACGGCGAAGTGATTGCCCTGTCGGAATGGGTGGACGAGGACGCGGCGCTGGCATGGCGGCGCATCGCCGCGCATGCCGAAATGCAGGCGCGGGGGCGGTCCGATTACTACGAGAGCTACACCCTGTTTGCGGGGACACCCTCGCGCATCCACCACTTCGACAGGCAGGACAAATGAACGTCACGGTCTATGGCATTCCGAATTGCGACACGGTGAAGAAGGCGCGGGCATGGCTTGATGCCAGGGGCATCGCCTACACGTTTCACGACTACAAGAAGCAGGGAGCCGACCCGGCCCGGATCGCGGCCTGGATCGCCAAGGCGGGGCTGGACAAGGTCGTGAACAAGGCCGGGACGACGTACCGCAAGTTGGACGACGCGCAGAAGGCAGCACTTGGCGCGGAAACTGCGCCGATGGTGCTTGCCGAGCATGCCTCGGTCATCAAGCGTCCGGTCGTCGAGCATCCGGGCGGGCTCCTTGTCGGCTTCAAGGAAGCGGAGTGGGCGGCGGCGCTCGCCTGACGTGAACCCGGTCGAACTTGCGGCGAGCTTGCTCGGCCTTGCCAACATCGCGCTGCTGGTGCGGCGTTCGGTATGGAACTTCCCTTTCGCGCTGGGCTCAGTCTCCTGCACCGGCGTGGTGCTGTGGGAAGCTCGGCTCTATGCCGAAACCGGCCTGCAAGCGTTCTTCTTCGCGACCAACCTGTGGGGCTGGTGGCTCTGGGCCCAGGCACGCGGTGCAGAGGAAAGCGCGGTGCCAGTCCGATGGATGAGCATGCCGGAGCGGATGACCTGGTCAGGAGCGACAACAGTGCTGAGTCTTTCGCTCGGCTGGCTGCTCCACCGTTTCACCAACGCCGCGCTGCCTTTTGCCGACTCCGCCGTGACCGGCGCCAGCATTGCCGCGCAGATTCTGCTCTCGCTGCGCAGGGTGGAGAACTGGGTCCTTTGGGTGGCGATCGACGTGGTCGGCATCGGGCTCTACCTGGCTCGTGGACTTCCGCTCCTCGCGACACTGTACGCGGTGTTCCTCGTGCTGTCGGTGCTGGGCTTGCGCCAATGGACCAAGGCCGCACGATCATGCTGAGAGTGTGTTTCCACGGGGCCGAAAGTACCGGAAAATCGGTGCTGGCTGCACGGCTGCACCACCGCTTCGGCTGGCCATGGGTTCCCGAATACGGCCGCGACTATTGCGAGCGGAACGGCACCGACCTGTCGATGGCGGATCTTCTCGCCATTGCCGAAGGCCACCAGCTGGCGACCGAGGCGCTGGCGACTGGCATGCCCGACGTCCTCATCAGCGACACCGATCAGTTGATGACGGCGGCGTGGGCGGCAATGCTGTTCGACGAGATCCCCGGTGCACTTCTCGCCTATCCGAAGGCAGACCTCTATCTCCTGTTCGAAACGGATGTGCCTTGGTTAGAGGACGGCACGCGCTTGTTCGGGTCGACGGAGGAGCGCCGCAGGTTCGGCCAGCTCGCGGAAACGATGCTCCGGTGCGCCGGCGTTTCCTGGATCCGCGTGGGCGGAAGCTGGGAGGAGCGCGAGGCCAAGGCCATAACCGCTATAGCAGAGGCGTTGGCCGCTCGACGTCGCTGACGAGCATGCAAAAAGGGAGCGGATTGCTCCGCTCCCTTTTCGTGTTCTGCACCTTGCGGCGAGAGACTTACTGGCCAGCCTTCTGGAAGGTGGCGAAGTTCTCGTTGCCGACGAAGCCGAACTTGGTGACCTTCGCGTCCGTGATGATCTTCATCAACTGGTTCGCGATTTCGTAGCTCGCATACTCCTCGGGCTGGAACTGCAGTTCCGGCTCGGGATCGATGCCCTTCGTCGCCTGGATGATCGAGACCAGCTGGCCGGAGTTGACCGGCGCGCCGTTCCAGAGAATCTGGTTGGTCGCGGTCAGCACAAGCTTGTTCTTGATCGGATCGATCGTGACGTTGTTTGGCACCTGCGAAGGCTGCGGAAGGTCGATGTTCACCGCGTGGGTGGCCACCGGGATGGTGATGATGAACATGATGAGGAGAACGAGCATGACGTCGATCAACGGCGTCGTGTTCATTTCCATCATCGGCGAGCCATCATCCTTGCCGCCGCTCATTGCCATGGTTGGTACTCCTGTTCGCTCTCTGGCCCGATACCGTGCGGCTTAGCCGTTCGGATCGACCGGGGTCGAGATGAAGCCGACCTTCGGGTAACCGGCCGACTGGACGTTGTAGATCGCACCGGCGATGCACTTCCAGGGGACGTTCACGTCGCCGCGGATGTGGACTTCGGGGATCTTCTCGGGGTCCATGTTGGCGGCGCCGCCTTCACGCTTCACGATCGCATCAAGGCGATTGAAAGCCTGCTGGTACAGCTCCTGGTTGTCCACCGGGGTCGTGTTGTTGAAATAGACGCGGCACTGGCCGGTGCGCGAGGAACCCTCGTATCCAGGTTCCTTCGGGCTGCGGCCGGCGGCGTCGGTCGAGACGACCGAAAGCATCAGGTTTTCCACCTTGTCCTGCGATTCCTCGCTGGGCAACACAGGCACCTTGAGCTTTTCGATAGTCTGGATCGCGACCGGCACCGCGATGAGGAAGATGATCAGCAGCACCAGCATCACGTCCACGAGCGGCGTGGTGTTGATGTCCGACATCGGGCGTTCTTCTCCGCCAGCGCCGCCTACAGACATTGCCATGGGTTACATCCTATCCGTTCTGAGCCGCGGGAGTGCCGGAGGGGTCCAGGGACGGCCTCCGGCAGGAGACCCGCGTTTCCGGAAAGGGGCCGGCAGCGAACCGCCGGCCCGGTTCTTTCTTACTTCTTGACCGGAGCGGCCGGGGTCGCCGGAGCAGCAGCGATTGCCGGCTTGACGGTGCCCTTCGAGTTGATGTTCGCAAGAACGTCGGTCGAGAAGCCCGAGAGCAGCTCGGCGATGCGCTTGTTGCGAGCCTGCAGCCAGTTGTAGGCAAGCACGGCCGGAACGGCGACGAGCAGACCCAGCGCGGTCATGATCAGAGCTTCACCGACCGGGCCAGCGACCTTGTCGATCGAGGCCGAACCGGCGAGGCCGATGTTGATCAGAGCGCGGTAGATGCCGACCACGGTACCGAACAGACCGATGAACGGCGAGGTTGCACCGACGGTCGCGAGGAACGGCAGGCCGCTGGCCAGACGCGAGTTGATCGAAGCTTCCGAACGGGCGAGCGAGCCGTGCAGCCAGTCGTGGGCTTCGAGGGCGTCGGTCATCTTCGAGTGCTGGTCTTCAGCCGAGATGCCGTCGTCGACGAGCTGGCGCCAGGCCGAGTTCTTGTCGAGCTTCGCAGCGCCTTCACGGAGGGTCGGAGCCTTCCAGAAGGTGGTGCGGATGGTCTTGTACTGGCCGAGGATCTTGTTCTGCTCGAAGAACTTCGTGAACAGAATGAAGAACGAGCCGAACGACATGATGCCAAGGATCACGACGGTGGCGTAGGCGATGAAACCGCCCTGCTGCAGCGCTTCGGCGAAACCGAACTTGTTCTGAGGCGCGGCGCCACCGGCGGCAGCAGCCAGAGTGTAGATGGACATGCGAGTCTTCCTCTTCAATTCAAATCAAAGTGCGTGAAAGCCTGTCGAACGGGCCTTCGTGTCCGTTCCGGGGTCAGTCCTTAGGAATGACCCAGCGGATCGAGTTCGAATACGAGCCCGTGGTCGGGTTGCCCTCGCCATCCATCGCGGGCGCAAAGCGCGCGCGGCGGCGGACGTTCGAGCAAGTCGCCTCGTCAAGATCGGGGCTGCCTGAAGACCTGGTGATCTGGCAGTCCGTAACCTTGCCGTCGGGTCCGACCGTGACACGGAAACCCGTGGTGCCTTCACGCTCTTCGCGAAGCGCACGCGATGGGTAGTCGTTCGACGTCGCCCAGTTGCCGGGGTTACCCTTCGGCGTTGCAGCCTTGGGGGTAAATCGCGGCGGCGGAGGCGCAGCAGGCGGGGCCGGAAGCGCCACCGGTGCCGGCGGAGCCGGAATCGCGGGAGCTTCGTTTACCGTCTGGACCTGCGGCGCCGGCGCGTTGAAGCTGATCGGCGGCGGAGGCGCGACGATCGGCGGCGGCGGCGTATCCTCCTTCGGAGGCGGCGGCGGCGGCGGCTCCTCCGGCGGCTTCTCTTCCTCGATGTTGACCGCCGAGGTCACCTCTTTGACCTTCTTGATCGCCTCGTACGCCAGCCCGGTGACGAGCGCGTAGCCGACGACGACATGAAGAATCGCAACGATGATGAGCGCGGTGATCTTGTTACCGCTCATCTGTTGGTCAGCGTATGCCATTCAGCTCCAATACTCCTGATCGCCCACCCGGGCCCGGAGCACGCAAGACGGCCCTGACCAAGGTGGGGCCGGCGCGCAGGATCACCGTCCCACCCGCAGGCCAATCCAGCAAATTTCAATCCACCCTGCCGGCAACCCGGTCCGCCGACATCAAACCAGGGGGTTTGGCGGCGGCAAGCGTCGGGCTGCTTGTTTTTGGATTGCCCGAACGGGCGCATCTTTAACGGCGAAGCCAAAGCCGCGCAAATGCTTTATCGGTTAACCATCGATTCAGGGTTGCACTGCCTGAAATTGACGGAAAACGAAGCTTGGCTGCCGACCCTCGGGCGGCCGGAGACCCCAGAATGCCGAAGTTTGCTGCACTGCACACCATTGTCGCCGCCGCCGCCCTCAATCTCTGGTCCGGATTCGTTCCGGGGACCGCCCTGGCTCAGCAGCCCATGATTCGCGCCACTGGCACCGCTGTCAGCAGTGTTTCGCCGTCCGCGCCGGACAGCATGACCTATGCCGATCTTGCCGACCTTTCAGACGCATCGGAGGTTGTCCTGCGTGTCCAGGTACGGAAAGCAAGTCGCCTGAAGCCCGAGCAAGCGCCCGGCCTTGCCCCGGGAATGGCGCGCATGCTGGTCGAGGCCAGGACGCAGGCCGTGCTTGCCGGAACGGCCATGGGCGAGGCGGTCAGCTATCTGGCTGACGTACCGCTCGACGCCCGCGGCAAGACGCCCAAGCTTGCCAAGGCGCAGATGATCGTGTTCGCCCGGACAGTGCCGGGACGCCCGGGCGAGTTGCGCCTGGTCGATGGCGGCGCGCAGATCGCATGGACGGCGGAACGCGAGGCGCGGACGCGCGGCATCCTGACCGAGCTGTTGGCACATGGCGCCGCCCCCCGGATCAAGGCCCTGCGCGAGGTGCTGTTCGTGCCCGGCAACCTCGCTGGCGAAGGCGAGACGCAGATCTTCCTGCAGACGGCCACCGGCGCACCGATCTCGCTGTCCGTGGTCCGCCGCCCGGGCTCGGGGCGGACCTGGGGGGTAAGCCTCTCCGAAATCGTCGATCAGGCGGCCCGCCCTCCGGCGCGCGATACGCTTACCTGGTACCGGCTAGCCTGCTTCCTGCCGCAAACGGTGCCCGCGGAGGCCGGGCTTTCCGGCAGCGCGGAAGACCACCGCGCGGCGGAAGAGGACTACGCCTTCGTCCTCGCAGAGCTTGGCACGTGCAGCCGCTCGCGGCCTGCGATCTCCAACTGACGATTCCCGCTGTTGCCCCGCGCGGCCGCCTCCCCTAAGGCCCGCGCGGGAATCCAGACAGACGGGAATGACATGAGCGAACCATTGCGCATCGCGCTGGCCGGACTTGGCACGGTAGGCGGCGGAGTGATCCGGCTGATCGAGGCGAACGCCGATCTGATCGCGCGCCGCGCGGGCCGGCCGATAGTCATTACCACCGTCAGCGCACGCAATCGCGACAAGGACCGCGGCTTCGACGTGTCGCGCTATGCCTGGGAAGACGACATGGTCATCCTCGGCGAGCGTCCTGACGTGGACGTCGTGGTCGAACTCGTCGGCGGCGCCGATGGCCCCGCCTTGGCGCTCGCCCGGACCACGTTCGAGGCCGGCAAGGCTCTTGTCACGGCCAACAAGGCAATGATCGCGCACCACGGCGTGGAACTTGCCACAAAGGCAGAAGCCGCCAAGGTGGCGCTGAAATTCGAGGCTGCGGTCGCTGGCGGCATCCCCGTTATCAAGGGACTCAAGGAAGGCGTCGCCGCCAACGAGATCGCACGGGTCTATGGCATTCTCAACGGCACCTGCAACTACATCCTCTCGACGATGGAAGACACCGGCCGCGATTTCGCCGACGTTCTCGCCGAGGCGCAGGCCAAGGGCTATGCCGAAGCCGACCCGACCTTCGACATCGACGGCATCGACGCCGCGCACAAGCTTTCGATCCTTTCGTCGATCGCCTTCGGCACGGCGGTGGACTTCAAGCCCGTGGCCGCGACCGGCATCCGCCGCGTCCTTGCCGCCGACATCGCGCAGGCAGATGTGCTCGGCTACTATATCCGCCTGATCGGCATGGCCGAGACGGAAATGGACGCTGCGGGCAACCGCCGCCTGTTCCAGCGGGTCCACCCGCACCTCGTCCATCGCGACCATCCGCTCGCCCATGTCGACGGCGCGACCAATGCGGTCGTCGCCGAGGGCAATTTCGTGGGCAGGCTGCTGTTCCAGGGCGCGGGGGCCGGCGATGGTCCGACCGCCAGCGCCGTGGTCGCCGATCTCATCGACATCGCGCGCGGCGACATCGGCGCGCCCTTCTCGATCCCGGTCGCGGAACTGGAAAGGGCAGCTCCGGCCGAAACCGGCCACCGCAGGGGCAAGGCCTATATCCGGTTCAACGTGGCCGATCGTCCGGGCGTGCTGGCCGAAATCACCGCCGCCATGCGCGACGCCGGGGTATCGATCGAGAGCTTCATCCAGAAGGGTGGGCAGGACGATGCACCGGTCATGGTGTCGATGGTCACGCACGAAGGCCCGGAAAGCGCCATCGCCGAAGCACTGCGCCTTCTCGATGGCTCGCCCGTCCTGGCCGAGCCGCCGCTGGTCATGCACATCCTCGGCGAATGAGGCCGCAGAGCCCCCTGCTCAGGGGGCCGGGATCTCGCCCTTGGCGATGCGATCGGCGTCCGATCCGGGCGGCGGAGGCGGCAAGGCCTTGATATCGAAGTAGTACATCGGCGGCGGTACACCGCCGATGCCGAGGCAACCGCGGCTGCAATCGCGCAGGCCCGATACGTTGGGTGCGCGCGGCAGGCCGTCGTTGGTCGATTTCGCACTGTCGGTCTCGTCGCGCAGCGGAATGCGCTCACGCTCGCTCGCTTCCTTGCCGCCGCACACGACGATGGTTCCATCCGACCTCTGCATCGGGCGGCAGCGCTCCGCCTGCGTTCCGGCGAGCAGGCGCTGCGACGTCGTCGCATCGGCTTCCTGCATGGCGGCACCGGGCACGACCGGTCCCTGGACTGCGCCTCCCGATGCCGCTTGCTGCCGCGCAGCCGCGGGAATCGCGCCAAAAAGAAGCGCCAAGCCCGCCAGAACCGCAACTGTCCGTCTCGACAAGACCCTTCCCTCGCGTCTAGTGCCTAGGTCACACCAATGTCACCTGTGCCATGCAAAGCCCTTTGCGCGACACGATGATATTCACGCATACGTTTGCACAGTTCGTGGCGTACGTCGATCCGGGTCCTGCCGGGCGGCACCTGCACTCCGGCTGAACGCACGCGGTGCATAGCAATTTGAGCGCACGACCAGATAGGGAGCCATCGTGACCGACAAGCCCACCAACCCCGCCGCATCCCACGTCCTCGACCGCGTCCTCGTGCTCGAGATGGTGCGCGTGACCGAGGCCGCCGCGATCGGCGCATCGCGCCTGATCGGCCGTGGCGACGAGAAGGCGGCCGATGCCGCCGCCGTCGAGGCCATGCGCGCCGCCTTCAACGAACTGTGGATGGATGGCACCGTCGTGATCGGCGAGGGCGAACGTGACGAAGCGCCGATGCTCTATATCGGCGAGAAGGTCGGCGCGGCCCCCGGCACCGGGCCGAAGATCGACATCGCACTCGATCCCCTGGAAGGTACGACGATCACCGCCAAGGCCGGCCCGAACGCGCTGGCCGTGCTCGCGGTGGCCGAAGAAGGCGGCCTGCTCAACGCGCCCGACGTCTACATGGACAAGCTGGCGGTCGGCCCGGGCTACCCCGAAGGCATCATCGACCTCGACAAGACGCCGAGCGAAAACGTGCGCGCCGTTGCCGCCGCCAAGGGCGTGCAGCCGGGCGACATCATCGTCTGCGTGCTCGATCGCCCCCGCCATTCGGATCTCATCGCGGAACTGCGCAGCCTCGGCTGCGGCATCTCGCTGATCCCCGATGGCGACGTTGCCGGCGTGATCGCGGTGACGAACGAGGAAACCGGCGTCGACATGTACATGGGGACCGGCGGCGCGCCCGAAGGCGTCCTTGCCGCTGCGGCGCTGCGTTGCGTTGGCGGCCAGTTCAAGGGCCGCCTGCTGTTCCGCAACGAGGACGAGAAGTCCCGCGCCCGCAAGTGGGGCATCGAGGACCTGAACAAGCAATACGACCTGATCGAACTGGCCAAGGGCGACTGCATCTTCGCCGCCACCGGCGTGACCGACGGTTCGCTTCTCGCCGGCGTGAAGGTCCACAAGAACGGCACGATGACCACCGAGAGCGTCGTCATGCGCGCCTCGTCGGGCACCGTGCGCTGGGTCAAGGGCGAACACCGCAAGGTCCGCTGAGAAAGGCCCTTCGCTCCACCGGAGCGAGCCCGAGACGGCTGGCCCTCCACCAGGGCCAGCCGAGGGCGCACCCTCTCCTGCAGTAACGGCCGCGCGAGTGCGTTTGCCGTTTTGAAGCAAACGGTTATGTTGCGCATTTGGGCAGTAACCGGGGGTCTCGTGCGTCGAATTTTATTAAGAACAGCCAGCGCCTTGGCGGCGCTTTGCCTCGCCATGCCAGTTCAGGCAAAATGGTACGAGGCATCAAGCAAGCACTTCGTGGTCTATTCCGACCGCGGGACTGAACAAGTCCGGATAATGGCCTCCAAGCTCGAGCGCTTTGACGCAGCGCTGCGTCAGCTTACCGGTCGGACTGACGAACCTATCGCCCCGTCGAACCGGGTCACCATTTTCATGGTGCAGTCGCCGATCGATGTCGCCCGCCTGTTCGGAAAGGGCGGAAACTACGTCGGTGGCTTTTACTCCTCGATCGCAGGCGCGTCATACGCGATCGTCCCGCCATTCATTGTGCAGGAGACCGGTGAGAACGGTTTCGCCGAGGGCGTATTGTTGCACGAGTACGCGCACCATTTCGTTTCGGAAAACCAGTCGATCCTCTACCCGATATGGCTGAACGAGGGATTCGCCGAGTTCGTCTCAACCGCACGCTTCGAGAAGAACGGTTCGATCGGCCTCGGGCTGCCAGGGCAGTGGCGCGGCTGGCAATTGACGCACCAGGTCTCCGTGCCCGCCGAAATGCTGGTCGACAGCCAGGCCTATTTCGCGCGGCGCGAGTTGGCGTTCGACCAGTTCTACCCCCGCGCGTGGCTGCTTTATCACATGCTGACGTTCGAGGCCTCGCGGGAAGGGCAACTCGCCGCATATGCAGGTGCGCTCAGCCGCGGGCTGAACGACCGGGATGCCGCCATCGCGGCATTCGGCGATTTGCGTCAGCTCGAACTAGATCTTCAATCGTACGGCCGGAAGGTCACGATGCCCTACTACCTCATAAAGGGGGAAACCTTGCGCCCCGCTCAGGTGAACGTACGGGAGCTGAGCAAGGAAGATGCCGAAGCGATGCCCTTCTGGATGCGCATTCGCCGAGGCTTGGAAGAAGGGAACGCCGAACCGCTGGCGGTTGAAGTTCGGGCAATGGCCGCGCGCAACCCCACGAGTGCCTTCGTGCAGACCATCCTCGGGATGGCGGAGTTCGAAGCCGATCATGTCGATGCTGCACTGGCCGCTGCCGACACGGCAATCGCAATCGACCCGATGGCGATCGAGGCTCACGTCCTCAAAGGGCGCGCGATGCTGGCCAAAGCGTCCCGGAACGGCGCGACGCCCGTCGAATGGAACGCTGTGCGCGCGGCATTTCTCAAGGCGAACGCGATCGACCCTGATCACCCGCAACCTCTGTTCCTGTACTACGCATCGTTCTTGAGTCAGGGGTTCAAGCCCACCGGTAACGCCTTGCAGGCTCTCTCCCGCGCGCTGGAGCTCGCGCCATACGACCGTGTAATCCGCGCGGAACTGGCGGAGAGTCAAGTTTCTCGCGCCCAATTCGAGGAGGCGAAGTCGACGATACGCATGCTCATGCGTGATCCGCATTCTCCACTGGGCGGCGCCCGCATCCGCGCGGTCATGGAAAAGCTCGACGAGCGCAACGCCGAAGGTGCTCGCAAACTTCTCGAGATGAGCAACGAGGAGTTCAAGGCAAAGCAGGAGAAGGGTGACCCAGACAGTGGCGCCGGTCGCGAGGCGGCTGCCTGACGCCCACGGCGGCCACCGCACTACTTCTCCCTCGCAAAAGAAAAAGGCCCTGCAGGAGCGATCCTGCAGGGCCTTTTCGTTTCAGCGTGCGAAGCGGATCAGGCTTCGTCACCCTCGATCAGGTAGTCGCCCGCGTCGGCATCGGTGCCGTGGGTCTCGCCCTCGACCGTCGCCAGCGGATCGTCGCCGATCGCTGCTTCGGGACCCTGGGCGAGTTCCGCCGCGTGCTCTTCAGCCGCCGTCGCCGGAGCGATCAGCGATTCCTGGAGCTTGCGGTAGGAGGCGCGCAGGGCAGCATCGCGGCTGGAGGCTGCGACGCGCATGCGGTTCATGCCCGCGCCGGTACCGGCGGGGATGAGACGGCCGACGATCACGTTCTCCTTGAGGCCGATCAGCGAGTCCTTCTTGCCTTCCACGGCCGCCTGCGTGAGCACGCGGGTGGTCTCCTGGAACGACGCCGCCGAGATGAACGAACGCGTCTGCAACGAGGCCTTGGTGATGCCGAGCAGCACTGGCTTGCCTTCGGCAGGCTGCTGGCCTTCCTCGAGCTTGCCGTTGGTTTCGAGCATCTCCTCGAGGTCGACCTGTTCGCCCGGCAGCAGGGTGGTGTCGCCACCGTTGGTGATCTCGACCTTCTGCAGCATCTGGCGAACGATCACCTCGATGTGCTTGTCGTTGATCTTCACGCCCTGCAAGCGGTAGACTTCCTGGATTTCCGCGACGAGGTACTCGGCCAGAGCCTCGACGCCCATGACTTCCAGGATGTCGTGCGGATCGGGCGAGCCCGAGATCAGGTTGTCGCCCTTCTTGACGTAGTCGCCTTCCTGCACGTCGATCACGCGGCTCTTCGGCACCAGGTACTCGACCGGTTCACCCTCTTCCGGGATGATCGCGATCTTGCGCTTGGCCTTGTAGTCACGCACGAACTCGATGCGGCCCGCAATCTTGGCGATGATCGAGTTGTCCTTCGGCTTGCGGGCCTCGAACAGCTCTGCAACGCGCGGCAGACCGCCGGTGATGTCGCGGGTCTTGGCGGCTTCGCGCGAGGCACGGGCAAGGATGTCGCCCGCTTCCACCTGCTGGCCGTCCTCGACCGACAGCGTCGTGCCCGGCGCCATCATGTAGCGTGCGGCCTCGCCCGAGTTCTCGTCGAGCAGGGTCAGGCGCGGACGGAGGTCTTCCTTCTTGCCACGACCCGCAGCGCGGTTCTCGGTCACCACGCGGCTCGACATGCCGGTGGCTTCGTCGGTCTGCTCGGTCAGGGTCTTGCCGTCGACAAGATCCTGGTAGCGGACGATACCGGGCTTTTCGGTGATCACCGGCGTGGTGAACGGGTCCCACTCGGCCAGGCGGTCGCCCTGCGAGATGATCGCACCGTTCTCGTGCAGCAGGTGCGTACCGTAGGGCACGCGGTGGATCGCGCGCTCACGACCCTCGGTATCGATCACGACGATCTCGCCGTTGCGGGCGAGCGACAGACGACGGCCGCGCTTGTCGGTGATCGTCGGGATGTCGCGGTACTGCACGGTACCGTCGCTGATAGCCTCGAGGTGCGACTGCTCGTTGACCTGCGCCGCGCCACCGATGTGGAAGGTACGCATGGTCAGCTGGGTGCCCGGTTCACCGATCGACTGCGCGGCGATGACGCCGACAGCTTCACCGATGTTAACCGGCGTACCGCGAGCGAGGTCGCGGCCATAGCACTTGCCGCAGACGCCCTGGGTCGCTTCGCAAACCAGCGGCGAGCGGATGCGCGCCGACTGCACGCCGGCAGCCTCGATCTTCGCGATCGCGGCTTCGTCGAGCAGTTCGCCCTTCTGCGCGATCACTTCGCCCGACTTCGCCTCGATCAGGTCTTCGGCAAGGGTACGGCCAAGGATGCGTTCGCCAAGCGAAGCGATGGTCGAGCCGCCCTGCACGATCGCGCGCATTTCCAGCGCACGTTCGGTGCCGCAGTCTTCCTCGATCACGACGCAGTCCTGCGACACGTCGACCAGACGGCGGGTCAGGTAACCCGAGTTCGCGGTCTTGAGCGCGGTGTCCGCGAGGCCCTTTCGGGCGCCGTGGGTCGAGTTGAAGTATTCAAGGACGGTCAGGCCTTCCTTGAAGTTCGAGATGATCGGGGTCTCGATGATCTCGCCCGAAGGCTTGGCCATGAGGCCACGCATGCCCGCGAGCTGCTTCATCTGCGCCGGGGAGCCACGAGCGCCCGAGTGCGACATCATGTAGATCGCGTTGATCGGCTTCTGGCGACCGGTCTCCGGATCGATGGGCGAGGACTTAAGCTCTTCCATCATGGCGTTCGCCACCTGGTCGCCGCAGCGGCTCCAGGCGTCGATCACCTTGTTGTACTTTTCCTGCTGGGTGATGAGACCGTCCTGGTACTGCTGCTCGTAGTCGGCAACGAGTTCCTTGGTCTCGGCAACCAGCGCGTCCTTGCTGTCCGGGATGATCATGTCATCCTTGCCGAACGAGATGCCGGCCTTGAAAGCGTGGCGGAAGCCCAGCGCCATGATGGCGTCGGCGAACAGCACGGTGTCCTTCTGGCCGGTGTGGCGATAGACCTGGTCGATGACGTCGCCGATTTCCTTCTTGGTGAGAAGGCGGTTGACGATCTCGAACGGCACCTTGTGGCTCTTGGGCAGGCATTCGCCGATGAGCATGCGGCCCGGCGTGGTCTCGAACCGCTTGAGGTACTGGTTGCCGTCCTCGTCGGTCTGGGGCACGCGGGCCACGATCTTCGAGTGCAGCGTGACGGCCTTGGCCTCCAGCGCCTGGTGCACTTCGGCCATGTCGGCCAGCATCATGCCTTCGCCCGGCTCGCCAGCGCGGTCCATCGACAGGTAATAGATGCCGAGAACCATGTCCTGCGAAGGCACGATGATCGGCTTGCCGTTGGCGGGCGAGAGGATGTTGTTGGTCGACATCATCAGCACGCGCGCTTCGAGCTGGGCTTCCAGCGAAAGCGGCACGTGGACGGCCATCTGGTCACCGTCGAAGTCGGCGTTGAAGGCCGAGCAGACGAGCGGGTGCAGCTGGATCGCCTTGCCTTCGATCAGGACCGGTTCGAAGGCCTGGATGCCGAGACGGTGCAGCGTGGGCGCACGGTTCAGCATGACCGGGTGCTCGCGGATCACCTCGTCAAGGATGTCCCAGACTTCCTTGCGCTCCTTCTCGACCCACTTCTTGGCCTGCTTGAGGGTCATCGACAGCCCCTTGGCATCGAGGCGGGCGTAGATGAACGGCTTGAACAGCTCGAGCGCCATCTTCTTGGGCAGGCCGCACTGGTGCAGCTTGAGTTCGGGACCGGTCACGATGACCGAACGGCCCGAATAGTCGACGCGCTTGCCGAGCAGGTTCTGGCGGAAGCGGCCCTGCTTGCCCTTGAGCATGTCGGACAGCGACTTGAGCGGACGCTTGTTGGCGCCGGTGATCACGCGGCCGCGACGGCCGTTGTCGAACAGCGCGTCAACCGCCTCCTGCAGCATGCGTTTTTCGTTGCGGACGATGATGTCCGGCGCGCGCAGCTCGATCAGGCGCTTGAGGCGGTTGTTGCGGTTGATGACGCGGCGATAGAGGTCGTTCAGGTCGGAGGTCGCGAAGCGGCCACCGTCGAGCGGCACCAGCGGGCGCAGTTCTGGCGGAATGACCGGCACGACGTCGAGGATCATCCATTCCGGGCGGTTGCCCGAATCGATGAACGATTCCACGACCTTGAGGCGCTTGATGATCTTCTTGGGCTTTAGCTCCGACTTGGTCGTCGCCAGCTCCTGGAGCAGGTCTTCCTTTTCCTGCACGAGGTCGAGGTTCATCAGCATGTGCTTGACGGCCTCGGCACCGATGCCGGCCGAGAAGGCGTCCTCGCCGTACTCGTCCTGCGCGTCGAGCAGTTCGTCCTCGGTCAGGAGCTGGTACTTTTCGAGCGGGGTCAGGCCCGGCTCGATGACCACGTAGCTTTCGAAGTAGAGAATGCGCTCAAGCTGCTTGAGCTGCATGTCGAGCAGCAGGCCGATGCGCGAAGGCAGCGACTTGAGGAACCAGATGTGGGCGACCGGCGCGGCCAGCTCGATGTGGCCCATGCGCTCGCGGCGCACCTTGGTGACGGTGACTTCGACGCCGCACTTTTCGCAGACGACGCCCTTGTACTTCATGCGCTTGTACTTGCCGCACAGGCACTCGTAGTCCTTCACGGGACCGAAGATGCGCGCGCAGAACAGGCCGTCGCGCTCGGGCTTGAACGTGCGGTAGTTGATCGTTTCCGGCTTCTTGATCTCGCCGAAGGACCAGCTGCGGATGCGCTCGGGGCTCGCCAGACCGATCTGGATCTGGTCGAAGGTCTCGGGCTTGGCGATCTGGTTGGTGAATTTGGTCAGGTCGTTCATTTAGTGCCGTTCCCTTGCCTCGTGGAGAGGCGTTGGACGTGAATTTCGGGGCGGGAAAGGGGGCGGCGGTCAGGCCGCCGCCCGTGATCCTTACTCCGCCGCCTCGGCGAGACCGTCGTCGTCATCCGTGTCGTCGAGCGACGACAGTTCGACGTTGAGGCCCAGCGAGCGCATTTCCTTGACGAGCACGTTGAAGCTCTCGGGAATGCCGGCCTCGAAGGTATCGTCGCCCTTGACGATCGCTTCGTAGACCTTGGTGCGGCCGACCACGTCGTCCGACTTCACCGTCAGCATTTCCTGCAGCGTGTAGGCCGCGCCGTAGGCCTGGAGCGCCCAGACCTCCATTTCGCCGAAGCGCTGGCCGCCGAACTGCGCCTTGCCGCCCAGCGGCTGCTGGGTGACGAGCGAGTAAGGCCCGATCGAACGTGCGTGGATCTTGTCGTCGACAAGGTGGTGCAGCTTCAGCACGTACTTCATGCCCACGGTGACCTTGCGGTCGAACGCGTCGCCGGTGCGGCCGTCGAACAGCGTCACCTGACCCGATTCATCGAGCCCGGCGAGACGCAGCATGTCGGTCACGTCCTTCTCGACCGCGCCGTCGAACACCGGCGAACCCATCGGCACGCCAAGGCGAACCGACTGGGCGAAGTCGATGATCTGCTCGTCGTTGCGGGCGTCGATCTCGGCTGCGTAGTTGTCGCCGTAGATCTCCTTGAGCAACTCACGCACAGCTTCCGGCGGCTGGCCGGCTTCGGGGTTCGGGTTGGCCTCACGCCATGCGTCGAGAGCCTCGCCGATGCGCTTGCCAAGGCCACGGGCGGCCCAGCCAAGGTGCGTTTCGAAGATCTGCCCGACGTTCATGCGCGACGGCACGCCCAGCGGGTTGAGCACGAAGTCGACCGGCGTGCCGTCCTCGAGGAACGGCATGTCTTCCTGCGGCAGGATGCGGCTGATGATGCCCTTGTTGCCGTGACGGCCGGCCATCTTGTCGCCCGGCTGCAGCTTGCGCTTCACCGCGACGAAGACCTTGACCATCTTGAGCACGCCCGGAGCGAGTTCATCGCCACGCTCGAGCTTTTCCTTGCGGTCCTCGAACTTCTCCTGGATCGCCTTGACGGCCGTGTCGTACTGCGCCTTGACCGCTTCCAGCTGCTGCTGGCGCGCGTCGTCGGCGACCGCGAACTTCCACCATTCGTGACGCTCGACATCGGCAAGGACCTGCTCGTCGATCTCGACACCCTTCTTGATGCCCTTGGGCGCAGCTGCGGCCACCTGGCCGAGCAGCATGTCCTTCAGGCGGTTGAAGGTCGCGCGGTTGAGAATGGCGCGCTCGTCCTCGCGGTCCTTGGCGAGGCGTTCGATTTCCTCATTCTGGATCGCGCGGGTACGGTCGTCGATCTCGATGCCGTGACGGTTGAACACGCGCACGTCGACGATCGTGCCGGCGACGCCCGGGGGCAGGCGAAGCGAGGTGTCGCGCACGTCGCTGGCCTTTTCGCCGAAGATCGCACGCAGCAGCTTCTCTTCCGGCGTCATCGGCGATTCACCCTTCGGGGTGATCTTGCCGACGAGAATGTCGCCAGGGTGAACTTCCGCGCCGATGTAGACGATGCCCGCTTCGTCGAGGTTGCGCAGGGCTTCCTCGCCGACGTTAGGGATGTCGCGGGTGATGTCCTCCGGCCCGAGCTTGGTGTCGCGGGCCATGACCTCGAACTCCTCGATGTGGATCGAGGTGAAGACGTCTTCCTTCACGATGCGTTCGCTGATCAGGATCGAGTCTTCGTAGTTGTAGCCGTTCCAGGGCATGAACGCGACGAGCACGTTGCGGCCCAGCGCCAGTTCGCCGAACTCGGTCGAGGGACCATCGGCGATGATGTCTCCCTTCTCGATCAGGTCGCCCACCTTCACCAGCGGACGCTGGTTGATGCAGGTCGACTGGTTCGAGCGCTCGAACTTCTGCAGGCGGTAGATGTCGACGCCCGACTGGCCGGGTTCGATATCGCCCGAGGCGCGGATCACGATACGGGTTGCGTCGACCTGGTCGACCACGCCCGAGCGCAGTGCCGAGATCGCAGCGCCCGAGTCGCGGGCCACGGTCTCTTCCATGCCGGTGCCGACGAAAGGCGCATCCGCCTTGATCAGCGGCACGGCCTGGCGCTGCATGTTCGAGCCCATGAGCGCGCGGTTGGCGTCGTCGTTTTCCAGGAACGGAATGAGCGAGGCCGCGACCGAGACGAGCTGCTTGGGCGAAACGTCCATCAGCGTGACCGTGTCGCGCGGAGCCATCACGAATTCACCGTTCTGACGGGCCGAGACGAGCTCTTCGACGAACGAGCCGTCGGCGGTCAGTTCGGCCGAAGCCTGGGCAACGGTGTGCTTCTGCTCTTCCATCGCCGACAGGTAGATGACGTCCTTGGTCACCTTGCCGTCCACGACCTTGCGGTACGGGGTTTCGATGAAGCCGTACTTGTTGACGCGCGCGAAAGTCGACAGCGAGTTGATCAGGCCGATGTTCGGGCCTTCCGGCGTTTCGATCGGGCAGATACGGCCGTAGTGCGTCGGGTGGACGTCGCGGACTTCGAAGCCAGCGCGCTCGCGGGTCAGACCACCCGGCCCGAGCGCCGAAACGCGGCGCTTGTGGGTGACTTCGGACAGCGGGTTGGTCTGGTCCATGAACTGCGAGAGCTGCGACGAACCGAAGAACTCGCGCACCGCGGCCACGGCAGGCTTGGCGTTGATCAGGTCGTTCGGCATGACGGTCGACACGTCGACCGACGACATGCGCTCCTTGACCGCGCGTTCCATGCGCAGCAGGCCGACGCGATACTGGTTCTCGAGCAGTTCGCCCACCGAACGCACGCGGCGGTTGCCGAGGTTGTCGATGTCGTCGACTTCGCCCTTGCCGTCCTTGAGGTTCACCAGCTCCTTGACCACCGCGAGGATGTCGTCGGTGCGCAGGGTGGTGACCGTGTCCGGGCAATCCAGGCCGAGACGCATGTTCAGCTTCACGCGGCCCACGGCCGAGAGGTCGTAGCGATCCCCGTCGAAGAACAGGCCGTCGAACAGCGCTTCGGCGGTTTCGCGCGTCGGCGGTTCGCCGGGGCGCATGACGCGGTAGATGTCGGCCAGCGCGTGATCACGATCCGGAGCCTTGTCGGCCTTGAGCGTGTTGCGGATCCACGGCCCGGTCGAGATGTGGTCGATGTCGAGCAGGTCGAGATTGTCGATGCCCGCCTTGTCGAGCAGGTCGAGGTTCTCGGGGCTGACTTCATCGCCGGCTTCGATCCAGATGCGGCCGGTCGACTCGTCGATGAGGTCGCGCGCGGCATAGCGGCCGAAGATTTCCTCGGTCGGGATGAGCAGCGCCTCGAGCCCGTCCTTCGCGGCCTTGTTGGCTGCACGCGGGCTGATCTTCTGGCCGGCCGGGAAGATCACTTCGCCCGACTTGGCGTCGACGATGTCGAACGCCGGCTTCGATCCGCGCCACTGTTCAAGCACGAAGGGCACCTTCCAGCCGCCCTCGGCGCGAGCCCAGGTCACGGTGTCGTAGAAATGGTGCAGGATGTCCTCGTCGCCCAGGCCCAGCGCGTGGAGCAGCGCGGTGACGGGCAGCTTGCGCTTGCGGTCGATGCGGACGTTGACGATGTCCTTGGCGTCGAACTCGAAGTCGAGCCACGAACCACGATAAGGGATCACGCGGGCGGCGAAGAGGTACTTGCCCGACGAGTGGGTCTTGCCGCGGTCATGATCGAACAGCACGCCCGGCGAACGGTGCATCTGCGAGACGATCACGCGCTCGGTGCCGTTGATGAAGAACGTCCCGTTCTCGGTCATGAGCGGGATGTCGCCCATGTAGACGTCCTGCTCCTTGATATCGATGAGCGACTTCGTCTCGGTCTCGGCGTCCACTTCGAAGGTCGCGAGCTTGAGCGTTACCTTCATCGGCGCGGCGTAAGTGATGCCGCGCTGGCGGCATTCGTTCACGTCGTACTTGGGCGATTCAAGGACGTAGCCGTCCTTTTCCTTGATATCGAGGCTGGCGGTCCCGGCGAAGTCCTGGATCGGGAAGACCGAGCGCAGGGTCTTCTCCAGGCCCGAGACGTAGCCCGTGGCGGGATCGGAGCGAAGGAACTGCTCGTACGATTCGCGCTGGACCTCGATCAGATTCGGCATCTGCACGACTTCGTGAATGTCACCGAAGATCTTGCGGATGCGCTTCTTCACGCCGGGGCGGCCAGTCGTCCTGCTAGACGTCGCCTTGGTAGCCATAAAGGTTACGAGCCTCTTCAACAAACGGCCGGAAAACCGGCGAAAATTCTGCCACGCGCAGCATGTGGCGCCACCAAACGGCAAAAGGCCGCACGGCACACGAACTTCCTTCACGGAAGTCATGGCCCGCAGCCTCTGGCGTCAGATGGAATGTCCTTTCGCTTCCTTCCCGGGCCACCCCCTGCGCATGGGACGACCTTGCTCGAAGCGAGGACAGGAACCGGCATATAGGGGCCCGCGCCCGCGAAGTCAAAGGGCACACCGCGGCCCGACGAAACCCATGCGACCGACAATTACGGTCAAGGCAAAGTTGCAGGATGAATAGCTTAACGGCCGTTCAGAAACGACCCGGGAAGTCACAGATCAAATCGCTTCACCGCCAATCCGCGTTCGGCTCATCGCCAACGGGGAACCTTGTCAGCGGTTCGTCGCGTTTTAGCTTCATGACAAAGCTCAACGCCATATCGCCCCGCAACACCATGGCGATTTCAGCCATGCTGATGCTTTCTCCCGGTCTCGCCCATGCACAGGACGCGACGGCGCCAATGACTGATGCCCCCGTGCTCTCGGCTCCGGCCACAACTACTACGGCACCAACTACCACGGCACCGACGATCGTCATTCCCACGCCGGCCCAGGAACCAACCATCGCGCCGGAAGCCGGCACCACGGCTGCTACAACGCCCGCCACTGCCGAACCGCCAGTCCGTGCCGCCCCGCAGCCCCGGATTCGCGCGTCCACACGCCCGTCTCCATCGGCAAGCACCGCGACGACCGCTTCGGCGGTCCCACTTGTGGCACCGGTTGCGGCAGTCGCGCCGCCTGCCCCCGCGCCCGCAGCCGACGCGCCTCCTGTGGCGACCGTGGACGATTTGGCGGTCGCGAATAGTGATGCAACGCCGGAATGGGCCCTTCCCGTAGGCGCTGCGGCAACGCTCCTTGTTCTGGGCGGCATCGGCCTGGCCATGACCCGCCGCCGCCGCGCCTACGAGGCGGACGTCGATTTCGTCCCGCCCGCGACAAGCCGCCCGCCCGCCCGGCCGCTTGCCGAAACGCGCGCCGCCCTTCCGGCACCACGCATGGTGCCGACCGCGCCCGCCCATGCCATGACGCCCATCGCGCCGATGGCGAGCACGAGCGAGCGCGAGGCCCTTGTCGAGCGTATCGTCGCTTCGCCGCCCGACGCCGCCAATCCCTTTACCTCGCGCAAGGCGCGGCGCCGCCGCGCGCGCATCATGGTCCAGTCCATGACCGTACGCAGCGACGCCCCGGCGCGGAGCGCAGAACGCCCGGTCATCCGGCAGCCGGAATACGCGCGGGTCTGAAACGGCCGGCCGCGAAGTACCCCACCTTCACCCGTCGCCACGTCGTGGTGAGGGGGAGCGACCCCGTCCATCCCTCCCGGACGGGGTCGCTCTTTTTGCACGGCTAAAAGTCTGCATGCTCGCGCAACAATAAGAGGCATATCGTTTTTCAATATTATTGATTGACGATAAAACGAATCGCGTTTATTGATTTTCGATATCGACCATATCGGAGAACGATCAATGCCCCGCCCCGCTCCCCATGCCGCCGCCGCGATCCTGTCGCTGCTGCTGGCCGCCACGCTGTGGTTGCCGTCGGTGGGCACGCGCCAGGCAACACTCGGCCTCGCCGATGGCCCGGTCACCGCGACCTACCAGCTTCCGCTCGCGGCCTGACCGCCGCCCGCACCAGGAGGGAAATCCCATGTCCACGCTTCGAACCGATCCGCTGCTGGGATTGGCCAAGGCCCTGCTCACCTTCACGATGGTCATGCTCGTCATCGGCATGGTCGGCATTGGCATAGGTTTTGCCGCGATCGTCGCGATGCATGATCTCGTTGTGGCCAAGCTCGTCGCCAATGGCGGCGCCGGGTCGAGCTACTGGCTCATCCTTGTACTGCTTCCGTTACTCGCCGGGCTGCTGATGGCGAGCTACCGCTTTGCGGAAAAGCTGCGCGCCATCGTCAGGACGGTAGAGGAAGGCGACCCCTTCACGCCCGTAAATGCAGAGCGCCTGCGCGCCATGGCCTGGCTTTCGGTCGCGATCCAGATCGTCTCTCTGCCCGTCGGAATCCTCGGTTCGATGATCGAGGAGGCGACCGACAAGGCCGCCAACGTGAACGTCGAGGCAGGCATCTCGACCAACGGCCTGCTGCTCGCCCTCGTGCTCTTCATCCTCGCCCGCGTGTTCCGTACCGGCGCACAGATGCGCGAAGACCTGGAAGGGACCGTGTGATGCCGATCAATGTCAAACTCGACGACCTGCTCCACGCCCGCCGCATGACCCTGACCGAACTGGCAGAACGCATCGACCTGACGCTCGCCAACGTCTCGATCCTCAAGACCGGCAAGGCCAAGGCGATCCGCTTCTCCACGCTCGAGGCGATCTGCCGGGAACTGGATTGCCAGCCGGGCGACATCCTCGGCTACGAAGCCGAAAGCGGCGAAACCGCGTAAAGCTTGACTCAAAGCCTCGAATCCGCCAGAGGCCCGCACCGACCGGTGGGCCTCTTCGGGGTTCGCCGATCATCCGTCCGAGACAGTTGGCGTGCGGGATTTGCCCGCACTTAATGTCCAACCTAGACGGGGAAAAGAGTTTCAGGCCCCTCGCTCCTCCAGGATCGTGGCTCCTTTCGCGCTTCGCGCGCATCTCCTTCCCTTGTCACGGACTCGCCGGTGGCCTTCGGGCCATCGACACACGTAGCCGACCGTGCGGGGCGACCCGCCCGGTCATTTGTGAAGGAGTTAGGCATGGATCGTTCGCAGAAAGCCGAATCGGTCGCCTTCCTGAACGGCGTCTTCGCAGAGGCAGGCGCGGTGGTCATCACCCGCAACCTCGGCATGACGGTGGCCCAGTCCACCGCCCTGCGCACGAAGATCCGCGAAGCGGGCGCGACCTACAAGGTTGCGAAGAACAGTCTTGCCAAGCTTGCCGTCGCGGGCACCGATTACGAAGGTCTGGTGGACTTGTTCACCGGCCCGACCGCAATCGCGGCGTCCGCCGATCCGGTTGCTGCCGCCAAGGCAGTGGTCGAGTTCGCCAAGACCACCGACAAGATCGAAATCGTCGGTGGTGCAATGGGTTCGCAGGTTCTCAACGAAGCCGGGGTCAGGGCGCTCGCCTCCATGCCCAGCCTCGACGAACTGCGCGGCACGCTCATCGGCCTCATCCAGGCTCCGGCCACGAAGATCGCCCAGCTCACGACTGCCCCGGCAGCGAAGCTGGCCCGCGTCTTCGGCGCCTACGCCAAGGAAGCCGCATAAGATTGTTCGAAATCCGCCCGGCGACGCCATCAGGGCTCACGGGCACCACAAGATCAGGAGTGAAATACCATGGCCGATATCGCCAAGCTCGTTGAAGAACTTTCGAAGCTGACCGTCCTCGAAGCCGCTGACCTCGCCAAGGCTCTCGAAGAAGCTTGGGGCGTGAGCGCCGCTGCTGCCGTGGCTGTTGCCGCTGCTCCGGCCGCTGCTGCCGAAGCTGCTGAAGAGAAGACCGAATTCGACGTCATCCTGACCGGCGACGGCGGCAAGAAGATCCAGGTCATCAAGGAAGTCCGCGCGATCACCAACCTGGGCCTGACCGAAGCCAAGGCGCTGGTCGAAGGCGCTCCGAAGGCGATCAAGGAAGGCGTGTCGAAGGCTGAAGCCGAAGACATCAAGAAGAAGATCGAAGAAGCCGGCGGCACCGTCGAGGTCAAGTAAGCTTCTTCGGCTTGTTCAAGCCGAGAAACAGGAAAGGGCGGTCCTCCGGGGCCGCCCTTTTCGTTTGGGTCACGGCTGCGCGTCCTCAGTCGCCATCGGATGGCGCGACCGGAACCTTGACGCGAACCAGCAGGCCGCCGCCGTCCGCACTGCCGAAGCCGATCTCGCCGCCGAAACGCTGCAACAGCCGGTGCGCGGTCGGGATGCCCAGCCCGAACCCCGCGGTGTCGCGGGCCCGCGCTTCATCGATCCGGTAGAAGGGCGCGAGGATCCGTTCGAACTGGTCCTCGGGGATGCCCGGGCCATTGTCGGCAATGGTCACCGTCCAATGTCCTTCGGCGTCAGGCGCAACCGTGACCCGCGCCTTGCCGCCGTGCTGCACGGCATTTTCGACCAGAGGCCGCAAGGCGAGCAGCAATGGCTCCCGCCAGGTTCGCACCACCGCATGCGGCGCGACGATCAGTTCCGTCCGGCCCGGAAACGCCCCTTGCAGAAGATCCGCTATCGCAACGCCGAGGTCCATCGCTTCCGGGTCGGCGGCAAGGTGCTGCGCGCGCAGGTATTGCTGCAACGACATCAGCATGGCTTCCATTTCCGCAGTGCTGTCGTGGATCAGGCCCGCGATCTCGGCGTCGTCGACAAGGTCGGCCGCGATCATCACGCGCGACAGCGGCGTGCGCAAGTCGTGGCTTATCGCCTCGAACGAGCGCGCCTGGTCCTCCAGCATCGCGGCGATGCGCCCCTGCATGGCATTCATCGATCGAGCCAGGCTGCGCAGGTCGTCGGGTCCGCGCTCTTCCACCGGAACGAACTGCCCCCTGCCGATCTCGTCGGCGGCGTCGGTAAGGTCCCGCAACGGCCGGGTCATGATGCGCAGCGACCACAGCGCCAGCCCAAGTCCGAGGACCGCTGTCACCAGCGTCAGCACAGTCGCCCGCAGCGCGATGGGCCATCCGGTGCCGATGTCGCGCGACCGGAAATTCAGCCACCGGCCATCCTCCAGCTTCATCGCCCCCACCAGGTCGCGCGACCCCTGCGGCGACGTCTCCATGCCGAGATGGAGGACCCGCTTGGCAAGCCCGGGCTCCCAGCGAAGGATGTGGCGGCGGATTTCCCCGACGGCCTTTTCGACGTCGCGGTGGGGAACAAGCGGAGTATCGGCAACGACTGCCTCGAGGTGCCCGGTGCTCATGATGGCCCCGAGCATCTCGGGCGCTAGATCGTGGACCCGGTCGCTTACCACCAGCAGTTCCGCCACGCGCCGGGCGTGATCTTCCCGCAGCGTTTCCCGGTCTATCGCGTTGTAGAACAGGAGGCTCGCAAGCGCCTGTACGGCCGCAAGCAGCAGCAGCAGGGTGGCGGCCCGCACCGCCAATCGCGAAAGATTGGGACCGTGACGCGCCTTCGCGCGCCCGGCCAATTCGTGCGTCCTCTCCATGCCGGAACGCTGTCACCCCCGCCCGCGCGGGTCAACCTGCAGCGGGCGGCGGGACACGCTTTGAAACGCGAATTGCGAAAGCAGAGCCTACTTCAGCGACTTGATGTAGGCGATCAGTTCCTGGCGCTTGGCCGCGTCGGGCTGGCCGGCATAAGTCATGCGCGTACCCGGCACCGTCTTCATCGGGCTCGCGAGGAACCTGTCGAGCGTCGCATCGTCCCAGGTCAGACCCGACGCCTTCATGGCGGGGCTGAACGAATAGCCTGCGACGTCCCCTGCCTTTGTTCCGTAGATGCCGAACAGGCTCGGCCCGATCACGTGCTTGCCCTTCTCGACGGAATGGCACGACTTGCAGATCGCGAACGAGGATGGCGCGGCATCGGCCGCAGCGGCCGAGACCGGCGTGGCCTCGGTGGCGGCAGGGGCTTGGCTGGTCGTGCCGGTGGCCGTGCCGGTGGCCGTGGCTGTCTCTCCGGACGCGTCGCCCTCATTCCCGCTCTTCGAACCGCCGCAGGCAGCAAGCGACAGTGCGAGCGCCGCCGCGATCGAGGTGTTGAAAATAGGGTGCATGTCTGTCGCCTTTCGTTCTTTCCGCCAGCAGCGCAGCGGCCCCTGGATCGATCAACGCCGGACGGAACCAAAATTTCCGTGCCCGGAGGACTCTTCTTTCCTTGGGGTCGCACTCGCCCTATGGCCCCGCTCCCCATGTTTGAAAAGCCGCCCGTACACTGGACCGAAGAACTGCGCGCGATGCTCCGTCTCGCCGCGCCGATGGTCGGGGCGAACCTGCTGCAGATGGCGGTCTTTGCGGTGGACGTGGTGTTCGTGGCGCGGCTCGGGCCGGTGGCGCTTGCCGCCTCCTCGCTGTCGGTGTCGCTCTTCGGCCTTCTCGTCTGGAGCCTCTCGGGCCTTGTCGGCGCGGCATCGCCACTGATCGCGGCCGAACTCGGTCGGCGCCGGCACGCCGTTCGCGAAGTGCGCAGAACCGTGCGCATGGCGGCCTGGGCGGGAACCCTGGCTGGCCTGTTCGCCATGGGCGTCTGCCTGCTCGGCGGTCCGCTGATGCGCGTCACCGGCCAGCAGCCCGAAGTCATCGCGCTTGCCGTCCCGTTTCTCAACGTCCTGATGTGGGCGGCGATTCCTTCCACGATCTCGGCGCTGCTGCGCACCTTCGTGGCGACGCTCGGCCGTCCGACGATCGGCACGGTCATCACCGGCATGGCAGTGGCCATCAACGCCTTCGGCAACTGGGTCTTCGTCTTCGGCAACCTCGGCGCGCCGGAAATGGGGCTCACCGGCTCTGCCTTGTCGAGCATAGTCACGACCTGCGCGATGGTCCTGGCCTATATCGTGGTGATCCGCTCCGACCGCCGCCTGCGTCGCTACAGGCTGGCCGGCCGGTGGTGGAAGCCGGAGTGGAAGCGTTTCGCCGACGTGCTGCGCGTGGGCCTGCCGATCACCGGCACGATCCTTGCCGAGGCGGGGATGTTCAACGGCGCCGCCTTCCTGATGGGACGCATCGGCGAGGTCGAGCTTGCCGCCCATACGATCGCCCTCCAGTTCGCCGCAATCGCCTTCCAGGTGCCGTTCGGTGTCGCCCAGGCTGCGACCATCCGCGTGGGCCTGGCCTTCGGTGCTGGCGAGCGGGCCGCCATCGCCCGGGCAGGCCGGGTCGCCGTCGTGCTCGGCATGGGCTTCATGGTGGTGACCGCCAGCATCATGCTCTTCGCCCCGCGCGCGATCCTGCATCTCTACGTCGATCCCGACGCGCCCGAAAACCGCGCAATGGCCGTCCTCGCGGTGCAGTACATGGCGGTTGCCGCAGCGTTCCAGTTGTTCGACGGCGCGCAGGCCGTGGGCGCTGCCCTGCTGCGGGGCCTGCAGGACACGCGTATTCCCATGGCCTTCGCCCTGTTCGGCTACTGGCTGCCCGGGCTGGGGACGGCCGTCGGCCTCGGGCTCTTCTCTCCGCTCGGCGGGCTGGGCGTATGGATCGGCCTCATGGTCGGCCTCGTCGTCGTGGCCAGCCTCATGCTATGGCGTTGGCGGAACCGTGCGCGACTGGGCCTCCTCCCGGCCTGAACGCCAGTCGCGAAATTCGTTCATCCCGGCGAAAAGAATCTTCACGGTGCCCATTGACGGCCCATGACGAGGCACCCATATCCGCGCCGCTGGCACTCTCGGGTTGAGAGTGCCAAGACCCATTCAGTAACTTGGAAGAGGGAGCAATCCATGACTTTCCGTCCGCTGCACGATCGCGTGCTCGTACGCCGCGTCGAAGCCGAGGAAAAGACCGCCGGCGGCATCATCATCCCCGACAGCGCCAAGGAAAAGCCTGCCGAGGGCATCGTCGTCGCCGTTGGTTCGGGCGCCCGCGCCGAGAACGGCACGATCACCCCGCTCGACGTGAAGGCCAATGATCGCGTGCTGTTCGGCAAGTGGTCCGGCACCGAAGTCAAGGTCGACGGTGAAGACCTGCTCATCATGAAGGAATCGGACATCCTCGGCGTGATCGGCTGATCGACGCTGCTGTCCTGAAATCCACTCAAGAAATTCGAAGGAACAAGACATGGCTGCCAAGGACGTAAAGTTCGGCCGCGACGCTCGTGAACGCATTCTGCGCGGCGTCGACATCCTCGCTGATGCCGTGAAGGTCACGCTGGGCCCCAAGGGCCGCAACGTCGTGATCGACAAGAGCTTCGGCGCCCCCCGCATCACCAAGGACGGTGTTTCGGTCGCCAAGGAAATCGAGCTCAAGGACAAGTTCGAGAACATGGGCGCCCAGATGCTGCGCGAAGTGGCCTCGAAGGCCAACGACGCGGCCGGTGACGGCACCACCACCGCGACCGTTCTTGCACAGGCGATCGTTCGCGAAGGCATGACCGCGGTTGCCGCCGGCATGAACCCGATGGACCTCAAGCGCGGCATCGACATCGCCGTCGGCAAGGTCGTCGAGAACCTCAAGGCCCGTTCGACCCCGGTCGCCGGTTCGTCGGAAATCGCCCAGGTCGGCATCATCTCGGCCAACGGCGACACCGAAGTCGGCCAGAAGATCGCCGAGGCGATGGAGAAGGTCGGCAAGGAAGGCGTGATCACCGTTGAAGAGGCCAAGGGCCTCGAATTCGAACTCGATGTCGTCGAAGGCATGCAGTTCGACCGCGGCTACCTCTCGCCCTACTTCATCACCAACCCGGAAAAGATGACGGTCGAACTCGAGAACCCGTACATCCTGATCCACGAGAAGAAGCTGTCGTCGCTCCAGGCGATGCTGCCGATCCTCGAAGCCGTGGTGCAGTCGGGCCGTCCGCTCCTCATCATCGCCGAGGACATCGAAGGCGAAGCGCTGGCCACCCTCGTGGTCAACAAGCTGCGCGGTGGCCTCAAGATTGCCGCCGTCAAGGCTCCGGGCTTCGGTGACCGCCGCAAGGCCATGCTGGGCGACATCGCCACGCTGACCGCCGGCGAAATGATCTCCGAAGACCTCGGCATCAAGCTGGAGAGCGTCACGCTCGCCATGCTCGGCCAGGCCAAGAAGGTCACCATCGACAAGGACAACACCACGATCGTCGACGGCGCCGGTTCGGCCGAAGAGATCAAGGCCCGCGTCGAGCAGATCCGTGCGCAGATCGAAGTCACCACTTCGGACTACGACCGCGAGAAGCTGCAGGAACGCCTTGCCAAGCTTGCTGGCGGCGTTGCCGTGATCAAGGTCGGCGGCGCGACCGAAGTCGAGGTCAAGGAGCGCAAGGACCGCGTCGACGACGCTCTCCACGCCACCCGCGCCGCAGTCGAGGAAGGTATCGTCCCGGGCGGCGGTACGGCTCTGCTCTATGCCACCAAGGCTCTCGAAGGCCTCAAGGGCGCCAACGACGACCAGACCAAGGGCATCGACATCGTGCGCCGCGCGATCCAGGCCCCGATCCGTCAGATCGCCGCGAACGCGGGTCATGACGGTGCGGTCGTCTCGGGCAACCTGCTGCGCGAGAACGACGAGAACCAGGGCTTCAACGCCGCGACCGACACCTACGAGAACCTGAAGGCCGCCGGCGTCATCGACCCGACCAAGGTCGTGCGCACCGCGCTTCAGGACGCTGCCTCGGTCTCGGGCCTGCTGATCACCACGGAAGCGGCGATCAGCGAGAAGCCGGACGACAAGCCCGCGATGCCGCCGATGGGCGGTGGAATGGGCGGCATGGGCGGCATGGACTTCTAAGTCCACGCAGCTACCGCTTGAGAAACGAGGCCGGAAGGATCAGTCCTTCCGGCCTCTTTCCTTATCCGGACGCGCCGGTTCCCGCCGGGAACCAACTGCGACAAGCCGCGTTGGCCGTGCGATGAAACGCGCCAGGATTTCTCTCGCCAGATTGCCGCAGTCGTGAAGGACGGATTGGCGAAAGCGCGCCCATCCCCGCAGGCTGCCGCGCTGGACCGCGAGATCTACCGCATCCTGTTCGAGAACATGGACGATGGCTTCTGCGTCATCGAGTTTCTCGACGGGCCGCATGGTCCGCTCAGCGATTACGTCCACGTCCTCGCCAACTCCGCCTATGAACGCAACACCGGCATTCCCAACGTCGTCGGCCAGTACCTGCGCGAGATGGTGCCCGACGAGGCTGACGACTGGATCGCGTTCTACGGCAAGGTCCTGCGCACCGGAGAACCGATCCGCTTCCGCAACGAACTGGTCGTCACCGGCCGCCATCTCGAAGTCTCGGCCTTCCGCCTCGGAACCTTCGAGGACCGGTTGGTGGCAGTCCTTTTCAAGGACGTCACGGAACGGGTCGACGCCGAAAGCGCTCTGCACCAGCTGAACGAAACCCTCGAGCAGCGCGTCGCCGATGCGCTGGCGCAGCGGGAGCTGGCCGAAAGCGCGTTGAGGCAGGCGCAGAAGATGGAAGCGGTCGGCCAGTTGACCGGCGGCCTTGCGCACGATTTCAACAATCTCCTCGCCGGGATCACCGGGGCGTTCGAGATGATCGCGCGACGACTGGAGCAGGGCCGCACCGCCGATGTAGAGCGTTATCTTGCGGCGGGCCTCGGAGCGGCCCACCGCGCGGCCGCGCTCACGCACCGCCTGCTTGCCTTCTCACGCCGCCAGACGCTGTCCCCCCGCACGACCGAGGCGAACCGCCTGCTGGTCGATTTCGCCGAACTGGTGCGGCGCACGGTCGGCCCGCAGATCGCGGTCGAGGTGCGCACCAACCCCGCGCTATGGGCCGCGCTGGTCGATGCAAACCAGCTCGAGAACGCGCTGCTGAACCTGTGCATCAATGCTCGCGACGCCATGCCGGACGGCGGTCGACTTGCCATCGAAACCGATAACGTCACCCTCGACGAAGCCAGCGCTACCGAGCGGGGCCTTCCGCCAGGCGACTACGTGACGATAACCGTGAGCGACACCGGCGTCGGCATTCCGGAAGAGGATCTCGACCGCGTGTTCGAGCCGTTCTTCACCACCAAGCCGACCGGGCGCGGAACGGGCTTGGGGTTGTCGATGGTCTACGGCTTTGCCCGGCAGAGCGATGGTATCGTGCGCATCCGCTCCCGCCCCGGCGAAGGCACGCAGGTCCGCATCTACCTTCCGCGCCACGAGGGCCCGGCCGAAGTCCCTCGCGAAACCGGCGTTCACGAACCGCAGCCCGAATTGCCTGGCGCGACGGTCCTCGTCGTCGACGACGAGCCGACGGTGCGCATGATGATGGTCGATGCGCTCGACCTGATCGGTGTCGAATGCCTCGAGGCGCACGACGGGCCCGCCGCGCTCGCGATGCTCGAACGCCACCCGGGGATCGACCTGCTCGTCACCGACGTCGGGCTTCCCGGCGGCCTCAACGGCCGCCAGGTGGCCGACGAGGCGCGGCGGCGGCGGTCGGACCTGGGAGTCCTCTTCGTCACCGGCTATGCCGACAGCGTAATCCTCCAGCGCGACACCATGGAACCGGGCATCGACATCCTGACCAAGCCGTTCACCATCGAGGACCTGCAATCGCGCGTCGCAGTGCTGCTTTGCGCGCGTGGGGGGCCAGGCAGGCCTGAAACCGGACCGAACGCCGCCTAGGTGCGCTCCAGCAGGTCGACGATTACACCATCGGCCAGTTCGTGCTCGCCGTAGCGCACGAAGCCCAGTCGTTCGGCGAGGGCGACCGAGGCCGCGTTGCCGCGCTCGATCATGCAGGCAATGCGCTGCGGGCCCTGCGCCGCGTCGAACCAGTCGAGCACGGCTTGCATCGCTTCCCGCGCTAAGCCCTTGCCCCAATGTTCGCGCGCCAGGATCCAGCCAGCCTCGGGTACGTCGTCCATGCCCTTGCCGAAGCCGCGCAGCGAATGGAACACGCCAAGCTGGCCGACAAACGCACCCGACGCCTTCTCGTGCGCAAGGAACAGGCCGTAGCCATAGAGATGCCAGGACCCCGCCGCTCGCAGCGCGCGCGAGAACATGTCGGTAGTCGGATCGTCGGGCCTGGGGCCCAGATAGCGGTGCACTTCCGGATCGGCCACGAGATCGCGCATCAGGATGTAATCCTCGCGCCCCGGGACGGTCAGGGTCAGGCGGTCGGTTTCGATGCGAGGCGGGCTCACGTCGATGCCGGGCAGGGTCACAGGGCAAGGTCCACGGCATGGAGCAGCAGTCCGACCAGCCCGCCGACCAACGTGCCGTTGATGCGGATGAACTGTAGGTCGCGGCCCACCGCGCCTTCGATGCGGTCGGTCACGGTCCGCGCATCCCAGCGCTTCACCGTTTCCGACACCAGCCGCACGATCTGCGCGCCATAGCGGGTCGAGACGCCGACCAGCGTCCTGCGGGCAAAGCGGTTGACCACCCGCTGCAGCCGTTCGTCACGCTGAAGGGCAAGGCCCAGCTCGGCAAGGCTGGCCCCGAGCTGTCCGCCAAGCGCGCCCTCGGGATTGCGGACGATCTGCAGGAGCCGGGTTCGACCGCGCTCCCACAGCGCGTCGAGCCAACGGGCAAAGGCAGGATTGGCGAGGACTTCGGTCTTCATCCGTTCGACCCGCGCGCGCATCTCGGCATCGTGGACCAGATCGTGCGCCAATGCGGCAAGGCCGTCCTCGATCTTCCGACGCACGGGATGGTCGGGCACCACCAGTGTCTCGGCCAGAAGCTTGTAGAGGCCGTCGAGGATTGCGTTGGCGAGCTTCTCGTCGAGGCCGGTCCAGCGCAGGATCGTGTTGGCACGCTCGTGGATCGTCGCCTGTATCAGCGGCTCGTTGGCCTCGATCGTCTCCGCGGCCTTGCGGATCAGGCTCTCGATCACGGGCATGTGCCGCCCGTCGGCAATCGCCGCGCCCAGCAACTGGCCCAGCAGCGGCGAAAGCTCCAGCCTTTCGAGCTGCGCCTTCAGCGCGCCCTTGGCCAGCCCGCCAAGCTCCTCGGGATCGAGCGATTCCAGCACGTCCGCCACCAGTCCGGCGGCGCCGTCGCGCAGGCGGCTTTCGCCGGCGCGCGGGTCGGCCAGAAATGCGCCCATCGCGGCAGCCGAGTTCACCGCGCCCATGCGCCGCGCCACCACCTGCGGGGTCAGGAAGTTGGTCTGCAGGAACGCCGCCATCGTATCGGCAATGCGATCCTTGTTCTCCGGGATGATCGCGGTGTGCGGGATGGGCAGGCCGAGCGGATGGCGGAACAGGGCAGTCACCGCAAACCAGTCCGCCAGCCCGCCGACCATCGCCGCCTCGGCAAAGGCGCGCAGGAAACCGACCGCCGGGTGCAGCCCTTCGTACCGCCGGCTGAACGCATAGAGCACGGCCATCAGCACGAGCAGGAAGGTCGCGACTATGCGCATGCGCCTGGCCCTGTCGGGCAGGGCGGCCTGTGCGCGTGCCACGGCCGTGCGGCCCGCTGCGCGATATGCCGGTAGGGACGGACCGGCCAGCTCGGTTGGTTCTGCGGTCACTCCGCCGGGAATGCCCCGTGCGCCGTATCGTTCCGCGCGGTCGCGGCATGGCGATGCTCGGGCTCATACCCCAGCACCTTGCGGGCCAGCCACGGACCGATCCGCTTCTCGACACCATCGGCAAGGCTGAACCCGGCCGGCACGATCAGCAGGGTCAGCAGCGTGGAAAGCGTGAGCCCCCCGATCACCACTATGCCCATCGGCGCGCGCCATCCGGAATCGCCGCCGATGGCAACAGCGGTCGGCACCATGCCCGCGACCATCGCAACCGTGGTCATGACGATGGGCTGCGCGCGCTTGTGCCCCGCTTCCATCACCGCCTCGAGCTTGCCCTTGCCCGCCGCCATCTCTTCCAGCGCGAAGTCGATCAGCAGGATCGAGTTCTTCGCCACGATGCCGAACAGCATCAGGATGCCGATGAACACCGGCAGCGAAAGCGACTGGCCAAGCAGCCAGATCGCGATCAGGCCACCCAGCGGCGCCAGGAACAGCGAGCCCATGTTGACCAGGGGCGAAATGAAGCGGTGATAGAGAAGCACCAGCACCGAGAACACCAGCAGCACGCCGGATGCGACCGCGATGCCGAAATTCTTCATCATCTCGGCCTGGAACTTGTCCTCGCCGGCGGCCGTGTTGGAAACGCCCTGCGGCAGGTTCTTCATGATCGGCAGCTTCATGATCGCTGCCATCGCCTCGCCCTTGACCACGCCCGGGGGCAGGTCGGCGCCAACGAAGACGCGACGGCTCTGGTTATAGCGCTGGATCTGCGTGGGGCCGGAGCCGAAACCGATCTCGGCCACGCGAGACAACGGGACCGAACCGCCCGATGCGGTCGGCACCGGCAGGTTCTCGATGATCGACAGGTCGCGGCGCGAATCCTCGGGCAACTTGACCCGGATCGGCACCTGGCGGTCGGAAAGCGAGAACTTGGCGCTGTTCTGGTCGATCTCGCCCTGCGTCGCGATACGGATCACCTGGCTCAGCGCCTGGGTGGTCACGCCCAGGTTCGCGGCCAGGTCGAGGCGCGGCTTGATGATGACTTCGGGACGGCGCAGGTCGGCGCTGATGCGCGGCGCCACCAGCAGCGGCAGCGCGCTCATCTGCTCGACCAGCGTCTGGGCGGTACGCTGCAGCAGCTCGGGATCGGACCCGGCCAGCATGATGCTGATCGGACGCCCCGAACCGCCGCCCGGTCCGCTCGGACCCTGGGCCTGGAAGTTGGCACGCACGTCCGCAATCTGCTGCAGTCGCGGCGTCATCTGGCGTTCGAACTCGAGGCTCGAGCGTTCGCGGTCCGCCTTCAGGTTGACGTAGATGTTCGCCTTCGCCTCGCGCACGGAAGCAAGGGTCGACTTGACCTCCTGTTCCTTGCTGAGGAGCGTGACGATCTCCTGCACCTTCTTCTCGGTTTGCTGCAGCGTGGTGCCGGGGACCATCTCGATGCTGACCGTGCTCGAATCGCTGTCGGTATCAGGGAAGAACTGCGTCGGGATCACCGCGAACATGACAAGCGTCAGCAGCAGCGCGCCAAAGCCGATGCCCATCATCCACAGACGATGGTCGCGCAGCCGGGCGCGGAAACGTCGTCCCGGATGCGCGGCACGATACGCCGCCGCCTTCGCGGTATCGAGCGACCAGCCCAGCACCTTCATGTAGCGGTCCATCCACGGCCCGCCGCCATGCTCCGCCTCGCCGTGGGCCTTGAGGAAATAGGCCGCGATCATCGGCGTGATCATGCGCGCGACAAGCAGCGAGAACAGCACCGAGATGACGACGGTCAGGCCGAAGTTCTTGAAGAACTGCCCCGAAACGCCAGGCATCAGTGCCACCGGGAAGAACACCGCGACGATGGAGAAGGTCGTCGCCACCACGGCAAGGCCGATCTCGTCGGCCGCGTCGATCGCCGCCTGGTATGCGCTCTTGCCCATGCGCATGTGGCGCACGATGTTCTCGATCTCGACGATGGCGTCGTCGACCAGCACGCCCGCCACGAGGCCCAGCGCCAGCAGCGACATCTGGTTGAGCGTGAAACCCATCAGGTCCAGCACCCAGAACGTCGGGATCGACGAGAGCGGAATGGCGATGGCCGAGACGATCGTCGCCCGCCAGTCGCGCAGGAAGAAGAACACGACGATGACCGCAAGGACCGCGCCCTCGACCATCGCGTTCATGGACGAGCGGTACTGGTCCTTGGTGTAGCTGACCGAGGTGAACAGCAACTCGAAGTGGACCTTGCCGCCCTGCTCCTTCTCGATCTTGCGCATCTCCTCGAGCGCGCCGTCATAGACCGAGACGTCGGATTCCCCGCGCGCACGCGACATCGAGAACGTGACGACCGCCTTGCCGTTGAACTTCGCGATCGAAGTCAGCTCGCTGTAGGAATCGCGGACATCCGCGACGTCCTTGAGCCGTACGGTGCGGTTGCCCGAAAGCGCGATCTCGGTCTGCGACAGGGCATAGGCATCACGCGCATTGCCCAGCACGCGCACCGACTGGCGCGAACCGGCGACTTCGGTCTTGCCGCCCGCCGCGTTGATGTTGACCTGGCGCAGCGCCGCGTTGACCTGGCTGGCGGTGACGCCCAGCGCGTTCATGCGCATCGGGTCGATGGTGACCGCGATCTCGCGGTTGACGCCGCCCGACCGGCTCACTTCCGCCATGCCTGGCACGGTAAGCAGCCGCTTGGCGATGGTGTCGTCGATGAACCACGAGAGTTGCTCGATGGTCATGTCGTCGGCGGCAACGGCGAAGTAGGCGATGGGGTTCGAGGACGTCTCGACCTTGAAGACCTGCGGCTCGAGAATGCCTTCGGGCAGGTCGCTGCGGATCTGGTCGACCTGGTTCTTGACCTCGTTGACCGCGGCGTTGATGTCCTGCCCGATCTTGAACTGGACCATCGTCTGGCTGTTGCCTTCCGATGCCGTCGAGGTGAGCGTGTCGACCCCGGCGATCGAACGGACCGCCGATTCCACGCGCTGCGTGATCTGGTTCTCGATCTCGGTCGGCGCGGCACCGGGCTGCGCGATCGAGACGATCACCATCGGGAACTCGATGTCCGGGTTGTCCTGCACCTTCATCTGCATGAAGGACACGAGGCCCGCCAGGGTCAGCCCCAGGAACAGGACGATCGGGACGACCGGGTTGCGAATGCACCAGGCCGAGATGTTCTGGAAGTTCACGAAGCCGCCCCTACTTGGCGAGGACTGGCTGGACCGCGTCGCCCGGATTCAGGAATCCGCCCGCCCGCAGCACCACCCGCTCGTTGCCCGCCAGACCCTGGACCACCGAAATGCCGCGCGCGCCGACCTCGCCGGTCTTCACGTCGCGCCGCTGGGCCTTGTTGTCGCTGCCCACGACGTAGACGAAGGTGCCCTTGTCGTCGCTCAGAATGGCCGATTCCGGCAGGAGCGGCGCGGTGACCGTGCCCGAACGCAGCGTCGCGCTGGCGAAACCGCCCGGACGCAGCGCAGGATCATAGGACAACGCGATGCGGGCGATGCCCTCGCGCGATTGCTGGTCGATGGTCGGCGAAAGCTGCCAGACCTGCCCGTTGAAGACGCGGGTCGTGCCCACGGGCGTCACCTCGGCGGTGGCGCCCACTGTCAACCGCGCAAGGTCGGCTTCGGCAAGGCGCGCCTGCATTTCCATCTGCCCGTCGCGGGCAAGCGAGAACAGCACGCCCGAACCCGAGCTGACGATCTGGCCCGGTTCGGCCGCGCGGGTGAGGACAAGCCCCGCCGCCGGCGCCACGATGTTGAGCCGCGCCGCACGCGCGCCCAGTTCTCCCAGGCTTGCCCGGGCCACGCGAACGCGCGCCACGGCCGCGTCGCGGGTGGCGGTCAGGCGGTCGACGTCGGCCTTGGAAATGAAACCGCGCTCGACCAGCTTGAGTGCACGGTCGAGATTGGCTTGCGCCAGCCGCGCGTCAGCCGCCGCAACTTCGACGTTGGCGGCCTGGCTGGCGATCTGCTGGCCCTGCACCGAACGGTCGATGACGGCCAGCACCTGCCCTGCACGAACCCAGTCGCCCGCGTCGACAAGGACCTGCACGATCTGTCCGCCCTCGCCCGCGACGCCAACGGGCATCTCGCGGCGCGCGGCGATCGTGCCGCTGGCGGTTATGGTACCGGCAATGACGGTCTTGCCCGGCACGACGACCGTGACCACCTGGGCCTGGGTCTTCGCCGGACCGGCCGGCTCGCTCGGTCCATGCAGGAACCACCAGGCAAGCACGACCAGCAGCACCACGGCGACGCCGATGATCCACTTGCGCCGCGATTGGCTTGCGCTGTCCTCCCCGTCGGCCAGGGATCCCAGCGCCTGTGCGCCCTCGGCATCGATGGTCGTTTCGTAGTTCATTCTTTTCACTGCCTTCGTCCCGTGCCGGTTCGAGGGCGGGCCCCTGTTGCTCGAGTAGCGTGCTATACATATAACACACTTGCCGCAAGCATTGCGGCGCCACCGTTGTGGCGGGTCAAGCGTCCGCAATAGACCCGCTTCCGACGAGTAGCAATTACGTCTCGACAAGGGACTTAAGCCGAAATGGCGAACGTGTCTTTCTTGCACCTGTAACTTTTTGTAACGTCGGAGTACCAAAAAGAACAACGGCCGCCTCCCGAAGGAGACGGCCGCCGCGGATGGAGCCGGTAGTAGGCGATCAGTACTTGAGCTGACGCTCGTACAGGTCGCGATAATGCTGGATGCGGGTCACGCGCAGGCCCTGCATGCCCGAGCGGTCGACCGCGCGCTGCCACGAGGCAAACTCCTCGAGCGTCAGGCTGTAGCGCTCGCAGACCTCGTCGATGGTCAACAGGCCGCCATTGACCGCAGCAACGACCTCGGCCTTGCGGCGCACGACCCATCGCGTGGTGGTCGGCGGAGGCAGGCTTTCAAGCGTCAGCGGCTCCCCGAGAGGGCCGATGACTTGAGCCGGGCGGATTTTCTGGTTCTCGATCATCTCAGTCTCGCGCTTCAACGCAGCCCGACCGCGCCGCGGTCATTCGATCCCCGCTGTGTGGCCAGAGTTGCTTTGCCATTCGCTGAAGATGGTTGGTTAACAAGCTGTTCACTTCCTTCCCCGTGCGCCGGAATGCCCGAAAATCCCGACGCAATGAATCGCGCGGCCTGCCCGTGGAAACTGCCCGTCGCCGCCGCCCCATCGGCTTCGACGAATCCGGCCAGCGCACGCCGCAAATCCTGAGCTGCAACGATGCGCGCGCACAGGCCCTGCCAAGTCAGGGGCCGAAGCTCTCCTGCCGCATTGGCCGGTACGAAAGCGCCCGGATCGTTGAAGCTCATGTCCATTTGCAGGGGTCTAACGGACAGACCTCTAAGGTCCGGTAAACAGGACCTTTGTCATTTGTTTATGTTCCTTTCATTTTCCCTCGCGACGTTCGCCTCGTCCCCCGCTTTGCCCTCGCCGCAAAAACGGCCTATGGGCCGGCCATGCCCCGGACATCCGCACTTTCAGGCGCTTCCTCGCTGTTCGATCTCGATGGACCGATGTCCGCGCGGCGCATCGTCGTCGCCATGTCGGGCGGCGTCGACAGTTCCGTCGTCGCAGGGCTCGCCGCGGCAACCGGCGCGGAAGTGATCGGCGTCACGCTCCAGCTTTACGATTACGGCGCGGCGACGGGCCGCAAGGGCGCCTGCTGCGCCGGTGACGACATCCGCGACGCCCGCGCCGTCGCCGACCGCCTCGGCATTGCGCACTACGTCTTCGATCACGAATCGAGCTTCCGCGAGGAGGTGGTGGAGAGGTTCGCCGACGACTACCTTTCGGGCCGCACGCCGATCCCCTGCGTCCGTTGCAACATGGGGCCCAAGTTCACCGACCTCCTGGCAATGGCGCGCGAGCTTGGCGCCGACTGCCTTGCGACCGGGCACTATGTCCGGCGCGTCATGGGCCCGGCCGGCCCCGAACTGCACCGCGCGGTCGATCCGGCGCGCGACCAGTCGTACTTCCTGTACGGCACGACCGAGGAGCAGCTCGCCTTCCTGCGCTTTCCGCTGGGCGGGCTGCCCAAGACGGAGACCCGCCTGATCGCCGAGGAGCTGGGCCTCGCGGTCGCCGCCAAGCCGGACAGCCAGGACATCTGCTTCGTACCCGATGGCGACTATGCCAGGGTCGTGCGCAGCGTCCGTCCGGAAGGCGACGCCCCGGGCGAGATCGTACATGCCGCCACCGGCGAGGTTCTCGGCACGCATCGCGGCATCATCCACTATACTGTCGGCCAGCGCCGCGGGCTCGAGATCGGCGGCCAGCCGGAGCCGCTCTACGTGATCGGCCTCGATGCGCCCTCGCGTCGCGTGCTGGTGGGGCCGCGTCCGATGCTGGCGGTCGCCAGCGCGACGATCGTCGAAACCAATCGCATCGGCCCGCTGCCCGATGCCCCGCTCACCGCCAAGGTCCGCTCGCTCGCAAGGCCGGTCCCGGTCGTGCTCGAAGGATCGTTCGGCGAAGGGGCAAGCGCGCGCATCCGCTTTTCGCAGCCCGAATACGGCGTCGCACCGGGGCAGGCCGCCGTGCTTTATGCCGGAGACCGAGTCGTCGGCGGCGGCTGGATCGATTCGACCGAGCGGTGGGAGATTGAGGGCTGAGGAAGGGGCAAAGCCCTACTTCCACGGCTCCAGCACGCAGCCCCATCCCTCGCGGTAAGTCGCGGTCTGGCTGAACAGCAGGCCCGCCCGCGCGGTCACGCTCCGCGCATCGGCATCCTCGCCAAGCGTCACGAGGCCCATGCCCGGCTCGAAATCCTTGCGGCAATCGGAAAGCGTGCGTCCGCCCGCGAACCGGCACGAACAGGCAACCCGCGCGCCATAGCTCGCGCCTGTCACGCCGTATCCGCGAATCGACGGCCAGAACACGGCAACGAGGAGCGCCAGCAACCCGACCCCGACAAGCGCCCAACGCAGCTTCCGGTTCGGGCGGGGCGCCACGGTCAGCGATGGCGCATCGCGCAAGCGATCTGTGGGGGAACTGTGGTTGCCGGTTGCCATGGACATGCGATCTGGAGGAAGGACAAGCCCCATGGCCCGCCGTTCGCTCTCCCTTATCCTGATGATCGCGCTCCTGCCAGCCGTGGCGGGATGTTCGCGGGGGACGAACGCGCCCGATGCACCGCCGCCGCTGTCCGACGGGGCGCTGGCCGCCGTCGCGCAGTCCCCCGGCGTCAACCGCGAGAAGCTGGCACGCGCGGTCGATCGGCTGTTCGACAAGGAAGCCGACGAAACGCGCGCCGTCATCGTGATGAAGAACGGCCGGATCGTCGCGGAACGCTATGGCGAGGGCTATCACGAGAACACCCGCTTCGTGAGCTGGTCGATGGCAAAGTCGATCACCGGCGTGATGATCGGCATGCTGGTGTCGGACGGACGTCTTCGTCTCGACGAGACCGCGCCGGTCCCGGCCTGGCAGCGCCCCGGCGATCCGCGCGGCGAGATCACGCTGCGCCAACTCCTCCAGATGCGGTCCGGCCTGCGCCATTCCGAGGCGATCGAGCCGGTCTACGAATCGGACGAAGTGCGAATGCTGTTCCTCGACGGACGCGACGACATGGCGCGCTACGCCGAAGACCAGCCGCTCGAGGCCGAGCCGGGACGCCGGTTCGAATACTCGACGGCGACGAGCGTCATTCTCGCGGACCTCGCGGCCAGGGTGCTTTCACCCGCGAACGATCCCGAAAGCCGCCGCCATGCCGTGGCCGAATACTTGCGCACGCGCCTGTTCGAACCGGCCCGCATGAAGTCGATGCTGCCCGAATTCGATGCGGCGGGCACGCTCGTCGGCGGTTCGCTCATCCACGGCACCGCGCGCGACTGGGCGAAGTTCGGCGAGTTCCTGCGCAACAAGGGTTCGGTACGCGGCGCGCAGATCATCCCGCGCCAATGGATCGAGTTCATGGTCACGCCCTCGGCGCGCGAAAGTCAGTACGGTGCGCAGATCTGGCTGAACCGCTCGCCGACGAGCGGCGATCCCGCCCTGTTCCCCGAACGCGGCCCGAAGGGCCTGTTCGCCTGCATCGGCCATCTCGGCCAGTACGTGCTGGTCAGCCCGAGCCGGGGCCTTGTAATCGTCCGTCTCGGCAAGACGCAGGACGACCGGCTCGAACCGGTGCGCGAGCGGCTGGCCGATATCGTGGCGCTTTACCGCTAGGGCAACCTGAACAGGCCCTCGACCACCGTCACGCAGTCCCCGCCGAGCAGCACGCGGCCGCCTTCGAGCCGGCAGGCGAAATCCGCGCCGCGCGCCGAGGCCTGATGGGCGGCGAAGGCGGTCTTGCCGAGCCGGGCGGCCCAGAACGGGGTCAACGCGGCATGGGCCGATCCGGTGGCCGCATCTTCGTCGATCCCGCCGCCGGGCACGAAGACGCGGCTGACGATCTCGGCGCCCGAGGCATGGCCCGCGCCCGGCGCGGTGGCGATGAACTGCACGTCGCCGAAGCGGAGCAGGGCCTTGAAATCGGGCGAGAGCGCCAGCACGTCGTCGGCCGAGGCATAAAGGAAGATGTTGTAGCCCGGGCCCTGCCAGACCTCGACCGGAACTGGCGCCCCCAGCAGGGGCACCGCCTCGTCGAACGATCCCGGCTCGGTCGCCACGGCGGGCAGCGACAGGACATAGCGATCCCCGTCGCGCGACACTTCGAGAATGCCGGCCTTGCGGGTGCGGAAGGTGACGCGGCCGCGCATCGGGTCCTGCCCCAGCACGACATGGCCGGATGCGAGCGTGGCGTGGCCGCACATCGGAACCTCTACCGCCGGCGTGAACCAGCGCAGCTCGAAATCGGCCTCGCCGGTATAGTCCGCGACGAGGAACGCGGTCTCGGCGAACATGTTCTCCGCGCCGATCGCCTGCAGCGTGGCGTCGTCAGGCCAGGCCTCGAGGATCATTACCGCCGCCTGGTTGCCGCCAAGCGGGCGCGCCGCAAATGCATCGACGTGGAAATAGGGAACCTTGCTGTCGGTCACGCGCCGGGCGCTCCTTGTGCGAGTATGGCCGGACTGGTGCCGTCGGGACCGGGAGCGAGGAGATTCTCAGCGCCCATCGCCCCTTCGTCGACCAGCCCTTCCGGATCGGGATGGATGAGGATCTCGACGCCGGGGAACTCCGCCATCAGCTTGTCCTCGATCTCGTCCATAACACGATGCGCCTCGGTCACGGTCATGCGTCCGTCGACCCAGACGTGGAACTGGACGAAATCGCGGTTGCCGCTGGTGCGGGTGCGCAGGTCATGCAGGCCCTTCAGCTCGGGATGTTGGGCCACGACGGTCAGGAACCGTTCGCGCTTTTCCAGCGGCCACTCGTGGTCCATCAACTGCTCGATCGCTTCCTGCGAGGCGCCCCAGGCGCCCCACCCCAGCCACAGCGCGATCCCGAACGCGAAGACCGCATCCGCGCCGCGAATGCCCAGCGAGGTGTCGAGCACAAGCGCGGCGATGACCGCAAGGTTCAGGAACAGGTCCGACTTGTAGTGCACATTGTCGGTGCTGATCGCGAGGCTGCCGGTCTGGCGGATAACGCGGCGCTGGTAGGCGAGCAGGGCGAACGTCGCGACCATAGCGATGGCCGATACGATGACGCCCGCTTCGGCTTCGGCGACCTGGGCCTGGCCAAGGAACTGTCCGACCGCGCGGAAGGCCAGGCCGATGGCCGAGATCGAGATCAGCACGACCTGGAACATCGCCGCAAGCGCCTCGGCCTTGCCGTGCCCGAAGCGGTGGTTGTGGTCGTCCGGCTGGGAGGCGACCCACACGCCGAGCAGGGTCGCGAGGCTTGCCACGAGATCGAGCGCGGTATCGGCAAGGCTGCCGAGCATCGCGGCAGATCCCGTGGAGACAACCGCCCATACCTTCATCCCCACGAGCAGCAACGCGACCAGCGTGCTGGCAAGCGCGGCCTTGCGGTTGAGATCGGCGTGGGTGTCTGCGCGGGTCATGTCCATGGCGGTGCGCCTTAGGGGTAAAGGAGGGTGCTGGTCCAGCCGCCCTGCCCATCGGCAAGGAAGCGGCGGCGTTCGTGCAGTCGGAAGTCGCGGTCCTGCCAGAACTCGATGGCGGACGGCGTCACGCGGTAGCCGGACCAGTGCGCCGGGCGTGGGACGTTTCCATCGGGATACTGCGCCCGCAGCGCATCGACGCGGTCGAGGTAGGTCTGCCGGTCCGGCAAGGGGCGCGACTGGTCCGAAGCCGCCGAACCGAGACGCGATTCGGGATGGCGGCTGGCGAAATAGGCGTCAGCCTCGGCCGGGGTGACTTTGGCGATGGTCCCTTCGATGCGGATCTGGCGGCGCAGCGATTTCCAGTGGAACAGCAGCGCAACGTGGTGGTTTGCCGCGAGTTCACCGCCCTTGCGGCTTTGGAGGTTGGTGTAGAACACGAAACCGTCGGGCCCGTGGCCCTTGAGCAGGACCATGCGCACCGAGGGCACGCCTTCCGCCGTCGCCGTAGCCAGCGCCATCGCGTTCGGATCGTTGGGCTCGCTCGCCCGGGCCTCGGCAAACCACGACTCGAAGATCGAGAGCGGATCCGCATGCGGGATCGCTTCGGCAGTCCGTTCAGAATTCATGCGCTTTTCCTGACAAGGTTTACACCGTTTACACAGTCCAGAGGAACTTTCCGGAGGCCCGCGCGGCGGACGATATCGCGGGAGATACCGCCTGCCATTCGGGCTTTCTTGCCTGCGTTCTCAATGACCGGGATCAATTGCATGGACACCGGACTACTCCTGCCGGGCGGAGTAGGAAAGGCAACCTTGCGGGCAAGCCCCGCAAATCCTAGCTATGGCGCATGGCCGATCCGTATTCGATCCTGGGGGTTCCGCGCAGCGCAAGCGAAAAGGACATCAAGTCCGCCTATCGCAAGCTTGCCAAGGAACTGCACCCGGACACCAACAAGGACAATCCCAAGGCTGCGGAGCGCTTCTCGGAAGTGACCCGCGCCTATGACCTCCTGTCCGACAAGGACAAGCGCGCCCGCTTCGACCGGGGCGAGATCGATGCCGAAGGCAACCCGACCGGGCCGTTCGGCGGCGGCTTCGGCGGCGGTTTCGGCGGAGGCCAACGAGGCACGCAAGGCGGCTTCCGCCATGACGGAGGCTTCGAGGGCGGCTTTGGTGGCGGGCCTGAAGGCATCGACATCGGCGACATATTCGAGGGCCTGTTCGGCGGGCGCGGCGGCATGGGTGCGGGCGGAGGCGGCGCCGGAATGGGCGGCGGCTTCGGCGGCGCGAGGCGTGGGCCGCCTCCACGGGGCGCGAACGTCAACTATCGCCTGCAGGTCTCGTTCGTCGACGCGGCGACGCGCGCCAACCAGCGTATTACCCTGTCGGATGGCAAGACCATCGATCTCAAGCTGCCCGCGGGCCTCGAAAGCGGCCAGCAGATGCGCCTTGCCGGAAAGGGAGAGCCCGGTCCGGGCGGCAACGGCGATGCCATCGTGACGATCGAGATCGGCAACCACCCGTTCTACGAACGCGATGGCGACAATATCCGCCTCGACCTGCCGATCAGCCTTTCCGAGGCGGTTCACGGCGCGAAGGTCAAGGTGCCGACCGTCGACGGCGCGGTCATGCTGACCGTAGCGCCAGGCAGTTCGAGCGGCCGCACCCTGCGCCTCAAGGGCAAGGGCTTCACCCGCAAGGACGGCGCCCGCGGCGACCAGCTCGTGACCCTGCAGATCGACATTCCCGCCGACGACGCGGATCTGAAAGCGCGTCTCGAGGGTTGGCAGGACATGCGGAACCTGCGCGACAAACTCGGAGCCTGACGAATGGAGCCCGGCCACCTCCCGCCGGGCGCGCACCCGCTCGTCGAGGTTCCCGACCTTTCGCCCGAAGCGCGACGGCGCGAAGCGCTGCGCTGGCGCGCTGGGCTGGCCGATGCGCGCGAGAAGCTGGGCCCGGGCAGCAAGGCCTGGGAAGTGGTCAAGCGGGTCTGGACCGGCGTGTTCAACGATGGTTCCATCCACGCCGGCAACCTTGCCTACATGATCATCATCGCGCTGTTCCCGTTCTTCATCACCGGAGCGGCACTGTTCTCGTTCTTCGGCGAGGCGAGCCAGCGCGCGGCCGCGATCGATACCGTGCTGATCGCGATGCCGCCGGTCGTCGCGGCGACGATCGAGCCTGCAGCGCGCAGCGTGATCGAGGCGCGCACCGGGTGGCTGCTGTGGGTGGGCGGAATCTTCGGCCTGTGGACCGTGGGCAGCCTGGTCGAGACGATCCGCGACATCCTGCGCCGCGCCTATGGCACCCGCTGGGAACATGCGCTGTGGCGCTACCGCCTGATGTCCACCGGCATCACGCTGGCATCGGTCGTGCTGATCCTGCTGGCGATCTTCGCACAGGTTCTGATCGGCGCCGCCCAGGAAGTGATCGAGGCCTTCCTTCCGCAATTCGGCGATCTGGTCGCCAGTCTTTCCTTGTCGCGGTTCGTGCCCGCATTCGTACTTTATGCCGCGCTCTGGCTGCTATTCATATCGCTGACCCCGGGGGCCTATCGCGGCCGCGACTATCCCAAGTGGCCGGGCGCGCTGTTCGTCACGATCTGGTGGATCGCGGTCACCACCGTCCTGCCGGGCATGTTGCGGACGTTTTTTTCCTACGATCTCACCTATGGCAGCCTCGCCGGGATCATGATCGCCCTTTTCTTTTTCTGGCTGGTCGGCTTAGGGATGGTTGTGGGGGCCGAACTCAATGCCGCGCTGACGGAAACACCGGAAGAACGCGACATGCTGGGCCAGGCAGACGATCGCGCCCGCGCGATCCGGAACAACGAAACAAGAAGCGAGAACGAGAACGCATGACCGGACTGATGCAAGGGAAGCGTGGCCTGATCATGGGCCTTGCCAACGACAAGTCGTTGGCCTGGGGGATCGCGAAGAAGCTGCACGAGCAGGGCGCGGAACTCGCCTTCTCCTATCAGGGCGAAGCGCTCGAGAAGCGCGTGCGCCCGCTGGCGGAAAGCCTCGGCAGCGATTTCCTGATCGAATGCGACGTGTCCGACATGGCCGCGCTCGACCAGACGTTCGAGACGCTCAAGGCGCGCTGGCCGACGATCGACTTCATCGTCCATGCCATCGGCTATTCGGACAAGAACCAGCTTCGCGGCAAGTTCTATGACACCACGCTCGACAACTTCCTGATGACGATGAACATTTCGGCGTACAGCCTCGTCGCGGTGACGAAGCGCGCGGCCGAGATGATGCCTGCGGGCGGCTCGATCCTGACGCTGACCTACTATGGCGCGGAAAAGGTCGTGCCGCACTACAACGTCATGGGCGTTGCCAAGGCGGCGCTCGAAGCGAGCGTGAAGTACCTGGCGAACGACTGCGGCCCGGCGGGCATCCGCGTCAATGCGATCTCGGCCGGTCCGATCAAGACCCTGGCCGCCAGCGGCATCGGCGACTTCCGCTACATCCTCAAGTGGAACGAACTGAACAGCCCGCTGCGTCGCAACGTGACCATCGAGGACGTGGGCGGCGCGGGGCTTTATTTCCTGTCCGACCTGTCTTCGGGCGTGACGGGCGAGACCCACCATGTCGATGCCGGCTATCACACCGTCGGCATGAAGCAGGAAGACGCGCCCGACATCGCCCTGGGGTGACGGGCCGATCCCGGGCCTGTCGGGAACGATCCCGCGACAGGCCCGGTTCCATCAGCGGATACCGGCGATACCGGCAGGGGCCCCTCAGGGGCGCAGGGGCGGCGTGGTCGACGGTTGGGCGTCGGCCTGCGCGGCGGCTTCCTCGCGCTCGCGCTTGAGGCGAGCCTCGTATTCCTTCTCGATCTGCTCGACCCGGCCCTGCTCGGCCGCCGCATCGGCATCGATGGTCTGGAGGCGCTTGGCGCGTTCCTCCTCGATCAGCTTGCCGAACTGGACGTCGGGCGAGTTCTTCTTCTCGGCATAGGCCTTGTCGATCAGTTTGCCGAGGCAGCCGGTAGCCCCGCCCGCGCCGACCGCCGAGCACGAGTTCGTGCCGAACGCGCCAACCGTTTCATAGGCCTTCACCCGCTGCGACCATGCCTGGTTGACCACCGCGTTGGGATCGTCGCGCAGCGCCTTGGGGATGCGGAAACGCTCCTCCTCGTCCTTGCGCGCGCAGACAGTGATGGTGTTGCCTTCGGAGACCGGGCACGGGTCGTTGCCATAGACGATGAGCTGGTTCACCCGTTCCCCACCCGGATCAACGAGGCCCTGGTCCTGGGCGTGCGCAGCCCCCGCAAAAGTGCTGGCAGCGATCAGGGCAGCAGGGATCAGGCGCTTCATCATAGGTCTCCGGCGGGGCTCCTGCCCGATATAGGGCCAGCCCGCAGTGAATGGTAGATGAAGGGTTGTCGTTGCGCTGAATCTAAATTGGGGCGCCCGGGCCGCGATCAGATCCGCTTGGACAGCGCGATCGCGGCGCGGCAGCCAAGGCGGATGGCGTGGAACAGCACCGGATAGGCGGGAGCCTGCTCGGCGCCGGCGGCAAGCGCAGCATCGCGATGTTCGCGTTCATCGTCGCGAAATTCGCGAATCATCGCGGCTAGCTCGGGGTCCTCGTCGCCCAGTTCGTCGAGCTGTTCGGTATAGTGCCGGTCGATCTCGGTCTCGATCGCGGCGGTGCAGGCCATCGCCGCCTTGGGGCCGATCAGCGCGGTGGCGGCGCCAAGCGCGAAACCGGCGGCCGACCATACAGGCTGCAGCGCGGTGGGACGGACCCCGCGACGCGCGATCAGTTCGTCGAAGCGCTTGCGATGATCGGCTTCCTGCGCGGCCATTGCGGCGATTTCGGCGGCATGAGGCGCACGGTCGCCCATGACGGCAAGCTGGCCCGCATAAATGCGGGTCGCGCCATATTCGCCGGCCTGGTCGACGCGAAGCATGGCGGCGGTCTTGGCGGTCATGTCAGGCACTCCTGCGGCTCTTGCCGAGCAGCGCGAGCACGAGGACCGCGCCGGCGGTCGAAATGAGGAAGTTGAAACCGGCCAGGCTGATGCCCAGCAGCGTCCACGGCGCCACGTCGCAGCGGATCACCGGTGCGTTCATGATGGCATCGAGCGGATCGCCACCCCCGGCCACGGTGGCGCATGCGGTCACGCCTTCCCACCAGCCATATTCGACGCCGGCATGAAAGCCGCCGATCAGGCCCGATGCGCCGATGCACAGCGCCGCCAGCGTCACCGCGAGGTCGCCGCTACCCCGGCCCTTCATCGACAGCGCCAGGAGCGCCAGGACGATTGCGGCGATGTGCGGATAGCGCTGCCACCAGCACATCTCGCACGGAAACAGCCCGAAGACGTATTGCGAGACCAGTGCCCCACCCATGAGGGCGGCGGGAATGGCGAGCGCGAGCAAGTATGCGGCGTTGCGGGCCTTTTGCGGTGTCATGCCGCGAGACCTATTATCCCTTCACCTTCGCCGCAAGTGCACCACGGGGCGCGGTGCGCGACAGGGTCTGGACCGCGTAGTAGAGCTGGAAATCCTTGATGTCCTTCGCCTTCAGCTCTTCCGCCGTCATCTTGAAGCGCGGGTCTTCGGTCTTGTCCTTCTCGAGATCCTTGTCCTCGAGCTTGATCTCGTTGATCAGGTGGCCGCGCAGGTCGCTCTCGCGGTAGGAGCGAAGCTGGCGCTTGCGCAGGTCGGGATCGGAAATCTGCGGCACGGCGATATCGGGCTCGATCCCGCCTTCCTGCACCGAACGGCCCGAAGGCGTATAGTAGCGCGCGGTGGTGAGCTTGATGGCGGTGTCGCGCGTCAGCGGGATCAGCGTCTGCACGCTGCCCTTGCCGAAGCTGCGCTGGCCCATCACGACCGCGCGGTGCTGGTCCTGGAGCGCGCCGGCGACGATCTCGGACGCGGAGGCGGAGCCTTCGTCGATCAGCACGATCATCGGCGTGCCCTTGGCGATGTCGCCCTTGGTATCGATCTCGGCCGGGTAGACCTCGTTGTCCCGGGCATACCGGCCACGCTGCGACACGATCGTGCCCTTGTCGAGGAACAGGTCCGACAGGGCGACCGCCTCGTCGAGCAGTCCGCCCGGATTGCCGCGCAGGTCGAGCACGAGGCCCGCGACCTTGCCGCCCGACCTGGCGCGGATTTCGTTCCACGCCTTCTGGACAGAGGTGCCGACGTCCGCGCTGAAGCTGGAGACCGAGATGACCCCGACGTTGCCGCGCATTTCCCACTCCACCGGCTTTAGTTCGATGATCTGGCGGGTGATGGTCACGTCGAACGGCTCGTCGCGGCCGGGGCGGAAGACCGACAGGCGGATCTTGGTGCCCGGCACGCCGCGCATCTGGTCGACCGCCTCGTCAAGCGAGCCGCCGTAGATCAGCTTGCCATCGAGGTGCGTGATGAAATCGCCCGCCTTGACCCCGGCGAGGTCTGCGGGGCTGCCCTTGGTCGGCGCGATGACCTTCACCGCGCCGTCGTCCATCGTGACCGACAGGCCGAGGCCGCCGTAGGAGCCTTCGGTCTGGGTGCGCAGGTTCTCGAAATCGCGGGCGTCGAGATAGGAGCTGTGGGGGTCGAGCGTGGCGAGCATGCCGTCGATCGCGCCCTTGAGGAGCTTCTCGTCGTCGACCGGCTCGACGTAGTTGGCCTTCACCCGCTCGTAGACCGCGATGAGCTTGCCGAATTCGGGGCCGGTGCGGGCATCGACCGCAGCGAGGCCGGCGGTCGTGGCGGGAATGAGCGCGACGGCAGAAACGAGCGCGGTGACGCGCAGGAGTCCGGCGAACTTGAAGGAGGCGGACTTCATTGCCCTGGGGGCCTTTCGCGAGTGAGCGTGCATTGGAGCCGTTCTATAATCAGCTGCGAATTAACGCCAGATGAGGTTTTGCGGCAGGGCGTTCCGCGTTGTTCGACGAACGGCTTACCTGCTTCGACGCAGGTTCAGCCGCGCACCTGTGCGAGGGGATTGATGGGCGCCCCGTCATGGCGCAGTTCGACCGTCAGCACCGGCCTGCCCGGTCCGGCGGTGCCGATGGGCGAGCCCTGTACCACCCTTTCGCCGACCGTGGCGGCAATGCGGCCAAGGTTCGTGACCAGCGTGGTCCAGCCGCCGTCATGCTCGACGATCACGATCCGCCCGTAGCCGCGATAGGGGCCGGCAAAGGCCACGCGGCCCGCAGCGGGCGCAATGACCTGCGCCCCGCCGGCAGGAGCAAGGGCTATGCCCGTGGTAAGGCCGGTGGGCGACTTTTCGCCATAGCCCGAGACGAGGCGACCGGAGACGGGGAGTATCCAGGCGAGGCGCGGGCCGGCCGGGCTGGGCACGGCGGCGGGCGAATCGGTCACGCGCAGGACTTCGCCGGGACGGTTGGGAGGAAGGACCGGGCCGGGCAAGGCTGCAAGCGTGGTGCGCAGCGCGCCATCCTCTTCCAGCCGCGACATCAGCGCGGACAGGTCGCGGGTCTGTTCGGCAAGCGCCATCGCGCGGTCGGCCTCGCGGCTCGCCACGCCCGTCGCCTCGCGCGAGGCGAGGCGTTGGCGGCTTTCGAGCGTCGCAAGCTGGACCCGGCGGGTGGCGAGGGCCTGTTCGCCCGCGCGCAACTGGGTGGCGGCAAGCCGGGCATCGGCCTGGAGCTTGCGGCCGCGCTGGATTTCCGCCCGCAGGCCCGCAGTCCGGCGGCGAACTTCGGGGAGCATGGTTTCCATGACCGCGCGCAGATAGATCGTGTCGCGCAGCGAATCCGAGCGGACGAGACCGAAGGCAAGCGGACGCCGGGCCATCATCTGAAGCGCGGCGGTCAGCCTGACGACCGGTTCCTGGCGCACCGCCATGCGCGCGCGCAGCGCCGCGCGCTGACGCTCGACCAGCGCGATCCGCGCCTGGGCCAACTGGATCTCGGCCTCGGACTGCTGGATGCGGGCGGCGACGGCGGCGGCCTCGCGCGCGGTGCGATCGGCCTCGGCGGTAGCCTTGCGCGCGGCGAGCTCGAGCTGATCGGCGCGGCTGCGCGAACGGGCCAGTTCCTGACCGGCGCGGCGCAGCACCTCGCCCGCCTCGCCCGCGTCGACATAGGCGCTGCCCTGCTGTGCACTGGCCTGCTGCGCGCTGGCCCGCCAGCCGACGATCCCGGCAAGCGCCAGGGCCAGGCAGACAAGACTGGAAACCAAGGCCGGGCGTGACGTCATGCCGCCGGTTATCCCTCGCGGTGGTAGGGATGGCCAGCAAGAATGCTGGTCGCGCGCCAGAGCTGTTCGGCCAGCATAGCGCGGGCCAGCATGTGCGGCCAGGTCGCATTGCCGAAAGCGATCAGGAGGTCCGCGCTTTCACGCAGGGCTTCGTCATGCCCGTCCGCCGCTCCGATCAGGAACCGCGTCTCGCGCACGCCATCGTCGCGCCAGCGCCCGAGGATCGCGGCAAATTCGCTCGAGGTGAGTTGCCTGCCCCGCTCGTCCATCGCCACGGTACGCGACGGGGTGTGCGAGGGCGGGGGGACCGTGCCGCCGCGATCGGGCAGTTCGGTTACCTTCCACCCCCACGAGATGCGCCTGGCGTAACGGTCGACCAGTTCCGCCTCGGGCGAACGACCGATCTTCCCGCGAGCGATGACGTGGAGCAGCATTTGCGCGGTCTAGCCGCTATTGCCCGGGAATTGAATCCCCAAGACTGAACGAAAACGGAAAGCCATCCGCCCGTGCGGATGGCTTCACGACAGGTCAGGCCGCGCCCTGGTCTCCGAAGGCCCACATGCGTTCGAGATTGTAGAACGTGCGCACTTCCGGGCGGAACAGGTGGACGACGACGTCACCCGCGTCGATCAGCACCCAGTCGGCCGCCGGCAGACCTTCGATGCGGACATGGCCGAAGCCGTTCTGCTTGATGCGCTCGGCCAGCTTCTGCGCCATGGAGGCGACCTGGCGGGTCGAACGGCCCGAGGCGATCACCATGTAGTCGGCGACCGAGCTCTTGCCCTCGAGCGGGATGGAGACCACCTCCTGCGCCTGGTCGTCGTCCAGCGATTTCAGCACGAGATCGTGCAACGCGGCGGGAGAATAAGTCTGGGGAGCGGTGGCGTCGGCCTTGGCCGACAGCGGTTGGACGCTTGTCATGTCGCGCGAAATGGCCTCCGTGGCTGAAGAGTCAAGGGATAACGGTTCAACCGCGCAAGTGTTTCGCATGACCGCCCGGGTGCGGTCATGCCTGCAAGGTGCTGCGCGGTCAGGGTTTTCCTCGCCTGACAGGGCGATGCGTGACAGCATCGCGAACTGGTGCCGAGCGGTATCGGCGTGCCCATTCCGGGTCGGCGGCGCGAATCGCGCTGGCCGATCGGGTATCGGGATCGAAGCGAAGAATGGTCAGCGCCGGAGCGCTCCGCATTGCGCCGGAGACGAACTGTCCGGGCCGCTGGCGCCAGCGGCGCAGCCAGGCCATGGCAGGGCTTGCCAAGGCGACCGCATCATATCCCGGACGCGCGATCACCGCAATCGGCATCTCTCGCGCAATCGCGCGCCAGTCCTTCCAGCGATGGAACTGCGCAAGATTGTCCGCCCCCATGATCCATACGAAGCGTCGCCGGGGATAACGCCGCCGGATCGCACGCAGCGTATCGACAGTGAAACGCGTGCCCAGCTCGCGCTCGATGGCGGTGGCGCGGATGCGCGTGCCGCGCGCCTGCCGCATTGCCGAGGCCAGCCGCGCCTCGAGCGGAGCCATGCCCGCCACAGGCTTCAGCACGTTGCCGGGCGAGACCAGCCACCACATCTCGTCCAGCCCGAGCGCGCCGATGGCGAAAAGACTGACGCGGCGGTGGCCGCCGTGCGCGGGGTTGAAGCTGCCTCCGAACAGGCCGGTGAGAGGGGCGGCAGCGCTCAGGGGCGAGTCTGCCCGCTGCCGCGCACCAGCCACTTGTAGGTCGTCAGCCCTTCGAGCGCGACAGGGCCGCGCGCGTGGAGCCGCCCGGTGGCAATGCCGATCTCCGCACCGAGGCCGAACTCGCCGCCATCGGCGAACTGGCTGGATGCATTGTGCATGACGATGGCGCTGTCGACTTCGGCGAGGAAGCGGTCGGCCACGTCCTGGTCCGCCGCGACGATGGCATCGGTATGGCCAGAGGCATGGCGCGCGATGTGGGCGAGCGCTTCGTCGAGCCCGTCGACCACGGCAACCGAAAGGATCGCCTCGAGATATTCGGTATCCCAGTCGTTGTCGGCGGCGGGCGCAATGCGCGGGTCGATGGCGCGCGCGCGGGCATCGCCGCGCAGCTCGCACCCGGCGTCGAGCAGCGGCTCGACCAGGCCGTGGGGATCGGGATAGGTCGCGTCGATCAGCAGGGTTTCCATCGCGCCGCAAACGCCGGTGCGGCGCATCTTGGCATTGAGCACGATCGCCTGGGCCATCGCCGGATCGGCCGAGGCATGGACGAACGTGTGGTTGATCCCGTCGAGGTGGGCGAGCACGGGCACGCGGGCATCGGCCTGGACGCGCGCGACAAGGCTCTTGCCGCCGCGCGGCACGATCATGTCGATCAGTCCCGCGGCACCGAGCATTGCCCCGACGGCGGCCCGGTCCTGCGTGGGGACGAGCTGCACCGCTTCTGCCGGCACGCCGCCTTCGGCAAGCCCGGCAACCAGCGCCTTGTGGATCGCACGGTTGGAATGAACCGCTTCCGAGCCGCCGCGCAGGATCGCCGCATTGCCGGAGCGCACGCAGAGCGCGGCGGCATCGGCGGTAACGTTGGGGCGGCTTTCGTAGATGATGCCGATCACGCCGACCGGAATGCGCACCCGCTGCAGCACCATGCCGTTGGGACGCGCGGCCTCGCTGATCACCTCGCCGACCGGATCGGCCAGCCCGGCGACCTGCGCCACCGCATCGGCAATGCCGGCCAGCCGCTCGGGCGTGAGCTTCAGCCGGTCGAGCATGGCCGAGGAGAGGCCGTTGGCGGCGCCGTTCGCCATGTCCTGCGCGTTGGCGGCGAGAATTTCGGCCTCGGCGGCACGCAGCGCGGCGGCGGCAAGCGTGAGCGCGCGCTCCTTTACCGGCGAATCCATCCGCGCGAGCTGGCGCTGCGCAGAGCGGGCGGCACGGGCAAGACCCTCGACCAGATCGGTCGCGGAATCGGCGATGGTTGCAGGCTGTGTCGACATGGCCGGCGCCCTACCACTGCGGGCCGCATCTGTCATCCGACGAGGCGATTCGCTGGCGCATTTGCCGGCGCGGGATGCGTAAACGCACCAAGGTTCCCTCGACTCGTCGGGCGACTCGCACGACTCGCCTCTACCGGACCCAATCGGATTCGCCTCGGCCAGGACCGGCGGGTAGTTCCCGCGCCGACGGGATCGAATAACCAGAACAGCCGGGGGTCGCTTTCCTTGCCAGTAATGAAACTTGCCCCGCTGCGGCTGAGGGAAGCCGTTGCCCGCGTGCGCGGCTGGTTCCCGGATCGCGAATTCTTCATGCGCGCCGAGGGCCAGGTGCGCTTCATCCGCATTTCCTCGCGCCTGCAGATGACCATCGCCGGGGCCATTGCCGCCGCGCTGCTGCTGTGGGTGCTGGTGATGGCGGCGACGCTCGTGTCGCAGTTCACCGCCGCTCGCGATCATGCCGCCCTGCTCGAACGCGAAGCAGCCGTCGCATCCGCCGAGAACCGCGTGGCGAAGTATCGCGGCGGCCTCGAAGGCGTGGCCGACGATCTCAATCGCCGCCAGGACTTCATCGAGAAGGCCATCGAGGGAACGATCGGCGAACTGCCCAAGGACCTGCCCCGTGGCACCGTTTCGGACAGCACCGGCGAGGCCGCGAAGACAGTGCGGAAAGTATCCGCCGTCCTCCCAGAAGCGCGCCGCCTGGCCGAAGTCGAGGCGCGCCAGCTTGCCTTCATCGAGCGCCTGACCCGCTTCGCCGATGCCCGCTCCGTGGCTGCCGAAACCGCCATCCGCCGCGTCGGACTCAACCCCGCGATGATCCGCTCGGCCTCGCGGGAGGGGACCGGTGGTCCGCTGATCCACCTGTTCACCGGCCGCGACGAAACGCTCGATCCGCGTTTCGCCCGCCTCGGCGCAAGCCTTGAGCGCATGGCATCGCTGGAAAAGGGCCTCGCCCGCATCCCGAACACGCTTCCGGCCAGCCTGGAATACATATCGAGCGGTTTCGGCTATCGCTCGGACCCGTTCACCGGCGGCCCTGCGTTCCACGCCGGGCTCGACTTCCGTGGCCCGGTCGGCGCGCCGATCTATGCAGCGGCGGCAGGTACGGTGAGCTTCGTCGGCGTCCGCCAGGGCTATGGCAACGTGGTGGAAGTAAGCCACGGCAACGGCCTGCTCACCCGCTACGCCCACATGTCGCGTACACAGGCGCGGGTCGGGCAGAAGGTGGACGCAGGCGCCGAAATCGGCAAGATCGGCAACACGGGGCGCTCTACCGGCCCTCATCTTCACTTCGAGGTGCGGATCAACGACCGTCCGGTCAATCCGCGCCCGTTCCTTGAGGCAAACAGGCATGTTCAGGAAATCCGCGCCGGAGCAGGCGCACAGCACCGGGAGTAACAGCACGATGGCCGCCACGTTCTCCGTCCTGGGCGCCGATCTTGCCGTGAAGGGCGATCTTTCGGCCACGGCCGACCTCCACATCGACGGCAGCGTCGAAGGCGACATCACCTGCGCCGCGCTCGTCCAGGGCGAAAAGAGCACGGTCACCGGCGCGATCCGCGCCAAGAGCGCGCGACTTTCCGGCACGGTGCACGGCTCGATCGAGGCCGGCGAGCTGGTCATCCTCAAGAGCGCGCGCATCCATGGCGACGTGACCTACGATGCGCTGACCATCGAACAGGGCGCGCAGGTCGACGGCCGCTTCGCCCACCGCGTGCACGCCACCGACGAGCCTTCGCTGACGCTGGTGAGCTGATCGGGGCCTCGGCCCAAACAAAAACTTGCCGATTCGCCATTCGCGGCTTACATCAGCGCGGTTCAAGGCCGCTCCGCAAGGGGCGGCCCTTATTGTATCCGCTTTTCGCGGAAGCGCCTTTTTTCGGGAGATTGTCCGTGAGCAACCAGCCCACGTATCCGCTGATGCCGCACGCGACCGCGTCGTGGCTCGTCGACAACACCGCGCTGACCTTCGAGCAGATCGCAGAGTTCTGCGGGCTGCACATCCTTGAAGTGCAGGCAATGGCCGACGATCTCGCGGGCCAGAAGTACACCGGTCGCGACCCGATCCATTCGGGCGAGCTGAACCAGGCCGAGATCGACAAGGGCCAGGCCAACCCCGACTACAAGCTGAAGATGCAGCGCGCGCCGATCTCGGTCAGCCGCACCAAGGGTCCGCGCTATACCCCGGTGTCGAAGCGCCAGGACAAGCCCGACGGCATCGCCTGGATCCTGCGCAACCATCCGGAAGTGTCGGACGCCCAGATCGGCAAGCTGATCGGCACCACCCGCACCACGATCGCCGCCATCCGCGATCGCAGCCACTGGAACATCGGCAACATCAATCCGAAGGACCCGGTGACGCTGGGCCTTTGCTCGCAGCGTGAACTCGATGCGATGGTCGCCAAGGCCGCCAAGCGCGCCGGCATCGAGGACGACGGCCTTGCCGATTCGCGCCTCGGTTCGGACCGCGACGCGCTGATCGAGGAACTGCGCGCCGAGCGCGAGGCCCAGGCCAAGGCCGCATCGGAAGCAGCGCAGGAAGCCGAAGCCGCCGCGTGGCTGGCCGCGCGCCGCGCCGAGGGCATCTCGGACAGCTGAGTCTTCTTTCGGCCGAAAGCCGGAAAGAAAGGGCCGCCCTTCGCGACAGGGCGGCCTTTTTCGTGCCTAGCCCACCGCCAGCACGATCTTGCCGATATGCGCGCCCTGTTCCATGCGCACGTGCGCTGCGGCGGCTTCGGCAAGCGGGAAAGTCTGGTCCATGATCGGACGCAGCGCCCCCTCGACCACCAGCGGCCAGACGGTATCGCGAATTTCCGAGGCAAGCGCGCCCTTGAACGCCCTGGAACGCGGCCGCAGGGTCGATCCGGTCAGCGTCAGGCGGCGGCGCATGACTTCGGCCATGTTGATTTCCGCCCGCACGCCGCCCTGCACCGCGATGGTCACGTGGCGTCCGTCGTCGGCGAGGCACTTGAGGTTGCGCGCGACATAATCGCCCGCGACCATGTCCAGCACCATGTGCACGCCCCGACCTTCGGTCAGGCGCAGGGTTTCCTCGACGAAGTCGGCAGCCTTGTAGTCGATCGCGTGGGCAGCGCCGATGGCAAGCGCCTGCTCGCACTTTTCCGGCCCGCCACAAGTGGCGATCACCTTCACCCCGAACAGCTTGCCGAGGAGGATCGCCATAGAGCCGATGCCGCTGGTTCCGCCGTGAACGAGGATCGTTTCGCCCTCGGCCACCATGCCGCGCTCGAACACGTTGTGCCACACGGTAAACAGCGTCTCGGGCATTGCCGCAGCTTGCGCCATCGGCAGCCCGGTAGGCACCTGAAGGCACTGGTCGGCCTCGGCGATGCAGTATTCGGCATAGCCACCGCCCGCGACCAGCGCACAGACCGCAGTGCCGATGAACGGCCAGGTCACGCCCTGGCCCATGGCCACCACCTGTCCCGCAATTTCCAGCCCGGGGAGCGGCGAGGCATCGGGCGGCGGCGGATAGAAGCCCTGGCGCTGGATCACGTCCGGGCGGTTGACCCCGGCAAAAGCGACCTTGACGAGGACCTGCCCCGGCCCTGGCTGCGGCACGCGCACGTTTTCGGGCCGAAGAACCTCCGGTCCACCCGGCGCATCCCATCCCATTGCCGTCATCGTCGCAGGTATGCCGTTCATCCACCGCCTCGTTGCATCGAATACCAATTCCGGTGTGGCTAGCCATGCAAGGCGTTGACAGCAAGGCGGCCGTGCGCACATTGTTGTCCGCAATGGATCAAGATGAGCGCCCTCGCCCCAAAGGTGACCTGGCCAGCCAGCTGGCAACCGAGGTGCTCGACCCCTATTCGCACGACGAACTGAACGAACGCATCCGCCTGCTCGAACTCGAGATCATGCGGACCGTCGATCACCGCGACAGGGCGACTGCCCATCGCGCGGCCGCCGAGGCCCTTTTCCGAAGCCCGCCGACGGCGGGTCCCGACCGGGGCGACGCGGGATGATGCGCGCCGCCCTTCCTTTCGCCGGGCGGCATTCCCATATCGGTCCTGACCATATGGCCTCGACCATTCCTGTATCCGGTGCACCGGTCCCGCGTGCATCTGTTTTCGCACTCACACGTGGTTTAGCCGCGGTTAATAACGCGTGTGCACTCTCTCGGTCCGGGCCCTCGCAAGCCCTGACGGGGAACCCACCGGCGCAAGCCAGAAAGTAGCCGTACCATGCCCAGTTTCGCCCAGAGCCTCGAGAAGACGCTGCACACCGCGCTCGCCAACGCGTCCGAGCGCAGCCACGAGTACGCGACTCTCGAGCACCTCCTGCTGGCCCTGATCGACGATCCGGATGCGGCGCAGGTCATGCAGGCCTGCGGCGTCGACCTCGGCGATCTCGGCGATGTCGTGCGCCAGTACCTCGACCAGGAATACCAGTCGCTCAAGACGCAGGAGAAGGCCGACCCGCAGCCGACAGCCGGCTTCCAGCGGGTGATCCAGCGCGCCATCCTGCACGTCCAGTCCAGCGGCAAGGACACCGTCACCGGCGCCAACGTGCTGGTCGCGCTGTTCTCCGAACGCGACAGCTATGCGGTCTATTTCCTGCAGCAGCAGGACATGAGCCGCCTCGACGCGGTCAGCTTCATCAGCCACGGCATCGGCAAGGGTGGACGCCAGGTCGATGGCCGCACGCCCAAGGGCGCCGAGGAGGATGTACCCAAGCAGCAGGAAGAAAAGGCCGACGCCAAGGGGCAGAAGAAGGAAACCGCTCTCGACCAGTTCTGCGTCAACCTCAACGAGAAGGCGCTGGCGGGCAAGGTCGATCCGCTGATCGGGCGCGGGCCGGAAGTGGATCGCACGATCCAGATCCTGTGCCGCCGCAGCAAGAACAACCCGCTCTACGTGGGCGATCCCGGCGTGGGCAAGACCGCCATCGCCGAGGGCCTCGCGCGCAAGATCGTCGAGGGCGAAGTGCCCGAGGTCCTCTCCGAGGCGGTGATCTATTCGCTCGACATGGGCAGCCTGCTCGCCGGCACCCGCTATCGCGGCGACTTCGAGGAACGCCTCAAGCAGGTCGTCTCCGAGCTCGAGAAGATGCCGCACGCGATCCTGTTCATCGACGAGATCCATACCGTGATCGGCGCCGGCGCGACCAGCGGCGGGGCGATGGACGCTTCGAACCTGCTCAAGCCCGCGCTTTCGGGCGGGACCATCCGCTGCATCGGCTCGACCACCTACAAGGAGTTCCGCAACCACTTCGAAAAGGACCGCGCCCTGCTGCGCCGGTTCCAGAAGATCGACGTGAACGAACCCACAGTCGAGGACACGATCAAGATCCTCAAGGGCCTGCGCACGGCGTTCGAGGAACACCACAAGGTCAAGTACACGCCCGACGCGATCAAGACCGCGGTCGAGCTTTCCGCGCGCTACATCAACGACCGCAAGCTGCCCGACAAGGCGATCGACGTGATCGACGAAGTGGGCGCGATGCAGATGCTGGTGCCGCCCTCGAAGCGCAAGAAGACCATCACCGCGCGCGAGATCGAGCAGGTCATCGCGACCATGGCCCGCATCCCGCCCAAGTCGGTGTCGAGCGACGACAAGAAGGTCCTCGAACACCTCGAACGCGACCTGAAGCGCCTCGTGTTCGGGCAGGACAAGGCGATCGAGGTGCTGTCCTCGGCGATGAAGCTCAGCCGCGCGGGCCTGCGCGATCCGGACAAGCCGATCGGCTCGTTCCTTTTCTCGGGCCCGACCGGCGTCGGCAAGACCGAGGTTGCCCGCAGCCTTGCCCAGATCATGGGCATTCCGCTGCAGCGCTTCGACATGTCCGAATACATGGAGCGCCACTCGGTCTCGCGCCTGATCGGCGCACCTCCGGGCTATGTCGGCTTCGACCAGGGCGGTCTTCTCACTGATGCCATCGACCAGCAGCCGCACTGCGTCCTGCTGCTCGACGAGATCGAGAAGGCGCACCCCGACCTGTTCAACATCCTGCTCCAGGTGATGGACAACGGCCGCCTGACCGACCACCACGGCAAGACCGTCGACTTCCGCAACGTGGTCCTGATCATGACCACCAATGCGGGCGCTTCGGACATGGCGCGCCAGGGCATCGGCTTCGGCGACGTGTCGAAGGCGGACGCGGGCGACGAGGCGGTGAAGAAGATGTTCACCCCCGAGTTCCGCAACCGCCTCGATGCCATCGTGCCCTTCGCGTACCTGCCGCCCGAAGTCGTCAGCCGCGTCGTCGACAAGTTCGTGCTCCAGCTCGAACTCCAGCTTGCCGACCAGAACGTGCACATCCAGTTCGATGCCGATGCGCGCGCCTGGCTGGCGAAGAAGGGCTATGACCGCCTCTATGGCGCGCGGCCGATGGCCCGCGTGATCCAGGAAAAGGTCAAGAAGCCGCTGGCCGAGGAATTGCTGTTCGGCAAGCTCGCCAATGGCGGCGAGGTCCATGTCAGCCTCAAGCAGGAGGAGGGCCAGGAAGGCGCCCTCTCGTTCGAGCTGACCCCGGCCGCGCCGAAGCTGGTCAACAAGAAGAAGGGCAAGAAGAGCAAGGCGGGCGATACCACCGCCGAGGAACCCAACGCCGACGAGGCCTGATTCTCCGCTCGAGACCTGACAGAAGAAGGCCTGCCTTTCGGGGCGGGCCTTTTTTCTGCATGCGCCAGGGCCACCCGGCACCAAGGGCACTGGAACCCGAAGCCGCGACCGGCCATTTCATGACAATGGCCCCGCCCTTTTCCTGGCTTCGACCCGAACCGCACGGCCTTCACGTGGTGCCGGCCGACGCCTGGGTCGATCCGGCGCGTGCCGTCGACACCGCCCTCGTCACCCACGGCCACGCCGATCATGCGCGCGGCGGGCACGGCCGCACGGTCGCCACACCCGAGACGCTGGCGATCATGGCGCTGCGCTATGGCGTCATGGAGGCAGGCTCGCAGCCGGTGGGTTATGGCGAGACGGTTACGCTGCGCGGCGACGTGCGGGCGACCTATTACCCGGCGGGCCATGTCCTGGGTTCCGCCCAGATCCTGCTTGAACACGCGGGCGAGCGGGTCATCATCACGGGCGACTACAAGCGTCGCCCCGATCCCACCTGCCCGCCCTTCGAGGTCGTGCCCTGCGACGTGTTCGTCACCGAAGCGACCTTCGGCCTTCCGGTCTTCCGCCACCCGCCCATCGCGCAGGAGATGGGCAAACTTCTGGCCGCCCGCGAGAACGACGCGGGCCGCTGCGTCCTCGTGGGCGCCTATGCCCTGGGCAAGGCGCAGCGCGTCATCGCGGAGCTGCGCGCCGCAGGCTTCGCCGACACCATCTGGCTCCATGGCGCCATGGAGCGGATGTGCCGTCTCTATGAGGATCACGGCGTCGACCTGGGCGATCTCAGGCCGGTGGCGGGCGTGCCCAAGGCGGCGCTGGCCAATGCCGTGATCGTCTGCCCGCCATCGGCGCTCAACGACCGCTGGAGCCGACGCCTTCCCGATCCGGTGACCGCAATGGCATCTGGCTGGATGCGGGTCCGCCAGCGCGTTCGCCAGCGCAACGTCGAACTGCCGCTGGTCATTTCCGACCACGCCGACTGGGACGAGCTGACCGCCACCATCGCGGATGTGAACCCGTCCGAGACATGGATCACCCACGGGCGGGAGGAGGCGCTCCTGCGATGGTGCGAACTCACCCAGCGCCGGGCGCGGGCACTGGCGCTTGCAGGATACGAGGACGAGGATGATTGAGGCTGGCCCGTTCCAGCCCGGCTCGGGATGGTCACTCTCCGCGTGGCGGAGAAGGCCTGCATGAACCGCTTTGCCGCCCTGCTCGACGCGCTCGTGCTCACCCCGTCGCGCAACGCGAAGCTTTTGCTGCTGGCCGACTACCTGCGCGAGACGCCCGATCCCGACCGTGGGTGGGCGCTTGCCGCGCTGACCGACGGGCTGGACTTCCCGGCGGTGAAGGCAAGCACCATCCGCGCGCTCATGGCGGAGCGCATCGATCCGGTGCTGTGGACGCTGAGCCGCGACTATGTCGGCGACACGGCCGAAACCGCCAGCCTGCTCTGGCCGGAACCCATCGGCGACCGCCTGCCCGCGCCCTCCGTCGCCGAAGTGGTAGACACGCTCCATGCGGCCACGCGCGGCACCGCACCGGGCATCCTGGCCGAGCTTCTGGACCGCCTTGACGTCAATGGTCGCTATGCTTTGCTGAAGCTTGCGACCGGCGCCATGCGCATCGGCATCTCGGCGCGGCTTGCCAAGGTCGCCTTCGCCCAAGCCTTCGACGTGCGGGTCGATGACGTCGAGGAGTACTGGCACGGGCAGGCGCCGCCCTATCTGCCCTTGTTCGACTGGGCGGCGAACGGAGCGCCACCGCCGCGAACGGACCTGCTGCCGCTGTTCCGTCCGTTCATGCTCGCCCATCCGCTCGAAGCGGAACGCCTCGATCTTGCCGAATTCGCCGCCGAATGGAAATGGGACGGCATCCGGGTGCAGATCGTCCATGTCGCAGGCGAGACGCGGGTCTATTCGCGCAGTGGCGACGACATTTCGGCCACCTTCCCCGAAATCGCGGACGCGCTTGACCGGCCCTGCGTTCTCGACGGCGAACTGCTGGTGCGCGGCGCGCATCAGGGCGGCGAGACCGGCGGCGCGGCAAGCTTCAACGCGCTCCAGCAGCGTCTCGGCCGCAAGACCGTGTCGAAGGCCATGCTGCGCGACTACCCGGCTTTCGTCCGGCTCTACGATGTCCTTATCGAAGGGGCCGAGGACTTGCGCGAATGGGCCTGGGAGCAGCGCCGTGCCCGGCTCGAGACGCTGGCCCCGCAGCTCCATCCCGAACGCTTCGATCTTTCGCAGGTGATCCCGGCCGGAAGCTTCGACGAACTTGCCGAGATCCGCGGTCGTTCGCGCGACGAGGCCATCGAGGGCGTGATGCTGAAGCGGCGCGACAGCCCATATGTCGCCGGTCGCCGCACCGGCCTGTGGTACAAATGGAAGCGCGATCCGCTGCTGATCGACTGCGTGCTGATGTATGCCCAGCGTGGAAGCGGGAAGCGATCCTCGTTCTATTCGGATTACACCTTCGGCTGCTGGAACGGCGATCCCGATGCGGGGGCCGAGCTCCTGCCGGTCGGCAAGGCCTATTTCGGCTTCACCGACGAGGAACTGAAGTGGCTCGACCGCCATGTCCGCCAGCACACCGTGGCAAAGTTCGGCCCGGTGCGTGAAACCGACAAGTCGCTGGTGTTCGAAGTCGCCTTCGATAGCGTCCACGCCAGCAAGCGGCACAAGTCCGGCGTCGCCATGCGCTTCCCCCGCATCAGCCGCATCCGGACGGACAAGCCCGCCCACGAGGCCGACCGGCTGGAGACGCTGAAGGCCTTGATCGCCGACTAGGGAACCGGCGACGGGACGCGCTCGTTCGACGACAGATTGTTGGGAGATAACGATAATGATGAACCTGCTCCTCGCCGCTCCGGCCGCGCTGCTGGGCAAGATGGCGTGGACTTCGATCCGCACCGGGAGCGAGTGGACGCGACACCGCCAGTGGGACGCGGTCGCCACCAACCTCGCCATCGGAGCGGTCCTTGGCAGCATGGCGGCGGGATTGGCATCGCGCGCGCTTCCCCGGAGCGATTGATCGCCGTCAATGCGTGTCGCGCGAAGGACGGGCAGGAACAAGGCTTCCGATCCCTGTTCCCGGAGCTGATCCCTTGGCCACCGAAGCACCCGCCCTTTCCCCCTACGACCGCATCGGCGGCAGAGAAGTTCTGCGCCGCATCACCGACCGCTTCTACGACCTCATGGACACGGACCCGGCCTATGCGGAACTGCGCGCGATGCACGCGCCGGATCTCTCGCCGATGCGGGAAGCGCTTGCCGGCTTTCTGTCAGGCTGGTGCGGCGGCCCGCGAGGATGGTTCGAGGCCAATCCCGGCAAGTGCATGATGTCGATGCACAAGCCCTTCCCGATCACCCGCCAGACGGCCACGCAGTGGGCCGACTGTATGTCGCGCGCCATCGCCGACGCTGCGCCGGAGGACACCGAGGTCGCCGACGCCATGGCGCAGGTTCTCGGCCAGATGGCCAAGGGCATGGCCCGCGACTGACCTGCAAAGAAGGGTTTGGGCTTAAGGTCGCGTGCGCTAGGCTCTCCGCGTGATCCACTACGACCGCAACCGCCGCCGCTTCGCCATCGCGCTCGCCGCAATGGCGGGCTTCGTCGATGCGGTCGGGTTCCTTTCCGCCGACGGCTATTTCGTCTCGTTCATGTCGGGCAACACCACGCGGCTTGGCGTGGCGCTCGGCACCGGCCCCTCCACCGCGCTGATGCCGCTGGTCCTGATCGCGGGGTTCGTTGGCGGAGTGGCGCTGGGTGCGCTCGTCTCGCGGCGCGCGGGAACCTTTCGCAAGCCGGCGGTGGTGGCGCTTGTCACGACGCTCCTGCTGGCGGCTGCGACCGGCAGGGCCCTTGGATTGCCGGCAGTGATGCTCTGCGGCCTCGTCATGGCGATGGGCGCGCTCAACAACACCTTCCAGCGCGGCGGCGAAGTGGCGGTCGGGCTGACCTACATGACCGGCGCCCTGGTCAAGCTCGGACAGGGTCTCGCCGCGCACCTCGCCGGGGAGCGGGCGACCGGGTGGACGTCTTGGGCGCAGCTCTGGTCCGGGCTGCTGGCGGGCGCGGTTCTGGGCGCGTTCCTGCAGGACCGTCTGCCGCAAGGGTGCCTGTGGATCGCCGCCGCCTGGTCGGCGCTCATGGCAGGGATCGCTTTCAGGCTTCCCGCGGAATCCTGAACAGCTTTTCGCGCGAAGTTGCGCCGCGCAACATTTCCACTTTCGAAGGCGCCAGCCCCAGCGCGCGGGCCAGAAGCTCCTGCACGGCGGCGGTCGCCTTGCCGTCCTCGGGCTTGGCGCGGACCTTCACCAGCACCCGCCCGCCGTCAATCTCGATGCCTTCGCTCTTCGCCCCGGGCGTTACCCGCACTGCGAGCCGCCCTTCCGGGTCGGCCAGGGCCAGCAACGCCGCGGCAGGCGGCAGATCAGCCCTCGGACGCGCCAAGGACCGCGGCCTTGTGCGCCTGGCCGTTGCGGACGTAGTGCTGCACGCCGCGCTGCATCTCGACCAGCGCGGGCTCCGTCAGGTCGCGCATGTAGGTGGCTGGGCGCCCGCCCCAGAGCTGGCGCGCTCCGATGCGCTTGCCGCCCGTCAGCATCGCGCCCGCCGCCAGCATCCCGTCGCTTTCGATATGGGCGCCGCTCATCACGATCGCGCCAAGGCCGACGAAGCCGCGATCCTCGATCACGCAACCGTGAACCATCGCGAGATGGCCAACCAGCACATCCTCGCCGATGATCGTGGGGAAGCCTTCGGGCTTGCCCGGCGCGGGACTGTCGACGTGGATGACGCTGCCATCCTGGATGTTGGTGCGCGCGCCGATGCGGATGAAGTTCACGTCGCCGCGCAGCACGCAATTGTACCAGATGGAAACGTCGGGTCCGATCTCCACGTCGCCGATGATACGGCAGCCGGGTGCGATGAAGGCGCTCTCGTGGATGCGCGGGGTCTTGCCGTTCAGCGGGATGATCGAAACGTCAGGATGCATGTGGCGTCGGTCCTTCAGGCGCCCATCAGGCGTGCAGCGTGGGCTGCGTGGTAGGTCAGCACGCCAGAGCATCCAGCGCGCTTGAACGCCACTAGCGTTTCGAGCACCATCGCATCGCGGTCGGCCGCCCCTGCGGCAACCGCCGCCTCGATCATCGCGTATTCGCCGCTCACCTGGTAGGCGAAGACGGGGACGCCGAAGGCCTGCTTCACGCGGCAGGCGATGTCGAGGTACGGCAGGCCGGGTTTCACCATCACGCTGTCGGCGCCTTCGGCCAGGTCCATCTCGACCTCACGCAGCGCCTCCTCGGCATTGCCCGGGTCCATCTGGTAGGTCTTCTTGTCGCCCTTCAGCAATCCGCGCGAACCCACCGCATCGCGGAACGGGCCGTAGAACGCCGAGGCGTACTTAGCGGCGTAGGACATGATCTGGACGTTGACGTGCCCTGCGTCTTCCAGCGCCTCGCGGATCGCGCCGATCCGGCCGTCCATCATGTCTGACGGAGCGATGATGTCGGCGCCCGCCGCCGCCTGGTTGAGGCTCTGGCCCACGAGGACCTCGACCGTCCGGTCATTCAGGACATAGCCCTCGCCGTCGATCAGGCCATCCTGCCCGTGGCTGGTGTAAGGATCGAGCGCGACGTCGGTCAGCACGCCGATGTCGTTGCCGCAGGCATCCTTGATCGCGCGGATGGCACGGCACATCAGGTTGTCGGGATTGAGTGCTTCCCTGCCGTCCTCGCTGCGACGGTCGGGTTGGGTGTTGGGGAACAGGGCAAGGCAGGGAATGCCGAGCGCGACCGCTTCCCTCGCCCGGGCAACAATGCCGTCGACCGACCAGCGCGAGACGCCGGGGAGCGAGGAGATCGGATCTTCCACGCCCTCCCCTTCAGTCACGAACAGCGGCCAGATCAGGTCGGCCGGGGTCACGAGCACTTCGCGGTGCATCGCGCGGCTCCATGCGGTAGCACGGGTGCGGCGCAGGCGAGTCATCGGGTAGCTGGTCATGGCGGGGTGACTAGACCCTCGCCGCCGCCCCCGCAATCACCGAAGCGCGTTGGCGTGGATCGCGGTGACTTGCGCCAGCCTGGCCCGGAACGCGGCAAGCTGCGCCGGATCGACCGTGGCGCGCGTGGTGATCGCCCCCATCGACAGCGGATTCACCGTCTGCCCGCCGCGATACATCTCGTAATGGAGATGCGGTCCGGTCGAGAGCCCGCTCGACCCGACATAGCCGATCACCTGTCCGCGCCGCACGCTCATGCCGGGCGCAACCGCGATCCTGCTCATGTGGCCATATCCCGTGCCGATGCCGCCGCCGTGATCGAGCCGGACGTAGTTGCCGTGTCCGCCGTGCCATCCGGCAAAGGTCACGCGTCCGTCCGTCGCGGCGTAGATCGGCGCGCCCCAGCCTGCGGCAAAATCGATCCCGGCATGCATCCGCACGTACCCGAGGATGGGATGGCGGCGCGCGCCATAGCCCGACGTGATGCGCCCGTTGACCGGCGCGCCCAGGAAGCTCTCCCGCTCCTGCGCGCCCTCGGCCATGCCCTGCGGCGAATAAAAGCCACCGTCATTGCCCCAGCGCAGAAGTTGCAGCACCGGCTTTCCGGCGCGGACCACGCCCGCATAGATCAGGTCGCCCGGCTGCTGCTCGCCGCTCGAGGCGCGGCGGTTGGCAAAGACGAGGTCGAATTCGTCGCCCGGCGCGATCTCCTCGAAGGCCATGTGCTGGTCGATGGCGCGAAGGTAGTCCTGCACCGCCGTAGGCGGCGCGCCGGCCGCGCGGGCGGAACGGTAGAGGCTTTGCCCGACGATCCCGCGCACGCGCATCGGCGTTGTGTCGACCGCGATGGCATTGGATGCGAGCGTCAGCCCGCCGCCGCTGCGATGGACGTCGAGCGCCAGGTCGAAGCGCGGGCGGAAGGAAAGCTGTTCCAGCGGGCGCGGCTGCGCGGGAGAGGTGCGCGCACCGAGCCGGATGGCAAAGCGCGTTCCGGCCGGAATGGTGCCAGGGCTGACCTGCCCGCCCACAAGGTCGAGGACGCGGACGATATCCACGCTGGACAGGCCGGCGCGCTGGAGCATCCGGGGGAAGCTGTCCCCGGCGCCCAGCGTCGCTGCCAGGTCGACGCTCGGCCGCTCGGGCGCGGCGGCGAGCGGGATGACCGCAGCCGTCGCGTTCATCCGCCGCCCGTTGTCGGCGCCGTAGGCCAGGGGGCGGATGCCCTGGACGCGAAATTCGTCGGTCGCGGCGGAATCGAGCGCGGTCAGGGGCGCGGCCTGGAGCGGGGCGAAATCCGGCCAGAAGAATACCGCCGCCGCGCCCAGCGCGAGCATGGTCCCGAAGCCGCGGAACCAGCGGGCGCTGCCGATGTCCTCGGCAAGGTCGGGCGCCAGGTCCCTTGCGGCGAACCAGCGCTCGATTCGCGCGGCCAAGGGACGCCAGTGTCGCGTCAGGTGTCGTTCGAGGCCGTTCAGGTAAGCCGGGAGCCGCGATGCGCTGGCCGGGGAAGCGGCGCGCGAGGGCGGGGTCGTGCGGAGACCGAAGCCCCCCGCACCGCCTGCGGCGGCCAGCGCCATCATCTGATCCCGCGGTGTGAACACGTGCGTCCTGTACCCTCTTGTGTGCCGGACTGCACTCTCAAGGTTAATCTTCCGTGAAATCGGGCAAGGTCAAGGGTGTGGCGGGCCGCGACGGGGCTGGCTATGCTGGCGCAAACAGCGGGGGAACAGTGGTGAGCGGGACCGACATTTTCGGGGACATGACCGGCGGGGACCTGGCCGGAGCGCTGGCGGCAGCACGCACCGTCGAGCCGACAGCAGGCGACCACACAGCACCCGGTCACACCCACGAGACTGCCTGCCTCAACTGCGGCACCGCGCTGATCGGCAGCCATTGCCACGCCTGCGGCCAGGCCGCGCATGTCCACAAGACGCTGGGCGCGTTCTTCCACGACCTGCTGCACGGCGTGTTCCATTTCGAAGGGAAGATCTGGCGCACGCTGCCCCTTCTGGTCGCCAGGCCCGGGCAACTGACGCGCGAGTACATCGACGGCAGGCGCGCGAGCTATATCTCGCCGATCGCGCTGTTCCTGTTCTGCATGTTCCTGCTGTTCACCACGATCAGTTCGCTCAGCGGCGATATCGGGACCAAGGCGCAGACATCGGTCGCGGCCGCGCTCGAACAGGAGCGCAACGACCTTCGCGAACTCGAAGCATCGCGCACGGCTTCCGCCACCGACCCCGCCGAACTGGCAAAAGTGGACAAGGCGCTGGCGGAAACGCGCGACAACATCGCCGCGCTCGAGAAGCTCCAGACCACCGGCATTACCGTCGGCAATGTCAGCACCGAGGGGCTCGACAACATAAGCGACGTGCCCGCGATCGCGGAAGCGGTGCGCATCTGGAAGGAGAACCCCCGCCTCGCGCTCTACAAGGTGCAGACCTACAGCTACAAGCTGAGCTGGGCGCTGATCCCGATCTCGGTGCCGTTCCTGTGGCTGCTGTTCCCCTTCAGCCGCCGCTTCGGGCTCTATGACCACACCGTCTTCGTCACCTATTCGCTCTGCTTCATGACGCTTTTGGCGATCCTGGCCATGCTTGGAAGCAAGGTCGGCATCCCAGGCCTCGGACTCCTCGCCCTGGTCCCGCCGGTCCACATGCTGCTGCAATTGCGCGGAACCTACGGAGTCACCTGGTTCGGCGCATGGTGGAGGACCTGGTTCCTCTCCATGTTCGCCTTCACGGCGCTGATGCTGTTCGGCGTGCTCATCCTGGTGGAAGCGGGCGGCTGAGCGCCCGACCGCACCAATCGCGTTCATCCGTCCTTCGACAGCCCCGGACGAGCGGGAATCGGGTCGATCGAGGCTGACCAATGGAAAGGGGCGGAAGTTTCCCCCCGCCCCCTGTTCTGTCCTTGCCGGAAAGCTCAGGCCGGTTGCGGACTGGCCGAACCGCCGAACTTCTTGCCGGCGCGCGGCACAGCTGAACCCTGCGCGGTGACCGGACGCGAGGGGCCGCTCGGGCTTTGCGGCCGGTCGATGTGACCTGTCTCGAGCAGTTCCTTGATCTCGTCGCCGGTCAGCGTCTCGTATTCGAGCAGCGCCTGAGCGAGGAGATGCAGCTTGTCCTCGTTGGTCTTGAGGATATCGCGCGCGCGCTCGTGTGCGCCGTCGACCAGACCACGGATTTCCATGTCGATCAGCTTGTTGGTCTCGTCCGAGACGAACAGGCGCTGCGAACCGCCCATGCCGAGGTAGCCTTCCTGCTGGTCCTCGTACTGCAGCGGGCCGAGCTTGTCCGACATACCCCACTTGGTGACCATCGAGCGCGCCAGCGACGTGGCGTACTGGATGTCCGAGGAGGCACCCGACGAGACCTTGTCGTGCCCGAAGATGATCTCTTCGGCCACGCGACCGCCCATCGAGACCGAGAGGTTCGCGTGCATCTTGTCGCGGTGGTAGGAATAGCTGTCCCGCTCGGGCAGGCGCATGACCATGCCCAGCGCGCGGCCGCGCGGGATGATCGTTGCCTTGTGGATTGGGTCGGACGCAGGCTCGTGGACAGAGACGATGGCGTGCCCGGCCTCGTGATAGGCGGTCATCTTCTTCTCGTCGTCGGTCATGACCATCGAGCGGCGTTCCGCGCCCATCATGACCTTGTCCTTGGCGTCCTCGAACTCCTGCATCGCGACGAGACGCTTGTTGCGGCGCGCGGCGAGCAGGGCGGCTTCGTTGACGAGGTTGGCGAGGTCCGCGCCCGAAAAACCGGGCGTGCCGCGCGCGATGGTGCGCGGATTGACGTCGGGCGCCAGCGGCACCTTCTTCATGTGGACCGAAAGGATCTTCTCGCGCCCTTCGATGTCCGGGATCGGCACGACGACCTGCCGGTCGAAGCGGCCCGGGCGCAGCAGCGCGGGGTCGAGCACGTCGGGGCGGTTGGTCGCCGCGATGATGATGATGCCTTCGTTGGCCTCGAACCCGTCCATCTCGACGAGGAGCTGGTTCAACGTCTGCTCGCGCTCGTCGTTCGAATTGCCGAGGCCGTGGCCGCGATGGCGGCCGACCGCGTCGATTTCGTCGATGAAGACGATGCACGGTGCGTTCTTCTTGGCCTGCTCGAACATGTCGCGCACGCGGCTTGCACCGACGCCGACGAACATCTCGACGAAATCAGAACCGGAGATCGTGAAGAAGGGGACGCCCGCCTCACCCGCGATGGCGCGGGCGAGCAAGGTCTTGCCGGTACCGGGCGAGCCGACCAGCAGCGCGCCCTTGGGAATCTGGCCGCCGAGCTTCGAAAAGCGCGAGGGATCGCGCAGGAACTCGACGATTTCCTGAAGTTCCTCGCGCGCTTCGTCGATGCCGGCAACGTCGTCGAAGGTGACACGGCCCGAACGCTCGGTCAGCATCTTGGCCTTCGACTTGCCGAAGCCCATTGCGCCCGACCCGCCGCCCTTCTGCACCTGCCGCAGCGCGAAGAACGCGACGCCCAGGATCAGCAGGAACGGCAGCGAATTGACGAGTATGTACATCAGCATGTTCGGCTGCTCGGCCGCCTTGCCGGCATACTGCACGCCGTTGTCCTGCAGCAGCTTGGGCAGGTCGGAGTCGCCGGGGACCGGAATGGTCGCGAACTGGCCACCGTTCTTGAGCGTACCGGTAATGCGCTCAGGCGCGATCTCCACCGAGCGGACGAGGCCGTCGCTGACCTGCGAGCGGAAGGCCGAATAGGGGATGGTCGCAGCGGTCTGGTCAACCCGCGAGCCGAACATCGAGACGACCAGCAGGAGTGCAAGGAAGATGCCGCCCCAGACGAGGAGGCTCTTGATCCAAGGATTGCCCTGGGGCTGGTCGTCGTTCATCGAAGGTCTTTCCGGATTCGCGCGCGAGATCGCGCATCTGTCGGTCAATGTAGGGTCGGCCGGGTGAATCGCAATATAACGAGACCAGCGTTTTTCAGCCACCTGCCCGCTAGTCTGGCCGGCGGTCTGACCGGTGTTCGGGAGCCCTGCTGAAGCGCCATGCACCGGACCGCGCATCGCCCTTTACCCCGGCCAGCGTAGCGACGCCCCCTGCCCGCAGCGTAGCCAGCCATCGGACCAGATCGGGCCCACGCGGAACTGTTCCGCCGAGGTGCATGACGACCCGTTCCAGCAGGCGCAGTGCGAGCACGCGCGGAAGGTCTTCGGGAGGGTTCCACGTGGAACCTTCCGCCGACATCCCGATATCCAGCCACAAGCGTTCGACGGCCCATTCGAGTGCCGCATCGGCTTCCGCCAAATGGCTCGCACTCGCCGCAAAGCCGCTGGGGAGAAGTGCTTTCGTCGACGCCATGACGTCACGAATGCGCACCCGTTCATAGCGGTGGTCGTGGTTGCTCGGGTCCAGCACCGGGGCGAGGCCGGCATCCTCGACAAGCGCCACCAGTTCCGCCCGCCGCCAACCGAGCAGTGGCCGCAGCAGCCGCACCTCGCCCGCCCCCGGCACCGACGAGGCCGCCCGCATTCCGGCAAGCCCGCGCAACCCGGCGCCGCGATTGAGGCGCATGACCAACGTCTCGGCCTGGTCGTCGGCATGGTGCGCGGTGACCACGGCAGACAGCCCGTCCCGGCGTGCGAGATCGGCAAGCGCGGCATAGCGGGCCTTGCGCGCGCGTTCCTGCACCGCACTGCCACCGGCAAGGTCGAGTCGCAGGGTGTGATAGGCGATGCCGCGCATTTCGCAGAGCCCCGCCACCATCGCGGCCTCGGCAGCGCTTTCGGCGCGCAGTCCGTGATCGACGGTCGCCACGCAGAAGTCGCGCGGCGCAACTTCTTGCATCAGGAGCATGAGGGCGAGACTGTCCGGCCCGCCCGATACGGCAAGACAGACGCGGCCCGAAGGATCGAGTGCCTGCCAGTCCGCCCGAAAGCGCGAGGCTGCTCCGCTCAGGCTTTCGCCACCTTCGCCCATATGTCGCCAAGGGTCACTTGCACTTCACCCCGGCGCGCGCGGCATCGTACTGGCCCTTGAGGCGGCCGGCGACTTCGTCGGGATAGGTCGCGGCGAGTTCGGCGAAGGCGCCACAGGCTTTCTCGGTGTCCTTCAGCTTGACCATGGCGACGCCGAGGTAGAGCAGGCTGTCCGGCGCGCGGGCCCCCTTCTTGTCGGCCAGGTAATTCTGCAGGAAGAACTGCGCGGCGGTTCCCGGCTTTCCATCGTCGAGCCAGGCACGGCCCAGCAGGTTGCGGCCGAAGCTGATCATGCGGTGCTTGGGATAGCGGTCGACAAAGATCTGGAGCTGCTGCTGCGCCTCGGGGAAGAACTTCCCCTCCCACAGGCGGAAGCCATAGCTGTATTCGTCCATCCCGGCATCGCCGGTCGATGGCTTTTCGATCGCCTGGACCGCTGCGACACGCGCGGCGGGCGGTGCGACGGGTTTGCCGGCCGCTGGCTTCGCCGGGGTAGCGGCGGGCTTGGCCGGAGCAGGCGTGACGGCCGCCGGCTTCGCGGCAGGAACGGCGGGAGCTTCGGCCGCAGGTTCTTCCGCCGGGGGCGGCGCGGCGGCGGCTTCGAGCTTTGCCAGACGCTCTTCGAGGCGAGCGGCGCGGTTCTGGCCTTCCTCGATCTGCGCGGTCATGCGCGAAAGCTGCGCTTCGACCGCATCCATCCGCGCCAGCAGGTCGCTGACCGCAGGCGCGGCAGGCGTGCCGACCGGCGCGGCCGTCGACTGCCCGGGCGTGATTTCGGGGACGAAGGTCTTGCCTGCGCCGTCCGGAAAGACCTTGCGCTGGATCGCGCGGATTTCCGCCTCCATCCGCCGCAGCCGCATTTCGGGATCGACCTGCGTCGTCGCCTTGGTGGTCGACGATTGCGCAGCGACCGGAACGGCGAGAGGCAAGCCAAGCCCGAGGCCCAGTGCGGCCAGGGAAGCGACAAGCGGCAATCTGCCGCGGATGGTGATGGTCATCGTCAATCCCGTACAACCAGGGCCCGTACAACTAGGACGCCGGAAAAGCGCGCGCCCGACCCTTCGCCGTCATGATTGCCGCAGTGCGCGCGCCAAGTCGAGACGCGGTCAATTCATTCCGGTGGAAGGCGCAACCGTTTCCGTGCTTTCCGCGGGGCGAAGATCCGAAACGGGTGAGGCGGACGGCTGCGCCACCACCGGACGACGCGCAACGGCCGGACGCGGGCGAGGCGCGGATGGCGCCACTTGCGAGGTCTGCTCTGCCCCCGCCGAGACGGCGGCGGGCGCAGGCGTGGTGCCACGCGCCATGAGTGCGGCGGCGCTGACCGGCACGTCCTTCACGATGCCTTCGCGTTCGGCGATACGCGGTACGGCCTGCCCGCCGACGGTGATGTCAAGCGCATCGGGCCGCCCTGTCCAGAGCATCGGATTCTGTGCGCCAGAGGGCACGGTGAAGGTCTCGCCCTTGGCGAGTTCCTTCTGGAGGATCTGCTGGCCCTGACCGTCGTAGAACTTGACCCAGACCCCGTTCTCGCGGGCGGTGAAGACCACCGGGCCCGAAGGCGCGGCGCTGGGCAGCGGGACAACCGCGACCTGCGAGGGCGCGGGACTGGCTTCCTCGGCACCGACCAGCGGGGGCAGTTCCGCCGACGGCAGGTAATAGCTGCGCCACAAGGTGAGGCCCGCAGCCGCAATCGCCACGACCAGACCGGCAGCAAGCCAGCCTGTCAGGCGCGAGGGCGTCTTGATCGGATCGCCCACCTCGAACTGGTTGATGACGCGCGGCGGCGGCGGCGGCGCCTGCCGGTTCAGTTCGGCACGGACGGCCTCCCCGATGGCCTTGTCGTCAAGGCCCACCGCGCGGGCATAGCTCTTGGCAAAGCCGAGCGCGTAGGGGCGGCCCGGCAGGACCGAATAGTCGCCACTTTCGAGCGCTTCGAGATGGCGCGTCGTGACGCGCGTCCTCAGCGAAAGCTGCTTGATGTCCAGACCCGCCGCCTCGCGCGCGGCGCGCAAGGTCTCGCCCACGCCGCCACGGCGTGGCTCGCCGGCGGGGAACGGGGTAGTGTCGATATTGCTGATGTCGTTAAGACCGCCGGCTTCGGCCAAGGCGTGACTCCCGTAATGCGCTTCTTGCTTTGCAACCCTGGCCAACGGTTCGCAGGCGCACGTCGAAAGTCAACGTCGTTCCTACCGGAATGACGTCAATGGGCGACGAAACGCCCTTCTGCCCGCCTCAATCGCATTCGATGCCTTTGAAGAAGGCCCATTCGGCAATGGCGGAGCGCAAGTCATGGGGCGGATCTGCCAGCCATCCGTCCATCGCGGCGCGAATCTCGCCGAGGTCCACCTTGCGCACAAGCTCCTTGACCGGCCCCACTGCCGCAGGCGTGATCGACAGGCGATTGATGCCGAGGCCGAGCAATGCCAGCGCCTCCAGCCGCCTGCCGCCCATCTCGCCGCAGACGGTAACATCGGTGCCGAAGGGCTCGAGCGTGCGCACCACGCGGCGCAGGAAGCGCAGGATCGCGGGCGAGAGCCAGTCGTAGCGCTCCGCCAGCTTCGGGTTGGCCCGGTCGGCGGCGAAAAGGAACTGGGTGAGGTCGTTGGTGCCGATCGACAGGAACGAGAGCTTGGGCGCCAGCAGGTCGAGGCATTCAGCCAAGGCTGGCACCTCGAGCATCGCGCCATAGCGGATCGCTTCGGGCAGGAGTTTCTTCTGACGGCGCAGGAAGGCGAGCTGGCCTTCGAACACGGCCTTGGCCGCATCGAATTCCCACGGTTCGGTGACCATCGGGAACATGACGTTGAGCGTGCGCCCGCCCGCCGCTTCGAGCAGCGCGCGCGCCTGGACCTTGAGCAGGCCGTCGCGTTCGAGTGCGACGCGCAGCGCGCGCCATCCCATCGCCGGGTTCTCCTCGGTCTCGCCATCGTTGTGGCGCAGGTAGGGAAGAACCTTGTCGCCGCCGATATCGACGGTGCGGAACACCACTGGACGATCGCCGGCGGCATCGATCACGTCGCGGTAGAGCCGGGTCTGCCGCTCGCGCGAGGGCAGCGTGGCCGAGACGAGGAACTGGAACTCGGTGCGGAACAGGCCGATCCCGTCCGCGCCGGTCAGGTTGAGCATGGGCGTGTCGTCGCGAAGGCCGGCATTCATCAGCACAGTAATGCGCCTGCCATCGCGGGTGACGGGCTCGACCTCGCGCATCGCCGCATAGTGGGCCTGACGTTCGCGATTCTTGGCGAAGCGGGCCTCGAAGGCCTCGACCAGGCTGGGCGCGGGGCGGACGTCGACCACGCCCTGGTCGCCGTCGAGCAGGAGCTGGTCGCCCTCGCGCACCTTGCCGCGCAGCGCGCGCATGCGCCCGACCACCGGAATGCCCATCGCGCGTGCGACGATGACGACGTGGGCCGTGAGCGAGCCTTCCTCGAGGATCACGCCTTTCAGGCGGCGGCGGTCGTATTCCAGCAGTTCGGCCGGACCGAGATTGCGCGCGATGAGGATCGCATCGCCCTTCAGACCCATGCTTGCCGCCGTGCCGAGCTGGCCCGAGACGATGCGCAGCAGGCGGTTCGACAGGTCTTCCAGATCGTGCATGCGATCGGCGAGCAGCGGGTCGTCGATCTGGCGCATGCGCATGCGGGTGCGCTGCTGGACGCGCTCGATCGCGGCTTCGGCGGTAAGGCCCGAATCGATCGCCTCGTTGATCCGGCGCGACCAGCCTTCGTCGTAGGCGAACATGCGGTAGGTCTCGAGCACCTCCTCATGCTCTCCGCCTACGCCGAATTCGGCCTGGCTGGCCATGCGGTCGATCTGCTCGCGCATCTTGTCGAAGGCGAGGTAGACGCGCTGACGCTCCGCCTCGGTGTCCTCGGCAACGACGTGTTCGATGGTGACGCGGGGCTGGTGGTAGACGGCCACGCCGCTGGCGAGGCCCTTGACCAGCGTGAGGCCCTTGAGGCGGTCCGGCCCCGTCAGGTGCGCGGGCACGCCGAGCGTTTCCTCGTCGTCGATCAGTTCGGCATTGGCGATGAGTTCCGACAGGACCATCGCCACGGTCTGCAGCGCCTCGATCTCCACTTCCTCGTAGCGACGCGGTTCCACGTGCTGGACCGCGACGACACCGACCGCCCTCTCGCGCCGCACGATAGGCACGCCAGCGAAGGAGTGGAACTTTTCCTCGCCCGTTTCGGGGCGGAACGCGAAGTCCGGATGGGCGGCCGCCTCGGCAAGGTTCAGCGTCTCGACATTACCGGCGATGGTGCCGACCAGACCTTCGCCCACGGCCAGCCGGGTGACATGGACCGCCGCCTGGTTGAGGCCGCGCGTAGCGAAGAGTTCAAGCATCCCCTCGCGCAGGAGATAGATCGAGCAGACCTCGCTATCGAGGTTTTCGCCGATGACTTCGACGATCTGGTTCAACTTGGCCTGCGCGCCGCTGCGCGAGGCCATGACCTCGTGAAGCGAGGTGAGGATCTGGCGGGCGGCGGCAACGGCGCTGAGCATGGGCATCCGATTAGCCTAGCGCGCGGGATTTGGGAATGTCGTGCGAAAACCGAACCGGAGCAAAGACCCCGTACAAATTCGTATGCGTCTTTCAAGCAAGCTTTGAAGCAAGTCCCCGCATCCGCAGCGGGCCGGTGCCGCAGGAAGGAAGGCCGCATGGCCGTTCCCAGTCAAATGCAAAAGAGCCGCCCGAAGGCGGCTCTTTCGGATCAGTGGAAGCGGGATAGCTCCTCCTTGATCTTGAGCTTCTTTCGCTTGAGCGTGGCCACCAGCGTATCGTCCGGGAGCGGACGGGCCATTTCCATCTCGATCTGCCGTTCAAGTCCGGCGTGCTTGGTCTGGAGAGCGCTGATGTGCGACGATTCCATGCGTTGTCCTCCTTAAGGGATAGCCCCCTTCAGAAACCCGCACAGGCCATCCCCGTGCGGGGCGGCGTCGCAATCGGTCGGTTGTGCCCGACTCGAAAAGGCGGCGCGTTGTCATGCTCCCACATTCGCCGTATCTTGCAAGCCAAACCGCGTCGGGACGCGAGCGCTACGGGATCGACCGTAGGCCGCTGGCGAGGCCCGGTTCATCGCGCGAAGGAGTTGGGCGTACGTGACAGAAGAGGAAATGCGCAAGCGGCTCGCGGCGCTGCGCCTGGAACATCGCGACCTCGACGCCGCCATCGACGCGCTGTCCACGGCAGGCGTGCGCGATCAGTTGCAGATTGCCCGCCTCAAGAAGCGCAAATTGTTGCTGAAAGATCAGATCGCGATGATCGAGGACTACCTCATTCCAGATATAATCGCCTGATTTCAGTAATGTACCTCTTTCTGCCAGATTGGCGGACCTGTCCCGTTAAGAAACGTTCATGAATTGCTCCCCTGCACCGGGGCAAAGGCGGATGGCGGGAATGCCGTGCCCGGATTATGCGACGGTCATGGCCTTCATGCCCAGCCTCAACCCGCGCATCGTCGACGCGCTCCATGCCCAAGCCCTCGGCCTTGCCGACGCCGTGCGAACGCGGTTCGAGGCCTTGCGCCGCGAAGCGCTCGACGCGGCCGGGTCCGATTGCGAGGACCTGCACAGGGTGCGCGTGTCCTGCGAGGCGCTGCGCACGACAACCCGGGTGATGCATTGCCTTGCCTGGCTGCTCAACCACCGTGCCTATTTCGCGGGCGAGCTGTCCCAGCTCCAGCTCCGCCGCCACGGTCGCCTGATCACGAACTTCCCCGCCAGCGAGCCCGAGGTCGTCGCAAGCCTGCCCGATGACGCGCGCACGCTGGTGCACGAAAGCGAACGTCTCTACGAACGCATCCAGCGCCTCGAGAATGCCTGGCGCACGCAGGGCGCCAGCAGCGAGAGCGCCATCGATGCTTTGCGCCAGCGCCTCGTACGCGCGGTCGCCGGCACGTCGGACGCCGGGACTTCGGACGCCGCCTGATCGATCAGACTTTCGCGAGCGCCTCGCGCCACCGCGCGATCCGCGCGGCCCGGACACCTGGCGCCATGCGCGGTTCGAACCGCGTGACGGACCCGCGCATGGCCTCCGCTTCGCCCAGCGATCCGAACCAGCCGGACGCGACCGCCGCCAGCATCCCCGCGCCCAGGGCCGTAGTCTCGACCATGACCGGCCGCTCCACAGGCAGGTCGAGGATATCGGCAAGATCCTGCGCCACCCAATCGTTCGCACTCATGCCGCCATCGATGCGAAGCGAGGTCCAGGGTGCGCGGTCGGCGGCGAAGGCGTCCATGAGGTCGAGCGTCTGGTGCGCCATCGCCTCCAGCGCGGCGCGCACGACATGGGCGCGCGTGGTCGAAAACGTCATTCCTGTAAGCGCCGCGGACGCATCGGGCCGCCAGTGCGGCGCTCCGAGGCCGGAGAGCGCCGGCACCAGCACGACCCCGCCACTGTCCGGCACCGAAGCCGCAAGCGCGGCCGTTTCTGCGGCGGAGCCGACCAGGCCCATCGCATCGCGCAGCCACTTGATCAGGCTCCCTGCGACAAAGACCGAACCTTCCAGCGCAAAACTGCGAACGCCCTTGTCCTGAACCAGCACCGTGCCGAGCAGGCGATGGCCCGAACGCGGCACCGCGTCACCCATTGCCGCCAACACGAAGGCACCGGTCCCGTAGGTTGCCTTGACTTCGCCGGGCGCAAGACAGCCCTGCCCGATGGTTGCGGCCTGCTGGTCCCCGGCCAGACCTCTGACCGGCACGGACGCGTCCAGCCATTCAGGCAGCGCCGCGCCAAATTCTCCCAGACTGTCGGTAACCTCGGGCAGCACCGCGCGCGGCACGCCGAACAGGTCGAGCAACTCCTCATCCCAGTCCGCGCCATCGAGAGCGAGAAGCAGCGTGCGACTGGCGTTGCTGGCATCGGTTACGTGGCGCGCTCCACCCGTGAGCTTCCACACCAGCCATGATTCAACCGTGCCCAGAGCCAGCCGCCCGTCGCGCGCGGCTCCGGCGACCGCTGGCTCGTTGTCGAGCATCCAGCGCATCTTGGTGCCCGAGAAATAGGGATCAAGCAGCAGCCCGGTTCGGGACTGGACCAGCGGCTCCGCCCCTTCCGATCGCAACCGGTCGCACATGGGCGCGGTGCGGCGATCCTGCCAGACGATGGCCCGCGCCAGGGGTTGCCCGGTCGTGCGATCCCAGGCGACGACGGTCTCGCGCTGGTTGGTTACCCCAATCGCCGCGATGCGCTCGATACCGACGACCCCGACCACCTCGCGCATGCAGCCAAGCGTCGCGCGCCAGATCTCGTCCGCATCGTGTTCGACCTGGCCCGGGCGGGGATAATGCTGCGCAAATTCGCTTTGCATAACGCCATGGCAGCGCCCGTCCCGCCCGAACAGGAGAGCCCGCGTCGAGGTCGTGCCCGCATCGATCACCAGTACCAGATCGCCGCTCATCGCACCTCTTCTCCCAGCGCTGCCTTAAGTGCGGCCACCTCCTCGGCGCTGAACCACATGCCGAGCTTCGACCGGCGCCACAGCACGTCCTCGGCCGTCTGCGCCCATTCACGACCGGTCAGGTGATCGAGTTCAGCCTCGGTGAAGCCCTGCCCGATGTGCCGCCCCATGTCGCCGCGCACGAAGCCCAGCGCTTCGGTGCCATAAGCCCGCGCGAGCCGGTGGATGGTGGGCCGCGAAAGCTGCTGCGCCTGTGCCGCAATTTCCTGTTCCACCGGCGCGAGGTTGTCGGCCTCGTCCAGCCCGTCAGGTGTGAAATCGCCCCCGGGGAGCGGCGCGCTGGCGGTCCAGCCGGCATTGTCAGTCACGCCGAGCCGCTCGAGCGCCGCTTCGGCAAGGGTGCGATGCGTGGTGATCTTGCCGCCCAGCACCGAGAGCATGGGCGCGGAATGGCGGTCGCGGCCCCGGTCCACCTCGAGGCGATAGCCGCGCGTCGCCGCTTCCGGCCTGCCCGAACCGTCATCCGCAAGCAGGCGCACGCCGGCATAGGTCCAGACCACGTCCTCGCGCCTGAGGCTTCGGCGGAAGTAGTGGTTGGCGGCGTCCAGCAGGTAGGCGATCTCCTCCTCCGTGGCGTGCGGCGGGTCGGCATCCGCGCCCTCCTCGCTGTCGGTCGTTCCGATCAGGGTGAAGGCATATTGCCAGGGAATGGCAAAGTAGATGCGCCCATCCGCCAGTTGCAGGAACAGCGCGCGCGGATCGTCGTGCAGGCGCGGCACCACAATGTGCGAGCCGCGCACCCGCCGCAGCAATGCGGGCCGCGGCGCATGGGCTCGGTCCATGATCTCGCCGACCTGCGGTCCGGCGGCATTCACCGTCATGGCGGCATGGAACACATCGCCGCCCGCCTCGATCCGCCAGAGATGGCCCTCGCGCCGCAGCGCCGTAACCGGGCAGCGCGTCCGCACTTCGGCCCCGCGGTCCGCCGCATCCCGCGCGAGCAGGACCACCAGCCGCGCATCGTCCACCCAGCAATCGGAGTATTCGTAGCCCCGCCGAATTTCAGGCTGGAGGCCCATGCGCCCGTCAAGTCGCACCCGCGACGCGGGCGGCAGCGCCTTGCGCCCGCCGATGCGATCGTAGAGCCACAGCCCCGCGCGCAACATCCACCACGGTCGCCCTTCGGGCACGATCGGAAGGACGAAACGCATGGGCCAGATGATATGCGGCGCCTGCCGCCAGAGGGTTTCCCGCTCGTGCAGGGCTTCGGCGACGAGCGCGAACTCGCGATGTTCCAGATAGCGCAGTCCGCCGTGGATCAGCTTGGTCGAGGCCGAGGAAGTGCCCTGCGCGAGGTCGCCCCGTTCCAGCAGGAGGACCGACAATCCCCTGCCGCATGCATCGCGCGCGATCGCCGCGCCGTTCACGCCGCCGCCGATCACCGCGAGATCGTATGGGGTCTCCATCGAGGCCATCCTGATACGCCGGCGCGGGTTGCGCAAGGTTGCATGGCGCGTCCACAATCCCCATAGCACATGGCATGGCCCAGACGCCCCCCATCCCCGACCGCGAAAGCTGGCCGACCGGTCTTTCCGAACAGCTCGAACCGCTGGTCCGCCGGGTGCTTGCCCCCAATCCGTCGCCGTATACCTTTACCGGAACGCAGACCTACATCGTGGGCGCGGGCCGCGAGGTGGCCGTTCTCGACCCCGGACCCGATGGCGCGGATGGCGAAGGCCATGTCGATGCGATTCTGGCGGCAGTGGGCGATGCACGCATCGTCGCCATCGTCTGCACCCACACCCACCGCGACCACAGCCCCGCCTCGCGCCCCTTGCAGGCGGCGACCGGCGCGCCGATCATCGGTTGCGCCCCCCTGGCGATGGAAGACGATGGCCCGCGCGCCGATGCCTCGTTCGATGCGCTCTACCTGCCGGACCGCGTTCTATCCGACGGAGAGCGCCTGTCGGGCGATGGCTGGACGCTGGAGGCCGTGGCCACGCCCGGACACACCAGCAACCACCTGTGCTATTCGCTTGTCGAAAGCGGGGCGCTTTTCACCGGCGATCACGTCATGGGCTGGTCAACCTCGGTCGTCTCCCCACCAGAAGGCGACATGGCCGCCTACATGGCAAGCCTCCAGCGGCTGCACGACCGCGAGGACCGGGTGCTCTACCCGGCGCACGGGCCGCAGATCGACAATCCGCGCCAGCTCGTACGCGGGATGCTGGGCCATCGCCGCCAGCGCGAGCGCCAGATCGTGCGCCTGCTCGAGGACGGCGGCCCTCATGCCATCGAGGAATTCGTCGGCGCCATGTACAAGGGCCTCGACCCGCGCCTCAATGGCGCGGCGGGCCGCTCGGTTCTGGCGCATCTGATCGATCTGGAACGACAGGGGCGGGTGCGGATTGAGGACGAACGATGGATGATCCACGCCTGACGAACCCGACGGTTCCGTCAACCGCCCCGACAACCCGCGACGGAACCCTTGCACGGGTGTCGCTACTTCCGTGGGCGCTTTTCCTCGTGACGCTTGCCGCCGCCGCTTTCCTCGCATGGAAGCTGTGGCAGCCCGAAGACATCGGCGATCCGCTCGCCACAAGCCTCGTCGCCTTCGAGAAGCAGGACAAGCTGACCGTATTCAGCGCGGAACTCGCACCGGTCGTGTCGAGCGACGATGCGCGGCTGTTCGGGCTGGTGAAGTCCAAGCAGGTGGCGGTGATCCCTGCGCGGGTCGATTATACGGTCAATCTCGCCAAAGTGGGCCGCGAGCGCCTTGCCTGGAACGCGCCCGACCAGACCCTGACCGTGCGCCTGCCGCCGCTAACGGTCAGCCGCCCCAATCTCGACGAGGCGCGCGCCCAGTACCTGCGCGACGGAATCTGGATCAGCCGCGAGGCGCAAGACAAGCTGACGCGCGACAATACCCGCCTTGCCGAAGCGCAAGCGGTGCAGCAGGCGGCCAATCCGGTGCTGATGGAGCTTGCGCGCGGCGCGGCGAAGGAAGCGATCCGCCAGAATCTGTCCATTCCCTTGCAAGTGGCAGGTTACGGCAAGGCGCAGGTCGTGGTAACTTTCGACCAATAAGCGATTCCGGTGTGACGGGCGTCATTGGAACGGCTCAGGGCCCAGGCTAACGGCAGCCGCGGGACTGGTGGGAGACTGTTCATGGCAACCGCCGCTACATCGACTGCATATCCGTATTCGCGCGACCAGCGCTTTTTCACCCGCATGGCGATCGGCATGGCGCTGTTCGTCGTCTTCGCTTTCGGCCAATGGGCCTTGCGCGGGTTCTCATCACCCACGACCGCGCCGGTCTGGGTCCACCTCCACGGCATCGCCATGCTTTCGTGGCTGGCGCTGGTCGTGGTGCAGAACCAGCTTGCGGCAAGCGGGAACATCGCGCTGCACCGCAAGCTAGGATGGACGGGACTGGGCCTGGTCTTCGTCGTGGCGGGGCTAGGCATGTTCACCGGCCGCATGGCAATCGAACTGCACCGCGTTCCGCCGTTCTTCAGCAACGCATATTTCCTCGCGCTCACGCATTTCGGCGTGCTGATCTTCGCGGCGATGGTGATTGCTGCCATCGCCATGCGGCGCAACACGCAGTGGCATCGCCGACTGATGACGGGCGCGATGATCCTCATTCTCGAACCGGCCATAGGCCGCCTCGTGCCCGCGCCGATCCTCGGCCCGGTCCTGACCCCGGTTAGCGAGGCGACGTTCCAGCTCTGCGTGGTCGGCGTGATGGCAATGCACGACGTCAAGGTCCGGGGCACGGTCCATCCCGCCACGCGGATCAGCGCGCTGGCCGTGATCGTGCTCTTCGCCCTTGTAATGGGCCTGTCGGTCTTCCCGCCGTTCGTTTCGCTGGCGGAAGGTATTGCGGCGGGCTGATCCGGTCCCTAAGTCCCCTCTCGCCCCGGCACGGTCGCCGGGCGAGAGGAACTGCCCAGCGATGACCGTCCAGCCTGCGAACCTTTCCGGACTCGACCTGCGCGCCGAGATCGACCGCCTGCGCAAGGAGCGCAAGGCCGTTATCCTGGCCCACTACTACCAGCGGCCGGAGATCCAGGATCTTGCCGATTTCGTCGGCGACAGCCTCGAACTGTCGCGCAAGGCGGCAGCAACCGACGCGGAAGTCATCGCCTTCTGCGGCGTGAAGTTCATGGCCGATACGGCCAAGATCCTCAGCCCAGAGAAGATCGTCGTCCTGCCTGATCTCGACGCCGGATGCAGCCTCGAGGACTCCTGCCCGCCGGACAAGTTCAAGGCCTTCCGCGAGGCGCATCCCGATCACATCGCGCTGACCTACATCAACTGCTCGACCGAGGTTAAGGCGCTCTCGGACGTCATCGTCACCTCATCCAGCGCGGAAACGATCCTGTCGCAGATCCCGCCGGAGCAGAAGATCATCTTCGGCCCGGACCGGCACCTCGGCGGCTACCTCAACCGCAAGTTCGGGCGCGACATGCTGCTCTGGCCGGGCGTGTGCATCGTGCACGAGGCTTTCTCGGAGACCGAGCTGCTGAAGCTCAAGGCGCAGCACCCTGACGCGCCCGTCGCCGCGCATCCCGAATGCCCGCCCCACATCGTCGACCACGCGGACTACGTCGGGTCGACCAGCGGCATCCTGCAATATGCCAAGACGATGACCGGCGACACGCTGATCGTTGCAACCGAGCCGCACATCATCCACCAGATGGAGCTGGCGATGCCCGACAAGACCTTCATCGGCGCGCCGGGGGCGGACGGCAACTGCAACTGCAACATCTGCCCGTACATGGCGCTCAACACGATGGAAAAGCTCTACCTCGCGCTGCGCGACCTGAGCCCGCGCATTGAAATCGAGGAAGACATGCGCCTCGCCGCCAAAAAGAGCCTCGATCGCATGCTCGATATGGCGAGCGGCACGGTCGGCCTGGGCGACCTGGGAGCACGTCCCTTCGGTAGCTGATCATCAGCCGGCAACCATACCCCGCCCCGCCATCGCCGGTGCCGCGTCGATCACCTCGAGACAGGCGCGAACGGCGGGGTCGGGCATGGGATTCGCACATGGCGGGCAAGACAAGGCAGGTCGCCGCTGGCGCGATCAGGCGGACTTGCCCTCGCCCAGCCGCGCCAGCACCAACGCCGCACCGACCAGTGCCATGCCGATGGCATCGGGCAGCGCGAGGACTTCGCCGAACGAAAGCCAGCCGACCACGACCGAGACCGCCGGCTGGGTCAGCAGGACGAGGCCGATGACCAGCGGCGGAAAGTGGCGTAGCGAATAGACCAGCAGCCCCTGCCCGACGATCTGGCTGGCGAGCATCAGGCCGACCAGTGGCCACCAGGTGCCCGGAAGAACCGGCTCGCCCAGCGCCAGCGCGGTGACGAGAAGAACCGGGCATCCGGCCAGGCTCGACCAGAACAGCAGGCTCCACGACCCGAAGCGGCCGCGCACGTGCTGAACGAGCAGAATGTAGACCACATAGAAAAGCCCGGCGAGAATGCAGAACAGGTCTCCGGCCAGCGTGCGCGTGTCGATCTCCATCGAGCGGCCGAGCAACAGTCCCGCCCCGCCCAGCGCCAACGCCACCGCCGCGAACTCGCGCAGGTGGGGGCGGCGGTGCATGGCGATCAGGCCCCAGACCATCAGGATCACGCTGCCCGAATTGCCGAAAAGCGTCGCGTTGCCCAGCCGCGTCCTTTCGATCCCCACGTGCCAGCTTGCCAGGTCTAGCGCGAAGACCACGCCCGCGCCGACAATGATCGCCCAGTCCTTGCGCTGGTAACCCCACATCGGCTCGCGCCCGCGCAGCGCGAAGATCGCGAGCAGCGGCAGTGCCAGGGCCAGCCTCCACAAGCCTGCGGACACCGGGCCGCTGTCGGCGAGACGCACGAACCAGGGTCCCAGGGCCAGCGCAACGTTTCCTGTCAGCAGGGCAAGGAAATGCATCGGGCGTGGCCGCAAAGTCGGGCCGGGTTCACTTGAATTCGTCATGGGGGCCGCTTAATCCAGTTGCAAAGCGAAACCGAGCTCTTTCATCGCGCGGTGTCGCCGAAGTCATCAAGGAGCCCCCTAGCATGCATGAACCGCTGTTCCAGCCTGTGCGCCTCGGCGCCATCGAAGCGCCCAATCGCATCATCATGGCCCCGCTCACCCGTGGCCGCGCGAATCCCCAGGCGGTGCCGACACCGATCATGGGCGAATATTATCGCCAGCGCGCCAGCGCCGGCCTGATCATCTCCGAGGCGACCGCGATCAGCCCCGAGGGCGCCGGGTGGCCGAGCGCGCCGGGCATCTGGACCGACGAGCAGACCGAGGCGTGGAAGCCGATAGTCGATGAAGTTCATGCGGCGGGCGGACGCATCGTCCTGCAGCTTTGGCACATGGGCCGCGTGGTCCACCCCTATTTCCTCGGCGGCGAGCCACCTGTTTCGGCATCGGCGACGCGTGCACCCGGCCATGCCCATACGCCGGAAGGCACCAAGGACTACGAGACAGCGCGCCCCCTGCGGCTGGACGAGATTCCCCGTCTGATCGACGATTATGGCCGGGCGGCTGAAAATGCACGGAAGGCCGGGTTCGACGGGGTGCAGCTCCACGCCGCGAACGGCTACCTTATCGACCAGTTCCTGCGCGACGGCACCAACCTTCGCGACGACGATTACGGCGGCAGCCCCGAGAACCGGGTGCGCCTGATGCGCGAGGTGATGGAGCGGCTGATCTCGATCTGGGGCAAGGAGCGGGTGTCGATCCGCCTTTCGCCCAACGGCGATTCGCAAGGGGTCGACGATAGCAACCCCGAGGCAACCTTTGGCGAAGCCGCGCGAGTGCTCGAGGAACTGGGCGTCGGCTTCGTCGAACTTCGCCAGCCGGGACCGGAAGGCACATTCGGCAACACTGACGTGCCCAAGCAGGACGGCCTGATCCGCTCGATCTACACCGGACCGCTTGTGCTCAACAGCGACTACACGCCGGAGGAGGCTGCCGCAGACGTGGCGTCCGGCCGCGCGGACGCGATAAGCTTTGGCCGCCCGTTCATCTCCAATCCCGATCTCGTCGAGCGCATCCGCGTGGGCGCGCACCTCAATCCGAACAAGGGGGTGCCTGCAACGTGGTATTTCCCGGGCGAAGCAGGCTATACCGACTATCCGACACTGGCCGAGGAAACGGCCATAGCCTGAAGGAGTGATGCCGCATGCCGCCCAGATCCTGGCTCTTCGTACCCGGAGACAGCGAGAAGAAGCTGGGCAAGGCCATGGCCACGGGCGCGCATGCGGTAATCGTCGACCTCGAGGACGCGGTGGCGCCGGCGGCAAAGCCGCAGGCCCGCGTCCTCGCCCGGGACTGGCTTGGAATCCACCGCCAGCACGTGACCGAAAACCGCCCCGTGGCGCGGTGGGTGCGCATCAACGCAATCGACACCGGCATGTGGCGCGAGGACCTGCAGGTCGTCATGGCTGGCGCGCCAGACGGCGTGATGCTGCCCAAGTGCGAGGGACCAGAACAGGTCCGCCAGCTTGCCGCTGAAATCTATGAGCTGGAACAGCGCAACCGCGTGCCCAACGGTTCGACGCGGATCCTGCCTCTGGTCAGCGAGACAGCCAAGTCGGCGCTGACCATCACCAGCTACGTCGACGAACCCATGCCGCGCCTAGCCGGGCTGACATGGGGCGCCGAAGATCTTTCGGCCGTGCTGGGCGCCACGCGCAAGCGGGATGCCGCCGGCGCGTGGACAGACGCTTTCCGGTTCATCCGCGCGCAATGCCTGCTGACCTCGCACGCGAAGGGCGTCTGGGCGATCGACACCCTGCACGACGATTTTCGCGACGAGGCGGGCACGAAGCGGGCGGCCGAGGCCGCGCGAGCCGACGGATTCACCGGCATGCTGGCCATCCACCCATCGCAGGTGCCGATCATCAACACGGCCTTTGCTCCGACGGAGGCTGAACTTGCCGAAGCGGAAGCCATTGTCGCACTGTTCGCCGCCAGCCCCTATGCCGGGACGCTGCAATACAACGGCCGCATGGTGGACCAGCCGCACCTCAGGATGGCGAAGCAGCTACTCGGCAGAACCTGAAGCAGGCGCCGACGCCGACGCCGACGCCGCCGGGGTTGCGGGAGTGGCGGCGGGCTCTTCCGCCGCTTCGCTCGCCGAGGCGCCCTCCGCCTTGCGGCTACCCTGCGCCTTGACGGGCGCAAGCGGCGGAGAGGCAGTCGACGTATCGAGATCGATCATCGCATCGCTGATTGAACCCGGCAGGACTTCGGCACCGGCAGCGGCCTTGCCCTCGTCGGCCTTGCGGTTGCACCCGGCGACGAGCAGCGGGAGCGGCAGGCAGGCAGCGAGGCAGATCGAGCGAAAGTTCATGCGGCCTCCGGTGGGCAGGGCGTGTCGAGACGGGCGAGGAAGCCGTCGAGATGCGACAGCAGCGCTTCGTCCCATTGGTCGGGTGTAACCTCGCGACCGAGCGCGGCAAGACTGGTCACGCCGAATTCCTCGATCCCGCACGGAACGATGCCGCCGAAATGCGCGAGATCGGGCGACAGGTTGACCGAAAAGCCGTGCATCGTGACCCAGCGCCGGATGCGCACGCCGATCGCGCCGATCTTCGCCTCCCGCCCGTCGGCCCCGCGCGTCCAGATGCCGACACGTCCCTCGGCACGCCACGATTCGACTCCGAAATCCGCGAGTGTTTCGATCACCCAGCCTTCGAGCGCATGAACGAAACCGCGCACGTCGCGGGCACGTTTGCGCAGGTCCAGCAGAACATAGCCCACCCGCTGGCCGGGACCATGATAGGTGTAGCGCCCCCCGCGCCCGGCCTCGACCACCTCAAAGCGGGGATCGAGCAGTTCGTCGGGTGATGCGCTGGTCCCGGCGGTGTAGACGGGCGGGTGTTCGAGCAGCCAGATCAGTTCGGGCGCGGTGCCTTCGGCAATCGCGGCGTTGCGCGAGGCCATGGCATCAAGCGCCTCGCGGTAGGGAACCTGCGCGGTTTCACGGCGGATTTCGATGGTTTCGCTTGCAGCCATGCCTTGCGAATGGCGCGGACCGGTCCGCTATTCAAGGGGGTTCGACAATGGCGGGTCGTGGCTGCTAGTAAGCCCGAATGATGCCTCGTCTCGACAGCAGTCTCGCCTGGAAGACCGCGACACGCCTTGTCGCCACCAACCGCGACGTGCTGATGGCGATTGCGGGGGTGTTCTTCCTGCTGCCCGGCCTTGCCTTCTCGGTCTTCGTGCCCGAGCCGCAGATGGCTCCGGGCACGCCGCCCGGCGAGATGATGGAGATCATGGCCGAAGCCTGGACTTCGTCGCTGCCGTTGCTGATCGTGGTGACCCTTCTGCAGATGGCGGGCACGGTTACGGTGCTGATCGTGATGACCGATCCGGCACGTCCGACCGTCGCGCAATCGATCCGGCGGGGATTCATGGCACTGGTGCCCTATGTGCTGGCGCAGGTCATGGTGGGCGGCGCACTCGGCATGGGATTTCTCGTGCTGGTGAGCGCGGCGGCACTTACCGGCGTTCAGGCGATCGGCGCGATCGCGATCCTTGCTGCATTCCTGGCCATGGTCTGGTGCAGCCTGCGCATGGCGCTGGTCGCTCCGGTCCTGGCAATCGAGGCGGAGCGCAACCCCGTGGCGGCGCTGCGACGCTCGTGGCAGCTGACGCGCGGCAATTCCGGCCGGATGCTGGCGTTCTTCTTCCTCGCCGGACTGCTTTTCGCGGTGGTCTATGGCCTGGCGATGATGTTGGTGGGCGTGGTGCTGGTGCTTACGACCGGCGGAAGCGTGCAACACGTTCTCAACGCCGCGGTATCAAGCGCGATCACTTCGGGCGCTCTGGTCTATTTCATCGCGATGCTGGCGGCGGTCTACAGGCAGTTCGCGGGGCCGCCGAAGGAAGAGATGATCCAGATCTTCGAATAAGGTCGGCCTTATTCCTTCCAGCCCCAACTGATCACGCAGGGCGGCACGTTGAGCGGTTCGAAGCCCTTGTCGATGTGACGGAAGAACTGCCCCATGAGATCGCGGGCGCGGGCGGTGTACTGGTAGACAAGGAAAGCGCCGCCGGGACGCAGAACGCGATGCGTCGCGCCCATGATGGCTGGCCCCACGCCTTCAGGCAGGGTCGAGAACGGCAGGCCCGAAAGCACGTAGTCGGCATTCTCGAAGCCGTGCGCGCGGACGATTTCCTCCACGTCGCTTGCCGAGCCGTGGACCGCGATGAAGCGGCTGTCGCCGATGGTCTTCTGCAGGTACTCGATGAAATCGGGGTTGGTATCGATCACGATGAGGCGGCCGTCGCGGCGCAACTTCTCGAGGACCGGGCGGCAGAAGGTGCCGACGCCGGGACCATATTCGACGAAAAGGCGGCATTCCTCCCAGTTCACCTTCGAAAGCACGCGTTCGATCGTGCGGTTCGAAGACGGGACGATCGCGCCGACCATGGCCGGGTGCTTGAGGAAGCCCTTGAAGAAAATGCCGGCCGGGCCGAGCATGCGTTCCGCCTTGCGCTTTGCCCGCTGGATGATGGGCTGGCGCGCCGCCTGGGTCGAAGTCATTGCGGAAAGAGGTCCTCTGCCGATCAAGCTTGCCTTGGCGGTCGCAAATTTGCACCGTCATTGCAAGCATCCTGCGGCGGGCATAACTCTCCAGTATGAACCAGTCGTGGACAACGGAGGGATAGCAGCGATGACCGAAGGCCCGATCCGCCTGCCGAAAGAGCGCATGGCGCTGCTCTTTGCGGTCATGCTGGTCACGGCGGCGGGCAACACCGCGATGCAATCGGTCATGCCTTCGGTCGGCACCCGGCTCGGCATTGCCGACGTTTGGGTTAGCCTTGCCTATTCCTGGTCGGCCCTGTTGTGGGTGATGATGGCACCGTACTGGGCACGCCGATCCGACCGTCGCGGCCGCAAGGCGATGATGGCTCTGGGCGTGACCGGCTTCATCCTGTCCTTCGCCTTTTGCGGCGCCATCCTGCACTTCGGGCTCGATGGCTGGTTCGGCGCGGGGCTGACCATGGCGCTCTTCGCGCTGGCCCGCTCGCTCTATGGCGGTTTCGGATCCGCCGCGCCCCCGGCTGTCCAGGCCTATGTCGCCAGCCGCACCGGCCGCGCTGACCGAACCAAGGCGCTGTCCCTCGTCGCATCGAGCTTCGGACTCGGCACGGTGCTGGGCCCCGCACTTGCCCCGCTGATGATTCTACCCGGACTTGGCCTTATCGGACCGTTTGCGGTGTTCGCCCTGTTCGGCGTCATCGTCCTTGTCCTGTTGCGCATGCGCCTGCCCGACGACGATCCGCGCTTCGCCGCACGCGGTGAAGTCATGGCGGCACCGTTCAGCGCATCGTCGAATCCGCGCATGGTCGAGGACCGGCCCGACGGATCGCCCGACGAACTGCCGGAAGCAGAGCCTCTCCACCAGGGACCGGACCACTTGCGCTGGTCCGACAGGCGGCTGCGGCCATGGCTACTGGCCGGCCTGATCGGCGGCCATGCGCAGGCCATGCTGCTGGGTGTGATCGGATTCCTGCTGCTCGACCGGCTGGGCCTGCGTGGCGATCCCGATGCCGGCGCGGGACCGGTGGGCCTGGTTCTGATGGCTGGCGCCGTCGCGACGCTGCTGGCGCAGTGGGGATTGATCCCGATGCTCGGGCTGGGACCACGCACCTCGACGCTGTGGGGCATGGGACTGGCGGCTGCGGGCGTGATTCCGGTGGCAATGGGCAACGACCTGCACACCATCGCGGTCGGCTTCGCCCTCGCATCGGTCGGTTTCGGGCTGTTCCGGCCGGGCTTCACGTCGGGCGCGAGCCTGGCGGTCTCTCCGCGCGAGCAGGGACAGTCGGCGGGGATCGTGGCCTCGGTCAATGGCGCGGCCTATATCGGGGCGCCTGCCATAGGCGTCTGGTTCTACAACCATTCGCAGTGGTTGGCCTGGGGTGCGATGGAAGTGCTTGCGCTTGGCGTGGTGGCGCTGTGCCTCGTCGCCATGCAAAAGGATCCGGACTGAACCCTACATCGGCGATAGCCAATCGCGGGCTTGCCAATCACCGCTTTTGACGCCAAGCGCCTCTGCCATGGCCCCGTCGAGCACTCCCCAGAAGGTCATCGCCCGTGGGGTGGGCTCAAACGCCTTCAGCTTCGTCATCCGCTTCGCCGCGAGGGCCTCGTTCCTCTATGTCGGTGCTCGCCTTTACGGCGCGGCCAACTACGGCGTGTTCACGATGGCAAGCGCGATGGTCGAACTGGCCGTACCGGTGGCCAGCCTCGGCCTGAAGCGCATGATCTTTCCCTGGCTGGAGGAAGAGGCGCATGGCGATTCGCCGCGCCCGGCGACTCACGTTCTGCTCGATGCGCTGCTGCTCGCGGCCTGCGCAGGCGTTGCGGTTGCGCTGCTGCTGATCCTGGGTACGCGCCTGCTCCCCGCATCAGTCGTTTCAGACCAGCTGCGACTTGCCTTCGCACTGCTGGCGCCGGCGGTGCTGGGCCAGGTTACCGGCGACATCGCGCTCGCCGCGACGCGATGGACGCACAAGATGCGCTATGAAGTTATCGCGCGGGGGTTGGTCGAGCCCTACGTGCTGACCGGCGTGGCACTGGTCGCCTGGCATGCCGGCCTGCACGATACGGGGATGCTGCTGGGTTACTGGGCGGGATCGATCGCGCTCGCCGGATTCTCGTTGTGGAGCGCGCGGCATTGCCTGGGATCGCTACAGATGCGGCGCTGGCGGCCCAATCTCAACGGCCTTGCCCACCGCGCGCGGTCGCTCGTGCCGGCTAGCGGTAGCGACTTCCTGACCAACCTGGCTCAGCGCATCGACCTCTATCTCGTGGGCTTCCTGCTGGGCGACGCGGCTGTCGGCGTCTATGGCGTGCTGCGCCAGCTCCGCACCCCGATCCTGCAGGTCCGGCAGGCCTTCGACGGCATCTTGACGCCGCTGACCGCGCGAACGCTAAAGACCGATGGCGAACTGGCGACGGGCGAGGCGACGGCCGCAGCGACGCGCGTCATCCTCACCATCCAGCTCGGCGTGGTACTTCTGATGGCAGCAGCGGGCGATGCGCTGCTCGACCTGTTCGGCGCGCACTATGCGACCGGCTATTCGGCCTTGCTGGCCATGGTGCTGGCCGAGACGATCAACGGAGCGTTCGGTGTGTCGGAGCTGATCCTCTACTACCGCCGGCCCGCGCTCGCGCTGAAGGTCAACCTGATCCTGATCGCGATCGCCGCGGCGACGATCCCGCTCCTGACGCCGCATTACGGAATCCTCGGCGCGTCCATGGCAATGCTGCTGGCGGCGGTCGTCGCGGCCCTGCTGCGGCGGTACTGGCTGGCGGGTCTTGGCGTCAGACGGCATCCGCTTCATGCGGCCGTGCCTGCAGTGGCAGCGGGGGTTTCGGTCCTGCTCGGCGCCTATGCGGGCTGGGTTGTGCGGATGAGCCTGCTGCAGGGCGCGCCGGCCGGACTGGTCAAGGCGACACCGCCGCTGCTGGCGCTGGCGTTCTACCTGCTGTTCGTGTGGGGCTGGCGCAAGGCGAGGCCCGGCATCCTGTCGCTCGACCGCTACCGCGTCAGCTGAGCGCGGGTGCCGGACCGTCGACGCGGTTCGCCGTGGCCATCGCGGCCCGGTTATGCAGCCGTACCGAGATCAGCAGCAGGACGTTCAGAACGACCGCCTGGTAGAAGAAATACCACACCGGGCTGCCGGCGATCATCGCAAGGCCGAGCACGATCGCCCGCGGATTGGGACCGAGCAGCTTGAGGAAACGAAGCAACGGCTTCTGCTCGCGCGCGACTTCGGCACGGATCGCCTGGAGCCGGGTTTCGTCGCCGGCCGCCATCGCGCTTCCCACGGCGGCATCGATGCGGCGCGCGTAGGGCGTCATCCCGGCGGCAAGGTAGAGGTACCCGCGTGCGATGGACTCGAAGAACCGTGCGACCAACCCGCGTGAGCCGAACAGATCGCCGCCCTTGTCGCGCGCATTGTTGAGCCAGGGCACGCCGTAGGTCCAGTACTGGTAGAAACGGCGCTGCACCTCGACGTGGTTCGACTGGACGATGTGCGAGGCACCCGCGGCCAGCGTCCAGGCCCACGCCGGCCCTGCGCCGATCTGGCGAGTGAGGACGAAGGCGAGCAGGACATAGACGATGATGTGGCTGAGATAGTCGCAGACGCCATCGACCATCTCCCCGATCGGGCTGGACTTGCCGGTGAGCCGCGCCAGATCGCCATCGGCGCCGTCGACCACATGCCAGCTCATGTGCAGGATCATGCCGAGCAGCGCGCCCCAGGGCCAGCCGAGCTGCCAGGTGCCGCCGGTCGAATCCATATTGAAATAGACCGCGCCCGCCGCGACGACGAGCAGCCCGCCAATGACGGAGACCATGTTCGGTGTCAGGGGTGTGCGCGAAAGGACCTTTGCCAGCCGCCAGGCGAGCGGATGATAGAGGTAGAAATTCAGGGCATCCTGCATTTCGCGCGGGCGTTTCGGACGCTTGGCGTCCCCTGCGCCTGCGAGCCTCGTCATTTTGTGCACTCCTTGTCGGTCATGGCTTGGCGACCGGAAGGCACGGCTATATAAAACCGCCGCCCGGGTAAACAGGGTCGGGGCAGGTTTGCACCGGATAGGTGCCCGGTCAAAAGACGAGGGGCGGGCGCATACCCAGAAAAGGGCATCGAGCATTTCAACATCGGGTCTCATCGTATTCGCAGCCGGACGGGATGCCGATCGGCTCGTCGCCGGCATACCCGCGGCAGCCCGCGTCGTGCGCGAGGCTCGCCTGGCGGGACTGGTGTCGTGCGAGGTCAACGGCGGCGCGGGATGGAACCCGACCGCCGCGACCCGCGCCGAAGCGGTGAGGCTGGGAGGACCGATGCCGGTCTCCTTCGCCGGTGGGAACACGTCCGTGCAAGGCCTGGTGGCGGTGATCCGTGGCGACGCCCTGCCGCCGGCCCAAGCCATCGCCGATGCAGTGGCAGGCCGCAACGAGCCGGTCGAAGGCGTGGAAATCACGTCAGGACCGGGAATCGACGAGGCGATCGCCCGCGCGGTTTCGGCTGGACGCGACGCGGCGGCGCGGCTTGAAGCCGCCGGGCGCGCAATCCTTCGCGGCACAGCCAAGCCGACTGACGGGATCGTCTCGCGGCACGTCAATCGCCCGCTGTCGCAGGCGATCTCGACCGTGGCGCTGCGTATCCCCGGCTTCCGGCCCGTCCACGCCACGATCGGCACCGCCGTCATTGCCATGGCCATGTTCGCCTGCCTTCTGCTGGGTGGGGAAAGTGGCCTTGTCGCAGGCGCGCTGCTGTTCCAGGCGGCATCGATCTTCGATGGCGTCGACGGGGAGGTTGCGCGGGCCACATGGCGCACTTCACCGGAAGGCGCGCGCATGGACAGCCTTATCGACGCGGCGACGAACCTCGCCTTTCTGGCAGGTGTGGCATTCAACCTTCAGCTTCAGGGCCGCATCTTCGCTGCAAGTCTGGGGTACACAGGGCTCGCACTTCTCGCTATCGGGCTGTTCCTGATCGGACGCGCGGCGGCCCGCAGTAATGCCCCGTTCAGCTTCGATCTGGTCAAGGAACACTATCGGGCCAAGGGTGCGGCTGCGGATCGGACTGGCAGCCCTGTGGCCGGAAACAGCCCTTCCGGCGGTGGTGAGATCCGGGACACGAGGCCGTCGCAGATCATGCAATGGCTGACATTCATGACCAGCCGCGATTTTTTCGCGCTGGTGTTCGCTCTGTTGATCGCGGGAGGGCTTGCGGCGCTAGTCCTGGCCCTTTTTGCGATCGCGGCGGCGGGGTGGCTGGTTGCAGTCATCCTCGCCCTCGTGCCGAAGCAAGCTTGACGACGGGGATTCTTCTTGCTTTTGGCGCGCGATTTGGAAATGAGGCTTAATCGTTACAGCCGCCCCCGGGCGCCTGTGTGAAGGGATCAGTATTCATGAAGCCAATCAAGGTCGCCGTGATCGGCGTGGGCAACTGCGCTAGCTCGCTGGTGCAGGGGGTTGCCTACTATCGCAACAACAACTCGTCGCAGGGCCTCATCCATGACCGGATCGGCGGCTATGGCGCGGGTGACGTGGACTTCGTGCTCGGCGTCGACGTCGATGCGCGCAAGGTCGGCAAGGACATCGCCGAGGCGATCTTCGCCGCGCCGAACAACACCACCGTGTTCCAGCCCAACGTTCCGCCGACCGGCGCGAAGGTCATCATGGGCCGCGTCTCGGACGGCGTCGCCCCGCACATGACCACCGTTGGCGACAAGGGCTTCATCGTTTCCGATCAGCCCGAGGCCACCCAGGCCGACATCGTCAAGGCGCTGAAGGATTCGGGCGCGGAAGTTCTCCTCAACTTCCTCCCCGTCGGTTCGCAGAACGCCACCGAATTCTACATGGAATGCGCGCTTGAAGCCGGCGTTGCGGTCGTCAACTGCATGCCCGTGTTCATCGCATCGACCCCGGAATGGGAAGCGAAGTTCCGCGAGAAGCGCATCCCGATCGTCGGCGACGACATCAAGGCGCAGGTCGGCGCCACGATCGTCCACCGCGTCCTGTCGAGCCTGTTCGCCGCCCGCGGCGTGAACGTCGAGCGCACCTACCAGCTCAACACCGGCGGCAACACCGACTTCATGAACATGCTCGACCGCCAGCGTCTGGGCAGCAAGAAGGAATCGAAGACCGAGGCAGTGCAGGCCATGCTTGCCCAGCGCCTCGACGACGAGAACATCCACGTCGGCCCGTCGGACTATGTTCCTTGGCAGAAGGACAACAAGCTGTGCTTCCTCCGTCTGGAAGGCGCGCAGTGGGGCAACGTGCCCATGAATCTCGAGCTTCGTCTCTCGGTCGAGGACAGCCCGAACTCCGCAGCTTGCGTCATGGACGCGATCCGTTGCTGCAAGGTTGCGCTGGACCGCGGTGAAGGCGGTGCGCTGATCGGCCCGTCGGCCTACTTCTGCAAGCACCCGCCGCAGCAGTTCAACGACGACGTCGCCGCGCAGATGGTCGAGGAATATGCCTCGGTCGAAAAGCTGGCCGCCGAATAAGCGACCGCTCCAAAGCGACTGAAAAAGGCCGACCGGGCGATTCGTCTGGTCGGCCTTTTCGTTTGATGCCCCAGACGACTTTCCGGAAATTGCCATGGACGCACTGATCATCGCCGCCGGTTACGGCAGCCGTCTTGCCGACCTTTCCCCTTCCAAGCCGCTGACGCCGGTCGCCGGGGTGCCGCTGATCGAGATCGGGGTGCGCCAGGCAATGGAAGCCGGCGTGACGCGCGTCGTCGTGGTCACCGGACACAAGGCCGACATGGTCGAAGCGTTCCTGGCGGACCTGTCGCAGCGTGCGGGAATCGAAATCGTTCCAGTGCGCCTGTCCGACTGGTCGACGCCCAACGGGCACTCGGTCATGGCCGGCGCCACGCGGTGCGAGGGCAACTACCTGCTGATGATGGCCGACCACATGTTCGAGGCCGATATTCTGGCGCGGCTTCTGCTCGAGGACCGGCCCGAGCGCGGCGTCACGCTCGCGATCGATCGTCGTACCGACAATCCGCTGGTCGATCCGGACGACGCGACCTGGGTGAAAATGGACGATGAAGGCCGCATAACCGCCATCGGCAAGACCATTGCCCCCTATGACGCGGTCGATTGCGGGGCCTTCCTGGCAACGCCTGAACTGGCCGTGGCGATCCGCGAGGCCATTGCCGAGGGCAAGCCCGGAAGCCTTTCGGACGGAATGCAGCGCCTTGCCGATGCCGGACGTGCCGGAACGATGGACATCGAGGATGCGTGGTGGATGGACGTGGACGATCCGCGCGCCCACGCGCTGGCCGAGGAACTGGCCCCCTGGCACCTTGCACGGACCTTCGCCGCGATCGGTCAGGACTGAGCGCCCTTCGGTGGCCGGGGAGCAGCGCTCCCCGGCAACTGATCAGGGGTACTTGAGGTGGATGCGGGTCGACAGGCCCGTCTTCGAGATATTCAGTCGCACCGAGCGGAAGGACGGAATGCTCGCGATCGTGGGGGGGTTGTTCGAAAAGCCGAAACCCTCCTCGGGCAGGCCAAGCACGCCACTGCGCTTGATGTTACGGCTCGAATCCTCGTCGTGATAGACAGCCAGCGCATAGACGCCCGGCTTGGGCACGAAGAGGCACATCTTCGTCTCGGGCGCAGTGGCATCGACGCGGCCAACGTACATCGACCCCTTCTTGACCAGGAATTTGCGCGGCTCGTCGGCATAGAGCGTAACCGCCATCAGGCCGTTGCCGTTGCGCACGCCATCGACGGTGACGTTGATCCAGGTATCGCTGACCGGGCCGGCGCAATTGGGCGCATTCGCGCTCGCGGCGGTGCTGGCACCGGTGAGCGCGGCGGCGGTGGCGGCAACGGCAATGGCCGCGGCGTACATGCGTCTCGGCTTGGTCATGGTCAAAAAAGCCCCGATTTCGATGTGTTTGTAAGGCGGCCCGCGGCCGGTGTTCCTCGCGAATTTTCCGGCACGCCTGCGGCGCCTGTCCCAGTCCCCTGCCGGTGGCATACCGACAGATCTCGCTTACGTTAAGTACGATTCGCGCCGTGAATGCGTGCTTAACTTCGCCGAAGGCGCATGTTCATCCGGGGGGGACGGGGATGACAAACCGGAGGAACCGCCTCCAAACCGGGACATTCCGTGTGGATAAGCGCGCATTCACTGCTTGTTCGGCCGATTCGCGAAAGGTAAGCGCGAAGGACGGGGTGGCCGTTAGCAGGCGCCAGAGTGTGCACCTATGTCCCTGCCGCCCGATGCAGGAAGACGCCGCCCGATGACTCCGCTGATCTCACCTTCCATCCTCTCAGCCGATTTTGCCCGCCTGGGCGAGGAAGTGCGCGCAATCGACGCCGCCGGGGCCGACTGGATCCATGTCGATGTCATGGACGGCCACTTCGTGCCCAACATCACCATCGGGCCGATGGTCGTAAAGGCGCTGCGCCCGCACACGACCAAGCCTTTTGACGTGCATCTGATGATCTCCCCGGTCGACGGCTATCTCCAGGCCTTTGCCGATGCCGGCGCGGACATCATCACCGTCCACCCCGAGGCGGGGCCGCACATCCACCGCACCGTCCAGGCGATCAAGGCGCTGGGCAAGAAGGCCGGCGTCTCTCTGAACCCGGGCACGCCGGCAAAGATGCTCGACTACCTGATCGACGACGTCGACCTCGTGCTGGTGATGAGCGTGAACCCCGGTTTCGGCGGACAGAGCTTCATTTCCAGCCAGCTTCGCAAGATCGAGGCGGTGCGCAAGATGATCGACAAGTCGGGACGGGACATCCACCTCGAGGTCGATGGCGGCGTTGATACCAGAACGATCCGCTCCTGCGTCGACGCAGGCGCCGACGTCCTGGTCGCCGGGACCGCGACCTTCAAGGGTGGGCCTTCGCAATATGCGGCCAACATCGCCGCGCTGAAGGGTCTCGGCTGAGATGGAAAACAGCGGCTTCCCCGTCATCGGAAGCCGCCAGGCGGCCAAGGCGCCGCACGAGTCGGCGATTCCGCTGGCAGGCTCGAGGGAGGAACCGCTGGTCGATATCGCTGACAGCTATCTTCCCCTCGACGAGGACCAGACCGCCGCTCCCATCGCCGATCCGACCGCGGTGGAGCCGGGACGTTCGCTCGCGCTTGCCGATTTCGCCCCGCCCGCACTTGGCGCGGGAGACCGGCTGGTCCGGCTCGCCTATCGGATGGGCCTTCCCGCGAGCGCGATCCATCCCTTCCGCAAGCGGGCGAAGACAAGGCTGACGGCAACAGTTACGCCGCCCCTCCCCGGAGATCCGGCGGCCGGCAAGGCACTGCGTGCGGGGCATTTCCTAGTCCACGGCTTCAAGTCGCCAATTGCCGACACCGCATTTTCGGGCCCGCGCCTGCCACCGCCGTTCGAACGGATGGTTCACGGCTTTCGGTGGTTGCGCGATCTCGAGTCGGGCGGGACGCGGGCGCAGTGCACGCAAGTGGCCGAACGCATCCTGGCAACCTGGCTGAAGGCAAACCCCAAGCCGAACCCGACGCCCGCATGGGATGTGGGCAACGTCGGCCATCGCCTGCTCAACTGGATGATCCATGCGCCGCTCGTCCTGTCTGGCCAGGACCGCGGCTTCCGCAGCCGCATGCTGCACACGATCGAGGATACCGCACGCTGGCTCGACCGGCACGTCGCCAAGGCTGACGACCGGCTAGGTGAAGTGGCGGGCTGGTGCGCCATCGTTGCCACCGGCCTGCTCATGGCCGACGGAAAGCCACGCCGCCTCTATGGCGAAGCCGGCCTAGTACGCGCGCTGGGCGAACTGGTCAGCGACGATGGCGGCGTATTGTCGCGCAGCCCGCTCTGCCAGATCGAGGCGATAGAACTGCTCGTCAGCCTGCGCGCCTGCTACGACGCGATACGGTCGGAACCGCTGCCGCAGATCGGGACCATGCTGAACCTGCTGGTTCCGCCGCTGCTAGCGCTGCTGCATGGCGATGGCGGACTGGGCAACTGGCAGGGCGCAGGGGCCATCGAGGCTGACCGGATCGAGGAACTGGTCCGGGCAACCGGCGTGCGCACCCGTCCGCTGCGCGATGCACGCCAGTGGGGTTACCAGCGCGCAACGGCAGGCAAGGCCGTGCTCCAGTTCGATGCAGGGCCACCACCCGTGGCCCGCCACGCGCGCGACGGATGCGCTTCTACCCTGGCTTTCGAGTTCAGCCATGGACCGGACCGGCTCATCGTCAACTGCGGCGGCGCGGCGTTTGCCGGCGGACTGATTCCCCTGCGGCTTGAGCAGGGCCTGCGCGCGACGGCTGCGCATTCGACGCTGACCATCGACGATTTCAACTCAACCGCAGTCCTCATCAACGGTCGCCTCGGTTCGGGCGTTTCGGAGGTCGAGGTCGACAGGCGTACGCTTTCCGCCGACGGCAACGGTCCGGGCGCGACGCGCATCGAGGCCAGCCACAACGGCTATGTGGGGCGCTATGGCCTGACCCATCGCCGCATCCTGATCCTGCGCGACGATGGCAGCGAACTGCGCGGCGAAGACCTTCTGGTGCCAGCAGGGCGCAAGGGCAAGCGCGGAACCATCGGCGTCGCCTTGCGATTCCATCTCGGTCCGCATATCGAGCTCGCCACCAGTGCGGACGGGAAAGGCGTGACGCTCGCCCTGCCCGACGGGAGCCTGTGGCAGTTCCGCTCGGGCCGCGATGCGGTGTCGGTCGAGGAAAGCCTCTGGGCAGACGGGCAGGGACGCCCGCTGGCAACGCGCCAGCTTGTCGTCACAGCCAAGGTTCCACGCAGCGGAGAGAGCTTCTCCTGGCTGCTCAAGAAGATGAGATAGGAATTTCCACGTGACCGAGGTTACCATCAAGCGGGCGCTGCTTTCGGTGTCCGACAAGTCCGGCCTTGTCGATCTGGGCAAGGCGCTGGCCGCGCGCGGCGTCGAACTGCTGTCCACCGGCGGTACTGCCAAGGCGCTGCGCGATGCCGGCCTGGCGGTGAAGGACGTGTCCGAGCACACCGGGTTTCCCGAAATGATGGACGGCCGCGTCAAGACGCTGCACCCGACGATCCACGGAGGCCTGCTGGCCGTACGAGACAATCCCGAACACGCCGCTGCGATGGCCGAGCACGCGATCGGTGCGATCGATCTCGTCGTGGTCAACCTCTACCCGTTCGAAGCGACCGTGGCCAAGGGTGCGGAGCGTGAGGAGGTGATCGAGAACATCGACATCGGCGGACCTTCGATGGTCCGTTCGGCGGCGAAGAACCACGAATACGTCACCATCCTGACGGATGCGGCCGACTATGCCGCGTTCCTTGGCGAACTCGACCAGACCGGCGGCGCGACGACACTCGCCTTCCGCCGCAAGATGGCCGCCAAGGCCTATGCCGCAACCGCCGCCTATGATGCGGCAATCTCGCAGTGGTTCGCGACCGTGGACCAGCAGGAACACTTCCCACCCGTCCTCGCCGCCGCGCACACCCGCGTGACCACGCTGCGCTATGGCGAGAACCCTCACCAGGATGCCGCACTCTACGTTCCGCGCAATCCCGCCGTCACCGGCCTGCCGCAGGCGACCCAGGTGCAGGGCAAGGAGCTGTCCTACAACAACTACAACGATGCCAACGCAGCGCTTGAACTGGTCGCCGAGTTCGCGGGCGCGAAGCCGACGGTGGTGATCGTGAAGCACGCCAACCCCTGCGGCGTGGCAACGGCGGAAACGCTGCTTGAAGCGTGGAAGGACGCGCTCGAGTGCGACTCGGTCTCGGCATTCGGCGGGATCGTGGCGACGAACGTTCCGCTCGACGGGCCAACCGCAAACGCAATCTGCGAGATATTCACCGAAGTGGTTGTGGCGCCGGGCGCAGATGACGCGGCGAAGGAAGCCTTCGCACGCAAGAAGAACCTGCGCCTGCTGCTGATCGATTCGCTTCCCGATGCGGGCCGCAAGGGCCTCGTCACCGTGCCGATCGCGGGCGGTCTACTGGTGCAGGACCGCGATGCGGGCAAGATCGACAAGTCCGACCTCAAGGTGGTGACCAAGCGCGCGCCGACCGAACGGGAGCTGGAGGACGCGCTCTTCGCCTGGACCGTGGCAAAGCACGTCAAGTCGAACGCCATCGTCTATGCCAAGGACGGCGTGACGGCCGGCATTGGCGCAGGCCAGATGAACCGCCGCGACAGCTCGCGCATCGCCGCCGCGAAGGCCAGGGAAGCGGCCGAAACCCATCACTTCAGCGAAGTGCGCACGGTAGGCTCGGCAGTAGCCTCCGACGCGTTCTTCCCCTTTGCCGATGGCCTGATGGCGGCCGTGGAAGCGGGAGCCACCTGCGTGATCCAGCCCGGTGGCTCGATCCGCGACGAGGATGTGATCAAGGCTGCTGATGAAGCCGGCCTTGCCATGGTCTTCACCGGAATGCGCCACTTCCGCCACTGACCTGAATCCCGCCCGGGCGCGCATCAGCGAGGCCCGGGCGGAAGCGGCCCAATATCGTCCTTCGTGCAAATGCCTGATTGCGCTAGGCAACAGGCGTGCTGAAGCGACTCCCCGCCCTGTTGCGCTGGCTGCGCAAGCAAGTCCGTGCAAGCGAACTGGTGTTCCTCGCGCTCGCCATCGGAGTGGGCATGGCGGGTGGCCTGTTCACGGTAATCCTGGGCGCCGCCGCGCGCACCGTGCAACACGTCCTATACGACCTGCCTCCGGACCTCCGCCTTAGCGCAGCTCCTTCGCTGCCACTATCCGTTCTCATCGTCCTGCCGCTTGGCGGCCTCGTGCTCGCCGCGTTCAACTGGGCTGCGGGCGTCCGCCGGCGCGCGCTGGTCGACGCGGTCGAGGCCAACGCTCTGCACGGGGGCCGCATGTCGGCCATGGACAGCGCCGTGGTGGCTGGCCAGACCGTCATTTCCAACGGGTTCGGCGCGTCGGTCGGGCTTGAGGCGGCGTACGCACAAGTCGGCGGTCTCTTCGGCTCGCTCGGTGCGCGCCTCCTCAGCCTGCGCCGACCAGACGCGCGAATCCTGGTGGGGGCGGGCGCCGGAAGCGCGATTGCAGCCGCATTCGGTGCGCCGCTTGCCGGGGCATTCTACGCCTTCGAGATCGTGATCGGGGCCTACACGCCGTCCGCCATCGCACCTGTAGTCGCCGCAGCGCTTGCCGGGGCTCAGGTCGCGCGTCGGCTTGGCGTCGTACCCTATGTGGTCAGTGCCGAGCCAGGGCCGGCCATCCACACGGCAGGCTACATTGCCTACGGCGGGCTGGGGGCAGTGTGTGCGCTGCTTGGCATCGTGCTGATGCGGGCGGTGGCGCTAGTGGAAACAGGGTCGCGCAAGGCGATACCGGGGCCCTGGCGGCCTGCAATCGGCGGCCTGCTGCTGATCCCACTGGCCATGCTGACACCGCAGGCACTCTCGGCCGGACACAGCGCCCTCCATCTCGACATGACCGAGACGCTATCACTCGCCTTCGTGGCCATGATCCTCCTGGTGAAGAGCGCAAGTTCGATCGTTTCGCTCGGCTTCGGTTTTCGCGGCGGCCTGTTCTTCGCCTCGCTGTTTCTCGGCACGCTGGTTGGACACCTTTACGCCGGTTTGCTGGCCCTGGGGCTGGGCCACCCGGTGCTCAACATCGGCAACGCATCACTGGTGGGAATGGCAGCCCTTGCAGTGGCGGTCGTCGGCGCGCCCTTCACGATGGCCATGCTCGTGCTCGAGGCGACGGGCAACTTCAGCCTGACCGGAGCCGTACTTGCGGCATCGCTCGTGTCCTCCACGCTGGTGCGCGAGCTGTTCGGCTATTCCTTCTCCACATGGCGCCTGCACCTGCGCGGTGAAACGATCACCAGCGCGCGCGACGTGGGCTGGGTAAGGACGCTAACCGCAGGACGGATGATGCGGCGGGGGATGGCGACGATAGACGGCAGCGCGACCATCGCGGAACTGCGCCGCCGCTTTCCGCTTGGCTCCACAAGCCGCGTAGTGGTGACCGACACGTCCGGGAAATACGCGGGGATCGTGACTATCGCCGCTGCCTTTGCGGACGGCGTCAATTCCGAAGCGGCGGTCACTTCGGTGTGCCACAGCGCGCAGGCCACGCTTTCCCCGGAGCAAGACATCGTCCAGATCATGGGGCGCTTCGACGATCTGGCGACGGACGAACTGGCCGTGGTCGACATGCAGGGCAACGTCCTTGGCCTGGTCACCGAAGCCCACGTGCGCAGGCGCTATGCCGAAGAACTGGACAAGGCGCAGCGAGATCTGTTCGGAGAACGTTGAGGCTACAGAGCTACGCGAAAGGGCCGGCGCAACCTGTCGGTCGCGCCAGCCCTGCATTTCCCGTCCAACGGAAATCAGCGATAGAAGATGTGGCTATCCACCCTGGCCATGCGCACCTTCCCCCAACGGGGCGAGACGTGCGAGGCGTGGAAGAACATCGCACCTTCGACCGGGCTTTTCCAAAGACCTTCGTCGGCAATCACGGCAATACGCACGGCATTCTGCCAGGCGCGGCTGTTGCGGTTGATGGCCGGCATCGCGTGGCCGCGAATGAAGGAGAACTGCGAGGGCTGGAACACCACACCGCAATAGGAAGAGGGGAAGCGACCGGAATTGGCGCGGGCGACGATCACGCGGCCGACGGCAAGCTGCCCGGCAAGCGATTCGCTCTTCGCTTCGAAGAAGATGGCACCTGCGAGGCATTCCAGTTCATTGGAAAGCGAATCGGGGGCCTGGGTGTTCTCGACCAGTTCGGCAAGCGAGGAAGCGGCTTCGCCAGCTTCGCCTTCGGATGCCTGGGTAGCGATTGCGGCCGTCGGCTTGGCAACGGGCTGCACCACGGGCTGGGAGATGAATGTCGTCACGGATGCGACGGGGGCGTTGATGCCCTGTGCGGCGGCGTGGGATCCGCTCGTGCTGAGAAGGGTTGTGATAAAAGTCGCAGCAATGCTCAGCGTCGCCGCGTATCGGAACTTCGTGCTCATCCAACATCGTCATTAGGCGGTGAGCTTCCGGTCATGGCGCGACAAAGGACCCTCCCGCGCGGAGCGAAGCTGCGCACGTGGGCCAAATGCCGAAGGGCCATGTCGGTTGCCCCCCGTCTGCGTGCCAGTGCGGTCAGCCTGTCTGCCGTCCGTCACCGCCTGCGCAAAATCGGTGGGGTGCCTTTATTGTGCGGTGCGGAAGAGTCAACCCGCGTTCAGCTCTGCGACAGGTTGTCCCGGACGAACCGTTCGCGATCCGCGACAGTCAGTTCGACTATCCACACATCGGGATCCTGGACCATCCGACGGGTCAGATAATCCTCAAATTCTTTTTTATTTTCAATTAGTTGATGCTTTGTTGTGGTCCACTTTCGTGTGCCATCAAGCTGGGGCATCCGCTCATGCAGAGTTGCAAGACCTTGATTTTCCACAATAACGATAAGTAGTGTCCCCGCGTCCCGTTCACCTTTGTTAAGAACCATAGCGAAGCCGCCGGCGGCCTGCGTCAACCGGATCAGGCCGGATACTTCGGCGTGTGCGGGAAGGCGCGCGCTCACCTCAGCCCAGCGCGGCGCGCAGACCCGCGTTATAGCCGTCGAGCCCGGAGAGCGGGATGCGCGAGCGCTGGAATGTACCCGTGCCGCGGCCCACTTCCTCGCCTTCCTCGTCGATCAGGCGCGCTTCGGCCACCAGCACGCGGCGGCGGCCTGATACCCAGCGTCCCTCGGCTGTTACCCGGCCACCTTGGATCGGGCGGGTGAAGAACAGATTGAACGACGTCGTCAACAGGAAGCGATCGGTGACCAGCGTGTTCGCTGCATAGAACGCCGCATCGTCGAGCATCTTGAAATAGATGGTGCCGTGAGCCGCGCCCGCGGCGTGGAAGCACGACGGCGTCACTTCGAAATGGATGCGCGACACGCCTTCCGCAACGATCTCGAGCCGGGATTCGAACAGGCTGTTGACCGGAGCCGAGGCGTAGAGCCCTTCCAGCGCACGCCAGTGAAGGTGCGCGCTGTCGGCAGGCTCAGGCGGCGTCACGATCGATGACATTGACCAGCAGGCCGTAGATGGCCTCTGCATCGGGCGCGGAGACCAGACGTTCGTGCATGCGCTCATCACGCATCAGGCGCGAAATCGCGGCCAGCGCCTGGAGATGGGTGGCTCCCGCCTGGGCGGGGGAGAGCAGGCCGAACACGCAATCGACCGGCATGCCATCCGCAGCGGCGAATTCGACCGGATTTTCAAGGCGGAAGAAGGCCGCGACCGGCTTTTCCAGACCGTCGATCCGCGCGTGGGGAATAGCCACGCCCCGGCCAAAGCCAGTGCTGCCCAGCTTCTCGCGTTCCTCGATGCCCTCGATCACGGTCTCGGCGTCGAGCGCGTAGACCTCGGCGAAGCAGCGCGACAGATCCGCAAGGATCTGCTGCTTCGTCTCCGCGCGGATAACGCGGACGGCCTGGGGACTGATCGTGAAGAGAGCCGTCATAACGGATGAAATGTATCACATAAGTGCAAAGGCACGGTGAATTGGGGGGCGCCATGCTCCCGAATGGGCGCGAACGCAAGCGCAAAGCGCTGGCCGGGAGAAGCGCCTGTTCGCAAAAGGAAAGGGGGACGCAGCGCATCCCCCTTTGCTTCTAACGAACGATGCGCCGCCACTTACCGTGGTTCGACCCAGCCGATCGAACCGTCGCCGCGGCGATAGACCATATTGTGCACACCGGTGCCCGCGTTCTTGAACATGAGCGCATTGGTGTTGCGCAGGTCGAGCATCATCACCGCATCCGATACGCTTGCCGTCGGCACGTCGACACGGGTCTCGGCAATCACCAAGGGCGCGTCGGCAGGCTCATCTTCCCCGGCCTCGTCATGGACAAAGACGGTGTAAGCGGCGTCCTGCGCCAGATTCGCCTCATCGGCACGACGCGCATGGTCGGCACCTTCGTGGCGATCCTTGAGGCGGCGCTTGTAACGACGAAGCTGCTTCTCGATCTTGTCGGCCGACTGGTCGAGCGCGATGTGTGCGTCCTGGGCAATCGCACTACCCTTGAGGATCAAACCTTGTGCGACATGGGTGACGATATCGCATCGGAAGCCGCCGTGCGGAGCCTTCCCCAGCGTAACCTGCGAGGAAAGCGCCCGGGAGAAATACTTGTCGACGATGGTCCCGAGGCGCTCCTCGGCGTGGCTCTGCAGGGCAGTGCCGGTATCGACCTGATGTCCCGAAACGCGAATATCCATAAGTCACTTCTCCTGTGCACTCGGGCAAGCCACCCGGCGACGCCTTCGCCCCAAGGCGTCAGCGCGACCAGATCGGCTCGCTGAAGCCCGCCATGAACTCGGCATGTCGGGCCAGCTCCTCTGCGCTCGCGGAATGCGGGCGCGGGGAACGGAACACGCGTGTGACCGACGAAGTGACGGTCACGACCTCTTCGGTCACAGCAATCGCGGATTGCGCCGCGAGTTCGAGACCGATCTGCCGCCCGCCCTGCAGCTCCACATAGAGCTGCGCGAGCAGTTCCGCGTCCAGTAGCGCCCCATGCTTGGTGCGGTGGCTGCGGTCGATTCCGTAGCGCGAGCACAAGGCGTCGAGGCTGAGCTTCGCACCGGGATGCTTGCGGCGGGCAATCGCCACCGTATCGACCATCCGGTCACGGCTGACGGGTTCGCGCCCGCACAGCTCCAGCTCGTTGTTGATGAATCCGAAGTCGAAGCCCGCATTGTGCGCGACCATCGGCGAGTCCGCGATGAACGCCAGCAGATCGTCCGCCTTCTCGGCGAACTTCGGCTTGTCGGACAGGAACGCGATAGACAAGCCGTGGACGGCCTCAGCCTCGGCCGGCATGTCGCGTTCGGGATTGAAGTAGCAATGGAAAACCGCGCCCGTCGGCACGCGGTTGAACATTTCGATGCAACCGATCTCGACCAGCCGATCGCCGCTTCTTGGGTCGAGCCCGGTCGTTTCGGTGTCGAAAACGATCTCACGCATCAAAGGATATGTGGACCCGTGCAAGGGGGCTGGCAAGGGGAGTCGCGGCTACCCGCGCGGGTTTTTTTCCCGGATGGCACGAACAAGCTCGGCGACCTGCCCCTCCGTCTCGGCAAGCGTCAGCCCGGTGTCGATCACGTAGTCTGCGCGGGCGCGCTTTTCCGCATCGGGAACCTGGAGAGACAGGATATGCGCGAACTTCTCCACGGTCATGCCCGGCCGGGCCAACACGCGCTGACGCTGGACTTCGGCGGGGGCGGAAACGACCATGACCGCGTCGAGGTCCTTGCCGTGGCCTTTTTCAAACAGCAGCGGAATGTCGAAAACCACGAGCGGCTCACCCATGTGTTCGATCATGAACGCCTCGCGCATGCGGGCAACCGCCGGATGAACGATCGCTTCCAGCCGCCTGAGCGCATCGGCATCGCCGAACACCCGCGCACCGAGGTCCTGGCGCTTTACGCCCTCGGGGCCTGTCGTGCCGGGAAAGGCCGCTTCGATGGCGGGGAGCAAAGGCCCGCGCGGGCCCTGCAATTGGTGGACAGCGGCATCAGCATCGAAAACAGGCACCCCCATCTCGCGCAGCATGAGCGCAACCGCCGACTTTCCCATGCCGATCGACCCGGTGAGTCCCATGACGAAGGGACGCGTCATGCCAGCAACCTTTCACGAAGTTGCGCATCTGCCTCGCCCCGCGGAGGCACCGCGCCGAAGAAGCGGCGAAAGGCATGGTCGGCCTGTCCGATGAGCATCGAAAGCCCATCGACCGTGCGGAAGCCTGCTGCCTTCGCTGTCTTGAGGAAATCGGTTTCGAGCGGGCTGGTGACGATGTCGTAGAAGACCGAGCCCGGCGGCGCATGTGTCATGTCAAAGGCAAGCGGTGGCTGCCCTGTCATGCCCAGCGACGAAGCGTTGACGACGAGGTCGAGGCATCCTTCGCGGTCATCGAAGACGAAATCGGTCTCGTCAGAGAAGTGTTCGAGCGGGGCGACGTGGTGCTCCCCTTCAGGATGGAGTTCATCGAGAAGCGCACGGGCCTTCTCGACGTTTCGGCCCGCCAGCACGATCACCATGTGCTCGTCCGCCAGTGCGGCAATGATTGCGCGCGCCGCGCCGCCGGTCCCGAGGACGCGCGCCATGCGGAAGTAATGCACCTGATCGAGCAATGGCCGCAGGGGTTCGAGGAAGCCAGGCGCATCGGTATTGTATCCGACCAATGCGCCGTCCTCGGGCACGATGGTATTGACCGCGCCGATCCGGGCGGCGAGCGGGTCGAGCCGGTCGAGAAGCGGGATCACCGCCTGCTTGTGCGGCATCGTCACGTTGCAACCACGCCAGTCTGTGTCCGCACGCCGGGCAGCAAGGTAATCTGCCAGTTCCCCGGCCCTGACGTGGGCACGGCGATAATCGCCTTCGAGGCCAAGCGCTTCCAGCCAGAACCCGTGGATCACCGGCGATTTGGACTGCGCGATCGGGTCCCCGATCACCTCGGCATACGGCAGTGTCTTCGGCGACGTGCTCAAGACGGCAATTCTCCCTCAGCGCGCAGCGCGCCGAGCAGGGCCATTAACGGCATTCCCAGAACCGTGAAGTGGCTGCCTTCGATCTGATCGAACAACTGCACCCCCAGTGCCTCGATGCGGAACACGCCGACACAACCGGAAACGGCAGGCCACTCCCTGTCGAGATAGCTCTGGATAAATTCGGGAGAAAGCGTCCGGACCCGCAGTTTTGCGAGCTCGCAGGTTTTCCACACAACCCGTCCGTCACGCATCAGGACGGCAGCGGAATGGAGATGCATTTCCTTGCCCGAGAAGAACTCGAGGTGTTCCGCGGCGTTCTCGCGACTGACCGGCTTGTCGAACTGCCGTCCGCAGACTTCGACCAGCGAATCCCCACCGAGAACCATTCGCCCCGGCGCGGCAAGCGAAACCGGCAGCGCCTTTGCCTCGGCAAGGACGCTCGCCACCTCACAGCCCGATACCGCGATCAGTTCACGCTTGATCGAGGCTTCGTCGACATTGGACGACCGCGCCTCGAACGGAACGCCGGCGGCCTCGAGCATGGCCTTGCGCGAAGCGCTCTGGCTGGCGAGAATGATCGTCATATCGGCTTCACTCCGTCGCCGCTTGCGCCTGCGGCCGTCCGTTCGTTGTAGAGATTGATGACCGCAGCCGCCGTCTCCTCGATCGAACGGCGCGAAACGTCGATCACCGGCCAGCCATTGTCGGCGAACATGCGGCGCGCGAATTGCACTTCGCGCGTCACCTGCTCGTTGTCCACATAGGCAGTCTCGGGCGCCTGGTTCAAGGACAGGAGGCGGTTGCGTCGGACCGCGATCAAGCGTTCCGGACTTGTCGTCAGCCCGACGACGAGCGGGCGGCGAAGCGAGAACAGCATCGAGGGAGGCGGACTTTCCACAACGATAGGGATATTCGCGACCTTGTATCCGCGATTGGCGAGATAGATCGAGGTCGGTGTCTTGGAACTGCGCGAGACACCGGCAAGCACGATGTCGGCTTCTTCCCAGTTTTCCCAGCCCACGCCATCATCATGGGCGATGGTGAACTGGATCGCGTCGACGCGCGCAAAATAGGCCTCGTCCATCATATGCTGACGGCCCGGACGGCCCTTGGCCTGAATACCGAGTTGCTGTTGTAACGCGTCGGTTACCGCATCAAGCGCCGCAACGCTTGGCAAGCCGAGCGCGGCGCAGCGCTGTTCCAGCCGTTCCCGCGTCTCGGCATTGACCAGCGTATAAAGGACAAGCCCCGGATTTGCAGCGATTTCACCCATGATGCGATCGAGGTGCTGCATCGAACGGACCATCGGCCAGAAATGGCGGACGACATCGGCTCCATCGAACTGGGCAAGCGCTGCCTTGGCAATCATTTCCAGCGTCTCTCCGGTGGAATCCGACAGGAGATGGAGATGAAGACGCTGCATTCGGGCGCTTTCGTGAAGGGCCGGGACAGGCCTGTGGAAACCGCACCGATAAACCACGGGAGAGGACCGGGGACAAGTTGGAGGGGCGATTCCACCCTCCTTTTCGGCCTTCCGTTCGGTCGCTTGTGGACATGTGGAAGCGCTTTTCCCCAGCCTGTGGAGAGTGGTGAGAACTTCGCCTTGACCCGACTGCGTACAGAGTCGCCTCGGCGGAAAATTGTGGAAGCTGACTCACAATTCAGGCAGAGCGCCGCAATCCCCGGTTTCCACAGGGCCAACAAACACCATCAACCAGATTCAATAGAATCTTATTTATTTGGATTGGACCGAAAGACCGATGCCCGGCCCTCTTCTGAAGACGCTCCAGGGTGAGAACATTTCCCGCCGACCGATCTGGCTCATGCGCCAGGCCGGACGCTATCTGCCCGAGTACCGCGAGCTTCGCGCCGAGAAGGGCGGCTTCCTCGCGCTGGTCTACGACACTGACGCAGCGGCCGAAGTTACCGTGCAGCCGATCCGTCGTTTCGGCTTCGACGGCGCGATCCTGTTTTCCGACATCCTGATCGTACCCTATGCGATGGGACAGGATCTCCAGTTCCTCGCCGGCGAAGGTCCGCACCTGTCACCACGCTTGCTCGACGCCGCGCTGAACAGCCTCGTGGCGGTGCCCGGGCGCCTCTCGCCGATCTACGAGACGGTTGCCAAGGTGAAGGCCCAGCTTTCGCCTGAAACCACGCTGCTCGGCTTTGCCGGCAGTCCGTGGACGGTCGCAACCTACATGGTGGCCGGCGAAGGCAGCCGTGACCATCACGATACCCGCGCGCTTGCCTATCGTGATCCTTCGGCGTTCCAGGCAATCATCGATGCGATTACGGAAGTGACCATCGAGTATCTTTCGGGCCAGGTCGAAGCGGGTGCGGAAGGGCTGCAACTGTTCGATTCTTGGTCGGGCAGCCTTGCTCCGGCCGAATTCGAACGTTGGGTCATCGCGCCCAACGCCAGGATCGCCTCCGCGATGCAGCAGCGTTATCCCCACGTGCCTGTGATCGGGTTCCCCAAGGGCGCTGGCGAAAAGCTTTCCGCCTATGCCCGCGAGACAGGCGTCAACGCGGTCGGCGTGGACGAAACCATCGATCCGTTATGGGCTGCGCGCGAACTCCCGGCGAACATGCCGGTACAGGGCAATCTCGATCCGCTTCTGCTCCTTTCGGGCGGCCCTGAGCTGGAACGGCAGACGATCCGTGTTCTCGAAGCCTTTGCCGACCGCCCGCACGTCTTCAATCTTGGCCACGGCATCGGTCAGCACACTCCGATCGAAAACGTCGAAGCGCTTCTGAAGATCGTGCGAGGCTGGTCGCGCTGAGCATTCGGGACACTTGCAAAGACCTTCGCGCACGCCGAAATAGCCCCTCGGGGCGCATTGGCAGGCGAGACCGCAATTCATGCAGCAGGTATTGGCGATGCTCTATCTCTGGCTGAAGGCCGGCCATGTCATCTTCGTGATCTTCTGGATGGCGGGCCTGTTCATGCTGCCGCGCTTCTTCGTCTATCACCAGGAAGCGCCCGAAGGCTCACCGGAGAACGCCGTCTGGGTGGACCGCGAACGCAAGCTGATGAAGATCATCATGTGGCCTGCGCTGTTAGTGGTCTGGGTGCTGGGGCTTTTGCTTGCGGTGGACATAGGCGCATTCCAGCAAGGGTGGTTCCACCTCAAGCTGGCGTTCGTGCTGGTGCTGACCGCCTATCACTTCTGGCTGGCGAACTATGCGCAACTGCTGGCATCGGGCGTTCGCAAGCTTTCAGGCAAGAAGCTGAGGATGCTGAACGAGATTCCGGGCATTGCTGCCGCGGTGATCGTGATCATGGTGATCGTGAAGCCCTTCTAGCCGCGAAGGGTTCGCAGGCCATCACGCATGGCGTTGCGGACAAGCCGCATCGGTGGGCGCGGCAGGTGCTTCCACTGTGAACCCCAGGCATTTGTCGGCGTCTGGTGCGATTGCGGGCGGGGAAATTCGCCGGTGCGGCGGGGCAACCTGATCATCGGATGAGCCTCTTCCATGCTTGGCCGGGTGTTCCCGGTCAAAATCCGGTCCCGCCCAATATCCGGAACGCACAAGCGGCTCCCCGGTTTCCACAATTGACTCGTTCCGCGCGCAGGCATATCCCGCGACCGACCGGAATACAGATGCGCTGCCCGCGATGCAGCCGCCCTCTCGCTTTCTCCAAGCCCCATAGAGGCTTCCGGCCATTGACCAGCCTTTTGGCAAATCCTTGGAATACAAAGACAATGCATCTCAAAGACCTCAAGAAGAAGACCCCCGCCGAGCTGGTCCAGATGGCCGAAGAGCTCGAGGTCGAAGGCGCCAGCACCATGCGTCGCCAGGACCTGATGTTCGCTATCCTCAAGGAAATGGCCGAAGACGGCGAGGAAATCCTCGGCATCGGCACGATCGAGGTTCTTCCCGACGGTTTCGGCTTCCTGCGGAGCCCCGAAGCGAACTATCTCGCCGGACCCGACGATATCTACGTCTCGCCGAACCAGGTCCGCAAATGGGGCCTGCGCACCGGCGACACGGTGGAAGGCGAAGTCCGCGCGCCCAAGGACGGGGAGCGCTATTTCGCGATCACCCGTCTGATCAAGGTGAACTTCGACGATCCCGAGGCCGTGCGCCACCGTGTCAACTTCGACAACCTGACCCCGCTCTATCCGAACGAGCGACTGAAGCTCGACACGCTCGACCCGACGGTCAAGGACAAGTCGGCTCGTGTGATCGATCTCGTTTCGCCACAGGGCAAGGGCCAGCGCGCGCTGATCGTCGCCCCTCCGCGCACCGGCAAGACCGTGTTGCTGCAGAACATGGCCAAGGCGATCACAGACAACCATCCGGAAGTCTTCCTGATCGTGCTTCTGGTTGACGAACGTCCCGAAGAAGTCACCGACATGCAGCGTTCGGTGAAGGGCGAGGTCATTTCCTCGACCTTTGACGAACCAGCCTCGCGCCACGTCCAGGTCGCTGAAATGGTCATCGAGAAGGCCAAGCGTCTTGTCGAGCACAAGCGCGACGTGGTGATCCTGCTCGACTCGATCACACGTCTCGGCCGTGCGTACAACACCGTCGTGCCCTCGTCGGGCAAGGTGCTGACCGGCGGTGTCGATGCCAACGCCCTGCAGCGTCCCAAGCGCTTCTTCGGCGCGGCGCGCAACATCGAGGAAGGCGGTTCGCTTTCGATCATTGCCACGGCGCTGATCGATACCGGCAGCCGCATGGACGAAGTGATCTTCGAAGAGTTCAAGGGCACCGGCAACTCGGAAATCGTGCTGGACCGCAAGGTTGCGGACAAGCGCATCTTCCCGGCGCTGGACGTGGGCAAGAGCGGTACCCGCAAGGAAGAACTGCTCGTACCGAAGGATCAGCTCTCGAAGATGTGGGTCCTGCGCCGCATCTTGATGCAGATGGGCACTGTCGATGCGATGGAGTTCCTGCTCGACAAGATGAAGGATTCGAAAACCAACGAAGACTTCTTCGCGACGATGAACCAGTAAGGTTTCGGGTCGAGAGACAAGTAAAAGGCCCGGAGCGATCCGGGCCTTTTTCGTGTTGGCAAACGGCGGGGATAAAATTCCTGCGGTCGCTTGTTTCAGACGATCATGCCCGCCACATTCCCATCCATGGCCCAGCGCATTCCCGCCCAGCCTCGAAAGTCCGCGCACACCGGCGTGGTCAAGGCGGTGCTCGGGCCGACCAATACGGGCAAGACTCACCTCGCGATCGAACGGCTTTGTGCGCATTCCTCGGGAGCGATCGGATTTCCGCTGCGGCTGTTGGCGCGCGAGGTCTACGATCGGGTCTGCGCGATCAAGGGGGCCGACAATGTCGCTCTGATCACTGGTGAAGAACGGATCGAGCCCAAGGGCGCGCGCTGGCACCTGTGCACCGTCGAAGCGATGCCTTCCCGTCCGGACCTCGCGTTCGTCGCGCTCGATGAGGCGCAACTTTCCGCCGATCCCGAACGTGGCCATGTGTTCACCGACCGCCTGATGCACACGCGCGGTCGTGAGGAAACCATGTTGCTTGGCTCCTCGACGCTCGAGCCGATGGTGAAAGCCTTGGTACCCGAGGCCGAGGTCGTCACGCGCCCGCGCTTTTCAACGCTTACCCATGTCGGCGCGAAGAAGCTTTCGCGCATTCCTCCCAGAAGCGCCATCGTCGCCTTCAGTGCCGAGCAGGTCTATGTCATGGCCGAAATGCTGCGGCGCTTCCGGGGTGGCGCTGCGGTGGTCATGGGCGCGCTCAGCCCGCAGACGCGAAACGCCCAGGTTGCGATGTACCAGGCTGGTGAGGTCGATTACCTTGTCGCGACGGATGCCATCGGCATGGGATTGAATCTCGATGTCCATCACGTTGCTTTTGCCGGGTTGTCCAAGTTTGACGGACACCGCCAGCGCCGCCTGACCACGGCGGAGATGGCCCAGATCGCAGGCCGTGCCGGACGGCACCAGCGCGATGGGACTTTCGGTGCGCTGGCCGGAATGGGCGGGCACGATCCCGAATTCACGCCGGAAGAGATCTACGCGATCGAGGAGCACCGTTTCGCGCCCCTCACCCGCCTGTTCTGGCGCGAGGCAGAGCCGCGTTTCGACAGCATTGCAACGCTGATCGAGGACCTCGAGAGCCCTCCTCCCCGGCCTGAATTGGCAACGCCGCCGCAAGCCATCGATCTTGCCGTGCTGAAACGGCTGGCCGAAGACGTCGACATCGCATCGGGAGTGCGCGGACAGCGTTCCGTCCAACGTTTCTGGGACGTCTGCCGCCTGCCCGATTTCCGCCAGCAAGGGTATGAAACACACAGCCGCTTTGTTGCGCGCCTGTGGCAGGATCTGCGCCATGGCTATCTCGGCGCGGATTACGTGGCGCAGGCCATCGCGCAGCTCGACAACCCGTCGGGCGACATCGATACGCTGCAGGCACGCATCGCCGCGATCCGTTCGTGGGCTTACATCGCTCAGCGCCCCGACTGGGTCTTGGCGAAGGACGAGATGTCCGCCCGCGCCCGTGCAGTTGAAGCTCGTCTTTCCGATGCGCTCCACGCGCGCCTGACCGAACGTTTCGTCAATCGTCGGACCGCCGTACTCATGCGCAAGGCCGGGGCCGATGCGGGCCTCCTGCCGGTCCGGCTGGGCGATGAGGGCGCGGTCCTGGTCGACGATGAGCCCATCGGTCACCTTGAAGGCTTCCGCTTCGTCGTCGATCCCCTGGCCCGCGCCGAGGACCGCAAGCTTCTGCTTGCCGCCGCCGAACGTCATCTGCCCGGTCTTCTTGCATCCCGCGCCAACGTCCTTGTCGCGGCTGCCGGCGAGCCTGACGGGATCGAGTTCGAGGATACGGCGCTGGTCTGGCAGGACACCGTCGTTGCCCGAATCGAACGCGGACGTCACATGCTTTCGCCGCGTATCAAGCCGGACCTCGCGCTCGACCGTCTTGCTCCCGGTTGCAAGGCCGAAGTCCTTGCTGCACTCGATGGCTGGTTCGCGGCACAGCACAAGCGGCACCTTGCGCCGATCCTCGCGCTCGATGAAGCCAGTCGTGATCCGGCATCCGGGCCTGAATTGCGCGCGTTGCTCTTGCATCTTGTTGAATCGGGTGGCGTTCTTCCGCGTGAGCAATCGGGGCTGGACCGGCTCGATCCTGCCCAGCGCGACCGCTTGAGGAAGCTTGGTGTGCGGATTGGCTCGCTCGATCTGTTCCTGCCCGCCGCGCTTCGCCCGGCTGCCATGCAGGCCTGGCACAGGCTGGCGCGGATCTGGAGCAGACCTTTGCCCTTGCCGCCTGAATCGATGCAGCCCGTCGTCCATGCGAAGATCGCGCCTGCCGGCTACCGTCGGCTCGGCAATGAGTGCCTGCGCGTCGACCTGGCAGAGAAGCTTCTTCATGCCGCGCATCGCACCCGGCTCGGCACCAAGGCACGGCGCGTGTTCTTGGATCCGGCTGTTGCGCGCTCGATGAACCTTTCAACGGCGGCCTATGCCGCCTTGCTGAGGGCGGGAGGCTTTCGCGTGCACATGGGTCGCGCCCTGCCCGAAAGGGCATTCGGCCCACCGCAGCCGCCGCTGTGGGACTGGCGGCCATCGCGCGCGACGACTGCATCTGACGCGCCACCACCGCCTCGTCCGCCCATCGGGGCCTTTGCCGCGCTGGCCGACCTGGTCGGGCGTTAGCGAGGGAGAGCGCCCGGTTGCGGATCGACAAGTTCCTCTGGTTCACGCGTTTCGCCGGAACTCGCAATCTTGCGCAAGGTTGGGTCGAGGACGGCCATATCCGCCTCAACGGCCGCCGGATCGAGCGGTGCAGCGCGGACGTAAGGCTGGGCGACGTACTGGTCCTGCCGATGCGCAGCCGGGTCACCGTTATAGAGGTTCTGGCCCTTCCCGCCCGTCGCGGACCTGCTCCCGAAGCACAGGCCTGCTATCGGGTGCTTGACGGGCCGGGTGCAACGCCTCTAGCACGGCCTCAAACAGATACCTGAGGGACAATTCGCCATGACCTACGTCGTCACCGACGCCTGTATCCGCTGCAAGTTCATGGACTGCGTCGAGGTTTGCCCCGTCGACTGCTTCTACGAAGGCGAGAACATGCTGGTCATCAATCCCAGCGAGTGCATCGACTGCGGCGTGTGCGAACCCGAATGCCCGGCCGAGGCGATCCTGCCGGATACCGAATCCGGGCTCGAGCAGTGGCTTGAACTCAACGCCAAATATTCGGCGGAATGGCCGAACATCACTGCCAAGAAGGACGCGCCTGCCGACGCCGACGAGCACAAGGGCGAGGAAGGCAAGTTCGACAAGTACTTCTCGGCTGAACCCGGCGAAGGGGACTGATCGGTCCTTTCCGGGCGCTTCCTGCGAGCGTCCGGAACCCCGGCCAGACAGGCAAGTACAGCTTGTTGCCTCCGTTGCGGAGGTAGCAAACGATTTCTGCTGCACTGCCGCGCGTTCAGGGGTGGTAATTTTATTGCCGAAGTGTTATAAGGTGCTCAAGCGCCGGTGGGCTCCTGCCTGTCCGGCGTCTTTTCACCACGAACAAGGCAGGACAAAAAAGGCAAACGGATCGCAGGGCCTCGCAAGACCGCCTGACGGGCGGCCAGTTGCCTCTTTCTCCCCGAAAGGCCCATCGCTCTCCCATGGCCGGTTCTGCCCGCGTCGAAAGGATTACCAATGGCAGGTAAGGCACTCGCCTTCGATGTTGGGGACTACGTCGTTTACCCGAAGCACGGCGTCGGCCGGGTGGTCGAACTTCAGGATGAAGAAATTGCCGGCATGAAGCTGCAGCTCTACGTGCTGCGCTTCGAGAAGGAACGCATGACGCTGCGCGTTCCTGTGAACAAGGTCGAAGCGATCGGCATGCGCAAGCTGTCGTCGGACAAGACGCTGCGCGAAGCGCTCGATACGCTCAAGGGCAAGCCCAAGGTCAAGCGCACCATGTGGTCGCGCCGCGCCCAGGAATACGAAGCGAAGATCAACTCGGGCGACCTCGTGTCGATCGCCGAAGTGACTCGCGATCTGTTCCGTGCCGATGACCAGCCTGAACAGTCGTACTCGGAACGACAGATCTTCGAAGCGGCTTCGTCGCGCCTGGCCCGCGAACTCGCGGCGATGGAAAAGACCGACGAGCCCGCTGCTCTGAAGAAGATCCTCGCGATCCTCAACGAACACGCGCCCAAGTACTACGAAACGGCCTGATCCTTTTCGCTGCACTGGCGCTGAAAAAGGCCTCCGGGAAACCGGGGGCCTTTTTCGCATTCACCGTCCCGCCATCTCACGGCCGACGAACCGGCGCTGCCGCTCCACGAACGACTTGGCCCTGATCGTATCGCCGTGTTATATCAGCAATACAGTCAGGAGAGAATTCGCCATGTTGCAATCCTTCGTTCGTGCAATGGCAGGCGTCGCCGTTCTCGGCATTGCCACCATGCTTGGAGGCTGCGATGCCGCCAATGTCTCGTTCAATGGCAAGAAGGGCGTGCCCCTGCCCGAGCTTGACCTGAGCGGCCCCGCCCCGACCACTATTGCCCTTCTCGGTCCCGACAATGTCCGCGTCACGCAGGGCGAAAAGCTGACGATCACGGTGGAAGGCGAAGGGGCCGACAAGCTGCGCTTTGCCCTGTCCGACGGCCAGCTCGGGATCACGCGGGAGGATCTGAAGCTGGGGTCTTCGAACGGTTCTGCGACCGTCAACGTGACCGTCCCCGCGCTTAGCGAGATCATGCTGGCAGGATCCGGAAACCTTACCGCCGATCAGGTCGGTGGCGCCGGAGAGGCCAAGATCGTGGTTGCGGGTTCTGGCACCGTCGACGCACGTGCGATCGACACGAAGTCGCTGAAGGTCGACGTGGTCGGTTCTGGCAAGCTGCGTGCGGCGGGCAAGGCCAAGGAAATGAAGATGACCGTCGCGGGCAGCGGTGATGCCGAAATGGACGGCCTCAACGTCGACGAGGCAAAGGTCGACGTCGCCGGTTCGGGCAATGCCCGCTTCGCCTCCAACGGGCACGTCAATGCCAGCATCATGGGATCAGGCGAAGTCCGAGTATTCGGCCGCGCCACGTGCCGGGTAAAATCGATGGGATCGGGCAAGCTGGTCTGCGAAGGCGGCGTCACGCCTGAGAGCGGCAGCACCGAATCCGCCGCGGGAGAACAGTGATCTTCAGGCTGCGGCGCGCCGCAGCCTGTCGTTGATGGCCGTACCGATTCCTTCATCAGGAATCGGCGCGACCGCAATCGCCGGTTCGGATGCTGCGGCACCCAGATGCAGGCAGGAATAGAGACGTGCGGCGGCCTCTGCGAGGTCGCCCGAGGTTGAAAGATTCACGTCCCCCACCACGGACCCGAAGCCGATCAGGAACTCCCCTTCCCCGGCTTGGGTCGCGTTCAGACGCACCGGCTTCCCCGGGGCATAGTGGCTGGCCAACTGTCCGGGAGCCTCGATTTTTGCTGACGTCACGACGTCGCTTTTCCCGCCAAGGACAGCGGCGATCGATGCTTCGGTGATTGGCCCGGGCCGCAGGATTGCCCAGGTGCCGTCGTCGCGCATGCCAACGATGGTCGATTCGATACCCTGCCGAGTCTCGCCGCCATCGAGGATCAGGTCCACGCGCTGGCCCAAAGACGCGGCGACATGGGCAGCGCTTGTCGGGCTGACGCCGCCGCTGCGATTCGCGGAGGGCGCAGCGAGCGGCAATCCACAGTTTTTCAACAGGGCCTGCATGACCGGATGCGCCGGGCAGCGAAGCGCCACCGTCGGCAATCCCGCGCTGACCGCAGACGCCAGCGCTGCGCCTTCGCGCCGGGGCAGGACCATGGTCAGCGGGCCCGGCCAGAATGCGTTGGCGAGCGCCCGTGCCCTTTTGTCGAACACGGCCAGACCCTCGGCTGCCGTAACGTCCGGAACGTGGACGATCAGAGGATTGAAGTCCGGCCGGCCCTTGGCACGATAGATTCCTGCGACTGCGGCATCATCATCCGCGCGGGCGGCAAGGCCGTAGACTGTCTCGGTCGGCACCGCGACCGTACCCCCCGCGGCGATCACTTGCGCGGCATGTTCCAGCCCGTGATTGTCGGGCGGGTGCACCTTGGAAGGCTTTGTCGGCTCCATATCGGTTCGCTATAGGGAGCGCGCACGCCCGCGCCAAGCGCCGCGCTTGAGGAGAGACCCATGAGCTTCACGCCGCCCACTGCCGACCAGATCCTTGCGATCCGGGTGAGCGCCGGCATCGACGAACTTGCACAAAGCGAGCGCTTTGCCGCAGCTACGCCCGATCTGGTCGAGGCCATCGTCGAAGGCATTGGTGCCTTCGCAGCCGGAGAATGGGCTCCCCTTCACCGCGCGGGGGATCAGGTTGGCGCCAAGTGTGGCAACGGCAGGGTCACCCTCCCTGCGGGTTACGTCGAGGCCTACAGGAGCTTCGTCGAGCAAGGCTGGGGATCGATCAACGGCCCGGTCGATTTCGGCGGCCAGGGCTTGCCCTTTACGCTCGCCACGGCAGTTCTCGAAACGCTGGGTGCGGCCAACATGGGCTTCACGCTTCTCCCGATCCTCACCGTCGGAGCGATCGAAGCGTTGGACCATCACGGCAGCGAAGCGCAGAAAGCGCTCTATCTGCCCAAGCTGATCTCGGGCGAATGGTCGGGCACGATGAACCTGACCGAACCGCAGGCCGGTTCCGACGTCGGCGCGCTGCGCTCCACCGCAACGCCGATCACCGAAGGCCCCCACGCGGGGAAGTACCGGATCGCCGGGACCAAGATCTTCATCACCTTTGGCGAACACGACGCCGCCGAAAACATCATCCATCTAGTTCTCGCGCGCACGCCGGGCGCGCCTGACGGATCGCGTGGCATCTCGCTGTTCATCGTGCCGAAGTTCCACGTGGAACAGGACGGCAGCCTTGGCGCGCGCAACGACGTGCGCTGCGTCTCCATCGAACACAAGCTCGGCATTCATGCCTCGCCTACTTGCGTCATGTCCTATGGCGACAACGGTGAATGCATCGGCGAGATGGTCGGTCACGAGAACGGCGGGCTGCGCGCTATGTTCACGATGATGAACTCGGCCCGCATCAATGTCGGCAGCCAGGGCGTGCAGATTGCCGAACGGGCGTTCCAGCAGGCTCGCACTTATGCTCGCGACCGTGTGCAGTCCACCCGCGCCGGGGCACCTGGCAAGAATCCCGTGGCGATCATCGAACATCCAGACGTGCGCCGCATGCTCATGCGGATGCGCGCGCTGACAGAGGGGAGCCGTGCCCTGCTCTACTACACCGCCGGTCAGGTCGATCGCGGCGCATTGGGCAACGAGGCAGCGCAGAAGCGTGCCGAGCTGCTTGTGCCGATGCTCAAGGCCTGGGGCACCGACATCGGCTGCGAGGTCGCCAGCCTGGGTATCCAGGTTCACGGCGGCATGGGCTTCATCGAGGAGACCGGCGCCGCGCAGCACCTGCGCGATTCGCGCATCGCGCCGATCTACGAAGGCACAAACGGCATCCAGGCCGCCGACCTTGTGACCCGCAAGCTCGGCTACGACAACGGTGGTGTGCTCCAGGCGCTGATGGCCGAGATTGCCGCAGAGATGGAGGACGTACCGGAAGTCGCGGCATTGGCGAAGGATGCCGCTGCAATCGGCCAGTGGATGAGCAGCACGGCGTCGCTTGACGACAAGCTGGCGGGATCGGTCCCGTTCACCACGATGTGTGCGGTAGCCGTCGCCGGTTGGCAGCTCGCCCGCCAGTCGCGCGCGTCGGACCTGCACAGCAAGATTGCGGTGACTAAGTTCTTCAACCGCGTGATCGTGCCCGAAGCGCGTGGCTTGGGCTCGTCGGCTATGGCCGGTGCCGCTCTGCTCTACGATCTCGACGCTGATGCGCTAGCTGGATGACCGAGGCGCTTCTCACCCGGATAGCGGATGCGCTTGATCGCCTGGTCCCGCCGCGCGCGCAATCGGCGGACTGGCGCGCGTTTCCGGCCTATGTCTGGGACGGCAAGGCCGCGCGCGGAATCGACCCGCTCGAGGCGCCTTCGCTCGACCTGATGCAGGGGATCGACAAGCAGAAGTCCGCCGTGGTCGAGAACGTTGCGCGCCTTTCGCGCGGCGCAGCGGCCCATGACATGCTGTTGTGGGGCGCGCGGGGCATGGGGAAGTCCGCTCTCCTGCGGGCGGCGACGCTTGCGGCTCAAGCGGCGAATCCCGGCTCTATCGCGCTGGTCCAGGCGAGCCCGGATGCCGGTCTCGCCGATCTCTTCGCGATTCTGCGCACGGTCGATCGCCGTTTCCTCGTTTTCCTCGATGATCTCGGCTTCGATGCGGCCGATACCGATGGTGCGCGCAAGTTGCGTTCCTGGCTCGAGGGTGGCGTGGAGGCGCGCCCTGCAAATGTCAGGCTTGCGGTCACCTCGAACCGTAGGGCCATCGTCGAGCGGCACTTGTCCGAGCAGGATGACCCGGTCAATCCGCGCGATGTGGTCGACGACAGGCTTGCCTTGGCTGACCGCTTCGGTCTCAGTCTCGGTTTCCACAACTGTACCCAGGACGATTACCTGGCGATCGTTGCAGGCTATGCGACCCACTTCGGCCTTGCCTGGGAAGAAGCCGACGCGCTCGAATGGTCGAAGCGCCGCGGCGGACGGTCGGGCCGTGTGGCGTGGCAATACGTCAATGAACTGGCAGGCAGGGCCGGACGCGCGCTTTAGCCCGGGGGAGGTTCCGACCAGCCGCCGGACTACTTAGTCCTGCGGCTTGACCAAGTCTGAATCGGCGTTGGGCTTCATGATGAACTTCCCGGTGCCTTTCGGCTGCGGAGGTGCGGCACGCTTCGGCAGCGGCTTCACCTCTGCGGCGGGTTTCGCGCCCGGGGCCGTGACGCGCCAGATTACACCGCCCGTATCGTCGCTGACGAGCAAGGCGCCGTCCTTGGCGAAGGCTACCCAAGTCGGCCGTCCGCGTGCCTTCTGGTCCTCGGTCAGGAACCCGGTGAGTACCGGCACCGGCGACTTTGGCAGGACATTGCCAAGCGCGTCGAACTTCACGAAGACCACGTCATAGCCCGAAAGCGGACGTCGGTTCCACGAGCCGTGCCGTGCGATGAAGGCGCCCTGCTGGAACTTGTCGCCCAAAAGGTTCCCGCCCCGAGCGAATGCCAGTCCCAACGGCGCTACGTGCGCGCCGAGGCCGTATTCAGGCTTGCGCACGTAATCCATCAGGTATTCGGGCATCGGTTCCTTTACGCGCCAGTCGATGTTCTTCTTCCAGTACGCCCAGGGCCAGCCATAGTTCGAACCGAACGGTACGTTGGTCAGGTAGTCGGGCACCAGGTCGGAACCAAGCTGGTCTCGCTCGTTGACCACGGTCCACAGCTCTTCGCTGTTCGGGTTGAAATCGAGACCGTTGGGATTGCGCAGGCCACCGGCAAATTCGCGTGACCGTTTTTTGGCGAAATCGTACTCATGGATCGCCGCGCGCCCACGCTCCGCATCGATCCCGCCTTCTGCAATGTTGGATGCGGAACCCACCGTCACGAAAAGCTGGGTGCCGTCCGGCGAGAGCAGCAGGTTGCGCGCCCAGTGATTGCCTCCACCGGGAAGGTCCATCAGTTTCTCGGGCTTGCCGGAAAGCGAGGTCTGGCCGAGCTGGTAAGGGAAGGACAGCACCGCGTTATGGTTGGCGACGAGCAGGCGGCCATCGCGGAAGGCCATGCCGAAGGGCGAATCGAGCGCCGGATTCTCCATCACGAAGCGCTGTTCGGCGCGTCCGTCACCATCGCCGTCACGCAGCAGCACAATCTTGTTCGGAGAAGGCCCGCCCGCGCCCACCTGCTTCATGAGGAAGTTCATCACAATGCCGGTCACGCCTCCCACTTTGCGCGGGGGCGAATTGGTTTCGGCCACGAGGACATCGCCATTGGGCAGGGTGAAGACCGTGCGGGGGTGGTCGAGCTTGTCGGCAAAGCGCGTGACCTGCAGCCCTTCGGCAGCGACCGGCGCCTCGCCGTCCTTCCAGCCAATGGGATCGGCGGTCTTGATCGTGGGGATGGTCTGCTCGTCGGGGTCTGCCAGTTTCGGCCGGGGCCCTGTGGTGTCGTTCAAGGCGAACTGGGCGGGCGTGCCGCGAACGGACCAGGCGACATAGGCGCCGACGAGCACCAGGATCACGACGAGCGAGATCAGGATCTTCTTGATGAGGTTCATGGTGCGCAAATCTATGCCCGGTGCCTTGCAAGGGCAATGGGACATTCGGGTAGCGAATGCGCAAGTTGCGCGGGGCGACTTTCGGCGGCGGATGGGTTAGACGTCGGCCATGTTTACTTTTGCACCCACGGAAGGCCATTCGCGGGCCGAACTCCACGCCGACCTTCTCGAAGCCGCGCGCGCACTGACCGATGGTGAACCCGACGGTGTCGCCAACATGGCCAACGTGGCCGCGCTGATCTGGCAGTTCCTGCCGGATCTCAATTGGGCGGGCTTCTATCGCATGGTCGAGGGCGAACTTGTTCTCGGGCCTTTCGTCGGCAAGCCCGCCTGTATCCGCATTCCCCTGGGCAAGGGTGTATGCGGAACCGCAGCCGCAAGCGGCGAGACCCAGCTTGTGGCCGATGTCCATGCCTTTCCGGGCCACATCGCCTGCGACGCGGCAAGCCGGTCCGAACTGGTCGTTCCTGTCCTGCGGGATGGTGGGGTGATCGCGGTGATCGATCTCGACAGCCCCTCGCCCTCGCGCTTCGATGAAGAGGATGCGCGCGGTATCGAAGCACTGGCACGGGCCATGGCTCACCGCATCTGAGTCCTGACACGCGATTTGGGCCTGATCCGATTCGGGACAGCAGCGACGACACCGCCTTACGAACCTTGGTTTCCTGCGGCCCTTGATGGTAAGTTCGTGGTTAACGACCGGTTACGTACCTGTGCCGGACCGGGGGACCAAACGATGCTTCGCCACCTATCGCTCGCAGCTCTCGTGTTCTGCGCCATGACCGCGCCCGCTGTGGCGAGGGATGATGACCGTTCGTCCGCTGGAGGACACGGTGGCTGGAGTGGCGGTTGGCAGGGCGGCTATGTGCCAGGCCCGGTCTATTACCCGCCGATGTTTGGCCCGCCCTATCCCACAGTCGTGATGGCGCATCCGGTTGATGGACCGCCGCCGCCGGTTGCCTATCCGCAAGGTTACGCCTCGCCTGATCCCCGTTGGGGGGAGATGATCGAGCGCTGCCGAAAGGTCCAGGGTGACAGCGGCGTGGGCGGAGCCCTGCTTGGCGGTGTCGCTGGCGGGGTGGTCGGTAACCGTGTCGTGGACGGTAACCGTACGCTCGGGACTGTGGCAGGCGCGGCGGTAGGTGCGATTGCCGGCGCTGCCATCGACAAGGCCGAGGACAGCGATCTGCGGCGCGAGTGCGACGACTATTTCAGGTCGATGCCCCGACAGGCCTATGGCTATCCAGGTGGCGGCTATGCGCCGTATGGCTACATGATGGTGCCGGTCATGCTGCCGCCGCAGAAGCCCTGTGTGGAGACCACGGTGGTGACCGAGAAGTGGGTCGATGAACCCGTCCGCAGTCGCTACATCCCTCGCCGTGCCCCGGCGGTGAAGGAAAAGCGGGTAAAGGAAAAGCGCGTCTATACCGGCTGAGACAGCACTGTTCCACGTGGAACGGCAGGTCGTAGCGAAGACAGTCCTGGAATTGAAAAGGGGCAGCCCGTGCGAGCTGCCCCTTCCCTTTTCAGCCAGGAAAATCGATCAAAGCTTGCGCCCGATCAGTTCCTTCATGATTTCGTTGGTGCCGCCGAAGATGCGGGTCACGCGGGCGCCGCGCCAGGCACGGGCGATCGCATACTCGTTCATGTAGCCGGCGCCGCCGTGGAGCTGGAGGCACTTGTCCATTACTTCCCACTGAAGTTCGGTGTGCCAGAGCTTGGCTGCGGCGCCTTCTTCCGGGGTCAGCTCCTTGCGCAAGTGGCGTGAAAGGGCCCAGTCGAGGTGCGCCCAGCCTACCTGCAGCTTGGCCTTGATGTCGGCAAGGGTGAAGCGCGTGTTCTGGAAATCGAGGATCGGCTTGCCGAATGCCTTGCGTTCGCGCGTGAATTCCACCGTATCGTCAAAGGCCTTCTGCGCCGAAGCCTGTGCACCGACGGCGATGGACAGGCGCTCCTGCGGCAGTTCGCTCATCAGGTAGATGAAGCCCTTGCCCTCTTCGCCGAGGCAGTTGGTGATCGGCACGCGGACGTCTTCGAAGAACAGTTCCGAGGTGTCGGCTTCATCCTGTCCGATCTTGTCGAGATTGCGACCACGCTTGAAGCCTTCGCGATCGGCTTCGACGAGAACGATCGACACGCCCTTCCAAGCGGGCTGGATTTCGGTGTCGGTCTTGCAGCAGACGAGAATCAGGTCGGCATTCTGGCCATTGGTGATGTAGGTCTTTGACCCATTGATCACATAGTGGTTGCCGTCCTTCTTGGCCGTCGTGCGCATGCCCTGAAGATCGGAACCGGTACCGGGCTCGGTCATGGCGATCGCAGTGATCACCTCGCCCGAGACCATCTTGGGCAGCCACTTCTTCTTCTGCTCTTCCGAGCCGTAGGAGACGAGGTAGTTGGCGACGATGTCCGACTGCAGCGAGAAGCCGGTCGCGACGCGGCCGTAGTAGCTGCTCTCCTCGTCGACGATTGCGTTGTAGCCGAAGTCGAGACCGAGCCCGCCGTATTCCTCGGGGACGGTCGGGCAGAGCATGCCCAGCTCGCCCGCCTTGGGCCAGATGGACTTGGGAACGATGCCGTCATCGCCCCACTTCTCAGCGTTCGGCGCGATTTCCTCCTGAAGAAAGCGGCGTACGGTCTGGCGGAAGGCTTCGTGATCTTCGTTGTAGGCAGTGCGCGGGATCAGGTCGAGCGACATGGCCAATTCTCTCCGGTTCTTGGTCTGGTTGCGCACAGCCTATGCGCGACGCGGCCACCCGGTCAACGAGAATTTAATCGACTAATTAATACCCAAACGTGCAGGTCGGCGTGACGTCGTGACGCAAAAATTTGCAATACATTACAGAGCCTTAAAACTCACCGCCGGTCAGCCTCTGGCAAATCAGGTCGAGCTGATCGAGATTCTTGTAGCGAATCGTGACCGCGCCGGTCGTCGGATCGGCGTCAGCGTTGATCGTCACCTTGAGCCCGAGGAAGTCCTCGAGGTGTTGCTGGATTGCGGCAATGTCGGCCTGGCCGAATGGGTCCTTTGCTTCGCGCGCCTGGCGACGGCCGCTTTCCGGCCGCGATGCCTTGCGCACCAGCTTCTCGGCCTCGCGCACGGAAAGACCTTTGCCGACGATCTCACGTGCCAGGCCGGCCGGGTCCGGGGCGTTGATGAGCGAGCGGGCATGCCCCATCGACAGTTCGTCGCGCACGACCATGTCGAGCACGTCGTCCGGCAGGCCAAGCAGGCGCATCATGTTGGCGACATGGCTGCGCGACTTGTCCACGAACTTGGCGATCTCCGCCTGGGTCAGGCCCTCGCTGTCCGCAAGCCGCTGGTAGGCCTTGGCCTCTTCGACCGGATTGAGATCCTCGCGCTGGAGGTTTTCGATCAGCGCCAGTGCGGCGACGTCGCGGTCGTTGAGTTTGCGGACGATGGCCGGAATCTCGTGGACTTGCGCCTTCTGCGCCGCGCGCCAGCGCCGCTCGCCCGCAACGAGCTGATAGCGGTTGCCACCAAGCGGACGCACGACGACTGGCTGGATGACCCCTCGCGCCGCGATGGACTGTGCGAGTTCCTCCAGGGCCTCCTCGTCGAAGTGACGACGCGGCTGTTCGGGGTGCGGCTCGATCGAACCCACCGCGAGCAGCGCAAGGCCGCCATCGCGAACCTCACCTCCGGTAGCGCTCTCGCCGGACACCGAGATCCGCACGATCGGCTCCTCACGGCGGACCTCGCCCATGAGCGCTCCAAGGCCACGGCCGAGGCCGGTCCGTCGCGCCGGGGTCTTCACTGCGTCCTCGCCGCTCATGCAGCCTTCCTCCGTTCAGGCAGGCGGCCGATCAGCTCGCGCGCCAGCTTCATGTAGGCCTGCGATCCTGGGCAGGCATGGTCGTAGATCAGTGCCGGAAGCCCGTGGCTGGGCGCTTCGGACAGGCGCACGTTGCGCGGAATTACCGCATCGAACACCAGATCGCGCAGGCACGAGCGCACATCGTCGGCAACCTGGTCGGTGAGGCGATTGCGGCGGTCGAACATGGTGAGCACGATGCCGAGAATGCCGAGATCGGGGTTGAAGCGCTCCTGCACCCGCTCCACCGTCTGCAGCAGTTGGCTTAGTCCTTCGAGAGCGAAGAACTCGCATTGCAATGGAACGAGAATGGTATCCGCCGCAGTGAGGGCGTTCAGCGTGAGCAGGCCCAGTGATGGGGGGCAGTCGATAAGGCAGATATCGTGGCCGGTATCGGCATTGAGCACGTTGCGCAGACGATGCGTGCGATCCTCGACGCTGACCAGCTCCACTTCTGCGCCGGAAAGGTCAACGGTTGCTGGCACGATGTCCAGTCCAGGAATGCGCGTTGGCATCATGCATTCGGCGATTGAGGCCTGGTCGATCAGGAGATCATAGGACGACCGTTCGCGTTCTCCGGCCGGAATGCCGATTCCCGTCGAGCAATTGCCTTGCGGATCGAGGTCGATCAGCAGCGACTTCCACCCTGTGGCGGCAAGAGCCGTGGCGATGTTGATCGCGGTGGTGGTCTTCCCCACTCCGCCCTTCTGGTTTGCGACGGCGACGGTGATCATGTTCGCTTGCCTTTGCGCGGAGCTTGTTGACGCGACACGTGCGGGGCGGGTTGCTTTCCGGCGAGCAGGCGGCCGACGATGATCCCTGCGGCAGGGTCAGTCAGCGATTGTTCCACGTGGAACATATGGTGCCATGATTCGGGGAGCATTTGCAGTTCATGCTGCGCCCCGGCCCCTTTCGGCAACAGCCACAGCGTGTCGGGTGTGGAAAAGCGTGCCGAAATGGCAAGCAGCTTGTCCAACGGGGCGAATGCCCGGGCAGAAATGGCTGCATATGCACCTGACTCGAGATCTTCCACGCGCGACAGGATGACCCGTACGTTGGACAACTCCAGTGCATCTGCAGCCCGTTGCAGCCATTCCGTGCGCAGCCGCCGCGAATCGACGAGAGTGACGGGACGGTCGGACTGGATCGCTGCGATAACAAGACCGGGAAAGCCGGCGCCGGTGCCAAGATCGAGCCACTCCCCTGAACCTGATGTTTCACGTGAAACATGGAGTAGCTGGGCGGAGTCGACGATGTGCCGAACCCAGACATGCGGCAGGGTTCCGCGCGCAACAAGGTTTTGCCGCTCGTTCTCTGCCAGAAGCAGGTCGACGAGATGGGCAAGGCGGCTCATGCTTGCGTCATCAACGTGGAGGACTTCTCGCAGCCAAGCCTGTGCTTCCACTTCGGTCACAAGAGTCATGCAACCACCGCGGCGCTGGCTCGGCGGCGGGCATGGACCAGGAGGCTGGCAAGGGCGGCAGGCGTGATGCCCGCGATGCGTCCTGCGGCGGCGAGGCTATCCGGCTGCGCCCTTTCGAGCCTTTCAACCATCTCCCGCGAAAGGCCGGGCACGTCGGCGAAAGGGAAGCCATCGCCGAGGGGTACGGCATCGGACGCGCGCAGATCACGCAGTTCAGCATCCTGCCGTGCCAGGTAGGGTGCGTACGCCGCGTCCTCTTCGACTTCCTCGACCAGAAGGGGGTCAAAGGGTTCGTTACCGATCCAGTCTCGCAAGCCGTCAAGTGTGACCTCGGGAAAGCGTAGCCATTCCATCAGCGAGCGGCGGGCTCCATCGGCGCGCACGGGAATGCCGGCGCGGTTGAGTTCCGTAGGGGTAGCCGGTTGCGCCAAGGCCGTCTCCAGACGCGAGCGGGCCTGACTGCGGTCTTCGAACCACTTGCGCCGCTCATCGCCGATGCAGCCTATTGCGAGGCCGATCGGCGTAAGGCGAGACGCCGCATTATTCGCGCGCAAGCGCAGGCGATACTCCGCCCGCGCGGTGAGCATGCGGTACGGTTCACTGACGCCGTGCAGCGTCAGGTCGTCGATCATCACCGCCATGTAGGAATTGGCCCGGTCGAGTTCCGGCATGGCCCTGCCAAGCACGTGCGCGGCAGCGTGCATTCCCGCAATGAGGCCTTGTGCCGCCGCCTCCTCGTAGCCGGTCGTGCCGTTGATCTGTCCGGCGCAGTATAGGCCGGGTATTGCCTTTACCTCGAGGCTGCGGCGCAAGGCGCGCGGATCGATGTGGTCGTATTCGACCGCATAGCCGGGAACGGTGATGACGGCTTGTTCGAGACCTTCCATCGAGCGGATCATTGCCACCTGCACATCGGTGGGGAGCGACGTGGAAACGCCGTTTGGGTAGACGGTGAAATCGTCGAGCCCTTCGGGTTCGAGGAAGACCTGGTGTCCGTCGCGGTCGCCGAAGCGGTGGATCTTGTCCTCGATGGACGGGCAGTAGCGTGGACCTTGCGCGCCGATGGCCCCGGTGAACAGGGGAGAGCGGTCCAGCCCGCCACGGATGATTTCGTGTGTGCGCGCATTGGTGCGGGCAATGGCGCAGAATACTTGCGGCAGCGGACGCGCGGGGGTGAGCGGCGACATGGTCCACGGATCGTCATCGCTCGGCTGTTCGGGGAGCCGTGCCCAATCGATGGTGCGACCGTCGATGCGAGGAGGCGTACCGGTCTTGAGGCGCGCCATCGGCAGTTCGGCATCGCGCAGTTGCGCTGCGAGGCGATGGGCGGAGTCCTCGCCAATGCGGCCACCGTCCATGCGCTCTTCACCCCGGAAGAGGCGCCCGCCGAGGAACGTTCCCGTACACAGGACCACTGCCCTTCCCGCTAACGCGGTGCCATCGGCAAGATCGACGCCGGTCACCCGGCCCTGTTCAAGGCGAAGTGCCGCAACTTCGCCCCCGACAACGTGCAAATCAGGCTGGGCGGCAATCATTTTCTGGATCGCGGCCTTGAACCGCTTGCGGTCTGCCTGGACGCGTGGCCCCTGCACGGCACTGCCTTTCGACCGGTTGAGCATGCGATAGTGGATCGCGCTGGCATCGGCAGCACGTGCGATGAGGCCATCCAGCGCGTCAACTTCCCGGACGAGGTGACCTTTGCCAAGGCCTCCGATAGCAGGGTTGCAACTCATCGCGCCAATGGTCTGGGGATCGAACGAGACGAGCGCGGTGCGTGCGCCCATCCTCGCGGCGACAGCGGCCGCCTCGACGCCGGCGTGTCCGCCGCCGACAACGATGATGTCGAATTGCTGCATCTGGCTGCGATACGCGAAGTGGCTGTCCCGGTCAAAGCCTGCGCGTCGGTACGTGTTTCACGTGAAACACCCTGCTCGTTAGCTTCTACTTGCCGATGCAGAAGCGGCCGAAAAGAGTGTCCAGCATGTCTTCGGTGCCGGTTCGTCCTACCAAGGCGTCGAGGCCGCGGCGACCGAGGCGCAGGTTTTCGGCGGCAAGTAGCGGATCCTGTTCGGCGGCGGCGTCTTCAAGTGCCCGGGCGACTTCCGAAAGATGGGTGTGCTGGCGCTGGTTGAGGGCCGCTTCGCCGGGTGCGGGAAGCGCCGATCTGGCGTGCGCGATCAGAGCGCTTCGGAAAGCGGCCATACCTTCCCCGGTCACAGCAGAAAGATGGAAGGCACACTGGGATTTTCGCCCTGCCCCGGGATCGTCTGCGCGGGCGGCGATCTCCCACAATGTGCGGCCGGCCGGTCCCAGTCCTTCCGGGCCGAGCCACAGGATCAGGTCTGCCTTTTCGGCGGCAGCACGGGCTCGGGCGATGCCGATGCGCTCGATCTCGCCAGCGCCTTCGTCGCGCAGTCCTGCCGTGTCGACGAAAGTGAAAGGCACTCCGTCGAGCGCAGCAGCGTGCGTCAGGAGGTCGCGTGTCGTGCCCGGTTCGGCGGCGGTGATCGCGGCCTCGTGTTCGACAAGGGCATTGAACAGGGTGGACTTGCCGGCGTTGGGAGGGCCTGCAAGCACGACGCGGAAGCCTTCCTTAAGCGGCTCCGCGCGGGGACGGTCGAGCCAGGTGTTGAGGGAACAGGCGAGACTGATGCAGTCTGCGGCGAAGTGCGGCGGCAAGAGGCTGGCTCTTTGCGTCCCATCCCCTGCCCCGACATCGTCCTCGTCCGAGAAATCGAGCGCGGCTTCGAGCCGCGCGGAGATCTGGAGCAGCGTTGTCCGCCACTCATCGACTTCACGTGAAAGCGCGCCTTCAGCCATGGCGAGCGCGGTGCGGCGCTGTAGTTCGGTCTCGGCCGAAAGCAGATCGGCAAGGCCTTCGGCCTCGGCAAGGTCGATGCGGCCATTGGCGAAGGCGCGGCGGGTGAACTCCCCCGGCCGGGCACGACGCAGGCCCGGCAAGCTGGAGAGCGCGGCTTCGACGGCTGCGATCACGGCGCGACCGCCGTGGAGGTGCAATTCGGCGCAGTCCTCGCCGGTGGCGGTGGCGGGACCGGGCAGCCAGAGGACCATGGTACGGTCGAGGTGGGTGCCGTCGCGCGGATCGGCGAGCGTCGCAAGCGTGGCGCGGCGGGGAGAAGGCAGCCTGCCGGCAAGGGAACTAAGCGCGGCGCCGGCGCCCGGGCCGCTGATGCGGATAACGCCGATGCCGGCGGGTGGCTGGCCGGAAGACAGGGCAAAGATCGTGTCGGTCACGACCCCTGCCCTACACGAATCAACGTCCGGCGTCAGTCCTTGGCGGGCTTCCTGGTGCCGCCAAAGCCCCCCGAAGCGCCCTGCTCCATGAAGTTCTGGAAGAGCTTGAGGCCAATCTCCCCCATCGGGGCAAGCTGTTTCACGTATGTGTGCAACTGGTCGACGCTGGAGACGCCCTGCATCGCCTTGGCGATGGTATCGACATAGACGTCGTTGGCCTTGGAGACATCGGGCAGGCCGAGGAAGCGGCGGGCCTCTTCCGGAGTGCAATCGACTTCGACGGTGACTTTCATGGTCGTCCTTCCCGGATGAGGCGCAAGAGTGTCATGCCAGCTTGGCAAAGTCCACGACGAGGGCCAACATGACATTTGATCAACCATTACAATCGACAGGATGAACAGCGATGGGCGAGAAAATCACGTTCGCAGCTCTGGATGGCGAAGGCGAAATCCCGGGCTACCTCGCAACGCCGGACGGGCCGATCCGCGCGGCAATCATTGTCATTCCGGAGATCTTCGGCGTGAATGCCGGGATCCGGCACAAGTGCGAAGGGTGGGCGGCACAGGGCTACATGGCGTTGGCGCCAGACATCTTCTGGCGATTCGCGCCGGGCGTCGAGCTTGATCCCGATGTGCCGGAACAGATGCAGGAGGCATTCGGGTATTTCCAGCAGTACGATGCAGACAAGGGCGTGAAGGACATCGAGGCCGCAATCCGCTTCCTGCGCGGATACGAAGGCATCGACAAGGTCGGGCTGGTCGGCTTCTGTCTGGGCGGGCGGATGGCCTACATGGCAGCCACACGAACCGATATCGATGCGTCGGTGGGATACTATGGCGTGATGATCGACCAGATGCTGAACGAATCGCACGCGATCGCGCGGCCGCTGATGTTGCACATCCCTACCGCCGATCACTTCGTCGGACCGGATGCGCAGAAGGCTATTCATGATGCCCTTGATCCGCATCCACGGGTGACGCTCCACGACTATGAGGGGCTGGACCACGGTTTCGCGGCGGAAATGGGCAATCGCCGCGACGATGACGGTGCCGAGCTTGCCGACCGGCGGACGCGGGATTTCTTCGCGCAGCATCTTGGATAAGGCCGGCGCGGTTGCGCGGGATCAAGGCCGGCTCTGCCGCCTGCCCCTATGCGTTCAGGGCTTGGTGCGGAATCGACGGACATTCGGGGAGAACGATGATGAAGCTCGGACTGGCGGCGTGGCATCGGTACATGCTGAGCAACGATCTGGCACTGCTGGACGAACTGGTCGCGGACGATGCCGTGTTCCATTCGCCCGTGGTGCACACGCCGCAAGCTGGCCGCGAGAAGGTGATCATGTACCTGACCGCGGCGGGGCGCGTGTTCGGCAACGGTACCTTCCGTTATGTCCGGGAACTGGTCGACGGGCCCGAGGCCTGCCTCGAGTTCGAGTGCGAGATGGACGGGATCAAGGTCAACGGCATCGACCTTGTCCGCTTTGACCTTGAAGGCCGGATCGTCGATTTCAAGGTCATGGTGCGACCGCTGAAGGCGATCAACAAGGTGTGGGAGCTGATGGCGGAGCAGCTTCAGAACACATAAGAAAACCCCCGGTTTGTGGCCGGGGGATTCTTATAACGCTTTGATTTCAGAGTGAAATCAGCCGTCGTAGTCGGCGCCGAGCGAGGTATTGCGCACCGGCGCGGCGGCCGTGATGCGCAGGGCTTCGGCAGACTGCGACAGCGAGCCGATTTCATCCACCTCGTCGTCGTCGTCAGGCAGCACGCGCTGCAGCGACTGGATCAGGTTTTCCTTGAGTACGGCCGGACGCACGGTTTCTTCCGCGATCTCGCGCAGGGCAACGACCGGGTTCTTGTCGCGGTCGCGATCGACGGTGAGTTCTGCGCCGCCGGAGATCGCGCGGGCGCGCTCTGCCGCCAGCAGGACGAGATCGAAACGGTTGGGGACCTTGTCGACGCAATCTTCGACGGTAACGCGCGCCATCAGGGCACTCCGATAGACAAAAGGGTACGGAAAGAGCCGCAGCTAGGCCGGGGGTGTGGAAAAGTCAAGGATTCGTGCGGGGCCGTGATTCGGCGAGGGCTACTCGTCGTTGCTGGAGTAGGCGGCGCGCAGGTCGTCGGGGGCCAGGTCGGAGAAGCGGGTGATGCGCGCCTCGAAGCGCAGGCGGACCTTGCCGGTTGAGCCGTGGCGCTGCTTGGCGACGATCAGTTCCGCAAGGCCATAGACACGCTCCATTTCGGCCTGCCAGGCGGCGTGGGCTTCCTGGACCTTCGGATCGTCGTTGCCTTGGGGCTGCTTCGGCTCCTTGGCGGCGACGTAGTAGTCCTCGCGGAAGACGAACCAGACCATGTCGGCGTCCTGTTCGATCGAGCCCGATTCGCGCAGGTCCGACAGCATCGGTCGCTTGTCGTCGCGCTGTTCGACAGCGCGGCTGAGCTGCGAGAGCGCGATGACGGGTACCGAGAGTTCCTTGGCCAGGGTCTTGAGACCGCGCGAGATTTCCGAGATTTCGTTGACGCGGTTGTCGCTGCGGCCCGAGCCCTGGAGGAGCTGGAGGTAGTCGACGATGATAAGCCCGATGTCGTGGCGGCGCTTCAGCCTGCGCGCTCTCGCGCGAAGGCTGCCGATGGTCAGCGCGGGGGTATCGTCGATGTAGAGCGGCAGTTCGGCAAGGCGCTGGCTGGCGAAGGAAAGCTGCTGGAAATCCTCGCGGCTGATGCGGCCCATGCGCAGCGCTTCGGAGCTGATGCCTGACTGTTCGGCGAGAATACGCGTGGCGAGCTGGTCCGCGCTCATTTCAAGGCTGAAGAAGGCGACGGCGGCGCCGACCGAATCCTTGACCGCGATGCCGTCGGCCATGTCGCGGCGCAGGCGGTCGGCCGAGTTGAACGCGATGTTGGTGACGAGCGAGGTCTTGCCCATGCCTGGACGGCCGGCAAGGATGATGAGGTCGGAATCATGCAGGCCGCCGATCTTCTCGTTGACCGAGGTGAGGCCGGTGGTCTTGCCCGAGATATGGCCGCCCGAAAGCAGTGCCTTCTCGATCATTTCGAGCGAGGTGCGTGTGGCTTGGCCGAAGCTCTGCGCCTCGCTGCCGGTCTGTGCGCCTTCGGCCACTGCGTAGAGCGCGGCTTCGGCCTTTTCGACCTGTTCGAGCGGGGCGACCGCATCGCTGGTGTCGAGCGCGCCTTCGACGAGGTTGCGGCCCACGGTGATGAGTTCGCGCAGCAGGGCCAGATCGTAGATCTGTTCGGCCAGTTCGCGCGGGTTGAGAAGGCCCTGTCCATCGGCAGTGAGACGCGCGAGATAGGCGGTGCCGCCGAGCTCCTTCAGGCCCTCGTCCGTTTCGAAATACGGCTTGAGCGTAACCGGGGTGACGACGGCCTTGCGGTCGATCAGGGTCTGGATGCGCTCGAACACGCGGCCGTGGACGGCGGCGAAGAAGTGTTCGGGCTTGAGCGGGGTCTGGAGTTCCTCGAGGATGCGGTTGTCGATCAGGACCGCGCCGAGAAAGGCGGCTTCCGCTTCCACGTTGGAGGGAAGTGCGCGAATCTCGGAAGGTTCGCGGGTGAGAATGGCTTCGCTGGCGGACATGGCGCGCATTGTGCCCGAACGGGTCCTCCCCGGCAACGGCGGCGGGGTGTGGAAAGCGGGGATGGTTGTGTCCGCCTCGCGCTTGTCGCAGCACCTGGCGCTCCCCTCTTGCCTGCCCTGCGCGCGTCTGCAACACAGGTTGCTCAATGGGCGACCCGCGCATCTCGCATATCGAGCTGGACGAAGCGACGATCATCTGGCGCAATGCCGATATCGAGCAGGAGCGCCGCATCGCGATCTTCGACCTGATCGAGGAAAACACCTTCAAGCCGCTGCGCGCGTTCGAGGCCGGGCACGAGGGGCCCTATAGGTTGAAGCTTTCGGTCGAGGACGGGCGTCTGGCGCTGACGGTTTCGGACGATGACGGCAATGGTGGCGGCCAGTTGCTGGAGACAGTGATTCTGGGGCTGGGGCGTTTCCGCCGTCCGATCCGAGAGTATTTCGCGATCTGCGACAGCTACTACCAGGCCATTCGCAAGGCGACTGCCACCGAAATCGAGACAATCGACATGGCGCGCCGCGGTGTTCACAACGAAGCGGCTGAAATGCTTCTGGAACGTCTGCAAGGCAAGATCGATACCGATTTCGCTACGGCCCGCCGCCTCTTTACCCTGATCTGCGTGCTGCATATCAGGGGCTGACAACAGGCGGGACGCGACTCTCTCTATCATGGCGAAGAAACGGAACACGGTGCGTAGGCGCCTGCTCGCGGCGTTGCTGCTGGTCGTGCTCGTGGGCGCGGGCGCCGGCTGGTGGACGTCGCGCACCTGGATGCCGGACCGGACGCGCTATCCGGTCCAGGGCGTCTGGCTGAGCGACGATGATGGTAGCGTCGACTGGCGGTTTCTGCGCGCCGCAGGCGCGGATTTCGCCTACCTGACCGCCAGCGAAGGTGCCGGGACGCGGGACAGTGTCTATGCCGCAGGCGTCGAAGCAGCCCGGTTGCGCGGACTGCAGGTAGGGCCGGTCCATGTCTACGACCTGTGTGCCCCGGCCGACGCGCAGGCCGCGAACTTCGTGACCGTGGTGCCACGCGATCCGGAGTTGCTCCCACCGGCGATTGCGCTCGACATCGATTCGCGCACCTGCCCTGAACCTCCCGGCGAGGCGCAGATGCAGAGCGAGTTGACCACGTTCCTCAACCAGGTGGAGAAGCATGCAGAGAAGCCAGCGATCCTGATGGTGTCGCGCGGTCTGGAAAAGCAGTATCATCTTGCCGCCATGATCGACCGCAATCTCTGGGTTTCGCAGGACTTCATCGAGCCCGGCTACGCCGGCAGGCCGTGGGTCATGTGGACAGCGACCAAGCGCCTGCGTCTGCATGGCGCAAGCGGCCCCCTGCGCTGGGTCGTCGTGCAGCCATGAGTATCGATCTTGTCGCGGAACGCCGGGAAGCGCTGGTCGCCGCTGCACGCACGGCGATGGGCACTGCCTATGCGCCCTATTCCGGTTTCCATGTGGGCGCGGCGCTGCTGTTCGAGGACGGCGCGATCGTTACGGGAGCGAACGTCGAGAACGCCAGCTACGGCCTCTCGCTTTGCGCCGAGACGGTCGCCTGTTCAATCGCGGCCCACGCGGGGCGCCGCGGCGGACTTCTGGCGGTGGCGGTGTCCGGAGGCGCTGGCGGGCGGGCGGATGCGGCAATCAGCCCTTGCGGACGCTGCCGGCAGGTGTTGAACGAACTGGCCGCGCTTGGCGGGACTGACCCGCTGGTGATCTGCACCAGCGCCAAGGAAACCGTGGAAATGCGGCTGTCTGCGCTCTTGCCCAATGCCTTCGGTCCGGCCAATCTGGCGTGAAGGTTCAGGGGTAGGCATTCCTGCACGACGTTTCTCAGGGAGAGCCAGTTGGCCATTCTTTCCGACAAGTGGATCCGCGACAAGGCGCTGAACGAGGGCATGATCGAGCCTTTCGTCGAGAACCAGCGGCGCGACGGGTGCATCAGCTATGGTTTGTCGTCGTATGGCTACGATGCGCGCGTGGCACCCGAGTTCAAGATTTTCACCAATGTGGATTCGGCGGTCGTCGACCCCAAGGATTTTGCGTCGAACTCGTTCGTGGACCGCGAAACCGATGTCTGCGTAATCCCGCCCAATTCCTTCGCGTTGGCCCGGACCGTCGAATACTTCCGGGTACCGCGCGACGTGCTGGTTATCTGCCTTGGCAAGAGCACCTACGCGCGCTGCGGGATCATCGTCAACGTGACCCCGCTCGAGCCGGGCTGGGAAGGCCACGTCACGCTCGAGTTTTCCAATACCACGCCCCTGCCCGCCAAGATCTATGCCAATGAAGGCGCGTGCCAGTTCCTGTTCCTGCAGGGCAACGAACCTTGCGAGGTCAGCTATGCCGATCGTGCGGGCAAGTACATGGGCCAGCGCGGGGTGACGCTGCCGAGGTTGTAGGCGTGGGCCCTTGCGGGCTTTTCCTGCGGCTGAGGCGCTGGCGCTTCACGCTTAACCCCGCACTTAAATCCGGTTGCAATCGCCACTGATTCGGCCAAGCTTCGCCGCACAAGAACAACAGGCGGAGAGGCTGATGGAGAAGGCGGAGAGGCCGTATGACGTTGTCGTCTACGGGGCGACGGGGTTCACCGGGCGACTGGTCGCGGAGTATCTGGCGCGGCATTACGGGCAGGAAGGGCCGCGTTGGGCCATGGCCGGGCGATCTGGCGCGAAACTGGCAGAAGTGCGCGCCCTGATCGAGGCGCCCAAGAACACGCCGCTGATCGTGGCCGATGCCTCCGATCCCGCCAGCCTTGCCGACATGGTCCGCCAGGCCAAGGTCGTTCTTACCACAGTAGGGCCGTACCAGCTCTATGGCGAGCCATTGCTGGCGGCCTGCGTCGCGGCGGGGACCGACTATGCGGACCTGTGCGGCGAGCCGGTGTGGATGCGGCAGATGATCGACAAGTATGGCGACGATGCCCGGCATTCGGGCGCGCGCATCTGTTTCTCGTCCGGGTTCGATTCGATCCCGTTCGACCTGGGCGTGCTCATGTTGCAGAAGGAAGCGGTCGCCCGGTTTGGCCGCCCTGCCCCGCGCGTCAAGGGGCGGGTCCGGGGCATGAAGGGCGGCGCTTCGGGCGGCACGGCGGCAAGCCTGAAGGCCACGCTCGCGGCGCTCGGCAAGGACCCGTCGCTCATCCCGCTGATGGCCAGCCCATTCTGCCTGACCCCTGGTTTCGAGGGGCCGGCCCAGCCAGCCGGCGACAAGGTGCAGCACGACGACGCGTTGGGGAGCTGGGAAACGCCCTTCATCATGGCGGCGATCAACACCAAGAACGTTCATCGCACCAACGCCTTGCTCGGCCACGCCTGGGGCAAGGACTTCGTCTATGACGAGATGGTACTGACCGGTCCCGGCGAACAGGGCAAGGCGGTGGCCGAACACATGGCGAAGACGCCGATGATCGGCCGCCCCGACGATCCGCTGCCCGGCGAAGGGCCGTCGAAGGAAGAGCGCGAGACCGGCTTCTACGACGTGCTCTTCGTCGGGGAGATGCCTGGCGGGGAGACGATTCGCTATGGTGTGAAGGGCCGCTATGACCCCGGCTATGGATCGACAAGCCGGATGATCGCGGAGACCGGCATCGCGCTGCTTTCGAGTACTGCGGCCGGGGGAATCGGTACGCCCGGCGCGATCCTGGGCGAAACGCTGGTCGCGCGGCTGCGCGCCCATGCCGAGATTGCGTTCGCGCCCGAGGACTGACCTCAAAAGCGACGAAAGCCCGCCTGCCGCTACGGAGGGGATCCGCGGCAGGCGGGCTCGTCTACCGCGCCCGAATCTGGATAGGGGGGATCAGGCGACGGCTTCGAGGTACGCCTGCTTTTCAGCGGCGATAAGGATATCGGCGAGCATCCAGTACGCCTCGCCCCAGGCGGCGAGCACTTCGTCCGTGGCGACTTCCGCGCCCAGGACGTCGCGAATCGCGGGCAGCAGAGCTTCTGCGACATAGGGATAGTGTTCGGCCTTCACGCCGGTATCGACGTGGCGCTGGACCATGCGCTGTACGGCCGAGCCCAAGTTCTCGAGCTTGTCGATGTTCTTGGCATAGGCAAGGATGGCACCTGCGAGGCGGCGCGGCTGTTCGCCGCTGTCCTGCGCGGCCTGATCGAACATCGCCTTCACTTCATCGTTCTGAAACAAGCGCTTGTACATGGCGGTGGTGATATCCACGCCGTGCTTTTCGATAGCGGGAGCAGTGGCCTTGACGATGGTTTTCGCGTGTTCGGAAGCAATGCGCATCACGGGTCTCCAATCTGGTATCCGAAATGCTGGTATTTAATCTACTTGATTTAATCAAGCGGAAAATCGACACTAGGTACATGCAGCTAACTCAGCATACCGATCTTGGCCTGCGCCTGCTGATCGTCCTTGCGCGCAAGGGCGCGGCGGTGAGCTTGCCGGCGTTTTCGGCAGAGCAGGGGCTGAGCTACCACCACGTCGCGAAGGTCGCGCAGGCGCTGGTCCACGAAGGCTTCGCTACATCGCAGCGCGGGCGCAGTGGCGGCATCGCGCTGGCGCGTGAAGCAACGAACATTCGCGTGGGCGACGTGGTCCGCGCGCTTGAGCGGGGGATGCGGTTGGCGGATTGCGGCGGATGCGCCCTGCGCGCCGATTGCGGCCTCAGCGGCGTGCTGGCCGAGGCACTGGAAGCATTCATGGCGGTACTCGACCGCTACACCCTGGCCGACGTCTCGCGCGAGGGGGTGCCGGCTTTCGCGCCATGGACCTTTGCGCCCCCCTCACCCGGGTGCACCAACAGGAACCCTTAGGAACCCTTCCTTAGCGCGGCCACACACGCGGCGCGGTCCACATCGCGGCCGTCGCCGCGGCGAGCATCGACATAAGTCGCGGTCGGGCGGCTGCTGCCGGGCTGCGGATAGAGGTAGACATCGAGAATGCAGGCGGTGCCTGACCACTGCAGCTTGCGGGCATCGTCCTCGATCACGTCGAGCCGGGGCGGACCGAACACGCGGCCGAGCTGGAGCGCGTCGGCGCCGATCACGCCTTCGAGGCCCGGCGCCATCTGCACTTGGGCATAAGGTCGCGTTACGGGCGCGGGACGCGGCACCGAGGTGCGCGCAGGGGGCGGAGCCGAGCGGATCGCAGTAGTCTTGCCGGCGGGCATCGCCCCTCCCCCGCCACAGGACGCGAGGGTGAGAGCCAGCATGGGCACGGCCAGGGAGATACGGGATGTCACGCGGCACGGGATGCAGCGCCCGGCCCGTGCGGTCAACGCCGATCCGCCGCAATCCGGCTCAATCCGACGCGTGACCGTGGCGTTCCGGCGCTTGCTGCGATGCGGGCGAGCGGCTAGGCCCTGCCCTTCCCTGTGCCAAATGGAGCTTTTCCGCGCATGTCCGACCCGCTTTACGACGTCATCGCCATCGGTAACGCCATCGTCGACGTGATGGCCCCGTGCGAGGATGCCGACATCGCGCGGCTCGGTCTGGCCAAGGGCGGGATGACGCTGGTCGACACGGCTCGGGCCAAGGAACTTTACGACGCCATGGGCCCTGCCCGCGAGATTTCGGGCGGATCGGCGGCGAACACGCTGGCCGGGCTCGCCGCGCTCGGCGCGAACTGCGCCTTCATCGGACAAGTGGCGGACGATCAGCTCGGCGAAGTCTTTGCGCACGACATCCGCGCGGGAGGAATCGCCTTTGACACGCCGACCCGCGCGGACGAACCGCCGACGGCGCGGTGCCTTATCTTCGTGACGCCCGACGGGCAGCGCACGATGAACACCTTCCTCGGGGCGTCGCAGTTCCTCCCGGCGGAGGCTCTTGACGACGCCACCATCGCGGCCGCGCAGGTGCTCTACCTCGAAGGCTACCTGTGGGATCCGGAAGAGCCGCGCAAGGCGATGCGCCGCGCGATCGCGGCAGCCCGCAACGCCGGTCGCAAGGTCGCCTTCACCTTGTCCGACGCATTCGTCATCTCGCGTCATGGCGACGATTTCCGCGCGCTCATCGATGCCGGCCAGATCGACATCCTTTTCGCCAACGAGCATGAACTGGCTGCGCTGACCGGCATCGAGGATTTCCACGTCGGGATCGAGCAACTGGCGGCCAAGGTGCCCACCGTCGTGGTAACCCGCAGCGAGAATGGTGCCCACGCGATCAGCCAGGGCGAACGCGCTCATGTCCCGGCGGAACCCATCGCCAAGGTCGTCGACACCACCGGCGCCGGCGACCTTTTTGCCGCCGGCTTCCTCTATGGCTACGTTCGCGGCCGTCCTCTCGCCGAAAGCCTTACCCTCGGTGCGATCTGCGCCGCGGAAATCATCTCGCACTACGGCGCAAGGCCCGAGGCGGACCTCAAGGACCTGGTCGCACAGCGCTTGGGTTGAACCTTTCCTCGTCACCGAACCATGAACGCTTCGATCTCCTGCACTGTGCGCGGGATGCCGGTACTCAGGCGTTCGCAGCCGTTGGCGGTCACGAGGTAAAGGTCCTCGATGCGGATGCCCTGGTTCATCTGCTGATTGTACAGGCCGGGTTCGATGGTGAGGACTGCGCCCGCCGGGATCGGCTTTGCGTAATCGCCCGCATCGTGAACGTCCAGGCCGACGAAATGGCCAAGGCCATGGGTGAATTCGTCGATGCGGCCGGCCTTGCGGAACACGGCATTGGCGGCCTCGGTCATGTCCTCGTGGATGACGCCCGGCTTCAGCAACCGGGCGGCGGCATCCTGTGCGGCGAGGACAAGTTCGTAGTCGGCGCGCTGCGCCGCTGTGAACCTGCCCGATGCCGGGAAAGTTCGCGTAATGTCGCAGGCATAGCCGCCCACGGATGCGGCGGCGTCGATCAGGACGAGGTCCTGCGAGCCTATTGTCGCATTGCCATGGGCGTAATGGAGCGAGGCGGCGTTGCGCCCCGTCGCGACGATGGAATCGTAGGACAGGCCTTCGCCCCCGCCCTGGCGAAACCCATCCTCGAGCACGGCGGTAAGCTGGCGCTCGGTCATGCCGGGGCGCACCGCCTTCATTGCGGCGAGGTGCCCGGCCTGAGTCGCGGCAAGAGCCTTGCGCATCAAGTCCAGCTCGCGCGGTTCCTTTACCGTTCGTAGCGACGGAAGGAGCGCGCTCTGGTCCTTCAGCGTGCAGCCGGGCACCCGGGCCATGATGCGGCCGTAGAGGTCCATCGCGGGCGGGACCGGCGCCGAGGCGCTGACGATGGGACCCATGAAATGCAGTGTACGACTTCGCGCTGCAATCTGGGTGACAAGCGCGTCGAGGCTGCCTGTGCGGCGCACGCGCTGCATTCCGGTGCGCGCCTCGATCAGCGAACCGAGGGGGAGGCGCTCGACATCCCAGCGCTCGGTCTCGATGTCGCGGGACGGCAGCAGCAGGAATTCGCGGAAAGTGCGTTCGTCAGGCGCGAGGACGAGGACTGCGCCGGGTTCGTCGGCGATGCCCGTAAGCCAGGCAAAGTCGCCGGACTGATGGAAGGGCGGGCTGACCGGGCCGCCCGTCTGGTCGCGCGGGGCGCCGTGGATCACGGCGACGCCATCCTTCAGGACGCTCATCAGGCGCGCGCGTCGTTCGCGGTAGACTTCGGGCGGGAAGGGGAACGTGCCGGAAGGGGTCGCGAAGCCGGGGGGCGGGATGACCTGCGCGCGCGCGGTAACGGCAAGGCTGGCAGTTGCGGCGGCTCCCGCAAGAAGCGAGCGACGGGTGAATGTCATGGCGGTCCCCTTCATGCGCCGTGTTCTGTGCGTCCGATTTTCAGGAGCAGGACCTTAAGTGGTTTCAGATGAAAGGGGAGGGCAAATCGACGGGAGTCGAGCGCGAGTGTCGGCCAAGGACGAGGCAAAGTGCCCCGGCATTGGCCGGGGCGGCAGTCATGTCCGCGCCTTGGGTCAGGCCTGCTGGATGTAGACGCGCATGGCGTCGGCTTCGGCCTCGATCTTGTCGATGCGATGCTTCACGAGGTCACCGATAGATACGAAGGCGACCATATGGCCCCCTTCGACGACGGGCAGGTGGCGGAAACGGCGCTGGGTCATCAGGGCCAGTGCTTCGAGGACCGAGGTCTGCGGGGTGATCGTGACCACGGGCGCGGTCATCATGTCGCGCACCTTCATGTGGAGCGCGGCCTCTCCGTGCTTGTGCAGGCAGCGGATCATGTCGCGTTCGGAGAAGATGCCGGCCACGCCGTTGGTTCCATCCTCGACCGGCAATGCGCCGATGCGGTAGCGGGCGAGCATGTCCACGGCGTCGGCCACGCTGTCGTCGGCGTGACAACTCCATACCTCGCCGCGTCCGGCAATGACCTGTGCAATCGTCATGGCATCCTCCATTCGCTGCGCGGCTGCCGTGCTTTTTGGGTCATCTTGCGCGCCGCTTGTCTCCCGGAAGGATCATGCCACCTTGCCGGCCATTGTCAAAGCTGTTGCCAGCACCATCTGGGTTGTCCAAAGGACCTTTCGCCATGGCACCCCGATCCCCGCTAGACGATCCGCACAACGCCAGCTTTGCCTGGGCGCGATACCGCATGCTGATGAAGTGGATGGCGGGCTTTACCGGGGCGGTCGTCGTGCTTGTCTCGGTGCTGCTCTATCACTGGGTGGGTTTCGTCTCGATCCACTTCTACATCGCCACCGCGCTCGGCATCGGGTTTGCGATGCTGTTGATGGCCGCACTGATGGGGCTGGTTTTCCTTTCGAGCGGTACCGGACACGACGAATCCATCGAGGATCCGCTGGATGACGAGCGGACCCGTTGAGGTTGGACGCCTGCGCGCCTATCTTGGCCCCATGAGCGAAACCGCAATCCAGACGCCCGTCACTCTCGCCCCGAGCGCCGCCGCGCGCGTTGCCGCGATTGCCGCGAAGCAGGGCAAGCCTGCCATTCTTCGACTTTCGGTCGAGGGCGGCGGCTGCTCCGGCTTCCAGTACCGGTTCGGGCTCGCGGATGCGCCGGAAGAAGGCGATACGATCGCCGAGACGGACGGCGTGCGGCTTGTGGTCGACGAGGTCAGCCTCGGCCTGCTCGAGGGCAGCATGGTGGAATATGTCGAGTCGCTTGGCGGCGCGGCGTTCCGTGTGACCAACCCCCAGGCGGCATCGGGTTGCGGCTGCGGGGCTTCCTTCGCCATTTGACGCCCGGTCGGGCGTCGTTTCGCAGCGCCCATCCGGCACCAGCAGGAATGCCGAAAAGATGACGCTCAAGGTCGCAAGTTTCAACATCAACGGGATCAAGGCCCGTCTGCCACGCCTGCTCGAATGGTTGGAAGAGACGCGGCCGTCGGTCGCATGCTTGCAGGAAATCAAGACTCAGGACGAAGGCTTTCCGGCCGAGGAGTTCGAGAAGATCGGCTATCGCGCGATCTGGCATGGGCAGAAGGGCTTCAACGGCGTGGCGATCCTCGCCGATGGGGAGCAGCCCGTCGAGGTGCAGCGCGGCCTGGCTGGCGATCCCGAGGACGAGCATTCGCGCTATCTGGAAGCCGACGTGTTCGGTCTTCGGGTGGTGTGCATCTACCTGCCGAATGGTAATCCGCAGCCGGGCCCCAAGTTCGACTACAAGCTTCGCTGGATGGAACGCCTCCGCGCCCGCATGGCCGATATTGCGTCCGAGGAAGTGCCGGCGCTTGTCATTGGCGACTACAACGTGATCCCCGAGGACAAGGATACCTTTTCGGTCAAGGCAATGGCGAGCGATGCATTGATGCAGCCCGAATCGCGCGATGCCTATCGCCGGCTGCTCAACGACGGGTGGACCGATGCCATCGACCTGTTCAATCCGCAGGGCGGCGTGTGGACGTTCTGGGACTACCAAGCCGGTGCATGGCAGCGCGACCACGGCTTCCGGATCGACCATGCCCTGCTATCGCCGGAGCTTGCCGACAGGCTGGTCGCAGCGGGCGTCGACAAGGATTACCGCGGCCGCGAGAAGGCCAGTGATCATGCGCCGGTCTGGGTCACCTTGCGGGACTGAAACGGTTTATCGTACGTAGACAACGCTTTGCGGATTCCCAATCGGCATGAACGGCGGCCTGTGCATGGCGTCACTGCGCGTTAAGCCGGGGCAGGGCATCCGGTTGCCACGTTCCGTTCCGGTAGTTTTCAAGAGTGATTCGATGGGCCTGTTCAAGCCTGACCTCTTCCGTTCGCTGGCCTTCGGCTTCCTGATGGGAACTGCCGTCATGGCGATGTCCGTTGGCGCGACCGCCTGGGCCTCGGCGGACAGCGCCCCGGTCACGAACTCCGGCACGAGCCACGCCACCGGCCAGACCGGCCGCTGAGATGAGGCGTCCGGTCCTAGCCGCTGCTCTGCTGGCCGGGATCGTCACCGCGTCCTGCCAGCAGACCGCGCAGGCAGAAGGCGCCGTGGCGGCGCCCGAGGCTGCGGTTCAGGCGGACGAAGCGCCAGGCCGCAAGGTTGCGATCTTCGCAGGCGGTTGCTTCTGGGGCGTCGAGGGGGTGTTCAGCCACGTCAAGGGCGTGACCAGCGTGGTCTCGGGCTACCATGGGGGCGAAAAGAAGACCGCGAGCTACGATGTCGTCGGCACCGGCCGGACCGGCCATGCCGAGGCTGTTCGGGTCACCTACGATCCGGCCAAGGTGCGCTACGACCAGCTTCTCCGGATATTCTTCGCTGTCGTGACCGATCCGACGCAGTTGAACTACCAGGGGCCGGACGACGGCACCCAGTATCGCAACGCTCTGGTGCCGATGGACAAGGAACAGGCACGCGTGGCGGCCGGATACCTGGCCCAGTTGAAGCGGCTCGATCTCTGGAAGCGGCCCATCGTGACAGCAGTCGAGCCTTACAAGACGTTCTATCCGGCCGAGGGCTATCATCAGGACTTCATGGCCAACAATCCCGACCACGGTTATATCCGCCGCTGGGATGCGCCCAAGGTCCAGGCGCTCAAGCGCATGTTCCCCGATCTCTACAAGCCGGCCTTCACGCGGAACTGATTTGCGCATCCGCGCGGCGCTGCCTATCTAGAGGCCATGGCGGGGCATCACCATCATCATGATTTCGCGGGCGAGAAGCTGGTAAAGGCGGCGCGCGACGCGCTGGTCGAGGCCGGCGAGCAATGGACCGAGATGCGCGCCGATGTGTTCGAAGCCCTTGCCGCGCGCGACCGTCCGGCTTCCGCCTATGACATTGCCGAAGGTGTCGGCACCCGGCGGGGAAAGCGGGTTGCTGCCAATTCGGTCTATCGCATCCTTGATCTCTTCGTGCGCACCAACTTGGCGCGCAGGGTCGAAAGCGCGAATGCCTATGTCGCGAACAGCCATCCAGGTTGCCGCCACGACTGCATTTTCCTGATCTGCGACCTTTGCGGCAAGGCCGTGCACATCGATGACGATAGCCTGACCGGCGCGCTGCGGCAGGCGGCGCAGGGCGCGGGATTTGCCGAAGTGCGCCCAGTCGTTGAAATCCGCGGCCACTGTTCCGAGTGTGCAAGCGGAGAATGAAATCGACCGCGTAATGGGGGGGACGCAGCGTGGAACCGACATCATCCGAGCCGCGCCACTTGCCCACGAAGCGGCAATTCGCGGCAGTCATTTCCGGCAATGCACTGGAATTCTATGATTTTCTGAGCTTCAGCTTCTTCGCGGTAAATCTGTCGCGGGTCATGTTTCCGGCAGGGGCGCCGGGCAGTGCGCTGCTGCTGACGCTCATGACCGCGGGCGCGGGCTTCGGCGCGCGGCCCTTGGGGGCGATCCTGTTCGGAGTGCTGGGCGACCGGATCGGACGCCGCCCGACCATGCTGGCGACTTTCGCGCTGATGGGGGTGAGCGCGCTCGGGCTCGCCCTGACGCCGGATTACGCGGCGATCGGACCGGCAGCGCCGATCCTCGTCGTTCTGTTCCGTCTTCTGCAGGGCCTTGCCGCCGGTGGCGACGTGGGGCCGACGACAGCGTTCCTCGCCGAAAGCGCGCCGTCCGAAAGACGCGGGATGCTGATCGCGCTGCAGCTTGTCGCGATGCGCATGGGAGTTCTGGCGAGCGGACTGGTGGGGCTGGTCCTGGCGAGTGTCCTGACGCCAGCGCAGCTCGACAGTTTCGGCTGGCGCATCGCCTTTGCCATCGGTGCGGGTATCGTGCCGTTGGCTTTCATCCTGCGCCGCAGGCTCGACGAGACGCTTCATATGCCGGAAACCGGTCCTGACGTGGTGACCGAATTGGCCCCGCGCGCCTACGCGGCGGCGCTCTTGGGGGTATGCGGCTTCCTGTTGGCAGGTGCGGCGGGGGATTTCCTGTTCATCTACGCAGTGTCGTTCCTGAAGATCGCGGTGACCAACGGTTACATCGTGCAGATGGCGGCGGCGGGAACGCAGATCGTCGGGCTGGTGCTTGGTGGATGGCTCGGGGACCGCATCGGGCGACGGCGGGTGAATCTCGTCACAGCAATACTGGCGGCGCTGACTTCGTTGCCGCTGTTCCGCTGGGGCATCGAGGGAAGCGCACCGGCTCGGTTCGGCGTGGCGGCGGCCCTTCTCCTGCTCATGGCGACGGTTTCGGCTGCGGTTGCCTATGCCGCGTTCGTCGAGACGACGCCCAAGCGGCATCGTGCGGGGCTTGTCGGCATCGGTTATGGCGTGATGGTCGCGCTGACCTTTGGCCTGACACCAGTGGTATTGACCCGGTACATGACCGCGACCGGCGACCTCGCGGCACCCGGCTATGCCTTCGTGGTCGCCGCGCTTTTGCTGGTGGCCTCTGCGCTGCTTCTGCCCGAGCGGAGACCCCGGCACATCGGGAAGGTTCGTTTCACCTGATCCCGTTCGACACCGCGCGCGCATGCGTGTAAGGGCGGTCGGATGAGCCAAGAACCGGCAACGCCGTTGCTAGACACGGTCAAGACCCCAGACGACCTTCGCAAGCTTGCGCCAACGCAGCTCCGCCAACTGGCGGACGAACTGCGTGTCGAGATGATATCCGCCGTCGGCCAGACGGGCGGGCACCTCGGTTCCGGCCTGGGCGTGGTCGAGCTGACCGTGGCAATCCACTATGTGTTCAACACGCCCGAGGACAGGCTTGTGTGGGACGTGGGCCACCAGGCCTATCCTCACAAGATCCTGACCGGGCGGCGCGACCGGATCCGCACCCTGCGTCAGGCAGGCGGCCTTTCCGGCTTCACCAAGCGCAGCGAGAGCGAGTACGACCCTTTCGGGACGGCGCACTCGTCCACCTCGATTTCAGCGGCGCTCGGCTTTGCCATCGCTAACAAGCTTTCGGGCAGACTGGGCAAGGGCATCGCGGTGATCGGCGATGGCGCCATGAGCGCGGGCATGGCCTACGAAGCGATGAACAACGCCGAGGCCGCAGGCAATCGGCTGATCGTCATTCTCAACGACAACGACATGTCCATCGCGCCGCCCGTCGGCGGGCTTTCGGCCTATCTGGCGCGGCTGGTTTCGTCCGGTCCGTTTTTGGGGCTCCGCGACATTGCCCGCAGGCTTTCGCGCAAGCTGCCCCGCCCGCTGCACGAAGCCGCGCGCAAGACCGACGAGTTCGCTCGCGGCATGGCGATGGGCGGTACCCTGTTCGAGGAGCTTGGCTTCTATTACGTCGGCCCGATTGACGGCCACAACATCGACCAGCTCATCCCGGTTCTCGAAAACGTGCGCGATGCGGCCGAAGGGCCGTGTCTGATCCATGTGGTGACGCAGAAGGGCAAGGGGTATGCCCCTGCCGAAGCCGCGGCCGACAAGTATCACGGCGTGCAGAAGTTCGACGTCATCACTGGTGAGCAGGTGAAGGCCAAGGCTGCCGCGCCCGCCTATCAGAACGTGTTCGGCGAGACGCTGGCCAAGCTGGCGGACGCCGACCCGACGATCTGCGCGATCACCGCCGCAATGCCCAGCGGCACCGGCGTCGACAAGTTTGCCAAGGCTCATCCCGACCGCACCTTCGATGTCGGCATTGCCGAACAGCATGCGGTGACCTTTGCTGCGGGCCTCGCCGCAGAAGGGATGCGGCCGTTCTGCGCGATCTATTCGACCTTCCTGCAGCGCGCTTTCGACCAGGTCGTCCACGACGTGGCGATCCAGAACCTGCCGGTGCGCTTCGCCATCGACCGCGCAGGCCTGGTGGGCGCGGATGGTGCAACCCACGCCGGTTCGTTCGACGTGACCTATCTGGCAACGTTGCCGAACCTGGTCGTCATGGCTGCTGCCGACGAGGCGGAACTGGTCCACATGACCTATACCGCGGCACTGCATGACAGCGGCCCGATCGCTTTCCGCTATCCGCGCGGAAACGGTGTGGGCGTGCCACTGCCCGAGGTTCCCGAGCGGCTCGAGATTGGCAAGGGCCGGATCATCAGGCAGGGTAGCAAGGTCGCGCTGCTGTCGTTGGGTACGCGGCTGGCAGAGGCGCTCAAGGCTGCCGATCAGCTCGACGCCAGGGGATTGTCGACGACTGTCGCCGACCTGCGCTTTGCCAAGCCGCTGGACGTGGCGCTGATCCGTCAGCTGATGACCACGCATGACGTGATCGTGACGGTGGAGGAAGGCTCGATCGGCGGCCTGGGCGCGCACGTCCTGACCATGGCGAGCGACGAGGGACTGGTGGACGGGGGCCTCAAGATCAGGACCATGCGCTTGCCCGATCTGTTCCAGGACCACGACGCGCCTGAAAAGCAGTATGACGAGGCGGGGCTCAACGCGCCGCATATCGTCGATACCGTACTGAAGGCGCTGCGGCACAACAGCGCCGGGGTAAGTGAAGCGCGGGCCTGACGCAGGAGCCGCGCCACCCGTTCAGGCGATCAGCCGATCCACATCCACAAGCCGGCAGGAATGCCGAACAACTCCCAGTGGATCAGGGTGATGATTACCCAGACGAGCGCCGCAAGCAGCCAGATCAGGCCGATTGCTCCCAGCTTGTCGAGCCGGGGCCAATAGCTCGTCCGGCGTTGCCACGGTGCGAACTCGCGGTTGTTGCCGGCGATCTTGCGCTTGTCCTGGAAATGCGACCCGAGGAGTGCGAGGACGATCATTCCGCTCATGAAGATGAGGCTGCGGCCTGTCGGCGCGACGATGATGTGCGCTAGGGCCCAGAGCGCGAAGGCCCACATCATCGGGTGGCGGGTAATCGTGAACACGCCGGTCGGCACGACGGTGCCGAGCCCCGCCGCCTTCCGGCCGGGCAGCACCGGATTGCCTGCGAATGACGGAATGAAGAATGCCAGCGAGACGATTGTCAGCACACTGGCCAAGGCCCACGCAACGGCGTTCGTCCCGTCCCACAGGGCAGGAGCGGCTGGCGCCCGGTCGAATGCGACGATCGCCCAGGTCAGCGTAGCGATTGCGACCAGCGAATAGATGGTGAGGTAGGTTGGTCTTCCCAGACTTTTCGCGATTACCCTGCGCAAGGGGCCGGAAAGCAGGAAATGCGAACCCACGAAGCAGGAAGTGGCAGCTGCGAGTGGAACCAGATTTCCTTGCAAGACGCCCTCATGTATTTGATTTTATGTATTTTTCTCAACTATCCGCAGCTTGTGCCGCCAGTCAAGTCATTGAAATTCCCTATATTTAAATATTAACAAATAATGACAGCCGTCAAGTGACTCCGTGCATCAACTTGCGCAGCGGCACTGCAACGACGAGAAGCACCACGCCGATGCCCACTGAAACCCAACCGATGGTAGTGAAGACGCCGACATAGGTGTCGAGGCTGACCTTGAGGTTGGTTACCTGGCCCCCAACCGTTTCGACGCTGGCGACCTGCGCGACCATGCCTGCCACGTATTGGGCGACGGCGATCGACAGGAACCAGACGCCCATCATCATGCCGACGATGCGCGCCATCGAAAGCTTGGTGATCATCGAAAGGCCGACGGGCGAAATGCACAGTTCTGCCATCGAATGGATCAGGTAAAGGCCGGCGAGCCATGCCAGGCCTACGCGGAACTGCGCGTCGGCGAACTGAGCGCCCCACACCAGCAGGAGGAAGCCTCCGCCCACACCCATCAGCGCGAGCGCAAACTTGACCGGAATCGAAGGCTCCACGCCGCGACGCGCCAGGGCGTTCCACATTACGCTGAATACTGGCGCCAGCGTCACGATGAAAAGCGCGTTGAAGATCTGGGTCTGTCCTGCGGGCATGACATAGACCGGTTCGCTGCCGAAGCCCTGGGTGCGCGCATAGAGCATCCCGCCGAACCCGGCGAGCATGGCGATGCCGAAGCCGAGGCTGATCTTCCTGCGCGTTTCCGGAACCTCGCCTTGACCGAAGAACCAGGCGAGCAGCCAGCCAAGGCCGCCGAGCAGGATCGCGAAGAACAGGTAGTAGCTGGCGGGGCTGGCGCGGAACATCGCGAAGAGCGGTCGAGTCCAGCCGATCTCGAGTTGGGTATTGCGCTCCGCGAACAGGGTCAGCGAGGACCCTGCCTGTTCGAACAGGGTCCAGAACACGGTGTTGAAGACGATCAGCACCATTGCCGCGACCATCATCTGGAATTCGACGCGGCTTCCCGCCGCGAGTGCCCAGACGAGGATGCCCGGAACTGCCAGCAGGAACGTGCCGAACATCAGCTTGCCCATGATCGGCAGGCCCAGGAAATACCCGACGAGGCCCTCGCCCGCCGCAGGGGGCACATAAGCCATGAGGTTGGTGAACAGGAACCAGAACAAGGGTACGCAGACGAGCGCGGCGCCGTAGATCAGCCAATCCTTGCGTGGATCGGCGCCGGCGGGGCGCTCGCCATATCCATCGAGCCTGCCGCCATCGAACTGGAACAGCAGCCAGGAGAAGGTCATGCCAATGGCGGCGAGGCCGAATCCGGCCCACCAGCCAACGGATTCGGCGAGGATCGGGCAGAAGAACTGCGAGATCAGCGAACCGAGATTGATGCCCATGTAGAAAATGGTGAAGCCGGCATCGCGGCGCCTGTCGCCATCTGCATAGAGAGTTCCGACGATGGTGGAGATGTTGGGCTTGAAGAAGCCGTTGCCGACGGTCACCAGCGAAAGGCCGACGAGCAGGATAGTGATGTGGAGCGGCGAGCGCTCGCCGTCGGATTCGAAGCCGCCGGGCGCGATGCGCCGCGCCTCGGTGCCGTCGGTTGCCTTGAGCGAAACCGACTTGTCCTCGTTGCCGGCGATCTCGAGCCGCTGGCCGTTCATTTCGACCGATCGGACTTCGCCTGCATCGGTCTTGGTGACTGTCACCTCGTAGCGCTGACCCTCGATCGTGGCATAGGGTTTGGCCGCATCGCCGCCGAAGCAGAGCATGAAGTAGCCGACCGCCATCAGGATCGCGCCGAACTTCACTGATCGCTTCGAGCCGAGATAGCGGTCGGCGATGAGGCCGCCGATCAGCGGCGTGAGATAGACGAGCGCGGTGAAGCCACCGTAGATCCCCGTGCTGGTCGTGTCGTTGAACAGGAAATGCTTGGCGAGATAGAGCGTCAGGATCGCCCGCATCCCGTAGTAGCCGAAACGCTCCCACATCTCGGTGGTGAACAGACGTTTCAGTTGCGCGGGGTGGCCGAACCATTCGCCCGCCGGGTCGGGGCCCTCCGGGCGGTGCGGCGTGGGGGTCTGGTCTGCGGTCATTTCAATCTGGGCCATGCGGGCGTGCGATCTCGTCTGTTGTCCTTGTCTGCGCAGCTCCCGCGCAGGTGTTGCCGGCATTACTGGCACGTCTGGCCACGGCAAGAAACTAATTTCGTTGGCAACCATCGGCTGGTCAGGCTGCGGCTGCGGAAGCAACGCATGGGGGCGCCGTTGTATCGCGGGCTGTATTATGGCAATATAGCACCCATGAGCAGCTCAAGCCGCCCCGTCTACCTGCGCCTGCGTGACGAGATCGCTGCGGGCATCATCGACGGGCGCTATCCCGAAGGTGCTGTGCTGCCTTCGGTCCGGGCATTCGCTACCGAACAGGGCGCGAATCCGCTGACCGTCGCCAAGGCCTACCAGCAGTTTCAGGACGAGGGACTGGTGACCGTCCAGCGTGGCATCGGCATGTTCGTGGCGCCCGGTGCCGCGACCGCCCTTCTGGCGCGAGAGCGTCAAACCTTCCTTCGCGACGAGTGGCCGGAAATCGCCGGCCGGATCCGACGTCTGGGATTGTCGCTTGCAGACTTGGCGGAATTGGCCTGAAACGGTTCAAATTCAGGCAGATTCGACGATATCAACCGATTGTGTTGCGCTGTCATGCATGGCAGGATCACCGCTTGTGCTCGTACGGGGGTTCGGGCGCAGGGATCGTCAATAGGGGGGCGTCCACGAGGATGCCTGGCGGAGGGAAGCACATGATCAGGTCGGAGCTGTTGCAGGCGCTCGCAAAAGAGAGCCCGGGTATGCGCAGCGAGGAAATCGAGCGGGTCGTCGACGTGTTCTTCGACGAGATCGCAAAGCGGCTCGCAGAAGGCGGGCGTGTTGAACTGCGCGGCTTCGGCGCCTTCTCCACGCGCGAACGTGACGCGCGCAAGGGACGCAATCCCCGCACCGGCGAAACCGTCGAGGTTCCGGGCAAGAAAGTGCCCTACTTCAAGGCTGGCAAGGAAATGCGGCAGCGGCTGAACGCCGACTGACGCTTGCGGTGGGGACGGCGGTCACGTGTCGCCGGCCATCTTCTTGCGAACAACGCCACACGGGCGCCGCTGCGTGACGTTGCAGCGGCGCCCTTCGTGTGGCACTCGGGGCGCGCATGCGGACGTGGCGGAATGGTAGACGCCGGGGACTTAAAATCCCTTGAGCCTTGCTCGTGCGGGTTCGAGTCCCGCCGTCCGCACCAGCAGGCCCAAATGCTGCCCACACTTCGCAGGAGCGCGCGCTGGAAGAAGCGCGACCGGCGGGTGCACCGTGCTCAGTTCCCCGCTGTCCAGCCCGCGCGATACAGATGTTTCGCAAGGCGGGCGGTTTATTGCACGCCTCTCGAGGGGCGGATGACGGCTCGGTATCGCTGCCGGGGATCCAATGTGCCGGTATGGAAGTGGGCCTGCGCCCGTTCAGCGCAACAACTTGGGAAACAGGTCAAAAATTGGTTGCGGAGGCCTTCGTGGTAACCCGGTGGTAGGACTTCCGGCGTTATGGTCCAGCTTGACCGGATTGCTTTTCGTCCGGCGTCTTGGCTTGTTGCGAGGGGGACAGGGGCTTGGCCCACATCGACGACCAGTTGCCGCCCCAGGATGGGCCCGACAGCGCGGAACAGCGCACGGCACCGCGATTCACCTTGCTCATTCGCGCCGCCAAGCTGATCGTCGACGACGAGCGCGAGTTTCTCTGTGTCATCCGCGATGCTTCCATTTCGGGGCTGAAGATAAGGCTTTTCAATCCTTTGCCGGATCACAAGTCGTTGCGCATCGAGATGAGCAACGGCGACCGCTATGCCGTCGAGCAGGTCTGGGCCGATGGCGAGTATGCCGGCCTCCAGTTCCTCGATGAAGTCGGCATCGAACGATTGCTCGACGAAAGCCATGGCCCCTTTCCGAAGCGCCAGGTTCGCCTGCGTATCCGCCTCGACGCCGTCCTCCATTCCGGCGGCGAGGCGGTGCGCGTCGCGTTTCAGGACATTTCGCAGCAGGGCGCGGGCATCGAGTGCGACAAGTGGCTGCTGATGAACGAACTGGTGCGCGTGGAAACCGGGGTACTGCCGCCGATCTACGCGAAGGTGCGCTGGCGCAGCCACCCCCGTTACGGCCTGCTGTTCGAACAGACGTTCAAGCTGGACGAATTGGCACGCATTGCCGCGCCCTTGCAGACTGGCGACGCGCAGGTGGCAGGGCGGGCGGCAAATTCGCGCACGGCCTGAACGGCCGCTTTGCCGCCCGGACTGTCTCAGGTTGCGGCGGACAGTGCCTCGTAACGATCGACGAACGGGGCGAGATGCAGGCGGTAGGCACCTGCGGCGCCAACCGCCCCGGTATTGATCGGCTCGCGCACCTGCATCACGCTTGCCGTGGAGACCACGCGCTGCGTCTCGTGCGGACGGAAGACCTGCGGTTCCTCCTCGAGATTGCAGTGCGCCAGGATGCGACGAATCTGGGCTTGGGGTTCCTGAACCAACTGCTGGTAATCGACCGCGAGGATGCGGTCGGGGAACATGCGCGACCAGTGGTGGAAAAGCTGGTCCTCAAGCGCGAAGTGCGTCGCGATGTCCTCCAGGTTCCAGGACCAGTCGAGCCCGTTGATGAAGTACGTGCGGTAAGCCGAGAACGCGCAGTCGGCCGGATCGCGACGCAGCCAGACGATGGGCGCATGCGGAAGAAGCGCCGCTATGAGCCCGGTGAAACGACTGGTGTTGAGCGCCTTGTCGACGAAGCGCCCCTCTTTTCCGAAGCGCTCTTGCCCGAGGTGTAGGTATAGCGCGGCAAGGTCGTCAGCATTGCCGCCGGCCTGGAGATAGTCCGACAGTCCCTTGGCTGAGAGCGACGTGAGATCGCGACGGACGACGCCCATGCGGCCCAGTTCCTCGCCGCCCGACACCGCAGAGTGACTGACGAGGATCTGTTCGACCAGTGTGGTGCCCGAACGGGGCAGTCCGGTGACGAAGATGGGCTGGCTTGTGTCCAGGGTTACAAGATTGTTGATCTTGTCGACGAAATCGCGGTCGAAGCCCTGCCGGCATTCAGCGGCGTCGCGCGCATCGGCAGCGGCATCGTAGGAGCGCCAGCCGCGAACGAGTTCTGCACCGGCGGAAAAATGGCGGAAGGCCTCGTCCGGTTCGCGGCGGTCGAAATGGACGCGACCGGCCGCATAGTGGAAGTGCGCCCGCTCCAGCGGCGGTGCACCCTCCATTCGGGGTTCCGCCGATAGAATACGGTCGCCGATGGGGTCGCCCGCCTTGCGCTTGCGTGCCGCGGCGAGCGACAGCATGGCCTGCCCGAGCGCCGGCTCTGCCTCGATTGCGGCGAGAAGATGCTTCTCGGCATCTTCGATATGGCCGAGGTTAACCGCGATGGTGCCGCGAATGTAGTGGTGGCCAGAGACGGAAGGGACCCCGAAGGGCACGCTTCCCATCACCTTCCAGGCCTCCTCCAACTGTCCGGTCTGCGCCAGCATGGCGGCCTGCGCGAAACGGGCATTTGGGTCGGCCCTGTGAGCGGCAAAACGTGCCATGGCGAGATGTGCGGCCGAATACTCGCCGTTCGTCTGCATTACGTGGGCAATGGACTGCCAGCGGTCACCTAGCGGTGGATTGCCGGCAAGGAGCGCGAACGCAGCGTCGTTGGCATTGCGCCGGCTACCGCTTTCGAGCGCGGCAACGAAGCGGCGTAGCTGGGTAATGGCTTCGTCTTCGGTCATGGCATCCTGGATCGGTTGGTGTGCGGTCTATGGCGGTCCGAAGATGGCGCGGCAAGAAGGCCAAAAGAAAAGGGGGCGTCCCGAAGGACACCCCCTGATCCTTGTCCGGACGGATCCGGAGCACGGGCCGCTATCAGTCGGCGCCGTTGTTTGCACCGAAGCGCATCGTCCAGGTGAAGCGCACCTGGCGCGGAGCCTGGTAGCCGGTCGGCAGACGATAGTCCGCGCGGGTGGCACCCGAGTCCGTTTCGCCGAATTCGACGAAGTCGGTCTTCGACTTCCAGTTGAAGACGTTGAACACGTCGATGCGGAAGTTCGAATTGCCCAGAGCCTCGCCCAGCTTGAACTGGAAGCCGAGGTCGAGGTTCTTCGACCAGTCGCTCTTGAACGCCGTACCACGGTTGACCAGCACGCTGGTTTCGCCGGTGATGTCGTTCGTGACCGTCGTACCGTTCTGGTTGCCCTTCGGGTTGCGGCAGTAGAACGACGCGGCGCCGTACTGCGAAGCCGCACCGCCGTTCAGAACCGCACTTTCGCCAGCCTGGAGCAGCTTGATGTAGTCCGGGATGGCGACGCCGATGCAGCTGAAGCTGCGCGGCGACTGGACGGTCAGGTTTGCACCGATGCGGAGCCAGTCAACCGGCTGCCACGAACCGAACAGCTTGAAGGTATGCTCGCGATTGTTGGCAAGCGTACCGTACGATCCAGTGGTCAGCCCCGGAACGTCGAAGTCCTGCGTAAGGCCGGCGTCGTCCTGGTTGTTGTCCGACTTGACCGAACCTTCGTAGTTACCGCGAAGCTTCTGCCAGGTGTAGCTGAAGTCGAAGCCCCAGGTGCCGTTGAAGGCCTTGGACGCGGTGAACTCGATCGAGTCGTACTTGCGGACGGCCTTCGGATAGCCAAGCAGCTCCGGTGACAGGGTGACGACGTCAGTCGTGCCCGGCTTCGTCGGATCGCCATCGAGGCGCACGGTGACGGCTTCACCAGGATTGGCCAGAACGTACTGGTGGAAGCCCGACCAGATCGGGCTGCCCGACGAGGTTGCGCAATCGAGGTTCTGCTGTTCGCAGTAACGGTTGACCGCTTCGTCAATCGCGATGTCTTCCAGCGTCTGCTTGAGACGACGGTTGATGTAACGAAGACCGAAGGTCCAGTCTTCCATACGGTGCGTGATGCCGAAGATCAGTTCGTCCTGGTACATCGGCTTGAGCGTCGAGGAGACCAGGGTGTCCGTCGGGCCGGGAAGGCCGTCAGAGAACACGGTGCGGCACTTCTGGCCGGCACCCGGACCGAAGTCGGGGCAGTTCAGCGAGTTTGCGCCGGTGAGCGAGCCGAGGATCGGAGCGCCCGAGCTGTCGAACTGCTGGCCGATCGGAACGCCGTTCGTGTCATAGTTCGAACCGACGACACCCGGAGCGTAGCCGAAGCGCTGCTCGTAGTAGGTTTCGGCGCCGGCCAGGCGGATGTTGGTGTTGGTGGCGACCGGCAGATAGTAGCGGCCCCAGAACGCCTGGATCTTGGTCAGCTTGTCGCCGAACACGTCGAACGACGCGCCAAGACGCGGAGCCCACTGGTTCTTGAGGTCGAGGTACTTGCCGCCCGTGATGCCGTAGTTCTGGAACTGGTCGTTGCGCACGCCCAGCTGCAGGTTGAGGCGGTCGTTCAGGAGGTCCCAGCTATCCTGGATGTAGAAGGCCGTCTGCTTGGTCTTGAACGAGCCTTCGTTCAGGTAGGTACGGGTGCGGATGTAGTTCGCCGTGAAGCGATAGGTGCGGTCACCGGTGTAGAAGGTGTCTTCGGTAACCGACAGGTCTTCACGATCGAAGCCGAAGCGGAAGTGATGCGAACCGAGCAGGTTCACATAGAGGTCCGCGTCGATGCGCATCACCTTGCGCAGGTCCTGGCCGTCCGTCGGCGAAACGGGCACGCCGGCGATGGTCTTGAGCGAGGTGACAGGTTCGCCGTTGCCGTCGTAGGCAAGCTGCGTCTGGATGGTCGGAACGGCGCTGTCGCCACCACTGATCACGTCATAGCGCTTGTAGCGGTTCTCGCCGTAGGCACCCGAAAGCGTGAAGAAGTCGGTGAACTGGCCAGTGTACTGGACGATCCAGTTCTTGCCGCCGATCTTGTTGATTTCACGACCTTCGCGATTGATCCCAGTGATGATGCCGGTCTTCTCGTTACCGAGCGCGTCGACGTTGTAGTAGTCGTAGTTGATCGTGCGTTCGTCGGACCAGAAGGTGCCTTCGATGCGGTGACCGTCGAACGGAATGAAGTCGAGCTTGCCGCCGTAGAACGGGGTGTTCGACTTGGCGCGGACGCGATAGCCCGACGACGGGGAGGTGTCTTCCGACACGCTGTAGCGCGGCGTGACCAGACCGTAGAAGAACAGGCGATCCTTGATGATCGGGCCCGAGAGGTAGAAGTTTGCCTCGAGGCGCTCGCGGTAGTCGCGGCTGTTGAGAGACTTGAGCGAGCCGGTATCGTCAAGGTAGGTGTTGGGCGAATCTTCGCTCAGGAAGTCGGGCGTGTAGGCGACGACCGCACCGTATTCGAAGTTGTTCGAACCCGACTTGGTGACCGCCGAGGTCACGCCGCCCAGTGCACGACCGTATTCGGCCGACCAGCCGCCGGTCTTGACGTCGAACGTGCGATAGAACTCGAACGGAACGACGTTGTTGCCGACGAAGGTACGGAAGTTCGTCGTGTTGAGGCCGTTCACGTAGTAGCTGTTCTCGGCGATCGACGCGCCGCCGAAGCTCACGCAGTCGGGGCAGTCGCCGAAGCCGGTGTCACCGGCGTTGGTGCCGGGTGCAAGCAGGATGAGGGCCGACTGCGAACGCGCGATCGGAACGCTCTCGGCAACTTCCTGCACGTTCAGGGTGAGGCCCGAGGTGTTCTGAGCGAAGTCGTTGGTCTTGATGCGCGAACCGGTGACGACGATCGCGCCGCCGGCAGCAGCTTCGCCCGTCGAATAACGGTACGAGTTGTTCGAGCCGGCAACGACGCTGGCCGAGTTGTCCTGGACAACGACCGCGCCGTCGACCGTGACGGTCACCGAGTAGGTGCCGGTCGGGAGAGCGGTGACGCGGAACTGGCCGCTGGAATCGGTGGTGGTGGTGTTGGTGAAGCCCTGTTCGTTCGAACGGATCGTCACCTGCGCGCCGGAAACGGGAGCGCCGTTGCCGTCGAGCACCTCGCCCACGAGGTTACCGCGGGTGTAGTCCTGCGCCATTGCGGGCGCGACGAAGGCGGTCGATGCGGTAAAGCCCGCGACGACCAGCGCCAGCGGCGCGGCGCTCGCACGGAGCGCAGAGAATGTTTTGATTTTCACGTGTCCAGTCCCTTTTGTCCTGTCCGCCCGTGCCCCCTGAGGCTGACACAGGCACTCCCCCGAACGTCCACACCATCGTTGCGAAGCGGGTGGCGACGCATCTTCGGCCCCCGGACGAACGGGAAAAGATGCGCCTGTTTGGCTGAAATGCGCGGGCCCTTCAAAACACGATTGTCAGTTGCGAAATGAATCCGAAACACGTGTATCAAAACTGCCACACCGCCTTTCGGACAGGTACGAGAGGCAGCAATTCCGGTCACTTGCGGGTGATGCATGGAAATTACACATGCGCGGCATTCACTTGCCATTAATTTCAACGGCGACGGTTTCTGTTGAAACAACGGGTCCGATGGAACGTTCAAAGGGTTGCGGCTGATACCAATTGTGGGAGAAAGAGCAGGGGGTCGAGCCGGCTCTCTTCCCACCTTATCGACCAGTGAAGATGAGGCCCGGTCGCACGTCCGCTGCTACCGATGCGGCCGATCACTTGTCCCTGCCGGACCGTCTCTCCCTCGACGACGGACAGGGCCGAGCAATGCAGGAAGGCGCTGTTGAGGCCGTTTCCGTGGTCGAGCATCAGCAAGTGCCCTTCGAGCGAGAACGGGCTGTCGGCGGCGGCTAGCGTCACCACGCCATCGGCCGGCGCGATGAAGGCCGTGCCTGCGCCGCCGGCTATGTCCAGGCCGGAGTGGTACGATCCGGGCTCCCCGCGGTAGATGCGCTGCGCACCGAAGCGGCCCGAGAAACGGCCGGGGGCCGGACGCACGAAATCCTGTCGCCAGCCCTCGGCGCCGGTCCGGCGGGCGCGCGCCGCCGCGATGCGGGCAAGTTCACCCTTGCGAATGCGCAGGAATTCCTCGTCCGGAACGGCGCCGGGCCGTTTTGCGACATTGACGTGTTCGATCTGCCATGCGCGGGTCGCGACGACGATGTCGCGCGCGACGGCCTGGCCGCCGGCAACCGTGGCAACGAGGCGTGCGAGCGGAGGGGCGTCTCGATCGAAAGCGATGAGGAAAGCACCGTCGGCCCCCATCGCAACGCCCTTGCCGTCGAGCGCGAGGCCGGTGACCCCGCTTGTGCGGCCACGCAGCCAGCCGCCCTGCGTCGGTTGACCGCCTTCGTCTATAATGATCGGCGGCAAGGGCGTGTTGCCCAGCAACAGCACCGTGGTCGCAGCGATGCCACTGGAAAGAAAGTCGCGGCGGCGGATCACGGGCTCGTCACCGCGCTGCTACTTGCCCTCGAGATGGCGTCGGACAGAGATTTCGGCGGTGGCATAGGCTTCCTGACGCTCGGCGCACCAGTAGCGCAGCATGTCGAGCGGGATCGTTTGCCCCGAAACGGCGCACACGACATGGTCGCCCGCCGAAAGCTGGCGGAACCCGCCGGAAAGGTAGTGAAGCCGTGCGAGGCGGCCGGATTGGGACATCAACATGGATGCAATGTAGCGATTGCGGTCGTTCAGAACAATTCCTGCTGTCCTTCGGGCCGTGCGGCCTGGCGCGGCTTGCTGGCGGAGCGGGAGCCTGCGGGGGGCGGCGCACCGGTGCTGACGTCGAGCGTGCCGTCGGCGAACTTGAGCGTGAGCGCGGCGCGGGTCGCGGCGGTCGCGCGATCCTTGACCAGGTGTCCATCACTGTCGGTGACCAGCACGTAGCCGCGTTCGAGAGGCGCCTCCGGGTTGAGCGAGCGGCGCAGGCGGTCCAGCGCATCGACCTTGCCTCGCGCATGGTCGATGCGCTGAAGCAGGGCTTCCGGTCTCAGTCGGCGCGCGGCAAGGCGTTCGCGCTCGCGATCGACCCGCGCGGAAAGCAGGGCAGGGCGCAGGGCGCCGGCGTGGCGCGCGAGTTGCGAGGCGGCGATTTCGGTGCGGTGGAGAAGCGCGAGGCGAAGGCGGTCGCCGAGATCATCGACGCGCTGGGCCTGGCCTTGCAGGAGCGCGTGGGGCTGGGGCAGGCGCTGGCTGCGCGCTTCGAGGCGCTCCCTTGCCTGGCCGAGTTGACGGCCGAGAGCGCGGCGCTGGCGAGCATTGAGATCGGCGACGAAGGCGGCAAGTTCGGCCTGCACGGGCACCGCCAGCTCCGCGGCGGCGGTGGGGGTGGGGGCGCGAAGGTCGGCGGCGAAATCGCACAACGTGGTGTCGGTCTCGTGGCCGACGGCGCTGATGATCGGAATCGTGCAATCCGCCACGGCGCGGACGACCTCTTCCTCGTTGAACGACCACAGGTCCTCGATGGAGCCACCGCCGCGCGCGACGATGACGAGATCGGGCCTCGGGATCGGGCCGCCGGGCTCCATGGCGGAGAACCCGCGCACCGCGTTTGCCACCTGCGCCGCCGCGCCCTGACCCTGGACCAGCACCGGCCAGACGATCACGCGGCAGGGAAAACGGTCCGACAGGCGGTGGAGAATGTCCCGGATCACGGCGCCGGTCGGAGATGTGACCACCCCGATGGTGCGCGGCAGGAAGGGCAGGGCCTTCTTGCGCGCCGGATCGAACAGTCCCTCGCCCTCAAGCCGTGCCTTGAGCTTGGCGAGCAGTGCAAGCAGCGCGCCTTCGCCCGCAATCTCCATCCGGTCGATCACGATCTGGTAGTTGGACCGTCCCGGATATGTGGTGAGCTTTCCGGTCGCGATCACTTCCACGCCGTCCTCGGGCCGGAAGTTGAGGCGCTGGGCATTGCCGCGCCACATCACGCCATCGAGCCGCGCGTTCTCGTCCTTGAGACAGAGGTAGAGGTGGCCCGAGGCGGCGCGCTTCACGCCGGACAGCTCGCCGCGCACGCGCACAAAGCCGAAGCGATCCTCCACCGTGCGCTTCAACAGGGCGGAAATCTCGGAGATCGAGAGGGCGGGAGCGTTGTCGCCAGCCGATTCCCTCGCTAGGAGCCCGCCCGAGCCGTTGTTATCGTCGTCGTCATAGGGCGCGGAAGGGAAAGCCATGAATATCCTGCTGCTGGGATCGGGTGGGCGTGAACATGCCCTGGCATGGAAATTGGCCCAATCGCCCCTCACGGGCAAGCTCTATGCCGCCCCGGGCAACCCGGGCATCGCCCAGCACGCCGATCTGGTCGCGCTTGACCTGACCGATCATGCGAGCGTCGTCACCTTCTGCGAGACCAACCGCATCGGGCTGGTCGTCGTCGGCCCGGAAGCGCCGCTGGTCGATGGCCTGACGGATTCGCTGCGCGCGGCGGGTTTTTCGGTGTTCGGGCCAAGCCGTGCGGCCGCGCAGCTCGAAGGATCGAAGGGCTTTACCAAGGACCTGTGCGCGCGGGCGGATATCCCGACGGCAGGATATGTCCGCGCGAAGTCGCTTGAAGAAGCGCGGGCCGCGCTGGCCGAGTTCGGCGCTCCGGTCGTGATCAAGGCCGACGGGCTGGCCGCGGGCAAGGGCGTTGTCGTGGCAATGACCATGGAAGAAGCCGAGGCAGCGGTCGACGACATGTTCGATGGCGCATTCGGTTCGGCCGGCGCGGAAGTGGTGGTCGAGGAGTTCCTTACCGGTGAGGAGGCTAGCTTCTTCGCCCTGACCGACGGCGCCACGATCGTGCCTTTTGCTTCCGCTCAGGATCACAAGCGCGTGGGCGATGGCGATACCGGACCCAACACCGGCGGCATGGGCGCCTACAGCCCGGCGCGCGTGCTGACCCCGGAACTCGAGGCGCAGGCGCTTTCGCAGATCATTGCTCCGACCGTAAAGGCCATGGCGGACGAGGGCATGCCTTATTCAGGCGTGCTCTATGCTGGCCTCATGCTCACGGAACAGGGCCCCAAGCTGATCGAATACAACGCGCGCTTCGGCGATCCCGAATGCCAGGTGCTGATGATGCGCCTCGAGAGCGATCTGGTCGAACTGCTGCTGGCCTGCGCCGACAACAAGCTGTCGAGCATACAGCCGCCGCGCTTCTCCAACGAAGTGGCGATGACCGTGGTCATGGCCGCGCAGGGCTATCCCGGCACGCCGAAGAAGGGCGGCCGGATCGATCATATCCCGGCAGCAGAGGCCGGCGGCGCGAAAGTCTTCCATGCTGGCACCGTTCTTTCGGGCGATGGCGTCCTTTCGGCCAATGGCGGGCGCGTCCTGAATGTCACGGCCAAGGGACCGACTGTAAAGTCCGCGCGCGATGCCGCCTATGCGGCGGTCGATGCGATCAGCTTTCCGGAAGGCTTCTGCCGCCGAGACATCGGCTGGCGCGAGATCGAGCGCGAGGAAGCCGCTAGCGTCTGAGGAAGGCCAGGGCCTCCGCCTCGCCGATCACTTCGGCGTACTTGGCCTGGAGATCGAACAGGTTGGCCTCGTGCGGGGCCTGGTGGCGGTCACCGCAGGCATCGCGCACGACGAAAGGCAGGAAGCCGTGCTGGCAGGCGTCGAGCGCGGTTGCCCTGATGCAACCCGACGTCGACGTGCCGCATATCAGCACTGTATCCACGCCAAGCGACGTGAGCGTTGAGGCCAGATGCGTTGCAAAAAACGCCGAGGCATAGCGCTTGGTGATGACGATCTCGTCTTCGCGAGGCGACAACACGGCCGGGAACGCGCCGAGCGGCGAGCCCTTCTCGAAGACCCGAAGTGCAGGCACCTTGCGGTAGAACACGCCGCCATCCGTGCCGCCCGGCTGGTATTCGACATTGGTGAAGATCACCGGAATGCCTGCGTTGCGCGCTGCATCCGTCAGCCGGACTGCGCTCTCAAGCGCCGCTTCGATTCCCGCGTAGAGGGGCGATCCGGGCTGGAGATATGCTTCGACCAGATCGACCACGACAAGCGCGGGACACTGGCCGAACGGCAGGCGCCCGTCGAAGGCGCCGGCATAGTTCGCGGCCAGATCGTCCTCGTGCTGCGTCATCAGATCACGCCCTGCTCCGCGAGGTGGGCCAGGTCGCTTTCGCCAAGACCCAGCAGTTCGCCATAGACTTCGGCATTGTGCTGGCCAACCCGCGACGGCGCAGGGCGGCGGACGCTGCCGGGCGTGGCGGAAAGGCGAGGGAAGCTCGACTGCATCTTGAGCGGCCCGAAGCGTTCGGTCTCGACTTCGATGATCGCCTCGCGCGCCTTGAAGTGCGGGTCTGCGAGCATGTCGGGCGCGCGATACACCCTGCCCGCGGGTATCGAATATTCGATCATCAGCGCGTCGACCTCATCGATGGTCAGCGTGCGCGTCCAGTCGTTGATGAGGGCGTCAAGCTCGTCCTGGTTCTCGCCTCGCGCGAGGTGCGTGGCATAACGCGGATCGTCGCCAAGCTCGGGCCGTCCCATTGCGGTCGCGAGGCGTTTCCAGAGCGAATCCTTGTTGGCCCCGATCATGAACTCGCCGTCCTTGCACGAGTAGACGTTGGACGGCGCGATACCCTTGAGCACCGAACCCGAGCGTTCGCGGATCAGGCCGGAGCGGTCGTACTCGGGCACTAGCCCCTCCATGACCTGGAGCACCGATTCGTAGAGCGCGGCATCGATCACCTGCCCCCGGCCGCTGCGGCTCCGCTCGTGCAGCGCTGCGAGAACGCCCATGCAGCCATAAGTGGCGGTCAGCGTATCGCCGATGGATATGCCCATGCGGCTGGGCGGCCGGTCGGGCTCGCCAACGATGTAGCGCCATCCGCCCATCGCCTCGCCGATGCCGCCGAAACCGGCGCGGTCGGAATAGGGGCCGGTCTGGCCGTAGCCAGACATGCGCGCGATGATCAGCCCTGGCTTTTCGGCAAGGAGAACGTCAGGGCCAAGGCCCCACTTCTCCATCGTGCCTGGCTTGAAGTTCTCGATCACCACGTCGGCATGGGCGATAAGCTTCTTCACCAGCGCCTGCCCCTCGGGAATGCGCAGGTTGGCGCTGACCGAGCGCTTGTTGCGCGCGATCACTTCCCACTGGACCTTGTCGGCGCCCTGGCCCCATTCGCGCATCGGATCGCCGGTCACGGGTGGTTCGACCTTGATCACATCTGCGCCCATGTCGCCCAGAAGCTGGCCGCAGAAGGGGCCGGCGAGGAGCTGGCCGAGTTCGACCACGCGGATGTCGCGCAGCGGTCCGGGATTGGTTGTCGTCATGGTCATTCCGCCGCCTCCAGCAGCGGCCATTCGGGTTGGACCGGGGCGGGCAGGCCGGTTTCGGCCTCGCAATTCGCGCGCAGGGTCTCGATGCCGGGTCCGTAGTTGAACAGGGGCAGCTCGCCGCGCGAGGCGCAAAGCTCAGCGCGAAGGGCTGCGGTCGCGGCCTCGTCGACCTTGCCGGAGCCGTCCGCAACCACGCCATAGGCGCGCGCACCCTGCGGCGTGACCAGGCCTTGGACGATTTCCTTGCCGACCAGCGCGGGATCCCGGGCAAGGGGATCGCCCCAGCCACCACCGCCCCATGTGATGAAGTGGAGAATGTCGCCCGCTTCCACCTCGAGATCTTCGACCTTGTTGCCGACGATGGTCTGGGTGCCATCGGGCTTTTCGAGAATCTTGCGCGCGCGGGCGCCCGGCTCGCCTCCGTTGACGCCCCAGGGCGGCACGAACCAGCGGTCGTCGTGGATCGCGATCGTCCCCTTGGAGAGGAAGCGGTAGGTCATGCGTATGCCGTTGCCGCCGCGATGAAGCCCCGCCCCGCCTGAATCCGGTTCGCATTCATAGCGTTCGATCACCATCGGGAAGTAGCGTTCGAGGAACTCATTGGGCACGTTCGTGAAGCCCGGCCAGAGCGAGTGGCCGTCTGGCCCGTCGCCCATCGGACGCCCCGGAATCCCGCCGAAGCCGATCTGGAAGAGCTGGAACCATTCGCCGTTCTTGCCCGGGCGCTCGTCGTTGCCGGCGTAGAACAGGTGGGGGCTTGAAGAGAAGCCAGCGGCATTGAGGAATTCCGGCGTCTTCTGGCCGAGCAGACCGCCGAGAATGTCGAAGATGCGGCCCAGTGCGTGCGTGCGGCCCGAAAGTGCGGCCGGGAACCTGGGCTTGAGCAGCGAACCTTCGGGAATCCGTACGTCGATCAGATCGTAGAACCCGTCATTGAACAGGATCTGCGGGTCGAAGACCATGATCATGTAGATGCCGAAGAACATCTTGAACATGTTCTCGTTGAGGAAGAAGTTGATCGAGGCGACCGATTGCGGGTCGGTCCCCGCGAAATCGAGGATCACCTTCTCGCCCTCGCGCCACATCGTGCACTTGATGCGGTAGGGTCCAAAGCCCATTCCGTCGTCACAGATGTAGTCCTCGAAGCTGACCGGTTCCTCTGCGACGGCCATGCCGACCAGCGCCTTCATTGCGCGATGGTTGCGCGCCAGAAGCTCTTGCGTGGCGGAGACATAGACATCGTCGCCAAAGCGTTCGGCCATCTCGATCACACGGCGCGCGGCGACGCGGCAGGCGGCGATCAGCGCGTTGAGATCGGCCGCGCACCAGTCGGGCTTGCGGGTCTGGTGCATGACCAGGCGGATCAGGTCGGCGTTGTATTCGCCCTTCTTCCAGATCTTGACCGGGGGGATGCGCACGCCTTCCTCGAAGATCGACCTGGCGTTGATCGGCATCGAACCGACGACCTTGCCGCCGATGTCGCTCTGGTGCCCGAACATCGAGGTATAGGCGATCAGGCGCCCATCCTTGAAGACGGGCAGGAGGACGAGCCAGTCGTTGGAATGGCTGATCGCGCCGCCGACCGAATAGGGATCGGACAGGAAGATCATGTCGCCGTCCTCCAGCGTCCCCTCGTAGTTTTCGAGGAAGCCGCCGATGAACGAGCCGAACTGGCCGACGATCATCTTTCCGGTGTGGTCGGCGATCAGCGGGAAGGCGTCGCCCTGTTCGCGGATGCCGGGTGACATCGCGGTGCGCACCAGCGTCGCATCCATCTCGATGCGGGCATTGCGCAGCGCGTTTTCGATGATGTCGAGCGTCACCGGATCGATGGCGACGCGTTCGAAGGGCTTTTCGTTGGTCTGGACGATGGTTGCAGGCATGTTTCGCGCTCCCTCAGGCCAGATTGATCAGGATGTTGCCGACATGGTCGACGGTGCCGGTGCAGCCGCTCTCGATCAGCGTTGTCGAGTCCATCTCGCAGACGATCGCGGGGCCGGGGATGACGTCTCCCGCGCGGAGCCTGGATCGGTCGTAGATCACCGCGGCCTGTTCGCGACCGTCCATCCACAAGGTATGGTCGCGCATCTTTGCGCCGATCGGGTTGCCGTCGCCCTTCTCCAGTTCGGCGGCGGGCAGGTCGAGCGCGCGTCCCATGGCGACGGCGCGCAGGTTCACGATCTCGTGCGGGGTGTCCATGTTGAAGGTGAACAGGCGCTTGTGTTCCGCATCGAAGCGTTCGAGGATTCCTGAGATGCCATCGGCATTCAGCACGTCCGCCGTGATCGTCAGCGGCACTTCGAAGGCCTGGCCGGCATAGCGCACGTCGACTTCGAACGCGGTGCTGATCTCGTCTTCCGGCACGCCATCTGCCAGGAGTTCGGCGCGGGTCTGCGCGGCCATCTCGTCAAGGATGGCGATAAGGTCGGCCGCTTCGGTCTGGCTGGCGAGGCGGCTGAACGAGCGTGCGGTCTCCGTGCGCATGCGGGTCGTGGCATCGCCTAGCGCACAAAGCACGCCCGGGGAGACGGGCGAGATGGCGGGCCAGGAACCCATCAGGCGGGCAACGGCATTGACGTGCAAGGGCCCAGCTCCGCCGAAGCCCATCAGCGCAAAATCGCGCGGATCGTAGCCCTGCTGGACCGAGATCATTCGCAGCGCGCCGAACATGTTCTCGTTGACGATGTCGATGATTCCGCGAGCGGCGGCCATGAGATCGATGCCCAGGGCGTCCGCGATGGTCTGAACCGCCTTCTTCGCGCCTTCGCGGTCGAGATTGAAGGTGCCGCCCAAGAGGTTCTCGGGAAGGTAGCCGAGCACGACATTCGCGTCGGTCACCGTGGGCAGGGTGCCGCCTTTTCCATAGGCGACCGGCCCCGGCACCGCTCCTGCGCTCTGCGGCCCGACCCGAAGGGCTCTTGTCAGCTCAGGAACGTAAGCAATCGAACCGCCGCCCGCGCCCACCGTCTTCACGTCGAGCGCCGAGGCGCGGACCGAAAGATGGCCGACCTCGGTGGTGCGCTGGCGGCGGGCCTCGAGGTTCTCGATCAGGGCGACGTCGGTCGAGGTACCGCCGACGTCCAGCGTGAGGATGTTGCGGATCCCGGCATTGCGGCCAACCCAGATCGCACCGGTAACTCCGCCGGCAGGGCCGGACATGAGGATGTTGACCGGATGCTCCTCGGCCTTCTGCGCGCTCATCAATCCGCCGTCCGAACGCAGCAGCGAGAGCTTGCCGTTCATCCCTGCCTCGGCAAGGCGCGAGCGCAGGTTGGAGACGTACTTGCCCACGACGGGGCGCACCGCCGCATTCGCGACGGTTGTCAGCGTGCGCTCGTATTCCTGCATTTCGGGCAGCACTTCGTGGGAAAGCGAGACCGGAACGCCGGGCAGGATCTCGGCGGCCAGTTCGCCTACGCGCTTCTCGTGCATGCCGTTGGCATAGGCGTTGATCAGGCTCACGGTGATCGCCTCGACGCCATTGGCCTTCAGCGCCGAAAGCTGGGTGCGGATGTCGGTATCGTCGATCGGGCGGATTTCGTCGCCCTCGGAGCTGATTCGCCCCGCAATCGTCACGGTGTCCTCGAGCGCGGCTAGCGGCTGGGGCTTGGGCCAGACGATCCAGCCGGCGAGGCCGCCCGGCACGAAGCTGCGGGCGATCTGCATGACGTGGCGATAACCCTCGGTCGTCACCAGGCCAACGCGGGCGCCCTTGCCTTCGAGGACCGCATTGGTGGCAACCGTCGTGCCGTGGAGGAAGAAGTCGACGTCGCCGGGGGCGATGCCTGCCTTCTCGCAGATCGCGGTCACGCCGTTGAGGATGCCTTCGGAACTGTCGTGCGGGGTCGACGGCGTCTTGTGCCGCCAGAACGCGCTCGATGCGGTGTCGAACAGCAGGAGGTCGGTAAACGTGCCACCCACGTCCACGCCAAGGCGATAGCCCATCTTGTCAGTTCTCCTGAACGATCTTGGGAAAGGCCGGCGCCTGGGCCACCATTCCGGGAAGTTTGCGATTCATCACGCCGGCGAGCCAGTGATTGGCCGCGATCAGCTTCGAAAGGTCCATGCCGGTTTCCACCCCCGCGCGATGCAGCATGTAGACGACATCCTCGCTCGACACGTTGCCGGCGGCGCCGGGGGCGAATGGGCAGCCGCCGAGGCCGCCGAGCGCTGCGTCGACAACGCTGGCCCCCGCTTCGACCGCCGCCCAGACATTGGCGATCCCGGTGCCGCGGGTGTTGTGGAAGTGCACGCGCACCGGCAGCGGAGCGATGGCCTCGATCACGCGGCGGACCAGGCGCGATACGTGCGCGGGATCGGCGACGCCGATGGTGTCGGCCAGCGCGACCTCGATCGGGTCCGCCTCGGCAAGGGAGGCCGCCATCGCGACGACCCGGTCCTCGCTGACCTCGCCCTCGAACGGGCAGCCGAATGCGGCGCCGATGGTGGCCTGGCCCTTCAGCCCGGCATCGCGGGCCATGCCGACGATGGCCTTCGCCACATCGAGCGATTCGTCGCTGGTCTGTCCCTGGTTCGCGATGGCGAAGCCGTCGGTCGAGACGCAGACCGCGCCGAGTTCGTGGAGGCGACCGGTGGCTATGGCGCGTTCCGCCCCTTTCCCGTTCAGGACAAGGCCGATGTAGCTGACGCTGTCCACCGACGGCAGTCCCGCACAGACGGCCTCCGCGTCCGCCATCTGCGGCACGCGCTTGGGGTTGACGAAGCTGGCCACCTCGATCCGGCGCGCACCTGCATCAAGGCCGAGACGGACAAGTTCCAGCTTGTCCGCCGTGGAGACCAGCGTCTTCTCGTTTTGCAGCCCGTCGCGCGGGCCGACCTCGACGAAGCTGATCCGCCGGCTCATGCCGTCGTTCCTTCGCAATGCGGTTGCAGGGCTGGAATCATCGGCGCTTGTCCTGGTTCGTATGCAAAATCACTTTGCGGTCTTTCGGATTGCGCCCGAAACCTGCCCGTAGGTGCATGTTTGCAAGCGCCTTGACCGCTCCGGTTTGTATACAATAAGCTGCCTTCCACAAGAGCGCGCGTCAAGACTGAGGGAAGCGGCGCGCGCCGCACCAAAATGGACACGATCCACCGAACGTAATCGAACCATTCAGGGAGGTTTGAGAATGCGTGCCAGCCGTCTTCTATTGAACTCATCGGCCCTTGGCCTTCTGCTGGCCGCCACGCCGGCTCTCGCCCAGGAGGTTCCGCAGGACAGCGCCGCGTCCGCAGACGGGGGCGAAACGATCATCGTCACCGCCCGTCGCCAGAACGAACGGCTTCAGGACGTTCCGGCCTCTGTCTCCGTGCTGACCGCGACGGCACTGCAGAACACGGGCGCCACCAAGGCAGAGGATTTCACCCAGCTCACCCCCGGCGTCACCATCGTGACCGGCACGGCCGAAGCTGGTGACACGCAGATCAACATCCGCGGCATCAACGGCGCGCGCGATGCGGAAAGCTCGGTGGCCTTGGTGGTCGACGGGATTCTCAAGACCAATACCGCACAGCTCAACCAGCCCCAGGGGACGCTGACCCAGGTCGAAGTGCTGAAGGGGCCGCAGGGCGCGCTCTATGGCCGCAACGCGGCGGCCGGCGCCATCGTGCTGCAGACGCTGAAGCCCACGGACACGCTGTCGGGCGGACTGCGCGCCTCCTACGCCAACGAGGCGACCTACGAGGCGACGGCGCATATCGCGGGGCCGCTGGGCGACAACATCGGCTTCGTGCTTTCGGGATACTATTTCACCACCGACGGCTGGTGGCGCAACACCTTGCTCAACAATTCCAAGACCGTCGACGACAAGGAGAACTGGGCGATCGACGGGCGCGTGATGGTCGGCCAGGGCACATCGACCCAGCTCGACCTCAAGGCGCGCTATGCAGAGTTCCACGGCGCTTCCCTGCCGTTCAACGCATCGTTCCATCTGCCGCTGTTCGGCACGGTGAACCCCGCGTTCTACGAGGACGTGAACAAGCACGAGTTCAACTTCTACAACAACATCCGCGCGACCAACGACCAGAAGAGCTTCGACGTCTCGGCCAAGATCGATCACGAATTCGGCAACGGCATGAAGCTGGTTGCCTGGGCGCTCTATTCCGACGTCAAGCAGGACCTTGTCGCCGATGGCACCTCGGCGGATTTCGCGCGCTACATCTCGAATGCAGATTCGGCGGTGGACAGTTCGGTCGCGAGCTGCTTCGCCAGCACGGCGGCGCTGACCGGCTTCCCGGTCAACCAACCCGGCTTCATCGGACAGATCCCGGTTCCGTTCCTCTTCGCGCCGTCGACGGGCTCGACCTTCGGCCCATACAGCCCGACGACTTGCGACGGCATCCAGTACCAGCTTCGCAACCAGAAGGACTTCAGCACCGAAGTTCGCCTGCTGTCGGACACGGACGGGCCACTCACCTGGCAGCTTGGCGCCTATTACCTGCACATCGACCGCAAGACCGGCGTCAGCCTCGGTGCCGATACGGGACAGGGCGTCATCAAGCAGCTCTACAACGCTCCGGACACCGCGAACCCGACATCGCTGCTGCTGGCCGACAAGTTCCGCACCAACGTCTACGCCGCCTTCGGTGCAGCCGAGTGGAAGCCGTCCGAAGTCTTCACCGGCGGCATTGCGCTGCGCTATGACATCGAGGACCGCGTGGCCAACTCGCTGGTTCCGGACGTGACGGATCCCTTCACCGGGGGCCCGATCAACCCGGGTCTCGCGTTCGGGGCGTTCAAGCCGCAGAACGCGACGTTCAAGCAGCTCCAGCCCAAGGTCACGCTGAGCTTCCACCCAAGCCCCGCGCTCAACATTTACGCCAACTGGGGCATCGGCTTCAAATCGGGCGGCTTCAACAACCAGGGCTCTGCCGCGGTGGTGGACCAGAACTTCAATCAGTTCATCAACGCCGGGGTGACGATCGACGACCAGTATCGCAAGGAGAAGTCGAGCGCGTTCGAGGCCGGCATCAAGGGCGAACTGCTTGACGGACGGGTGACCTACGACCTTGCAGCCTATTACACCCGCGTCACGGACATGCAGTTCTTCGAGTTCTTCGTCGGCAGCTTCGGCCTCCTGCGTGTAGTCTCGAACATCGACCGCGTGGACATCAAGGGCGCCGAGCTGAACCTGACCGGCAAGGTCGTGGACGGGTGGAAGGTCTTCGGATCGTTCAACGTCACCGACAGCGAGATCAAGAAGAACCGCTCGCGTCCCTACACGGTGGGCAACAAGTCCCCCTATACCGCTGACTGGACGATCAACCTTGGCACGGAAATCAACGCGCCGATCAACGACAGCGTGAAGCTGCTGCTGCGCGCCGACTATCGCATCACCGGGCCAACGTGGTTCCATTCGGTCCAGGACCAGGAACGGCCGACGCTGTTCTCGGGTCTGCTGCCGATCTCCGAACTCAACTTCCTGCCGCCCTCGTTCGGCAATGCGCGGTATGACGTGGCCCGGCGCGATGCCTTCGGCGTGCTGAACCTGCGTGCCGGGATCAACACCGACCGCTACCGGATCGCGGTGTTTGCCGATAACCTGCTCGATCGCAAGTACATCGCCGAGGCGATTCCCGCGATCGAGTTTGGCGGGTCGTTCATCTCGCCGGGCGCGCGCCGCCTGATCGGGGTGGAAGTCGGCGCTTCGTTCTGACAAGGCGGCAAGCCGGGCGGGCGGATCGACCGCCCCCCGGCAAGCTCAGGAGTTCATGTGTCCAAGGCCTCGCAGGAAGCCTATCGCAAGATTCGCGCCGGCATCCTGTCGGGGCATTTCCCCGCCGGGCAGTTCGTGCCCGAGGACGAATTCGCGCAATTCTGCGGCCTTTCGCGCACCCCCGTTCGCGAAGCCATCGCGGAACTGGTTTCGGAAATGCTGCTCCAGCGCTCGGACACCAACCGCGTCTTCGTGCCGGTCTGGTCGGACGACGACGAGGAGGAGCTGTTCGCGCTGCGGGCCATGCTCGAAAGCCACTGCGCGACCCGTGCGGCGCGTTTCATCACCGATGAGCAGATCGACGAACTTCGCGCGCATTGCGATTTCATCGACCGCGCGATCTCGCAGTCGGACGGACCGGACGTGTCCGGCTTTGTCGAGGGCAACCGCCGGTTCCACGCAGTGATTCTCGCCGCGGCGCAGTCCGAACGGCTGGGGCAACTGTTGCGGTTCGTGGTCAGCCAGATCGTCGTCCACCGCACGGCGGAGCAATATACCCGCGCCGACATGGAGCAGAGCCAGCGCGACCATCGCGACCTCGTCAGCGCATTCGCCATGCGCGACGAGATCTGGGCCGGAGCGATCGCCAACACGCACATCAGGCGCGCGGCGAACGCCTACCGGACCATGCGTCAGGGCTGAACGCCCGGCGTCAGGACTGGACTACCCGGAGCTGCGCTTCGGGAAGCGCTTCCGCCTTCGCCTTCTGCATCAGCTCCTGCTTGCGGGCCATCATCGCGTCGCGCAACGCCACCAGGTCGACGCCCGCATCGCGCGCCTGCGAGAACATGCCTTCCGAGCGGGCCTCTTCCTCGTGGACGTGGTGCTTGATCTCCTCGCCCAGCACCTTGACCTTCGCATCGAAGAAATCGTCCTCGGGCGAGGATGCCATGATGTCGTTGATGAGCACCTTGGCCGCGTCGTGCTCGACATAGGCTTCGGTGTAGGTCTCGTCCTCGATCTTGCCCTGGAGCGCGGGGTAGAAGATCTCTTCCTCGATTATCGTGTGGATTTTCAGTTCGTTGCAAATCTGCAGGGCAAGCGCCTGCTTCTGGGCCGAGCGCGCATTCTCGAACTTGTCGAACAGCGCCTCGACATTGCGGTGGTCGGCCTTGAGCAAGGCGATCGCGTCGGTGAACGTGGTCTGGGCCATGTCGTGGTTCCTCGAAAAAAGCGGATGGGGTGTTGCCCGGACAATCCGTGAGGCGCCGCGAATGTTCCGCGCTCGCCCTTCGGAACATTCCCAAGGGTCGTTCGCTTGATCGACATGAACGACACCGAACAGCACCTGAAGGCACGCGAGCGGTGGCCGAGCGTCCTCTGGCTGATCCGCCACGGACAGAGCGCCGGCAATGTTGCGCGCGACATGGCAATGGCCGCAGGCGACCTGCGTATCGCTCTCGACCACCGCGACGTCGACGTGCCCCTCTCCGGTCTTGGCCGCGAGCAGGCCCGCGCGCTGGGTCACTGGTTCGCCAGCGGCGAGGAAGGCGGGCGGCCCGAAATCGTGCTAGCCAGCCCCTATGCCCGCGCGGTCCAGACGGCCGAGCTGTTCCGCGAGGCAGGCGGTTGCAGCCCTGCCTTGCGCATCTGCGTCGACGAGCGCCTGCGCGAGAAGGAGTTCGGCATCCTCGACGGACTGACCACGCTGGGTATCCGCGAGTTCCAGCCCGAACAGGCCGATTTTCGCAAGGTTCTCGGCAAGTTCTACCATCGCCCGCCGGGCGGGGAGAGCTGGGTCGACGTGATCTTCCGCCTCCGCGCGCTGCTCGACACCGTATCGCTCCACTACGCCGGCAAGCGGGTGATGATCGTGGCGCACCAGGTGGTTGTTCTGTGCTTGCGCTACATCATCGAGCACATGACCGAGGCAGACATCCTGGCCATTGACCGGGAGGGCGACATCGCCAACTGCGCGATCACGCAATATCGGCTGGAGCGCGGTGGGCCGGGCGACGGGGAACTCGTGCTGGAACGCTTCAACGTGGTTGCGCCGATGATCCGCGAGGGCACTCCCGCAACACGCGAGCCGGACCAGATGGTGGCCGCCCGTGGCTGAGGTGACGACCCTCGACGGTGCATGGCTGCGTGCAAATCCCCTTCCGCTGCCCGACGAGGAAAGCGACAAGAACGCGCGGGGGCGGGTCTTCGTGGTCGGCGGATGCATGACCGTGCCCGGCGGCGTTCGGCTGACCGCCGAGGCTGCGCTCAGGTCAGGGGCGGGGAAGGTGCGCATTGCCACGGTCGAACCCACGGCTGTAATCCTCGGGGCCTTCCTGCCCGAAGTGGCGGTGCTGCCACAGCCAATGGACGAAGCGGGCGAGATCGACGCCGCCGTCGCGCGGATTGCGGACGACGTCCGGCGCTGCGACGCGCTGGTCATCGGTCCGGCAATGGGATGCAAGCGCCAGGCCTCGGCCCTGGTCGGCATGGCGCTGGCAGAAGAGGCGCGGGCAGGGCTTGTGCTGGATGCGGCGGCGCTCATGGCGCTTTCGGACCATGCCTTGGCGCTCTGTCGGCGGGAAAGGCCAGCAGTCCTTACCCCGCACATCGGGGAGATCGCCGCGCTGCTCGGGCGGGATGCGGGCGAGATCGACAAGGACCGGGTCGCCGCGACGCGCGACTGTGCCGAGCGGTTCGGATCGGTCGTCGTGCTGAAGGGCGCGGTGAGCATCGTCGCGGAACCGGGCGGCGCGACTTTCAGCTACAGCGGGGGCAATGTCGGCCTTGCGACCGGCGGCTCGGGCGATGTCATGGCGGGCATTGCCGCAGCCCTGATCGCGCGCGGCGCGGAGCCGACGGTGGCGGCGCTATGGGCCGTCTGGCTTCATGGCGAGGCAGGGCGGCGCTGCGCCGAGACCGTTGGCCCGCTGGGGTTCCTTGCCAGCGAGCTTCTGGGCTTCATTCCGCAAGTGATGCAGCGGGCTGCCTGAGCCGGTAGTCCTCGACCGGGACGCCGCCAATCACGTGTTCCTGGATGATCCGCTCGAGTACCGGCGGCGTGCAGGAGTGATACCAGACGTTGTCCGGATAGACGACCGCGACCGGCCCCGCGATGCATACGCGCAGGCACCCCACCTTGTTGCGCAGCACTCCTTGCGCTCCGCCGAGCTTGAGTTCCCCAAGGCGCTTCTTGAGGTAGTTCCACGCCTCGTCGCCCACTGCGCGCGGAGCGCACTTGTCCTTTTCGGGTCCCGCGCAGAGCAGTATGTGGCGCTTCGGGGCGAAGCCGCCCAGCAACTCGAGTGCGCGCTCGGCCTGGGCGATTTCCTCACGGCTTGCGATCACTTGTCACCCTTCTTCAACCAGCGTTCGAGCCAGTTGAACGAGGTCTGGTGCCACTGCAACGAGTTCTTCGCCTTCAGGACCCAGTGATTCTCGTCGGGGAAGACCAGCAGTTCGGAAGGAATGCCGCGACGCTGCAAGGCGGTGAACGCGGCCAGACCCTGCGTGTAGGGAATGCGGAAATCCTTTTCGCTGGTGATGACCAGCATCGGCGTCTTCCACTTGGCGACGTGGTTCACCGGATTCCACTTCTCGAACTCTTCGGGCGCCTCGTAATAGGGGTGCCCGCCGTGCTCCCACTCGTCGAACCACAGTTCCTCGGTCTCGTAGGCCATGGCGCGAGCATCGAACACGCCGTCGTGCTGGACGAGGCACTTGAAGCGGTCCGGCCAGTTCCCGGCGATCCAGTTCATCATGTAGCCGCCATACGATGCACCTGCCGCACAGGCATTTTCGCCATCGATCTGCCCATCGAGGGCGATCGCGGCAGCGAAGCCCTTTTGCAGGTCTTCCAGCGGCTTGCCGCCCCACTGGCGGTTGATCGCGTCGGTGAAGGCCTGTCCGTAGCCGGTGGACCCGTGGAAATCGATCGAGACGATCGCATAGCCCTGGCTTGCCCACACGCGCGGGTTCCAGCGGTTCGACCAGCTATCGTTGTATGAGCCTTGCGGCCCGCCGTGGACGAAGAGGACGGAGGGCATCCTGCCCTTGACCCAGCCCGGCTTGGTGATCTGCCCCCAGACCGTATCGCCGTCGGCACCCTTGAAGCTGAAGCGCTGGGTGACCACCGGCGCGCGTTGCGAAAGGGCGGTCGTTGCGACGTCGGTCAGGCGGGTTCCGCCCTTGCCCGGCTTGCCGATGTAAAGTTCGGCCGGAGCGTCGATCGTGTCGCGGGTATAGAGCAGGCGGCCGTCCTTGAGCGGAACGACATTGCCGACATGCCCTTCGCGGCCCGGATTGAGCACGAGGCGGGTGACTTTGCCGCTGGCAGGATCGATGCGGAAGGCGGGCGTATCGAGCACGTCCTCGGCCGTCGCGATCAGCGCCTTGCCGTCGGGCGTCCACGCAAGCGAGGCTACCGAGCGGTCCCAGGCACCGGTCAGCTCACGGCGCTCTCCGGTCTGGAGGTTGACGAGGTTCACCACCAGACGATCGGCCTCGTAGCCGGGGCGCGCCATCGCCGCATAGGCGAGCCACTTGCCGTCAGGCGAAGGGGCTGGCGTGTTGTCCGTGGCCTTGTTCGCCTCGGTCAGGTTCGTCGGAGCCGTGCCGTCGAGCTTCGAGTGCCAGATGTCGAGATTGGTCGACGTCGGCTCGTTGCGATCGGCCTGGCGGGCGACGAAGAACAGCGATTGCGAATCCGCGCTCCACGCCACGTCCTCGCCGCCGCCGAAGGGCTTGACTGGGCTGTCGCCGGTGAGCGTTCCGACCGGCCCGTCGGCAGCCTTGCCCTCGCCCGTCACCTTGCCGTCGGGGCCAATGTCGAATGCGAACACGCGGCTGTAGTTGCCCGGCGTCTCCCATGCATCCCAGTGGCGCACGAAGCCCGCGCCGTCCTTGTAGTGACGGCCTGTTCCGGGGCCGGGCAGCGCGGTGTTGCCGTCGCTCTCGCAACCGAAGGTCGGGCAGGTGCGGGCAATGTCGCCCCAGACGGCAATGCGCTTGCCATCGGGCGAAAGCTCGAAGCCGGCGACGTCGGTGGCGAAGGCGGTGACCTGCGCCGTGACGTCGGTGGCGGGATCGACCTTCCAGACCTGCGTGCGCTCGCTTTCGCCGACCTTGCGATCCGACAGGTAGTAGAGCGCGCCGTCCGGCCCGAAGGCGGGATCGCTGGCGCTTCCGGCGGTGTCGATCCGGCGCGGCTCGCCCTTGCCGGCGGGCTTGACCCACAGCGAAGGCGTGCGCTTGTAGCTGACCGGGTCCGTCGTGGTGACGACATAGGCGATCATGTTGCCATCGCGCGAGATTGCGGTGCCGCCGAGGCGGCTCAGCGTCACGAGATCCTGGGGAGAGAGTGGAGCGGCCTGTTCGGCATGTGCGGGAGCGGCCAGCGCGACGGCAAGTGCCGTCGCCGCGATCAGCGAGTTGGTTTTCATGGAAACCGGATTAGCGCCTCAAACCTCGGGCGCAAACCGCAAATTCGATGCGACGGGTTATCCGCGCTTCCCGGCAATCCGGGCAATCTCGGCCGAAACCATGCGCTCCACCATGGCGGGCAGGTTCTTCTCTAGCCAGTCGGCCAGCATGGGCTTGAGCATTTCGCGGACCAGACCTTCAAGCGAGGTCTCGCCTGAGCGGACGATCTGCGGTGCAGCACCGGGCTGCGACAGCATCGAAAGGGCGGCCAGCGATTCGCGCATCGAAGCCGTGGCCGAATCGGCGATTAGCCCTTCTGCCAGCGCTTCGTCTGCTTCGTCGTCGGCGGTCTCGGTCAGTTCGAGGACTTCGGCGGGGCGCGCCGGGGATTCCTTGCGGGGGCGAGCATGCGCGGCATCGGCACGGCCTTGCGCTTCCATGCGATTGTCGCGCGCGATCACCTTCTTGATCGATTCGAGGATTTCCTCGACGGACGGTTCACCGGCCTGGCGCATCGAACTTCCTTACCCCCTTCAGCCCCTTCACGCCGATTCCCTCAGGGCGTCGGCGTGGGCGCGATTGTCGCATCCTGCGCGGGCGTGTCAACGGTGCGGGTCGACTTCGCGACGGGCGTGGGATCGCGGTCCCAGTCCCAGATGCGGTTCTTCACCCGGTCGTAGTTGACCTGCGGATCGTAGAGTGCGCCGCCATCGAGGCCGAGGTCGTTGGCATCCGCCTTGCCCATCGCGGCAAGCAGGTTGAAGCCCGCGACATAGGCATTGCGGCGGGCGGCGACGAGCTGGACCTGCGCGCGCAGCAGTTCCTGCTCTGCATCGAGGATGTTGAGAATCGTGCGATTGCCCACGGTATTCTCCGCGCGCACGCCTTCGAGGCTGAGCGCGGCGGCATCGACCGCGGTCTGGTTCATCGCGATGATCTCGTTCGCGGCCTTCCATGACGCATAGGCCGATCGCACGGTCGCGATCACTTCGCGTTCCACGCCGATTTCCTGCTCCAGCGTGGCGCTTTCGCGCGCCTGTGCCTGCCGCGTCTGCGCAGCAGGAGCGCCGCCCTGGTAAAGCGGTATCGAGGCGCGCACGCCGGCCTGCGCCGTCGTCTGGTGCTGCGCAAAGGCGGCGGAGGAGTTGCCGCCGAGCGTATTGAAGTAATCGGTGTAGTTGCTGCCGCCGAAGAGCGAGATTGTCGGCAGCTTGGCGGCGTCGGCCACCTTCACGTCGAAACCGGCGGCCTTGCTACGCTCGCGCGCGGCCAGCAGGTCGGGGTTGTTCTCCAGCGCGAAGTCGACCGCGTCGTCCGGCGTTGCGGGCAGGCCCGGAAGCGGCGGCGGCGGCTGGAGGTCTGCCGGGGCTTTCCCGACGACCTGGATATAGCGCTCGCGGCTGGACACAAGATTGGCCTGGGCGGTGCGCAGGTCGCCGCGCGCAAGGGCGAGGCGCGAGTTCGACTGCGCCACGTCGGTGCGAGTCACGTCACCGATGTCGAAGCGGTCGCTCGTCGCCTTGAGGTTGACCTCGAGCACTTCGACGTTGTTGCGATTGAGGCCGACGATCGCGCTGTCGCGGATCACGTCCATGTAGGCGGCCACGACCTGGCTGAAGATGCCGGACTCAGTTGCGCGCAGGTCTTCCTGTCCGGCCTCGACGCGGGTCTTGGCCGCGCGGATCGAGTTCTTGACGGCGCCGCCCGCATAGACCGGAACGCCAAGCGACAGGTCTGCGGAAAGCGAGCGGTCGGGTGCGGTGAAGGCGTTGGGCGTCTTCTTGAGGAATTCGGTGTAGGTCGCCGTTCCCGACAGGCTGGGCAGGGCGCTGGACCGCGCCAGCGGCACCCCTTCGTCCGTCGCGCGCTGGTTTGCGCGCGCGGCCTGGAGCGTGGGATTGGTGTTGTATGCGCTGGTCAGCGCCTCGCGCAGGTCATCGGCCAGGGCAGGCGTGGCGATGAGCGCGGCGGCACTGGCCGTCAGGAGGAGGCGCAGTGCCTTGCCGGTCGTCATGGGCTTCAGAAGCTCCATTTCCTGGGCGCGGCCATTTCAGGCAGCACGGCGAAATCGGCTTCGGCCAAGGGGGTGGCGACAACCTTGCCAAGCGCCTTGCGGGCAACGCCGAGGCGGGTGACGCCACGGTCGAACAGGCCGGTTACGATGCGGCCCTCGTCCGATAGCAGCGCGGCCAGCGACTCGGGCAGCACTTCCGCCGCGCCGTCGATCAGGATCAGCGAGTAGGGCCCACCCTTGGCATCGGTCAGGCTGTCGGCACGGGCGACCGTGCCCGCCAGATGGCCGGCGAGGGCGGCGAGGTAGCCGTTGGGCGAAATCACGAGGACGCTGTCGTCCTTCGTCGCGGCCGCGGCTTCGAGCATCTGGCCGTAGGTCAGGGCGGGCGAGAGCGACCGACCATCGCCAAGCGGTTGCGCGCGGTCGGCATAGGCGACGGTGCGGCGGTCCGCGGGAACGAAGTCCTCGCGCGGGACGGCGGCGAAAGCGGCAAGGATCGCGGGCGTGTTCACGCCGCTGACGCGAAGCTGGCTATCGATCATCGCGCGGCGCGCGACCAGCATCTCGTCTGCAGCCGGACGGTCTTCAACCACGGTCATTGAACCCTCATTCTCGCGGGGGGCCGCGCTCCCGTTCGCGGGGGCTGCCCTGATTTGTGCCAAGTGCCTGTAGATTATCGACCTGCCGTTTCCAAGATGTTTGCTTGTCGCAAATTGCCGCGTATTGGCCTGCGCGGTTCACACGGACATCTGAGGGAGTCGGCAAGATGGCGGAAATGGTGACGATCAAGGAAGCGGACCTGATCGAAAGCGTTGCGGATGCGCTTCAATACATCAGCTATTTCCACCCGATGGACTACATCCGCGCGCTGGGTGAGGCCTACAAGGCCGAGCAGGGGCCAGCGGCCAAGGACGCCATCGCCCAGATCCTCACCAACAGCCGCATGTGCGCCGAAGGGCATCGCCCGATCTGCCAGGACACCGGCATCGTCAACGTCTTCATCGAGTGGGGCCAGGACTGCCGCCTCGAAAGCGACCTTTCGTTGCAGGATGTGGTCGATGAGGGCGTGCGCCGTGCCTACAACAATCCCGACAACAAGCTGCGCGCGTCGGTTCTTGCCGATCCCGCATTCACCCGCCGCAACACCCGCGACAACACGCCCTGTGTGCTGCACGTGGAAATGGTCAAGGGCAACAAGGTGACGGTCGATGTTGCCGCCAAGGGAGGCGGGTCGGAGAACAAGTCGAAGTTCAAGATGATGAACCCCAGCGATTCGATCGTCGACTGGGTGATCGAGATGCTGCCCCAGATGGGCGCCGGCTGGTGCCCGCCGGGCATGCTCGGCATTGGCATCGGCGGCACCGCGGAACACTGCGTGCTGCTCGCCAAGAAGGCGCTGATGGAGCCGATCGATATGGCCCAGCTCAAGCAGCGCGGGCCGCAGACCGACATCGAACGCCTGCGCATCGAGATCTTCGACAAGGTCAACGCGCTTGGCATCGGCGCGCAGGGGCTGGGCGGGCTTTCCACCATCCTCGACGTCAAGATCATGGACGCGCCGTGCCATGCCGCCGGCAAGCCGGTGGCGATGATCCCCAATTGCGCGGCAACCCGCCATGCGCACTTCACGCTCGACGGGTCGGGGCCGACCTTCCTCGAGCGACCCAAGCTCGATGAATGGCCGGAAGTGCACTGGGCGCCGGACTCGGCGGCAAGGCGCGTCGATCTCGATACGCTGACGCAGGAAGAGGTGCAGAGCTGGAAGGCGGGCGACCGCCTGCTCCTGAACGGCAAGATGCTGACGGGCCGCGATGCCGCGCACAAGCGGATCAAGGACATGCTCGCCAAGGGCGAGGAACTGCCCGTCGATTTCAAGGGCCGCGTGATCTACTACGTCGGCCCGGTCGATCCGGTGCGCGACGAAGTCGTCGGCCCGGCCGGCCCCACCACGGCCACCCGCATGGACAGCTTCTCCGACACCATGCTCGACCTCGGCCTGCTCGCCAGCGTCGGCAAGGCCGAGCGTGGCCCTGCCGCGACCCAGTCCATCGCCAACCACAAGAGCGCCTATCTGATGGCGGTGGGCGGAGCGGCCTATCTTGTCGCCCGCGCGATCAAGGAGGCGAAGGTCGTCGGCTTCGAGGACCTCGGCATGGAGGCGATCTACGAATTCACCGTCGAGGACATGCCGGTGACCGTGGCCGTCGATTCCGGGGGCCAGAACGTTCACCAGCTCGCGCCGCTGGTGTGGAAGAAGAAGATCGCCGAGGAACACCTCCTTCCGGCCTGACCTTCCTTTCTTTCGCTTCGATGAACCGCATATCCCGCCCGACCACCGTTCTGGTGCGTCGGGCGGTTCGCGTTTAGGCTGAACGCCATGACGTTGTCGCAAATCGATCCGGGCGTCCCGCGCGTGCCGGCACGGCAGGTAATCCTGTCGGCCGTGGCGCTGTGGCTCTGCTACTTCGTGCTGATTACCGTGCGCGGGCTGGTGGTCGAACTGGGCGACTTTTCGGACCTCCTGTGGCGGCGTGCGCTGGTGACCGTTGCAGGGATCGTCGTGACCGTAGCCTGCTGGCCGTTGCTGCGCCGCTTCGATGCGCGCCCGCTGGCAACGCGCGTGGGGGCGGCCCTGGTCATCATGCTTCCGGCCGCGCTTGCGCTGGCGGCAGTCAACCAATGGGCCTTCGCCCCGGTCGAAAAGCGGATGATCGAGCGGATCAGCACCGATCAGGGCGATGAAGCCCCGACCCGCACCTCGCAGGTCACCGTGAAGAACGGCGATGGCAAGGGCGGCGCGGTCAAGATCCGCCACGACATGGCCGGCAACGTTCTGGTCGACGTGCTGGACGAGGGCTTCGTTCCGCCCGTACCTGCTCCACCCCCTGCCCCGCCGCCGGCACCCCGCACCCCGCACCCCACCCATGCCCCGGGCTCGACGGCCCACGCCTCGCCGACGACGGAACCGTTGCTCAGCGAGGAGGACGTTGCGGAACTGCGCAACCTGGGCGACGAACGCACCATAGAGGCCTTGAAGAACGCCGGGATCGTGCAGAATCCCGACGGCAGCACGGTGATCTCCCAGCCGGGGCTCTATGTGCGGCAATATGCCGATGGCCGCTCCGAAGTGCGCACTGGCGGCAAGGTCTATGTCGTGGGCGATGACGGCGAGGTTGAATCGATCCTGAGCGGCGCCCGGGACCCGGTCCCGCCGGAACCTCCTGCCCCCGCTGCCAGCGCGGTTCCTCCAGCACCCCCGGCACCACCGGCCCCGGCAATTTCTGCCGCCATGCAGGAGAAGGTGCGCGAAGCCGCGCGGCGCGAGACCGAGAAGGCGCTGGGCAAGGCCGACGCGCTGCGCAAGGCCGCGCTGGCCCGCGCGCGCGAAGCCCGTGCCCGACATGCCGACGCGCATCCCGTGGCCCAGCCTTCCGTCTCGGCCCGGCCTGCCGTTTCGGCCGAGCCCGCCGCTTCCGCCACGCCCGAACCATCGCCCTCGGAGATCGTCACCGAGGATTATCGCGGCTCCGACCATGTGACGATCATCCGCCAGACGGTAGAGAACGAGGGGCTGTGGCGGCAACTCACCGACGTTGCCCTTGGTCGCTACTTCCTGCTCATCGCCTGGGCCGCGCTCTATCTTGCGCTGGGCAATGGCGAGCAACTCCGCGCCGCCGAATATCGCGAGGGCGAATACCGGCGTGCGGCCAAGGCATCGGAATTGCGCTCGCTGCGCTACCAGGTGAACCCGCACTTCCTGTTCAACACGCTCAATTCGCTGTCGGCCCTGGTCATGGTCGGTCGCAGCGAACAGGCCGAGCGAATGATCCAGTCGATCTCGCGCTTCTACCGTCACAGCCTTGCCGGCGATCCCACTGCGGACGTCCCGCTGGAGGACGAGATCGCGCTCCAGCGCCACTACCTCGACATCGAGGCGGTGCGCTTCCCTGACAGGCTGCGGTGCGAGTTCGATGTTCCGGACGATCTGATGACGGCCTGCGTGCCGGGCATGATCCTGCAGCCGTTGGTTGAGAACTCGATCAAGTACGCGGTCTCGACCACTATCCGCCCGGTGACGATCCGCATAGCCGCGCGCGAGGCGGGCGGTTTCCTGATCCTGACGGTGGCAGACGACGGGCCGGGCGAAAGCTTCGTCAACGGCGGCACCGGCATCGGCCTTGCCAACGTGAAGAGCCGCCTCGCCGCGCGCTTTGGCGAGGACGCGGCCAAGGTGGAAAGCGGGCCGCTGCCGGCGGGCGGCTATGCGACCGTGCTGACGCTGCCGATTGTCCGCAACGAATGCTGAGGGGGAAGAATTGCGCACGTTGATAGTCGACGACGAACCGCTGGCGGTGGAGCGCATGCAGATCCTCTGCGCGCGCATCCCCGCGCTCCAGGTGGTGGGGACCGCAAGCGACGGCGCCGCCGCGCTTCGCCTGATCGAGGCGCTCGCGCCCGACCTCGTTCTGCTCGACATGACCATGCCCGAAGTGGACGGCCTTGGCGTTGCCCGGGCTCTGGCCGGACAGGCCAGCCGCCCTGCCGTGGTCTTCGTCACCGCGCACGACGATTTCGCCGTCGAGGCCTTCGACTGCGATGCGGTCGATTACGTGCTGAAGCCGGTTGCGCAGGAGCGGCTGGAGCGCGCGGTGGAACGTGCGCAGGCCCGTCGCAGCGCGGCCCCTGAAACGCCGTTGACGCCGGAACGGGCCGCGAGCGAATGGATCGAGGAATTCTGGGTTCCTCACCGCTCCGAACTTATCCGCGTGGCGGCTTCCGATCTCGAACGCATCGACGCCGAACGCGACTATGTGCGCCTGCACGTCGGGCAGAGGTCGTACCTGATGCTTCACACCATCGCGGGCCTCGAAGCACGGCTCGACCCGGATCGCTTCATCCGGCTTCACCGCTCCACCATCGTCCGCCGCGACCGAATCGCCGGCCTGAAACACGATGGTCTCGGCGTCTGGTCGGCGGAACTCGCGGATGGCACGATGCAACGCATCGGCCGCACCTATCTCGCGCGGGTCAAGGCGATGGCCGGGCGCTAGGCCCCGCCCTGTCAGCCTTGGGTCCTCAGCCCTGGTTCCTCAGCCCTGGCTCCTCAGGCCTTGTACAGTCCGTCGATCCTTGCGCCGTAGCGTTCGCGGATCTTGTGGCGGCGGATCTTTAGGCTGGGAGTCATCTCGCCGTTGTCGATGCTGAAGGCTTCGTCCGTGAAGGTGAACTGGCGGACCTTCTCGATCACCGACAGGTCCTTGTTCACCCGGTCCACCGCCGCGCGGATGGCGTTGCGGAAGGCGGGCAGGTCCTGCAGCTTCTTGAAATCGAAGTGTTCGCCTTGCGCGCGCGACCAATCGAGCGCCCATTCCGGATCGGGCACGATCAGTCCGACGATGTAGGGCCGCTTGTCGCCCGACACCATTGCCTGCGCAATCTCAGGCTGAAGCGTGAGCATGCCCTCGATCTTCTGCGGAGAGACATTGTCGCCCTTGTCGTTGACGATCATGTCCTTCTTGCGGTCGGTGATGACGATGCGGCCCTTCTTGTCGAGATGGCCTATGTCGCCGGTGTGCAGCCAGCCTGCGTTGGGGCCGTTCTGGGGAACGGCGCGGGCGGTTTCCGCCTCGTTCTGCCAATAGCCGTGCATGACCAGCTCGCCCCGCACGAGGATTTCGCCATCTTCGGCGATCTTCACTTCCACGCCCTTCATCGGCGGGCCGACCGTGTCCATCTTCAGGCCGACCCTGGGCCGGTTGCATGAAATCACAGGTCCCGCCTCGGTCTGGCCATAGCCCTGCAGCATGGTCAGCCCCATCGACTGGAAGAACACCCCGACGTCGGGATTGAGCGGCGCCCCGCCCGAGACCATCGCCTTCATCCGCCCGCCGAAGCGCGCGCGGATCTTTGGCCGCAAGGTGCGATCGAGAACGAGGTTCATCGGCGCGTCGATCAGCCGACCCTTGCCAGCGGCCTTGCGCCCGCCGATGGAAAGCGCGCGGTCCATCAGGTAGTTGGCGACGCGCCCCTGCTTTTCCACCTGCTTCATGATCCTGGTGCGCAGGACCTCGAACAGGCGCGGCACGACAACCATGATCGTCGGGCGCACTTCCTCGATGTTCGAAGCGAGCTTCTCCAGTCCTTCGGAATAGAAGATCTGGGCGCCCATGCCGATCGGCAGGAACTGGCCACCGGTGTGTTCGTAGGCATGGGACAGCGGCAGGAAGGAAAGGAACACTTCCTCGTCCCAGCCGAAGTCTTCGGCCAGGATGTGCGCCGCGCCCTCGACGTTCTGCAGGATCGATCCGTGGTGCAGACGTACCCCGCGCGGGCTTCCGCCGGTGCCGCTGGTGTAGATGATGCAGGCTAGATCCGCGCGATCCACGGTGCGCAGGCGTTCGTCGACCGCGCGGCGAGCAGCGGCGGCATCGCCGGTCATCATCGTGTCCCAGTCGTGGAACGACAGCTTGCCCGCCTGCATCTGGCGGAGTGGCTCCATGCCGATGACGTGCTCGACGCAAGGGGCCGAAAGCGCCGCCGGAAGCAGCGGCTGCGAGAGTTTCGCGGTCGAGACTATCACCGCCCGTGCGCCGGAGTTTTCCAGGATGTGCAGGTGGTCGCGTTCGGTATTGGTGATGTAGGTGGGCACGGTGACGAGACCGGCGGCCATGATCGCGAGGTCGGCTACGCACCATTCCGGCCGATTTTCGGAAACCAGCGCCACGCGGTCCCCGGGATTCAGGCCCAGGCCGCGCAGCGCTTCCGCCAGTAGGCACACCTGCCGCACCGTTTCCGCCCAACTTATCGGCCGCCATTGCCCATCGTGCTTGGCCCAGAGGAACGGGCTGTCGCCGCGCGTGCCGGCACGGTCGAGGAACATCGCGACGAGATTTGGATAGGCTGCGAAATCCGAAAGCTGCACGTCTGTTACCTCGCCCCGTTCTGTCCCCGGCCTGCCCTGATCGCGCTGGGCCCCGTTCGTTTCAACCGAACCTAGTGGGGCGCCGCCGTTACGGCAACCGGGGACGGGTGAGGCGGGCGCTCATGGTGCGACCGCGATGCCTTCGCTGCGCGGATCGGCAGCGCCGCGCCACGTATTGCCGACCCGCTCGATCGCGTTGGCCTTGAATCCCGGCGGGCGTGCCAGAATCTTGGCGTGACCCAGCTTCTGCAGCGCCGGGATCATCGCCTCCAGCGAGGTGCCCCTCTCTACGAAGACGGTGTCGCCGCCGGGCGCGAAGATCACCGGCAGGGCTATGGCGTCGCGGGCGGAGAGGTTCCAGTCGAGCACGCCGATGATCGCCTTGGCCACTTGCGCGGGAATGGTCGCGCCGCCAGCAGCGCCGATTGCGAGGCGGAGCTTTCCGTCAGGACCGTAGACCAGCGTCGGCGCCATCGAGCTGCGGGGCCGCTTGCCGCCCTCGACGCGGTTTGCGGTCGGCTTGCCGTCCTTGTCCGGCACAATGTTGAAATCGGTCAGTTCGTTGTTGAGGTAATAGCCGCCGACCATCAGCCCCGATCCGAACGGTCCTTCGATCGTCGAGGTGTAGCTGGCGGCGTTGCCCCACCGGTCCACCGCGACGAAGTGGGTCGTCCCGTTCTCGTCCTGCGGCTCTGCCCGCGCGAAGGCCAGCTTCGCTCCGGGCGGCGTGCCGGGGAGCACGGTGGGCATCGTCGCGCTTTCGGAAATGAGGGCGGACCGGCCCGCCAGGTAGGCCGGGTCCGAAAGCCCCGCTACGGGCACCTGCACGAAGTCCGCATCGGCGAGGTACTGGTCGCGGTCGGCGTAGGCGAGGCGCTGCGATTCGGCGATCAGGTGCCAGGCCACCGGGCTTGCTGGGCCGAGCGTCTTCATGTCGAACCGCTCCAGCTGTTCGAGGATCGCGTAAACCGTCGTTGCGCCCGAACTGGGCGGGCCCATTCCGCAGATCCGGTAGGTACGGTACTGGCCGCACAGCGGCGTCCGCTCGACTGCCTTGTAGGCGGCGATGTCTGCCGTGGTCATCGGTGCAGGGTTGACCGGCGCGGTGCCGACCTTCGCGGCGAGGGTCGCCGCGTTGTCGCCGGTGTAGAAACTGTCCGCGCCGCGTGCGGCAATCCCTTCCAGCGTGGCGGCGAGCGCCGGATTGCGCACGATCGTGCCGACGGGGAGCGGCTGCCCATCCGGACCGTAGAACAGCGCTCGTGCCGCCGGGTCGAGCGCGCCGGTGCGGGCGAAGCTTTCCAGCGAGGAACGCAAGCGCCCGGTGATCGCGAAGCCATCGCGCGCCAGGCGGATCGCCGGCTGGAACAGGGTCCGCCAGGAAAGCCTGCCGCGTGCGTTGTGGGCATGGGCCGCAAGGCGCAGGTTGCCCGGCACGCCCACGCTGCGTCCGCCGGGAATCGCGTCGGCATAGGGGAGCGGCTTTCCGCCGACGTAGAACCATTCCGGCGTTGCCGCGCGTGGTGCGGTTTCGCGTCCGTCGATCGTGCTGACCGCACCTGCGGCATCGCCCGTCACGAGGAAACCGCCGCCGCCTATACCCGAGCTTTGCGGCTCGACTACCGTAAGCGCGAGCATTGTCGCAATCGCGGCGTCGGTGGCGCTGCCGCCAAGCCTGAGCATCTGCGCCCCGGCTTCCGCGGCGCGCGGATCGGCTGCCGAAACGAGGCCCGGCCCTTCGACGGGCACACTTCCGTCGGCGGCCGGCCGTGGTGCCGGAGCAACCGGTGCGCTGGGCGGCGGGACACAGGCGCTGGCTAGAAGTACGCCGGCAAGCGGCGCATATCGGAGGAGGAGCGGGGGCATCTTCATGCCCGCCACGCTATTCGCTGCCGACGGCCTCGGCAATGGAAGTGAGGCCGGCTTCGCGGACTTTGCGCTCGAGACCCGCAACGAGGCGGCGGGCCAGGCCGGGCCCTTCGTAGACCATGGCGCTGTAGATCTGGATCAGGCTGGCGCCTGCCCGGATCCGCTCCCACGCATCGTCGACCGTGGCAATGCCGCCTACGCCGACCAGCGGGATCGCCCCGCCGCTGGCCTTGCGGAAATCGCGCAGGCGCTGCAGCGCCAGTTCCCGCAGCGGTGCGCCGGAAAGTCCGCCCGCCTCCCCGGCGTGGGCAGAGCGGAGCACTGGCCGGGTGATCGTCGTGTTCGAGATGATCAGGGCCGCAAGCTGCTTTTCGATGGCGATGCGGCAGATGCTGTCGATATCGGCCGGCTCGAGATCGGGCGCGAGCTTGAGGAACACCGGCGTGGTCATGTTGCCACGCGCCTCGATCACTGCATCGAGCAGTGCGGCAAGGGCGCCTTCGTCCTGCAGGGCGCGCAGGCCCGGCGTATTCGGCGATGAGATGTTGACGGTGAGGTACGAGGCCAGCGGCGCCATCAGCCGCGTCATCAGCGCATAGTCGGCGATTCGGTCCGCCGAATCCTTGTTCGCGCCGATGTTCACGCCGACGATGCCCGGCAAGCCGTGCTTGCCAGTCTCGCGTCGCCGCACGAGGCGGTTGGTGACGGCCTGCGCGCCTTCGTTGTTGAAGCCCATGCGGTTGATGACCGCGCGGTCCTCGACCAGGCGGAACAGGCGCGGCTTGGGGTTGCCCTCCTGCGGGCGGGGCGTGACCGTGCCCACTTCGACGAATCCGAAGCCGAGGCCGAGCATGGCATCGGGCACTTCCGCGTTCTTGTCGAAACCGGGGGCCATGCCGACCGGGTTGGGAAAGGCCAGTCCCGCTATGCGCTGGGCGAGCGAAGGCGTGGGCGCCAGCGTGGTCCCGCCTTGCGCAAGGCCCAGGGCCTTTATCGTCAGGCGGTGCGCGGGTTCTGCGGGAATGCGGAAGATGAGGGGGCGCAGTAGCGAGTATGGCGTCACGATCAGTCGGTCCGATTCCTGCCGGCGTTCATTGTTCCGGCGTTCATTGTTTCTGCAGCGCCACAGTCGATCGATGCGGCGCCGGAGCGGTTAGCAACCTTTTTGGGCCGACGAGAAGCCCCGGCCAAGCGCGATCTTCTCGAATTTGACCTGAATTGTAATCGATTTGATTGGTCATGTTGCCGGAATGTCACCGATTTTGTCGAATCCATACAATTCAATATGCGTGCTTCTGCGTAGGAGGGCGATGCGACCCGAAGGGCTCGGTGCAGTGATGTATCGGGTTCTCGACTTCAAGGCGGCCGGTGACCCTCACGGGGCTCGGCCGCCCTTTTTTTGCGCGTCCAGCGCACTTGTCGCCCGGGTTTCAAGCGCCTAGATAACCGGAGTGATTCGGTCCGATTTCGCGGATCGTCGCCGGGACCCTTCTGCGATGCGTCTTTCCAGCATGGCCGACTACGCCGTCGTGACGATGTGCGCCGCCGCGCGCCATTGCGGGCAGCAGCGCGTCTCGGCCCAGCAACTGGCCGACGAAACGGGCCTGCCCGCGCCCACCGTGCAGAAGCTCGTGAGCAAGCTTTCCTCGGCCGGACTGCTGAAGTCGGTGCGCGGCGCGCGTGGTGGGCTGAAGCTGGCCCGACCCGCCGCGGCCATCACTTTGGCGGATATCGTCGAGGCGGTCGAAGGTCCTATTGCGCTTGCGCCGTGCAGCGAGCATGGCCGCCACGATTGCACGCTCGAAAGCGCGTGCACCGTCCGTCCGCACTGGCCCGCCGTCGATGCCGCACTTCGCGGCGCGCTGGCGGGCATACCGCTTACCCAATTGTCCCGCCCCGCCGTCCAGGCGGTACCGGTGGCGGAGGTTCTGGCATGACCGATAATACAGAAGTGAAGGATCAGGCTGCGCGCGAGGCTGCCGCTAGGGTTGCCGAGTACGAGCATGGCTGGGTTTCCGACATCGAGCAGGAATACGGGCCCAAGGGCCTGTCCGAGGACACCGTCCGCTTCATCTCGGCCAAGAAGGACGAGCCGGAGTGGATGCTCGAATGGCGCCTCAAGGCCTATCGCCACTGGCTGACCATGCCCACGCCCGAATGGGCCAAGCTGAACATCCCGCCGATCGACTACCAGGAGGCCTATTACTGGGCTGCGCCCAAGGCCAAGCCGAAGCTCGGCAGCCTGGACGAGGTCGATCCGGAAATCCTGCGCGTCTATGAAAAGCTCGGCATTCCGCTGGAGGAGCAGAAGGTGCTCGCCGGCGTCGAAGGCGCGCGCAAGGTCGCGGTCGATGCCGTGTTCGATTCGGTCTCCGTCGCCACGACCTTCCGCAAGGAGCTGGAAGCGGCGGGCGTCATCTTCCGTTCGATCTCCGAGGCGATCCGCGAATACCCCGATCTCGTCCGCAAGTGGCTGGGCAAGGTCGTGCCCATGCACGACAACTACTTCGCCACTCTGAACTGCGCGGTCTTTTCGGACGGCACCTTCGTCTACATCCCCGAAGGCGTGCGCTGCCCGATGGAGCTGAGCACCTATTTCCGCATCAACGCGGAGAACACCGGCCAGTTCGAGCGTACCCTGATCGTGGCCGACAAGGGCAGCTACGTCAGCTACCTCGAGGGCTGCACCGCGCCGCAGCGCGACGAGAACCAGCTCCATGCTGCGGTCGTCGAACTGGTCGCGCTCGATGATGCCGAGATCAAGTATTCGACCGTGCAGAACTGGTATCCGGGCGATGCCGAAGGTCGCGGCGGCATTTACAATTTCGTGACCAAGCGCGCTCTGTGCCAGGGCGCGCGGTCCAAGGTGTCGTGGACGCAGGTCGAAACCGGCTCGGCGATCACCTGGAAGTATCCGTCCTGCGTACTCAACGGCGAGGACTCGGTGGGCGAGTTCTACTCGGTCGCCGTGACCAACAACCATCAACAGGCCGATACCGGCACCAAGATGATCCACAACGGCAAGGGCAGCCGCTCGACCATCGTGTCGAAGGGCATTTCCGCCGGCAAGTCGAACAACACCTATCGCGGCCTCGTCCGCGTTGCTCCGCAGGCCGAAGGCGTGCGCAACTTCACGCAGTGCGACAGCCTTCTGCTGGGCTCGGATTGCGGCGCGCATACCGTGCCCTACATCGAAGTTCGCAATCCCTCCGCCACGATCGAGCACGAGGCGACGACAAGCAAGATCAGCGACGACCAGCTGTTCTACGCCATGCAGCGCGGGCTCGACCAGGAAAGCGCGGTGGCGCTGATCGTCAACGGTTTTGCGCGCGAAGTGCTGCAGCAGTTGCCCATGGAATTCGCGGTCGAGGCGCAGAAGCTGCTTGGCATTTCGCTCGAAGGAAGCGTGGGATGATGCCATCGCTTCTCACTCATCGTCACCCTGAACCTGTTTCAGGGTCCATCTCTCGTCCAGCATCGGCGGTTTCGGTCGCCAGATGGACGCTGAAACAAGTTCAGCATGACGAGCAACATTTTGCATTGGGCCAGCCGCAATGAAGAAGACCCTTTCCCTGCGTCCGGCGAGCGAACGCGCCGACGTTCCCAATATCCAGAAGAAGGGGCGCGGCTGGGTCATTTCCGGCTCGCGGCTCGACGCGATTCACGACATGGCGCGCGAAATGCGCCGCGAGCCCGACGAGGCTCACGCTGCGCTGGCCGAGGAACTGGCGAAGGAAGATCTCGGCAAGTACAAGTTCAAGCGTTACGCGGTTATCGGGTCGGCCATTGTCGATTTCGCCTGCCAGCCGCTCAAGCTGGTCGTGGCGCTCGACCGGGGCGACGCCCCGGAAATCGAACGCCGCCGCGATGCGAGCCTTGCCGCCGTCGGCCTCAAGGTCGTGCGTTATGACGCGGCCGAAGTTCTCGGCGATCCCGAAGGCGCGGGCCGCGCGGTGCTGGCCGCGATGAAGGCTCGTTACGAGGAACTGCGCGCCGCCGCGCGCCCGCAGCGCTCCACCTATTCGCGCTCCGGTGCACGCCCCCAGCGCAGCCATTCCCCCCGGTCGCGGGGCTGAAAGAGAAGACGATGCTCACAATCGAAAACCTTCAGGCCAACGTTGCCGACAAGCCCATCCTCAAGGGCCTTTCGCTCACCATCAATGCCGGCGAAATTCATGCGATCATGGGGCCCAACGGCGCGGGCAAGTCGACCCTCGGCTACACGCTTGGCGGGCGTCCCGGGTATGAAGTGACCGGCGGCAGCGCCACTCTCGATGGCGCCGACATGCTGGGGATGGAGCCCCACGAACGCGCCGCCGCAGGCCTGTTCCTCGGCTTCCAGTACCCGGTCGAAATTCCGGGCGTTTCCTTCGTCCAGTTCCTGCGCGAGGCGGCCAACGCCCAGCGCAAGGCGCGCGGAGAGGCCCCGCTTTCGGGCGGCGAATTCCTCAAGCTCGCCAAGGAAAAGGCCGCGCTGCTGCGCATGGACATGGACATGCTCAAGCGCCCGGTGAACGTCGGCTTTTCCGGCGGCGAGAAGAAGCGTGCCGAGATGGTGCAGATGGGCATCCTCGATCCCCGGATCGCCATCCTCGACGAGACGGATTCCGGGCTCGACATCGACGCCCTGCGCATCTGCGGCGAAGGCATCAACGCGATCATGCGCAAGCCCGACAAGGCCGTGCTGCTCATCACCCACTACCAGCGCCTGCTGGACTACGTGAAGCCCGACTTCGTTCACGTTCTTGCCAGTGGCCGCATCGTGAAGAGCGGCGGTCCGGAACTGGCGCTCGAACTTGAAGAACACGGCTACGAGGCGGTCGCCGCATGACCGCACTCGCCCTCCCCACGCGCAAGGACGAGGCCTATCGCTACGCCGATCTCGCCGCGCTGGAAAAGCTCTGGCCGCTGCCGGCGCAGGAAATCCGCGTGGCGGCGGGCGAAGAAGGCGCGCTGGCCGTGGTGCTGGACGGCGGTAACGACGCGGCGCGCGATATCTCCATCGTGCTCGAGGATGGTGCTTCGTTCGACCTGCGCCTGCTCAACGCCGGTTCCGCCTATGGCCGCATCGCCGTCGCGGTCCGTCTCGGCAAGGGCGCCAGGTTCCATCTCGGAGCCGCGCAGGTCGCGGGTGGCGAACAGGTGGCGGAAATCGTCACCGAAGTAACCCACGCAGAGCCTGACGCCGTGTCCAGCCAGGTCGTGCGCTCGGTTCTCGGCGGAAAGGCGACCGGCACCTATCTTGGCCGCGTCGTTGTTGCCCGGGGGGCGATCGGCACCGACGGCGAACAGTCGATCCGGGCGATGCTGCTCGACCGCAGGGCAACCGCCAATGCGCGGCCCGAGCTCGAAATCTATGCCGACGACGTGAAGTGCGCGCACGGCTGCGCGGTGGGCGAGCTTGACGCCACCGGCCTGTTCTACCTGCAATCGCGCGGTCTTCCGCCGGCAGAGGCCAAGAAGCTCATGCTCCAGGCCTTCATCGCCGAGGCCTTCGTCGGCGCGGCCGACGAGGAGGTCCTGACAGATGCCGCGCTCAAGGCGCTGGAGGCTGTGCTGTGAGCGTGGACACGATCACGCGCGGCGCGCAATGGCCGGGCCTGCTGAATCCCGACGGCAGCCGCTGGCACTATCTCGACACCGCAGCCACCGCGCAGAAGCCGCAGGTGGTGATCGACGCGGTAACTCGCGCCCTCGGCGCCGACTACGCCACCGTCCATCGCGGCGTCTATGCCCGCTCGGCCGACATGACGCTCGCCTTCGAGGCCGCGCGCCGCAAGGTGGCGGGGCTGGTCAACGGCGATGAAGGCGAGATCGTCTTCACGCGCGGCGCAACCGAGGCGATCAACCTCGTCGCGCAGACCTGGGGCCAGGCAAACCTCAAGGCGGGCGACCGCATCCTGCTCTCCACGCTCGAGCATCATTCGAACATCGTACCTTGGCAGTTGCTGCGCGACCGGACCGGAGTCGAGATCGACGTCTGCCCGTTGACCGAGGACGGCCGCATCGACCTTGCCGCGGCGGAGCGCATCCTGACCCCCGCGCACAAGCTTGTCGCTCTTGCCCATGTGTCGAACGTGCTCGGTTCTGTGCTCGACGTGGCGCAGGCGGTCCGGCTGGCGCGTGCGGTCGGGGCGAAGATCCTGCTCGACGGCTGCCAGGCGGTGCCGCGCCTCGCTGTCGACGTGAAGGCGATGGACGCTGATTTCTACGTCTTTTCCGCCCACAAGCTCTATGGCCCGACCGGCATAGGCGCGCTTTGGGCCAAGGCCGCGATTCTCGACGCCATGCCGCCGTGGCAGGGCGGCGGGGCGATGATCGACCGCGTCACTTTCGAGCGCACGACCTATGCCCCCGCGCCGCAGCGTTTCGAAGCCGGCACCCCGGCCATCGTCGAGGCCATCGGCTTCGGCGCGGCGGTGGACTTCGTGCAGGCACAGGGCCTCGATGCGATCCACGCCCATGAAGTCGCGCTCGTGGCCAAGGCCCGCGAGGCGCTCGGGCGGATGAACTCCGTCCGCCTGTTCGGGCCCGAGGACAGCGCCGGCATCGTCAGCTTCGCCATCGAGGGCGTGCACCCGCACGATCTCGGCACGATCCTCGACGAGGAAGGCGTGGCGATCCGTGCCGGGCACCACTGCGCGCAGCCATTGATGGACCACCTTGGCGTTCCCGCCACGGCCCGGGCCAGCTTCGGCATCTACAGCGATGAAAGCGATATCGCCGCCCTCGTGCGCGGCATCGAAAGGACCAAGAGGATATTCGGATGAGCAGCGAAGATCCCAAATTCGCCGTCGAGGAAGTCGAAGCGGTGGCTGCCCCCCGGCGTGCCTTCGTCGAGGACGCGGTCGAAGAGACCCCCGCCGAGAAGCTCGAGCGCAAGCGCGACTATCTCGAGGGTTTCCTTGCCGCAAAGCCCGAGGGCGTTTCCCCCGGCGAGCCGGGCGGCGATATCTACGAGGGCGTGGTGAACGCGCTCAAGGAGATCTTCGACCCGGAAATCCCGGTCAACATCTATGACCTTGGCCTCATCTACGGCGTCGACGTCTCGGATGACGCTCATGTCATGGTCACGATGACCCTGACCACGCCGCACTGCCCGGTGGCCGAATCGATGCCCGGCGAGGTCGAACTGCGCGTCTCGGCCGTTCCCGGCGTGCGCGAGGCCGAAGTCAATCTCGTCTGGGATCCGCCGTGGGACCCCCAGAAGATGAGCGACGAGGCCAAGCTAGAACTGGGAATGCTCTGACCGCTCCCCATATAGGTGTCACCATGACGACCGAGACCAAAGTCCGCCGCCCCCGCCCCGCCGCCGTGATCCTCACGGCCAGCGCGGAGGCGCGCATCGCGAATCTGATGGAAAACGCGCCCGAAGGCGCGATCGGGGTCAAGCTGTCCACGCCCCGGCGTGGCTGCTCGGGCCTTGCCTACTCGGTCGACTACGTCACCGAGGCAAACCCGATGGACGAGAGGATCGAGACGCCCGGCGGCCTGTTCTTCATCGACAGCGCCTCGGTGCTCTACCTGATCGGCAGCACGATGGATTGGCAGGAAGACGATTTCACCGCCGGTTTCGTGTTCCAGAACCCCAACGCCAAGGGTTCGTGCGGTTGCGGCGAGAGCTTTACGGTCTGAAGCGGTCCTATTGGACGCTTGCCATCGCTTCCGTTTGCCGTCTTGATCACCCGATTAAGTCAGCGGAGTAGCGCGATGCAAAGCCTCGAGGATCTGCGCCGGAAAGTCGAAAGCCAGAGGACCGATAACCCCGCGATGTACGGCGATATCGATTTCGCCGTCCGTCCCGAACGTCTGCTGGCAAGCGAACCTCGCCTGTCGGAACTGCGCGGCCGCTTTGCCGCCGATGCCCCCCGCCTGCACGCCAACGCCGACTTGATCGGGCGCATGTCGCTCTACACCATGCTCGGCGATACGGTTGCCGATCCCTATGCCGCGCTGATGCCACGGCATGGCTTCCGCCCGCTGGTGGAAATGCTGGTCACCGCCTGCGACAAGGGCGTTGATGCGGTCGCCGACGCGCCGCCCGAACTCGTCCGCTTCATCCGTGCGATGGAAGACACGCCGCCCTGGGTCGATATGGCCCCTGATCGAACGCGGCGCGCGCATCCAGCGCAATGCCATGGCCAATTTCGCGCCCTGGGCAATTCGCGGCGGCTTCATCGCCACTTTCATGAACAAGTACGCCGCCCTGCCGATGGCGCTGACTGGTACGCTATCCCACAAGACGGCGGCCCGGCGGATCAAGGAAACCGCCACCTTCTTCGGCACCAGCACCCTGCCGGGCGCGCTGCGGCGTCACGGTCCGGGGTTCAAGGCCGCGGCGATGGTCCGGCTGATGCACTCGATGGTGCGCTTCAACGTGCTTTCCCAAGGCCGCTGGGACCAGAAGGTGTTCGGTATCCCGATCCCGCAGGTGGACCAGATGCCCGCCGGTCTGATCGGGGATTTCTTCCTTTCGGCAGCCGCGCTGCGCGAAGGCCGCAAGACCTTCGACGCCGACGAGCGCGCGCAGGTCGAGCTGTCGCGCTATCGCTGCTTCCTGCTCGGGCTGCCGCAGGATCTGCTGGGCGACAACCCGCAGGACATCGTCGATTTCTGGAACGCGCGCATGCTTACTCTGCGTCGCGGCTTCGATCCGGAAACCTGCGGCGCGCTGCTCAAGGCAACGATGGAGGCGGAACTCGTCGATACCTCCACCCCCGCCGGAGCCATGCGCGAACGCTTCGAGAAGAGCTTTGCGAAGCTCTACTTCCTGCAGAACTTCTGCGACGGCAAGGATGCGCGCGCCCGCGAATTCGGCGTGCGCATCACCGCGATGGACAAGGCCCGCGCGGCTGCGGTCGGTGCCCACGTGTTCGGACGGATGCGCGCCTATACCGCAGCGACCAAAGTCCCGGTGATCGGATCGATTGCCGACCGGCGGCTGACCTCGCGGCTCAAGCGCTACCTCGGCACGCTCGGCCACGCCGAATTCACCAGCGATGGCGCGAACTATCGCCCCGCCCGGAACGGGGCGCCCGCGCCCGTCTGAACCGGTGCGGTCGGGACCTGCGCGAGGCCGTTCGCTTCCCCCGTTATCAGCCGATCAGTCGCACGATGGCCATCAGCGCCGACATCGCCAGCAGGAATCCCACGAACCCCCGCCATGCCGCATCGCTGACCTTGCCGAAGGCCAGGCTGCCCAGGTGATTGCCCGCCAGCACCGGTACGAACAGTACCACGGCGAACAGCGCGTCGCGCCATGACGCGAGGCCCAGTGCCAGCGCGGCCACCGTGCTGGCGATCGAGGTCAGCAGGAACACCGTCAGCATCGACGCCCGCGCTACCTCACGCGGGATCGGGCGGCGCAGGTAATAGGGCACCACCGGCGGCCCCGGCATCCCGGCAAACCCGGTCAGAAGCCCCGCCGCCGCGCCGGTCAGCCCCGTCTCGAGCCTGCCCGGAGCATGGCCGGGCCTGGTCGGAAGCAGCACCAGTCCGAAGGCGCCGATCGCCACCAGCGCGATCAGCACGCGGGCAATTCCCGGCGGCGTCGCGAAGAGTACCACCAGCCCCACGGGCGTCAGCAGCATGGCAAGGCTGCCGATCACCCCCGCGCTCTTATCGCCCTCGTTCCAAACCTTGCGCGCGCCGACCAGGCCGATCAGCAGTCCCAGCATGTTCGAGACGACCACCGCCTCGCCGGGCGGGATCACCAGCCCGATCAGCGGCACCAGCAGGATCGCCATCCCGAACCCCGCCAGCCCGCGCACGAAAGCGGCCACGAAGGCCGCCAGCGCGCAAAGCGCGAGCGGCAGGAGCGGGAGGTCGAGCGCGGTCAGGCCCTGAGATCCGGCGCCGTGGCCTCACCCTTGAGCAGGGCAATCGCCTCGTCGAGCGGCATCACCTTCTGGTGCTGCTCGCCCAGGATGCGGATCGCCACGGTGCCTTCCTCGGCCTCGCGCTTGCCCACCACCAGCAGGTACGGAACCTTTTGCAGCGAGTGTTCGCGCACCTTGTAGTTGATCTTCTCGTTGCGCAGGTCGGTATCGGCGCGGATGCCCGCCGCCTTCAGCTTGGCCAGCGCGTCCCTGGCATAGTCGTCGGCGTCCGAAACGATCGTGGCGACCACTGCCTGGACCGGCGCGAGCCACACCGGCAGGCGACCGGCGAAGTGCTCGATCAGGATGCCGATGAAGCGCTCGTAGGAACCGAAGATCGCGCGGTGCAGCATGACCGGGCGGTGCTTCTCGCCATCCTCGCCGATGTAGCTTGCGTCGAGGCGTTCGGGCAGGACGCGGTCCGACTGGATCGTGCCGACCTGCCAGGTACGGCCGATAGCGTCGGTCAGGTGCCATTCCAGCTTGGGCGCGTAGAACGCGCCTTCGCCCGGCAGTTCCTCCCAGCCGTATTCCTCGGTGGCAAGGCCTGCGCGCACCACCGCGTCGCGCAGTTCGCGCTCGGCCTTGTCCCACATCTCCTCGGTGCCGAAGCGCTTTTCCGGGCGCAGCGCGAGCTTGATCGAGTAGGTGAAACCGAAGTGCTTGTAGATGCGGTCGGCCAGCTCGCAGAAGGCCTGCACTTCCGAAACGATCTGGTCTTCGCGGCAGAAGATGTGCGCGTCGTCCTGCGTGAACTGGCGCACCCGCATCAACCCGTGCAGCGCGCCGTGCGGCTCGTTGCGGTGGCAGCAGCCGTTCTCGTACAGGCGCAGCGGCAGTTCGCGGTAGGACTTGATGCCCTGGCGGAAGATCAGGACGTGCGCCGGGCAGTTCATCGGCTTCAGCGCCATCCAGTCCGCATCGTTCGAAACGATCGGCCCTTCATCGTCGACGTTGGGCACTTCGTCGGGAATGACGAACATGTTCTCGCGGTACTTGCCCCAGTGGCCCGATTGCTCCCACTGGCGCGCGTCCATGACCTGCGGGGTCTTGACCTCGCGATAGCCCGCGCCGTCGATAGCGCGGCGCATGTAGGCTTCCAGCTCGCGCCAGATCAGATAGCCCTTCGGGTGCCAGAACACCGAACCGTGCGCTTCCTGCTGGAGATGGAACAGGTCCATCTCGTTGCCCAGCTTGCGATGGTCGCGCTTGGCGGCTTCCTCCAGCCGCGTCAGGTGCGCGTCGAGCTGCTTCTTGTTGAGCCAGCCGGTACCGTAGACTCGGCTGAGCATCGCGTTCTTCTGGTCGCCGCGCCAGTAGGCCCCCGAAACGCGAGTCAGCTTGAACGCATTGGGATCGAGCTTGCCGGTCGAGGGCAGGTGCGGGCCGCGGCACATGTCGAGCCAGTCGTCGCCCGACCAGTAGACGGTCAATTCCTCGTTCTCAGGCAGTTCCGCCGCCCATTCGGCCTTGAAGCTCTCGCCCTGCTGCTTCCAGCGGCTGATCAGTTGCTCGCGGCTCCAGACCTCGCGGCGCAGTGGCTTGTTCGCGGCGATGATCTTGCGCATTTCCGCCTCGATGGCGGGCAGATCCTCGTCGGTGAAGGGCCGGTCCTTCGGCGCGAAGTCGTAGTAGAAGCCGTCGTCCGTGCTCGGCCCGAAGGTGATCTGCGTGCCCGGAAACAGCGCCTGCACCGCTTCGGCGAGGACGTGCGCATAATCGTGCCGTGCAAGGTCGAGCGCTTCGGCCTCGTCCTTCGCCGTGACCAGCGCCAGTTGCGCGTCCGCCGTGAATGGCCGCGTCAGGTCCACCAGTTCGCCATCGACTTTCGCCGCCAGTGCAGCCTTCGCAAGGCCCGGGCCGATCGCGGCGGCAATGTCTGCCGGGGTGCTGCCCGGCGCGACCTCGCGCACGGAACCGTCGGGCAGGGTGATCTTCAGCAACTCGGACATGCGGGTCTCTCTGCGTTCAACTGGCAGCGCCTTGCCACAGGAGCGTTGCCACCGGAAGGGCGCGCATCGGTAATTCGGATCGGTTCGGGAGGCGATGCGCATGTCCACCCGAACCGGGCGGCGGCATCGCGGCAGGCCTCAGCCCGGCAGCGACCGCCCCCGGCTCGCGGGGGTAGTGGTGGTAGTGCTTGTCGTGCGGCGGGCCATGATGGACCGGCTTCTAGCGGCAAACCGGGCGCGAGTCACCCACGGCGTTCACTTGCTCCGGCAAGCGGAATTTTGTAAGCAACACTAACAATAATCTGCGAGAGAGGATCACCGCGTGCAAAGTTTCGAGAACGAGATCGCCTTCATCACGGGCGGTGCTTCGGGTGCAGGCTTCGGGCAGGCACAGGTCTTCGGCCGGGCTGGCGCGAAGATCGTCGTCGCCGACGTCCGCGCCGAAGCGGTGGAGCGGGCCGTTGCCGCGCTGAAGGCCGAAGGCATCGTCGCTCACGGCCTCGTCCTCGATATCACCGACCGCCAGGCCTACGCCGGCGCCGCCGACGAGGTCGAGCAGGTCTTCGGCGCGGCGCCCACGCTTCTGTTCAACACCGCTGGCGTGAACAGCTTCGGCCCGGTCGAGGATACCTCCTACGACGATTTCGACTGGATCGTCGGCGTCAACCTGGGCGGCGTCATCAACGGCATGGTCACGTTCGTGCCGCGCATGATCGCCAGCGGCAGGCCCGGCCACATCGTCACCACTTCCTCGCTCGGCGGCCTCATGGGCAGCGCGCTTGCCGCACCCTACTCGGCGGCGAAGGCAGCCGTCATCAACCTGATGGAAAGCTATCGCCAGGGCCTCGACAAGCACGGCATCGGCGTTTCCGTGCTGTGTCCGGCCAACATCAAGTCGAACATCGCGGAAGCCAGCCGCCTGCGGCCGGCGCAGTTCGGCAAGAGCGGTTATGTCGAAAACGAGGAGTCGATCGCCTCGCTGCATTCGATCCACCAGCACGGCATGGACCCGGTCGAACTGGCAGAGCACGTCAAGGCGGGCATCGTGGCCAATCAACTCTACATCATCCCCTATCCCGAAGCGAAGGACGGGCTGCGCCAGCACTTCGATGCGATCGTGGACGCGGTCCTGCCGCTGGAGGCCGATCCCGAGGGCGCCCGCGCCCGTACCGAGGCCCTCAACGCCTGGGCGGCCGACCGCGCGCGCGTCTTCATGGAGAAGAACGCCGCCCAGAAGGCCTGAAGTCCAGAAGGGCTGAAGTCAACTTCGCTTGACATCCTCTCAATTTTGGTCAAGTTTCCTTGTCATCAGATCAAGGAGGCTTGACCAATGCTTGCCAGGATGACCCCCGAACGCCGCCAGTACACTCGCGCCGTCATGCTGCTCATGGGCGGCTATGCCGCCACGCTGGTCGGCGTGAACCTCATCTTCGAGGCCAGTCGGCCCACCGGCATCAGCGCCTATGCCGCCGCGCTCCTGCCGGCGCTGCCGGTGATCGGGGTCTTCGTCGTCATCGGCCGGCTGCTGGCCTCGCTTCGTGACGAATACCAGCGCTACCTGCTTACCCGCCAGGTCCTGATCGCCACGGCCTTCATGCTTTCGGTCGCGACTGCGTGGGGCTTTGTCGAAAGCTTCGGCCTGCTGCCGCATGTCCCGGCCTTCTATGCCGCCGTCCTGTGGTTCGCCGGGCTCGGTCTCGGCGGCTGCGTCAACGCGGTTCTCGAACGCAGCGGGGGGGCGGAGTGAAGAACCGCCTCAAGGTCCTGCGGGCGGAGCGGAACTGGAGCCAGGCCGACCTTGCTGAAAGGCTGGAGGTAAGCCGCCAGTCGGTCAACGCGATAGAGACGGGAAAGTACGATCCGTCGCTCCCCCTCGCCTTTCGCATCGCCGACCTGTTCGGCCTCGCCATCGAGGAGATCTTCGAGCGCGACTGATCGATGTGCTTGCGGGCCGGGATGCGGCGCGCCATGAACGGGGCCATGTCCGACGTCTCGCGCTTCACCCTGCCTTCGGGTCTCGCCATGGCCTATCGTCACCTTCCCGGGCGCCTGCCGGCGGTGGTGTTCCTCCCCGGCTACATGTCCGACATGGCCGGCGGCAAGGCGCAGGCGGTGCTGGAATGGGCGCGGGAGCGCGGGCGGGCCTGCCTGCTGCTCGACTATACCGGATGCGGGCAGAGCGAGGGCCGTTTTGCCGATGGCACGCTCTCCAGATGGCGCGACGAGGTCGTGGCGCTGATCGATCATCTGGGAATCGCATCCGTCCAGCTCGTCGGCTCCAGCATGGGCGGCTGGCTCATGCTGCTCGTCGCGGAAGCTCTGGGAGAGCGGTGCCGGGCTCTTGTCGGGATCGCCCCCGCGCCGGACTTCACCGAATGGGGCCTGTCGCAGTCGCAGCGGATCGAGCTTGCGGCAGGGCGCACCGTCTACGAAGACAATCCCTACGGCCCCGAGCCGACCCCGACCCACGCCCTGTTCTGGTCCGATGGCGAGCGGCACAAGAGGCTCGGGCACGAGATCGCGTTCGACGGGCCGGTGCGCCTGCTCCACGGGCAGCATGATGCCGACGTGCCGTGGGACATCTCGCTCCGCCTTGCCGCCGCGCTGCGTTCAGCCGACGTGCAGGTGCATCTGGTCAAGGACGGCGATCACCGGCTCTCGCGCGAGGGCGACATTGCCTTGCTCCTGCGCGAACTGGCCGGGCTCGATGCCTGATACGCCTGAGGAAAGCCCCCGCATGATCGACCTTCCCGCGCCCATGTTCGCGATCGAAATGGCGCAGGATGCCGCGCTCATGCAGGTAGGACCCAGCCCGATGCCGATGCGCCCTTCCGACCTGCCGATCCCCCGCCGCCGCAAGCAGGCCGAGGAAGAGGCCGGTCTCGTCCGGCCCGACCTGCCCCAGCAGGACCGTCTTGCCCTGTGCCTTGCCAAGGCCGCAAGCGATCCCGATGCGGCGATGGTCGAGGTCCAGACCTGGCTCGGCGAAAGCCGCGATACCGGCCAGCAGGTGCGCGCCAACCAGTGCCTCGGCATGCTGCGCTCTAACGCTGGCGATTTCGATGGCGCGCTCGAAGCCTTCTCGCAGGCCGTCACCGGTATTCCGCGCGAACAGGAAGTGGCGGGCGTACCGCTCATGGCCATGGCCGGCAACGCGGCGCTTGCCGGCGGCAAGACCGACGAGGCCCTTGCGTGGTTCGATCGCGCGCTTGCGGTGAAGGGCTTTGCCGACAATGCCGCGCTGGCCGCGATCCAGACCGACCGCTCGCGCGCGCTCGTCGCGCTGGGCCGCAATGCCGAAGCCGCCGGCGCGCTGGACGAAGCGCACCGGCTCGCCCCCGAAGACGCGGAAGGCTGGCTCCTTTCGGCAACCCTCGCGCGCCGCCAGGATGATCTCGACCGTGCCCAGCGCGATATCGAGATCGCCGCGAAATATGCCCCGCGCGATCCTCAGGTCGGCCTCGAAGCGGGCGTCATCGCGGTCCTTTCGGGTCGCGACGAGGCGGCGCGCAAGTCGTGGGAATCGGTCGTTGCCGCAGATCCGCAGGGCGAGGCGGGGCGGACCGCCAAGGGCTATCTTGAACAGCTGGGGCCAGCGCCTAAATCGGTAGCTCCATCTCCTGCGGAGAAGCCTGCGCCATGAAACTTTCGGTCCTCGATCTGGTCAGCGTGGTCGAGGGCGGAACGGTGCGCGAGGCGCTCGACAATTCGGCCGCCGCAGCCAGGGTCGCGGAGGAGTGCGGCTATCAGCGCTACTGGGTGGCCGAACACCACGGCATGGAAGGCATCGCCAGCGCGGCTGTCGCGGTGACGCTCGCGCATATCGGTCATGCCACCTCCACCATCCGGATCGGCGCGGGCGGGATCATGCTGCCCAACCACAATCCCCTCGTAATCGCCGAACAGTTCGGGACGCTCGACGCGCTCTTTCCGGGCCGGATCGACCTCGGCCTGGGCCGTGCGCCGGGTGCCGACCAGCGGATCGTCAGGGCCCTGCGCAAGGATACCAATCGCGCGGCCGAGGATTTTCCGGCCGACGTCGTCGAACTCCAGCTCCAGTTCGCGGGCGATCCGCGCGTCCCGCTCCAGGCGGTGCCGGGCAAGGGCGCCAGGCCGCAGATGTGGATTCTCGGCTCCAGCCTGTTCGGGGCGCAGCTCGCCGCGATGCTTGGCCTGCCCTATGCCTTTGCCTCGCACTTCGCCCCTGACCACCTCGATGCGGCGCTGAAGATCTACCGCGAGCGCTTCCAGCCTTCCGACGTTCTCGACGCTCCCTACTGCGCCGCCGCGATCAACGCCGTCGCCGCCGAGACCGACGAGGAGGCCACGCTTCTCGCTTCCTCGATGGACCAGGCTTTCGTCGCGCTGCGCACTGGCAATCCGGGCAAGCTCAAGCCTCCCGTACCCGGCTACCGGGACAGCCTGCCGCCCCCCGCGCTGGCGATGCTGGAGCATGTGCGCCAGGTCAGCGCTACGGGTTCGGTGGAGACGGTGCGGCGCGGTCTCAAGGCTTTCGTGGAGCGCACCGGCGTCGACGAAGTCATTGTTGCGGCATCGATATTCGACCAGGAAGCGCGCCGCCGCTCGCTGCGTTTGGTGGCCGAGGCTGCGCGTGAAACGGTAACGACCTGAACGGCACCTAAAGGCACCTGAAGTGACACGGGGTGCCGCTGGGCGCACCCGACTGGCCGCGAACGGCACGAAATTGCCACCCGATGGTTCACAACGGTGCGTTAAGCCGATGGCGGCAGAGAACCGGACTTGTGGGACGGCAACGGCTGGATTAGCATGCGCAAAAATGCTACAAGAACGTAGTACATAATTACAAGAGAGGGTAATTTCCTCTCGCTCGCAGGAGAGCCGGGAACAAACGCATGGCGTCGAAGTCCGCAGTTCAATCGCCGTCCGCCGCAGCCGGAATGCCCGCTGCCGCCGACACCCTCCCGCTCGCTCTGGCCGAACGCTTCGCCGCCGCGCTGCTGCCCGACGAGGCCGCCGATTTCGATCCCGCGCGCCTTGCCGAAGCCGCCCGCTTCGCCGCCGCTGCCGCCTCGGTCCGCAAGGGCGGCGCCCCGGCCATCGCGATCGAAAGCGTCAGCGGTTCGGAGAGCGGCGGCCGCCACCTGCGCATTGCCGTCGTCAACGACGACATGCCCTTCCTTGTCGATTCGATCGCCTCCGCGATCACCGCGCAGGGCCTTGCCATCGACCGCCTCGTCCACCCCGTCGTTGCCGTGCGCCGCGACGCCGAGGGGCGCCTTGTCGAGTTTCCCGATGGCGAAGCGGCAGGAGAACGCCGCGAATCGGTCGTCTATCTCGAGACCGAACGCGCCGATGCGCGCCAGCGCAGGGCGTTGCTGGTGTCGCTCGAGGAAACCCTTGCCGATGTCCGCGCCGCCGTGGCCGACTGGCCCGCGATGCAGGCGGCGATGCGCGACGATGCCGGCGGACTCGCCGATCCCGAAGGCGCGGCCCTGCTGCGCTGGCTGGCGGACGGGATGCTTACCCAGCTCGGCAGTGTCACCCGCCGCCGCGACAGTACCGAGGAAAAGGCGCTGGGCATCTGCCGCGCCAGCGAGCGCAGCCTGCTGGCGGCAAGTTCCTTCGACCGGGCCTTCCGCTGGTTCGAGAGCGCGGGCAAGGACGGACAGGGCCGCGCGCCGCTGATCGTCAAGGCGAACCGCATCGCCAACGTCCACCGCCGCGTACCGCTCGACCTGTTCATGGTGCCCCGGATCGAGGAAGGGCGCGTGGTCGCGCTTTCGGTCCATGCCGGGGTGTGGACCAGCGCCGCGCTCGCCGCCGCGCCGGATCGCATTCCGCGCCTGCGCACCCAGCTTTCCGAGCTGATGGACAAGTTCGGCTTCGCGCCCAACGGCCATGCCGGCAAGGCTCTGGTCCATGCGCTGACCGCGCTGCCCCACGACCTGCTCGTCAGCTTCGCCGAAGCCGATCTCGAACGCGTAGCCACCGCGATGATGAGCCTTGTCGACCGGCCCCGCCCGCGCCTCGCGCTGGTCGAGGCGCCGCTCGCCCGGCACATGTTCGCGTTCGTCTGGCTGCCGCGCGATGTCCTGTCGACCGAGGTCCGCCTTGCCATTCGCGACATGCTGGAAGCCGGCGCGGGCGCGCAGGTGATCGACTGGTCGCTGCAGGTCGAAGGCAGCACGCTGGCGATGCTGCGCTTCGTGCTCGATGTCCGCGAACAGGCGAGCCGGGCGGACGAGGCGACGCTCGACATGCAGCTCCAGTCGATGGTGCGTGGCTGGTCCGGCGCGGTCGAGGCGGAGTTGGCGGCGCACGAGGAGCCATCGCGCGCGGCGGCTATCGCGGCACGCTATGCCGATGCCTTCCCGCTGTCCTACCGCAACGCTTCCGGTCCAGCCGAGGCGGCACGCGACATTCGCGTCCTGCGCACGCTGACGGGCGGAAATGCACCGCGCCGCGCCGTGCGCCTGCATCGCAACGTGGGCGAGGCGGCGCTTCGCCTCAAGCTCTACCAGCGCGAGGGCGCCATCGTTCTTTCCGACGCCGTTCCGGTGCTGGAGAACTTCGGCTTCCGCGTACTGGAGGAAGTGCCGACCCCGCTCGATGGCGGAAGGCTCGGCTTCATTCACGATTTCCTCGTGTCGCACCCCGGCGACAGCACAGTCGAGGAATTGCTGGACCGCGCCGGATCGATAGAGAATTCGCTGGCGGCAGTGCTCAACGGCGCGGCAGAGGACGATGCGTTCAACCGCCTGATCGTCGCGATCGGGCTCACCGCCAGCGATGCCAACTGGTTGCGCGCGTTCTATCGCTATCTGCGCCAGGCAGGCATGACTTTCGGCATTCCGACGGTGGTCGAGGCATTGAAGAACGCGCCTGCCGTCACGCGCGGTCTGATCGATGCCTTCATCGCGCGCCATGATCCGGATTTCGACGGAGATCGCGAAAAGGCCTTCACCGCCGCCGAGGGGCGGATGAAGACGGGTCTGGCGGGCGTTGCCGCGATCAACGACGACCGCCTCCTGCGCCAGTTCCGCGCGCTGGTTGGCGCGATCCTGCGCACCAATGCCTTTGCCCCCGCTGCGGCCGAGGCGCTGGCCTTCAAGATCGATTCCGCGCTGGTTCCGGGCCTGCCCAAGCCGCTGCCGTGGCGCGAGATCTTCGTCTATTCCCCGCGCGTCGAGGGCATCCACCTGCGCGCCGGGCCAGTCGCGCGCGGGGGCCTGCGCTGGTCCGACCGGCGCGACGATTTCCGCACCGAGATCCTCGGCCTGATGAAGGCGCAGCGCGTGAAGAACGCGGTGATCGTGCCGACGGGCGCCAAGGGCGGTTTCTATCCCAAGCACCTGCCGGACCCGGCGAAGGACCGTGAAGGCTGGCTTGCGGAAGGCAAGGCCAGTTATCAGGTCTTCATCCGCACCCTGCTTTCGGTCACGGACAACATTGTCGAGGGCAAGGTCGTCCATCCGGCCAATGTCGTCATCCGCGACGGCGAGGACCCGTATTTCGTGGTCGCCGCAGACAAGGGCACCGCGACCTTCTCCGATGTCGCCAATGCCATTGCCGAAGCACGCGATTTCTGGCTCGACGATGCCTTCGCCAGCGGCGGTTCGAAGGGCTACGATCACAAGGCCATGGGCATCACTGCACGCGGCGCCTGGCTTTCGGTGCGTCGCCACTTCCTTGAGATGGGCGTGGACGTGCAGGCCGAGCCGGTGCGGGTTGCTGGTTGCGGCGACATGTCGGGCGACGTGTTCGGCAACGGCATGCTGCTGTCGAAGGCGCTCAAGCTGGTCGCCGCCTTCGACCATCGCCACATTTTCCTCGACCCCGATCCGGATCCGGCGCGGAGCTGGGACGAACGCGCGCGGATGTTCGAATTGCCGCGTTCGAGCTGGGACGATTACGACAAGAGCCTGATATCGAAGGGCGGCGGCGTGTTCCCGCGCTCGATGAAGGCGATCCCGCTTTCGCCCGAGATCCAGGCCATGCTGGGGCTGGACGTGACCGAGATCGACCCCGAATCGCTGATTTCGGCGATCCTGCGCGCCGAGGTCGACCTGCTGTGGTTCGGCGGCATCGGCACCTACGTGAAGGCGAGCACGCAGAACAACGTCGACGTGGGCGATCCTTCGAACGACGCGGTCCGTGTTTCCGCGAACGAGGTGCGCGCCAAGGTGATCGGCGAGGGCGCCAACCTTGGTACGACGCAGGCCGCGCGCATCGAATTCGCGCTGAATGGCCGCGAATCCGGGGGCGGCCGGATCAACACCGATTTCATCGACAATTCGGCCGGCGTCGATTGCTCGGACAACGAGGTCAACATCAAGATCGCGCTGGCGGCGGCCAAGCGTTCGGGCAGGCTGACCGAGGATGCACGCGTCGCGTTGCTGTCGGAAATGACCGACGAGGTCGCGCATCTGGTGCTGGAGGACAACCGGCTCCAGGCCCTTGCGCTGTCGATTGCCGAGCGCGGCGGAGCGGCGGCGATGCCCGCCTGGTCGCGCCTGATCGACGTGCTGGAGGAAGGCGGCGATCTTGACCGCAAGACCGAAGGGCTGGCGGGCGCCGAAGACCTTGCACGGCGCGCTGCTGCGGGTCAGGGGCTGACCCGGCCCGAGCTTGCGGTCCTGCTTTCGAGCAGCAAGCTGGTGCTCCAGCGCGAGCTGGAGGAAAGCACGCTGGTCGACGATCCGGTGCTGGAAGAGGAACTCGTCGCGGCGTTCCCGCCGCAGATGCAGGAAGCCTTCGAGACCGAGATCGTCCACCACCGCCTGCGCCGCGAAATCATCGCGACCAAGCTTGCGAACCGCATCGTCAACCGGCTGGGCCCGGTCATCCCGTTCGAGCTTTGCGAGGAGGAAGGCAGCGGCCTGGCGCAGATCGCGGCGGCCTTCGTCGCGGCGGAGCGCCTGCTTGACCTCAAGGGTACCTGGGCTTTGCTCGACGAGGCGACCATGCCCGAGACGCTCAGGCTTTCGCTGTTCGAGCGCGTGGCGCAGGGCCTGCGCGGCCACATGGCCGACGTGCTGCGCGCTGGCCGCGGATCGACCCGGCCCGATGCACTGATCGATGACCTGTTCGGCGGGGTCGCGCTGCTCTCGCAAACCACCGCGCAACTGCTGCGCGGAGAGGCGCAGGCGCAGGCGCGGCGGATGGCCGACGAGCTTGCCGCTGCCGGCGTTCCCGCCGACATCGCCGTGCGGCTGGTCCACCTGTTCGACATGGACGGCGCGATCGGGCTGGCGCATCTGGCGGGCGAACTCAACGTCGATGCCGCTGCGCTGACCGGGGCCTTCGCCGATCTTGGCGCGGCGCTGGGCATAGACTGGGCGCAGCAGGCGGCGCGGCGAATGAACCCGTCCGATCCCTGGGAACGCCTTCTGGTGGCGGGGCTGGCCCGCGATTTCCAGCAGATGCGGCTCGATTTCCTCGCCCGTTCGCGCGGCGCATCGCCCGATGCGTTCGTGGCGGACTGGCTCGCGGTCAATGCCGTGCCGGTGCGCCAGTTCCGCAGCCTCGTCGGCCGCGCCCAGGCCGCGCCCGCAGTGGGAGCGGCGATGCTGGCGCAAGTGGCTAGCCAGGCGCGGACGCTGCTCGGGCGGTAGAGGGCGACGTTGCGACCAAGGGCGGATACTGTATACTTCGGAACATAGCTGGTTTCTGGCCCTTGCTTCCGGAGTACTTGATGAAAGCTGCCGTCCGCGCGCTCCTGCTCGCCTTGCTGGCCCTGGTCGGCGCTTCGCCGCTCGCTGCGCAGGAACGGGGTCCGCTGGTGCTCGCCGCGTCGAGCCTGCAGGAGGCCTTGAACGAGGCGGCGGACCGCTGGGCGTCGTTGCGTCATCCACGGCCGGTGCTGTCGTTTGCCGCATCCTCGGCGCTGGCCCGGCAGGTCGAGGCCGGCGCGCCCGCGGACCTGTTCCTTTCCGCCGACGAAGAGTGGATGGATCATGTCCAGGGCAAGGGCCTGTTGCGGCCCGGAACGCGGGCGCGGCTGACCGAAAACCGCCTCGTGCTGGTGGCGCCCGTCGCGAGCCGGGTGTCGCTGCGCATCGCGCGGAGCTTTCCGCTGGCCAAGGCGCTTGGCGGCGGGCGGCTGGCGCTGGCCGATCCGGCGGCGGTTCCGGCAGGACGCTATGCCCGCGAGGCGCTGGTCTCGCTGGGTGTGTGGACCGGGGTGGCGGGCCAGATCGCGGCGGCCGAAAACGTGCGGGCGGCGCTGGCATTGGTAGAGCACGGCGCCGCGCCGCTGGGGATCGTCTATGCGACGGACGCGCGGGCCTCGAAGGCGGTGCGCGTGGTCGGGGTCTTTCCGCCTGCCAGCCATCGTCCGATCACTTATCCGGTCGCTCTCCTGAAGACATCGCGAAACCCGCAGGCCGAGGGCTTCCGGCGCTTCCTGATCTCGCGCGAGGGGCGGGCGATCCTGGCGCGGCATGGGTTCGGCGCGAGATGACGGCAGCGCGCTGATGGGGCCCGAGGAATGGGAGATCGTGCGCCTTTCGCTCAAGGTCAGCGCGGTTGCGGTGGGCGCATGCCTGCCGGTTGCCTTTGCGCTGGCATGGATACTGGCGCGCGGGCGCTTTGCCGGGCTGGTGCTGCTCGATGCGCTGGTGCACCTGCCGCTGGTCCTGCCGCCGGTCGTGACGGGCTGGCTGCTCCTGATCGCATTCGGGCCGCAGGGGCCGGCGGGACGCTGGCTGGAAAGCTGGATCGGGCTGACGTTCCTGTTCCGCTGGACCGGCGCCGCTCTTGCCGCCGCCGTCATGGCCCTGCCGCTGATGGTGCGTGCGATCCGGCTTTCCATCGAGGGCGTGGACCGGCGGCTCGAGGCGGCGGCGATGACGCTGGGCGCGTCGCGCTGGCGGGTGTTCCGCACGATCACCCTGCCCCTGGCGCTTCCCGGCGTGGTTGCCGGCGCGGTGCTGGGCTTCGCGCGCTCGCTTGGTGAATTCGGCGCGACGATCACGTTCGTATCCAACATTCCGGGCGAGACGCGGACTCTGCCTCTGGCGATCTATAGTGCGCTTCAGGTGCCCGGGGCGGAAGCCGAAGTCACGCGGCTGGCGCTGGTTTCGGTCCTGCTGTCGCTGGCGGCGCTGGTCGTGTCCGAAGTGCTGGCGCGGCGGGCGGGAAGGGCGGGCCATGTCCTTTGAGGTCCGCGTCCGTAAGCGGCTGGGCGATACCGTGGTCGGCGCGACCTTTGCCGCCGAGGGGGGGCTGACCGCGCTGTTCGGGCCATCGGGCGCGGGCAAGACCTCGGTGCTCAACATGGTGGCCGGGCTGTTGCCGCCTGACGAGGGGCGCATCGTGGTCGGCGGCGAAGTCCTGTTCGACAGCGCGGCCGGCGTCGACGTGCCGGTGCAGCGTCGCCGCGCGGGCTATGTGTTCCAGGACGGGCGACTGTTCCCGCACATGCGGGTTCGCGAGAACATGGTCTATGGCCTGGCTGGCGAAGGCCTGATGACGCCGCAGGCCGCTGCCGACTTCCTCGGCATCGCGCACCTGCTCGACCGCTGGCCGCGCTCGTTGTCCGGCGGCGAGGCGCAGCGCGTCGCAATCGGGCGGGCGCTGCTGTCGAACCCGGTTTTCCTCCTGATGGACGAACCGCTCGCCGGGCTCGACCGCGCACGCCGCGAGGACGTGATGCGCGCGATCGAACGGCTGCGCGACGAGGTCGGCCTGCCGATCCTCTACGTCAGCCACGACCGCGCCGAAGTGGAGCGGCTGGCCGGACGGATCGTGGAGATCTGACCTACTTGCGGTAACCGGCGACGATGGCGTGGAAGCCTTTCAGCGTTTCTTCCACCACGCCCGCCGGCTCCGGATTGGGGAAGTGGCTGAGCTTGACGATCACGGTGTTGGTGGCCGGGTGGACATAGATGAACTGCCCGGCAAGCCCGACGGCGGAATAGGCGCCCGGCTCGTCGTCGAGCTGCCAGGTCTGGAAGCCGTAGCCCCGCCCGAGCCCGAGCGCGGAAGAGTCGGCGAAGGGGATCATCGTCGTCTGCTGCTGCACCCACCCGGCAGGCACGACCTGCCGGCCGTTGGCCTTGCCCTTGTTCAGCAGCATGAGGCCCAGGCGCCCGAAATCGCGCAGGCGGGCGTTGTAGCCCATCCCGGAAAGCTCGCGGCCCGTGCCTTCGGGGCCGTCGGCGATCCAGAAGCCGTCGGCTTCCATGCCCGCCGGCTGCCACAGGCGGCGGCTCATGTAAGAGGCCAGCTTCTCGCCAGTCGCGCGTTCGACGACCCAGCCGAGCACGGCGGTGTCGAGCGTCGCGTAGTTGAAGCGGCTGCCCGGCTCGCTCGCCTTGCCGATGGTGCGCGCGCGGTCGGCGAAGCGTTCCTTGTTGGCGACGATCGCGTTCATGTGGATGAGCGCGGCAAGGCTGGGGTTGGCGCCGAAGTCGTATCGCTCCTCGTAGGCGACGCCCGAGCGCATCTGCAGGACGTGGCGGATCGATACGCCGTCATAGCCGCCGCCCTTCAGCTCGGGGACATAGGCACTGACAGGGTCGTCGATGGAGCGGATCTTGCCGTCCTCCACGGCCAGCCCGACGAGCAGCGCGGTGATGGTCTTGGCCATCGAGAACGAGATGAAGCGGTCTTCCGGCGTGGTCCGGTTGCGATAGTTCTCGAAGGTGATCCGGCCATCATGGATGACGAGCAGCGCATTGGTATAGGTGCGGCGCGCCCAGGCGTCGTAGTCGGCAGGCAGGGTGGCGGCAGGTCCCTTGGCAAGGGGCCATGTCTTGCCTCCGCGGGCGACCGTGCGGGTCTCGAAGATCTGCGCCGAATTGCGGAAGTTGTAGCTGTTGATGTCAGCATCGAGCCAGTGCTGGCGCATCGAGATGACCGGGTCCGGCGGCAGCGGGGCAGGGGCTTCGGCCCGGACGGGGCTTGCGGCAATGAGGGCGGCTGTCAGCAGGGCGCATTTCTTCATCGTCAACTGCCACGGGCGGCCCGTGGCCCTCCTCTCGCTGGCGGTCGCTCGCCGCCTGATGTTATAAGACATAGCATGCGAAGTACGCCGCGCGTCAAGGCCCTGCCGGAAAGCGCAGGCCGGAATGCGCAGGTATATTGCTTGGCGACTCCGGACTTTTTGACCGCGATCAGTTGACGAAAGCCGACTTTTGGCCAAACCGGCCCGCACAGATCGGGAGATTCGAATGGCCAGCGAAGTTCAGGCAGAGCGTGCAGACGTCGTCATCGTCGGAGCAGGTCACGGCGGAGCCCAGGCGGCCATCGCGCTGCGCCAGAACGGCTTCGAGGGTCGCGTGCTGGTCATTGGTCGCGAGCCCGAGATCCCTTATGAACGTCCGCCGCTGTCCAAGGAGTACCTCGCGCGCGAAAAGACGTTCGAGCGCATCTGCATCCGCCCGGCGCAGTTCTGGGAGGACAAGGCGGTCGAGATGAAGCTCGGCGCAGAGGTCGTCTCGCTCGACCCGGCCGCGCACACGGTCAAGCTGGGCGACGGCTCGGCCATCGAATATGGCAAACTGATCTGGGCGACCGGTGGCGATCCGCGGCGGCTGTCCTGCGTGGGTGCCGACCTTGCAGGCGTCCATGCGGTGCGCACCAAGGAAGACGCCGACCGCCTGATGGCCGAGCTTGATGCCGGCGCGAAGAATGCGGTGGTGATCGGCGGCGGCTACATCGGGCTGGAAGCGGCGGCGGTCCTGACCAAGTTCGGCGTCAACGTCACCCTGCTGGAAGCCCTTCCGCGCGTGCTGGCGCGCGTCGCGGGCGAGGCGCTGTCCGAATTCTACCAGGCAGAGCACCGCGCGCACGGCGTCGACCTGCGCACCGGCGCGGCGATGGACTGCATCGAGGGCGACGGCACCAAGGTGACCGGCGTCCGGATGCAGGACGGCTCGGTCATTCCGGCAGATATCGTCATCGTCGGCATCGGCATCGTGCCCTGCGTCGGGGCGCTGATCTCGGCGGGAGCATCGGGCGGCAACGGCGTCGACGTGGACGAGTTCTGCCGTACCTCGCTGACCGACGTCTATGCCATCGGCGATTGCGCTGCCCATGCCAACGACTTTGCCGACGGCGCCGTGATCCGCCTCGAATCGGTACAGAACGCCAACGACATGGCGACGGCTGCCGCAAAGGACATCTGTGGCGCCCCGGTGCCCTACAAGGCGACGCCGTGGTTCTGGTCGAACCAGTACGATCTCAAGCTGCAGACGGTCGGCCTTTCCACCGGGCACGACAACGCGGTTCTGCGCGGAGACCCCGCGACGCGGTCGTTCTCGGTGGTGTACCTCAAGGGCGGCAAGGTCGTCGCGCTCGACTGCGTGAACATGGTCAAGGACTATGTTCAGGGCAAGAAGCTGGTCGAAGCCCGCGCGCAGATCGCACCGGAGCAGCTCGCCGATGCCGGCGTGCCGCTCAAGGAGATGCTGGCCTAGGGCCATTCATCTCAGCCAAGTTCCACCAGGGCCCAGCGCGCCGCATCCGCGACTGCGGGGTCGGGATCGGCGAGCAGGTTGTGCACGACGGGAAGCAATGCCCGGTCGCCGCTGTTCCCGGCGGCATAGAGGCAGTTTCGCACCATCCGGTCGCGTCCGATGCGCTTGATTGGGCTGCCGCTGAACACTTGGCGGAACGTGGCATCGTCGAGCGCGAGCAGTTCCGCCAGTCGGGGTGCGGCCAGTTCCGCGCGCGGCAGGAAGGCGCGGTTCGCCTGGGCGGTCGTGGCGAAGCTGTTCCACGGGCAGGCGGCAAGGCAATCGTCGCAGCCATAGATGCGGTTGCCGAGGGCCTTGCGGAATTCCTCGGGCACCGGCCCCTTGTGCTCGATCGTCAGGTAGGAAATGCAGCGGCGCGCATCGAGCCGGTAGGGTGCGGGGAAGGCCTCGGTCGGGCAGGCCGTCTGGCAGGCCGTGCACGATCCGCAGCGGTCTGCGTGCGGTGCGTCGAGGTCCAGCCCGAGCGTGGTGTAGATCGCGCCGAGGAAGAGCCACGAGCCGTGGCTGCGGCTGACGAGATTGGTGTGCTTGCCCTGCCAGCCAAGGCCCGCCATCTGCCCCAGCGGCTTTTCCATGACCGGTGCGGTGTCGACAAAGACCTTGACCCCGGCGCCCGGTTCTTCGGCCACCAGCCAGCGGGCCAGCGCCTTGAGATTGCGTTTGATCACGTCGTGGTAGTCGGCCCCTTGCGCATAGACCGAGATGCGGCCCCGGTCGCCTGCGTCCGCGAGCCTGCGCGGGTCGTCGGCGGGGGCATAGCTCATGCCCAGCGCGATCACGCTGCGCGCCTCGGGCCAGAGCGACTGCGGCCCGCGCCGATGGTGGAGACGGGTTTCCATCCACTCCATCGAGCCGTGGCGTCCTTCGCCCAGCCACTGCTCCAGCCGCTCCGCGCGCAACGGATCGTCTGCGGCGGGCGCGATTCCGCAGACCGCGAAGCCGAGGCGCGTGGCTTCAGCCTTCAGCCTGTCCTCGAGACTCGTGACCGCGGTTTTAACCAAACTTGCTGCCTCGCTCGTTCATCGCCTATCGCTAGGCCCATGCACCATGAAGATCGAGCTAGGGGAATGGCCGGTGTCCGGCAACGCTGAAGGCCTGGCGGGCACCGAACTCGCCATCGAGGCGCGCGGACTGGTCAAGCGGTTCGACGGGTTCACCGCCGTTGACGGCGTGGACATATCGGTGCCGAAGGGTTCGATCTACGGCATCCTCGGCCCCAACGGCGCGGGCAAGACTACGACGCTGCGCATGCTGCTCGGCATCATCGACCCGGACGAGGGCTACCGCCGCGTGCTGGGCCACGAGCGGCCCACCGAGGTCGCCCGGCGCATCGGCTATCTGCCCGAGGAGCGCGGGCTCTATCCGGCGATGAAAGCCTATGAGGCCATCGGCTTCCTTGCAGCCCTGCGCGGCGTCCCGTTGAAGGAAGGCCGCCGCCGGGGCCGCGAGTTGCTTGAGGAACATGGCCTCGGCTATGCGGCCGACCGGCAGATCCGCCAGATGTCCAAGGGCATGGCTCAGCAGGTGCAACTGCTCGGCACGCTCGTCCACCAACCCGACCTCGTCGTGTTCGACGAACCTTTCTCCGGGCTCGACGCGCTCAACCAGGGCAAGCTGGAGCGCATGATCCGGGCCCTGGCCGAACGCGGCACGACCGTCATCTTCTCCACCCACGTCATCGCCCATGCCGAGCGCCTGTGCGACCAGGTGGCGATCATTGCCGGGGGCAAGGTGCCTTTCGCGGGGCCGGTCGACGTCGCACGCGACCGCCTGAGGCCGCAGGTCCGGCTGGAGACGCGTGCGCAGGACGGGCCGTGGCGTGCCGTGCTTCCCGCCGATGCACGGCACGAAGGCGCTTTCTGGTACTTCACCTTGCCCGAAATCGGGGTCGAGCCGCTGCTGCGCGCCCTGATCGAGGGGGATGCGGGCATCCTCAGCCTGTCGATCGAGCGGGCGGGACTGCACGATGCCTTCGTCGCCATTGCTGGCGAGGCGGCAGCAAGAGCGCTTGAGGAAAGCGCGGGAGAGACGCGATGATTGGCCTGTCGGAGAAACTGCGCGCGGCGCTGGTCATCGCCCGGCGCGATTTCGTGGCGGTGATCTTTTCCAAGACGTTCATCTTCTTCCTGATCGGCCCGGCCTTTCCGATCCTCGTCGGCGGCCTTGCCGGCAACATCGGCGCCAAGGTCCAGCAGAACGTCGACCGGCCCACGATCGGCCTCGCGCTCGCCGGGGACGAAGCCGACCGCATGCTTGCCGCGCGCGACGAACTCGACGGACGGCTGGCCGGGCCGATCCCCGAAATGGTCGTGCTGCGGCGTCTGGCGCCGGGCGAGGACTTCGATGCGCGCGCGGCGCTGGCCGATGGCGAACGGCAGGTGACGGCGGTGGTCGGCGGGACGCTCGAAAGCCCCACGCTTACCGCTCCCGGGGAAAGGGCGCGGCAGTGGGCGGGTCTCGTTTCGAACCTTGCCGCCCATGCACGGGCGGGCGGGGCGCTGGTCTATCCCGAAGTGCGGGTCGCGGAAGTGAACACCTCGGTCGCCAAGGTGAAGACCGGCCAGGCCTATACCGCGCAGGGCGCGCAGGTCCTGCTGTTCCTGCTGACGATGCTGCTGGCGGGCATGGTCCTTTCGAACCTCGTCGAGGAAAAGGGCAACAAGATCATCGAGGTGCTCGCCGCCGCGATCCCGATGGACGCGATGTTCATGGGCAAGCTCTTCGCGATGCTCGGCGTCAGCCTCGTCGGCATCGCGGTCTGGGGGACGGTTGGCGGCGGCATCGTTCTGGTGGGCGGCAAGGCGCTGCCTGCGATGGCGACGCCGGCGGTTGGCTGGCCCTTGTTCCTCGCGCTTGGCTTCCTCTATTTCGCGATGGCCTATCTGCTGATGGGATCATTGTTCCTCTCGATCGGCGGCATGGCGACGACCGTGCGCGAGGTGCAGACGCTGTCCATGCCGGTGTCGATGTTCCAGCTCATGGTGTTCTTCTTCGCCAGCTATGCGCTGACGATGCCGGGGACATGGGTGGAATGGCTTTCCATCGGCTTCCCGGTCAGTTCGCCCTACGCCATGCTGGCCCGGGCTGCCCAGCACGAGGAGGTCTGGCCGCACGTCGTCGCGCTTGGCTGGCAGGTGCTCTGGGTGGTGCTGATCGTTCGCGCCGGGGCGCAGCTGTTCCGCCGGACGGTGATGAAGTCCGGTCCGGCACGCAGTCGTTCCGGCGGTCGAGGCCTCCTTGCCCGCCTGCTGCGACGAGGCGAGCGCAAGCCTTATTGACATCCTTGTAGGTTGTGGCAGGCTGCCAGAGTGACGCGGACCGCGCATCAAGCGCGGCTGTGCCCGGAGGATAGCCCATGGCAACCCAGCTTGCGCCCGAAGTGCCGCAATTCACCTACCATTCCTCGCCCACCGCGACCGAAGCGTTCGCGGCCTGGCTGAAGGACAATCCGCAGGCCATTCCGGCGCATTCCCATCCCTGGGACGTCAGCCGCTCGGACATCTATGTCGAGGATCGCTGGCAACCGATCTTTGCCGAGATGCGGGCGAAGGCGCCGGTCAATCGCGTGCCGGATTCGCCTTACGGGGCCTATTGGAACGTCGCCAGCCACAAGGCGATCATGCACGTCGAATCGCTGCCCGAACTGTTCTCGTCTTCCTGGCAGTACGGCGGCATCACCATCGGCGACCCGCCGGAAGATGTCGATCCGCAGAAGCTGGCCGAACGGCAGCTTCCCATGTTCATCGCGATGGACCGGCCCGATCACACCGGCCAGCGCCGCACCGTGGCCCCGGCCTTCACCCCGGCCAAGATGGTCGAGATGGAAGCCGAGATCCGCCGTCGCACCGCAAGCGTGCTCGATTCGCTGCCGTGGGGCGAACGATTCGACTGGGTCGACAAGGTCTCGATCGAACTGACCACGGGCATGCTCGCGATCCTGTTCGGCTTCCCCTGGGCCGACCGCCGTCTCCTGACCTTCTGGTCGGACTGGGCCGGCGACGTCGAGCTGACCCTCGCGCGCGAACTTGCCGACACGCGCTTTGGCTTCCTCGGAGAGATGGCGCACTATTTCCAGCGCCTGTGGGGAGCGCGGATGCAGGCGCCTCCTTCGGGCGATCTCATCTCGATGATGATCCACTCCGAGGCGATGAACCACATGAGCCCGCAGGAGTTCATGGGCAATCTCGTGCTGCTGATCGTCGGTGGCAACGACACCACCCGCAATACCATGTCGGGCATCGTCCACGCGCTCGACAAGTTCCCCGACCAGCGCGAACTGCTGGAGCGCGATGCCTCGCTCATCCCCAACGCCGTGCAGGAATGCATCCGCTACGTCACCCCGCTCGCGCACATGCGCCGCACGGCGACTGCCGATACCGAGCTTTTCGGCAACCAGATCAAGGCGGGCGAGAAGGTCATCCTGTGGTACATCTCGGCCAACCGCGACGAGACCGTGTTCGAGAATCCGGACAAGCTGATGGTCGACCGGCCCAATGCGCGACGTCACCTGTCGTTCGGCCACGGCATCCATCGCTGCGTCGGCGCGCGCCTTGCCGAACTGCAACTGCGCATCCTGCTCGAGGAAATGCACGAGCGGCGCATGCGCGTGCGCGTGGCGGGCGAGGTGGAGCGCGTGCGCGCCAACTTCGTCCACGGCTTCCGCAAGCTGGAAGTGGAACTGGAGAAGCGCTAGATCGCAGGCTATGATCTGCGTCACGATCGGGCCGGGCAGGTTGGTCTAGGCAGGGACAAGTCCTGCCGGTTGGCCAGCCGCCGCTCTAGGTACTCGCCCTCCCCGGCCCGTCGGCAGGACACCGAGGTAGCCAGATGATGCCAGACGCCGACCGCCGCCGTTTCCTCGCCCTGCTGGGCGCGGGCGCGGTCATGCCGCTCGCCAGCGCCTGCAGCGCCAGGCCGGCGGCCAAAGGTACGTTTCCGATCATGCACAGCGATGCCGAGTGGCGTCGCCTGCTCACGCCCGAGCAATACTACATCCTGCGCGAGGCGGGCACCGAACGGCCCTTCACCTCGCCCCTGCTCAAGGAAAAGCGCAAGGGCGCGTTCGTCTGCGCGGCGGACGGAAACGCGCTGTTCGCCTCGGGCACCAAGTTCGAGAGTGGTACCGGCTGGCCCAGCTTCTGGCGTCCGCTGCCCAGGGCCGTCGGCACCAGCAGCGACCGGACGCTCGGCATGGTGCGCACCGAGGTGCATTGCAGCCAGTGCGGCGGCCATCTCGGACATGTGTTCGACGACGGTCCGCCGCCCACGGGCCTGCGCTACTGCATCAATGGCGATGCGCTGAAGTTCCGGCCCGCCTGACACGGCGCAGGCGCAGCAACGACCGAATCACCGGAAACGCCAAAGACCCCCATTCCATGCGGAAAGGGGGTCCAGGTCTTCGATCCCTTGCGGGAGAAGTCTTAGGCGGCGGAAGCCTTGACCAGCTCGCGCTTCACCTTGAGGGCGCGCGCAGAGAGCTTGGTGTCCGACTGCTTGAGCAGCCAGTTGTCGAGACCGCCGTTGTGCTCGACCGAGCGCAGACCGTGCGTCGAAACGCGGAACTTGAAGCTGCGGTCCAGCTTCTCGCTCAGCAGCGTGACGTTCTGCAGGTTGGGCAGGAACAGACGCTTGGTCTTGTTGTTGGCGTGGCTTACGTTGTGACCGACTTGGCGGCCCTTACCGGTCAGTTCGCAGATACGCGACATGGCTAAAACTCGCTTGGCTTGTTCGATAATACCTATCGGGAAGGCGCGGCTCTTATCGATTCACCACGCGAAGTCAAGGATTCGGAGTTTGAAAGCGACGTTCCGGCACCTATACCCCGCGCGATGACCCGCTGGCCCCTTCCCGAACCGATGCGATTGGCCCTGGACGAGGCCCTGCGCGCGGCGGATGAGGGCGAAGTGCCCATCGGCGCGGTCGTCGTCAAGGACGGCAAGGTCGTCGCCGCGGCCCACAACCGCCCGCGCACCCTGCGCGACCCCACCGCCCACGCAGAGATGCTGGCGATTCGCGCCGCCGCCGCGCAGCTCGGGCAGGAGCGACTGGAAGGGTGCGATCTGTGGGTCAGCCTCGAACCCTGCGCGATGTGCGCGGGCGCCATCGCCCACGCCCGCATCGCGCGGGTCTACTACGCGGCAAGCGATCCCAAGGGCGGCGCGGTGGAACACGGCAGCCGGGTCTTCGACCAGCCGACCTGCCTGCACCGCCCGGAGGTCTATTCCGGCATGGGCGAGGCCGAGGCGGCGGAAATGCTGCGCACCTTCTTCCGCGACCGGCGCTAGACCGCCGGGCTCAGAACGAACGCCAGATCTTCACCGGCACCGTGTCGGCCGGCTTCGTGCCGCCGGGGCAGCGCGCAGGCTTCATCCGGCGCGAAAGGCACACGTGGACCTCCCGCAGCCAGCCGTCGCGGCCCAGGAGCAGGCGGATCATGTCCGGCCTCAGCTGGGGATTGGCGACCGACATCGCCTCGCGCATCTTGCTCGCGTCGAGCCCCGGCGTGCGCGAGAGACGCGCCATGTCGGGGAAGCGGAGCGACTGGAACAGCGCGCGGCCCTTGTCGAAGTAGGCGGCGGGGTCGGCGCTCATGCAGGTGCCGTGCCGCGCCCATTCGTGCATCATCAGGTCGGCCGAAGGCGTGGTGCAGAAGTTGCGGCGCAGGGTCTGTGCATCGGGCAGGCGGCGCGAGGGGCAGTATTGCGGGAACTGGCCATCCCTGCCCTCCGGCCAGAGCCCGTGGAGCACGAAGCCGAAGCGGCCGTGCTTGCCCGAACACTGCGTGGCGTGGCGCGGATCGTCCTTGCGCGTGCGGCAGAACTCGGGCGACCAGCTTGCCGCAAGGGTGTAGCCGGTGATCGGCGTCAGGCGGGGCGGGGCATCGGGCGCAGGGAGACGCGGTACCGCGATCTGCGGCGGTATGCTGCACTGCCACCCTTGCGCGAGGCCCGCGCCGGGAATCGACAGGAGGAGAAGCGCCAGTGCCTGGCGGATCATGTCATTCGAAGACGTCGGGGCTGGTCGGGGCGCCCTTGTCGGCGAACCAGCGGCGCGCCTCCGGGGTGAACAGCAGCCCAACGGAGACGGTCTGGACGAGCGTCGCCAAGGCACCGAGCGCAATATAGGGCGTACCGAGTGTCCCGGTCATCGAGAACGACCCGGGCAGGCCGAGAAGCCCGAGCGCGACCAGGGCCACAAGGAACCACTTTGCGAGGTTGCTCGCCCGGCGCGCGACCAGATACCAGAACGCCAGCGAGATCGCGAGGCCGGCGAAGAAGCTGACGAAGACGAAGCCCATCGATCCGCCTAGGCTACCCATCATCGAGCTGAGCTTGCCGTAGTGGAACAACAGGTTGGCCAGCCCGATGACGAGGCTGCCGAGATAGAGTCGCTCGAACCACTGGATGGAAGCCGGACGCATCGCTTGTTCCCCTATTCGCGTGTCGGGTCGCAGACTGTCAGCCCAGCGGCGTGAAGTCGAGGCCGATGTCGGCGGCAGGGGCGCTTTGCGTCAGGCGGCCGACCGAGACGTAGTCGACGCCCGAGGCGGCGATCGCGCCGATGGTGTCGAGCCTCACGCCGCCCGAAGCCTCGCAAGGCACCCTTCCGGCGACGAGCGCGACAGCTTGGCGCAGGAGGTCGGGCCCCATGTTGTCGAGCAGCAGGCGCGTTGCCCCTGCGGCCAGCGCAGGTTCGATCTGGTCGATGTGGTCGACCTCGCAGATCACGTCCCGGACGCCCGCCGAAAGCGCGCGGCGCACGGCTTCGGCCACGCCGCCCGCGACGAGCACGTGGTTGTCCTTGATCATCGCCGCGTCCCACAGCCCCATGCGATGGTTTGTCCCACCGCCCGTGCGCACCGCGTACTTTTCCAGATGGCGCAGGCCAGGAATGGTCTTGCGCGTGTCGAGCAGGCGGGCCTGCGTCTCTCCCATGGCGTCCACGTATTGCCGGGTCAGCGTGGCGACGCCCGACAGGTGCTGCACCGTGTTCAATGCGCTGCGCTCTGCCGTCAGCATCGCGCGGGCATTGCCTTCGAGCCGCATGAGATCGGAGCCGGGTGCGACGCGGGCGCCTTCCTCGACCAGGATCTCGATCTTCATCTGCGGGTCCAGCGCGCGGAAGAATGCCGCCGCGATGGGCAGGCCGCAGACCGTGATCGCATCGCGGCTGTCCATCGTGCCGGTAAAGCGCGCGTCGGCGGGGATGACGCTTTCGCTGGTCACGTCATGCCCGCCGCCGGGAAGGCCCTGCCCGAGGTCTTCGGCCAGGGTGGCGGCGACGAAGGCTTCAAGGTCGAAGCCGGGGATGGAAAAGCTGCTCATGCCCCGCCCAATACCATCGCCGCCGTTCGTGTCGAGCGAAGTCGAGACACCGTGACGCCGCCCTGTCCCGACTTCGCTCGACACGAACGGCAACGGCGGCGCACGATGCGCAGGCTCAGTGGACGAAGCGCGCCACGACGTCGCGATAGGAGCGCGAGACCTTAACTTCCGCACCCGATTCCAGCACGAGGAAGCATTCCCCGTTGGTATGCGGGCGGACTTGCCGGACCTGGTCGAGGTTGACGATCTTCGAGCGGTGGACGCGCTGGAACACGCGAGGGTCCAGCCGGCGTTCGAGGTCCTTCATCGTCTCGCGCAGGATCAGCGAATTGTCGCCGGTGTAGATGCACATGTAGTCGCCGGCGGCCTCGATCCGCTCGATCGTGTCGACGTCGACGCGGAAGATCTGGCCCCGGTCCTTGATGTTGATGAGCTTTTCGAAGCGGCCTGCGGCAGGCTCGCCCTCGTCGTCGATCTCGGGCATCGCGTCGGGCGCGACTTCGGCCAGCACCGTCTTGAGCTTTTCGGCCTCCTCGCGGCTGCGCTTTTCCGAAAGGCGCGTGCGCGCGCGGTCGAGCGCGTCGGCAAGGCGGTCTTCCTCGACCGGCTTGAGCAGGTAGTCGACCGCGTTGGCCTCGAACGCCTTGATCGCGTGTTCGGAATAGGCGGTGACGAAGACGAACAGCGGCGGATCGATCTCCATCACGCCCTTGACCACGGAAAAGCCGTCGAACCCGGGCATCTGGATGTCGCAGAAGACGAGGTCCGGCTTCTCGGTCTTGATCTTGCGGATCGCCTCGCGCCCGTTGGAACAGGTGTCGATCACCTCGACATCGGGGAAGGCCTGGAGGCGCAGTTGCAACCCCTGGATGGCCAGTTTCTCGTCGTCGACGAGGATCGTTCGGATAGTCATGCGGTTCCCTTGGGTCTTGTCCAGACTTGGATCACGTTGTGCCCCCGTGAGGGTTCCCCCGTTGGAATGGCCCCGATGGCAGGACGGCGAAACCCGATGTCGGTTCCCGAAATCATGCAGTTGCTCCTGCCGGTATGCGGGCAGGCGTTGCGACCGGAGGGGCGGGACGCGCTTCGAACGGTAGTTCGAGCACGACCTGGAAGCCCCCTTCCGGCCGGTTGGAGATGTCGAAGCGCTGGTTTTCGCCATAAGCCTGGGCCAGACGATCGCGGATGTTGGCAAGGCCTATGCCGGTAGAGTCGGTGCTCACGCCGAAGACTGTCGAAGGGTCCGTTCCCGGTGGCAACCCCGGCCCGGTGTCGGACACGGTAACCCGCAGCATGGGGCCGACGAGTTGCGCCTCGATGGTGATTTCGGCGCCATATTCCATCGGGCTGACCGCATACTTGATCGCGTTCTCGACCAGTGGCTGGAGCAGCAGCGAAGGCATCAGCGCATTGCGCACCGCGTCGTCGATGCGGAATTCGGTCCGCAGCCGCTCCTCGAACCGCATCAGCTCGATGTCGAGGTAGAGCTTCAGCGTCTCGATTTCCTGCGCCACGGTCACCCGCGCGGTCGGCTCGTTGACCAGCGTGTAGCGCAGGAACGAGGACAGCCGCGAAAGCATGGCATTGGCCGGCTCTGTCTGCTTGAGCAGCACGAGGGTCGAGATCGAGTTCAGCGTGTTGAACAGGAAATGCGGGTTGAGCTGGTAGCGCAGCATGGCAAGCTGCGCGCTCGTCGCCTGGGCTTCCAGCCGCATGAGCTGGTCGTTCTGCTCCTCCACCTGGAGGAAGAAGTTGATCGCGTAGTAAAGCCCCGTCCACGAGATCAGCAGCGTCAGGTCAAGGTAGAAGACGCCGAGGAAGAGCTGCGCGAAGCTGGCATCGCCGCCCTGACGGTAGAGGCTGATGACCCAGGAATCGATGAAGGCGTAGAGCCCGACCGCCGCCGAGAGCACCAGTGCCGTCACGCCCCAGGTCACGATAGGGCGCCGGTTGATGACCGCGCGGTAGATCACCGACAGCAGCAGCGAGATCGAGAAGCCGGTGATCGTCGCGATTACCACGATGACCAGGAAGGACCAGGGCTGGGCATTGGCGATGGAGGACATCGCGCGCAGCAGCATTGCGCCGCCCCAGCCAAGGAACTGCAGGCGCCAGAAGGCGCGGTTCTTGTTGCCGAAGAACGGCGTCGGTCTGAACGGCAGCGCGGCCATGACCGAACCTGTACCCTCTAGCGGCGCCGGAAGCTAGCCTTGGTGCCTGCCGCCTGCCGTCCGTCTACGCTCTTATCCCTTGCGCGCGTCGTCGATTGCGGCCTGGAGGTCCGCTTCGGGCACGGCGCCGTGGATCAGCCGCCCGCCCACGACCCACGCCGGGGTGCCGTTGATGCCAAGCTGCCGCGCCATTTCGAGATTGCGCTTCAGTTCCTCTTCCACGTCGTTGCGCGCGCCGAACGCCCTGGCGGCGGCAAGATCCAGCCCTGCGGCGCCTGCGGCGGCGGCGATGCTGGCGTCCGACGGGCGCGGGCCTTCGAACATGGCCTTGTGGTATGCGGGGTACTTGCCCTGCGCGGCGGCGGCCAGCGCCATGCGTGCGGCGGGCGCACTTTCGGGCGCGATGATCGGCAGTTCGCGCACGACCACGCGCAGGTCCGGGTTCTTCGCGATCAGCGCGTCGAGCGCCTTCACGCTCTGCCGGCAATAGGTGCAGGCATAGTCGGTGAACTCGACCAGCGTGACCTTGCCCGCCGGATTGCCCAGAACCGCGCCGGGGAAGGGAGTCTCCAGAGCGCCGCGCATCGGTGCGATGCGGGCTCCGGCCTCGCGCTGCTGGAGGCGTTCCATCGCTTCGGGCAGGATTTCGGGATGGTCGAGGATGTAGCTGCGCACCAGGCCTTCTATGGCCGCGCGCTCCTTGCCGTCGATCCCGGCCCCCGCGAGCGAGGCTTCGAGCTGCGCATCCTCGCCGCTTTCACCGTCGGTGCGCCGGCTTTCGTACCACCAGCCCGCCACCGCGCCGACAAGCGCGATGAGAACGGCGATGAGGGCGAAGGCGCCAAGGCGGCGCGGTTGGGAGTCTGCCATTGGCGCAGGCCTAGCGCGACTTCTTCTGGCGTTCCAGCATTGCCCGCGCCGACATGGCGATATCCTGCGCGCGCAGCCAGTCGGGCGTGCCCTTGGGCAGCGCGGCCTCGGCGGCTTCGGCGCTGCGCACCGCATCGCCGAGTTGCATGTTCATCAACTGCTGCTCTGCGCTTGCCAGCCGTGCGCGGGGAATGTCGCCCTTGGCCTCGTAGACCACGCCGAGCTGGTACCAGGTGAAGGGGTTGTCCTTGTCGCGCGCGACCGCCGTCTTGAGCACCTTTTCGGCCTCGGCGAAGTTGTCCTTGTCCTCGGTCGCGATCAGCGCATGGCCGAAGGTCGTGGCGATCAGCGGCTCGTTGCCGGTCAGCGCCGTCGCCTCGCGCAGCGGCGGGATCGCTTCGGCCGGGCGGCCGGATTCGAGCAGGATCTGCCCTTCCAGCTCGAGGAAATAGGGGTTCTTCGGGTCCTTGGCGATCAGCGCCTTCGTCTCGTCCAGCGCCTTGTCGACGAACGCTTCCTTGTGGAAGGCATAGGCCCGGGCATAGCGCGCGGGGACGTCGGTCAGGTATTCGGGATAGGCGCGCAGGGTGTCCTGCGGCTCGGCGAGATAACCATAGAGCTTGGCCTTCACCCGCAGGAAGCGCGCCTGCAGTTCCGCGGGAGGCGGGCTGTTCCAGGCCGGGTCCTTCTCGTAGGTGTCCTGCAGCGTGGTCAGGCGGTCCGCGGTCATCGGGTGGGTGCTGTAGAATTCCGCGTCAGGGTTGCGGCGCGGGCTGTAGCCGTAGCGGAACTCCTGGTTCTGGAGCTTCTTGAAGAACTCGATCGAGCCACGCCCGGAAATCCCCGCCTTCGCCAGGAACTGCGCGCCCGCCGCGTCGGCAGAGCTTTCCTGCGCGCGACTGAAAGCCAGGAACTTGCCCAGCGCGGCCTGCTGCCCGGCCATGAAAACGCCCATCGCGGCGTCGGGCGATCCCGCCGCCGCCGCCAGTCCGCCCAGCAGGAGGCTCAGCACGGTGATGCCGGTCGCGGGCTTCAGCCCTTCGTCATAGCGGATGATGTGGCCGCCGGTGATGTGGCCCAGCTCGTGCGCGATCACGCCCTGCAATTCGTTGACGTTGTCGGCCGCGCCGATCAGGCCCGAATGGATGTAGATCGCCTGCCCGCCCGCGACGAAGGCGTTGATCGACCCGTCGTTGAGCAGGACCAGGTCCACCGCATTGGGATTGAACCCCGCCGCCTTGAAGATCGGCGCGGAAGCATCGCGGAACAATGCCTCGGTCTCGGCATCGCGCAGCACCGATTGCGCCGCGGCCGGTTCCACGCACAGCGCAAGCGCGGCAAGAGCCGCCAGCAGGCGGGCAAGGATGATGCTGGGGAATCGGGCGCTGCGCTTCACGGTGCCGGGACTATCGGGCCGCCGCCTGAACCGCAACTGAAGCGGGCGCGTCCGGCGCGCGGGCGGTCACCCGCGCCAGGAACGGCAGTACCGCGTCCAGCACCGTCCGGTCGCGCGAGAAGGGCCGCGCGAAGGCCATGATGATGCTCTCGTGCGTGACGCCGCGCAGGACGACTGGCTGGTTTGGCGCGCCCGCGTCGCTCAGCAACCGGGCGAGCCGCCGGGAATTGCGTGGCTTGACCCGCGTGTCTGAGTCCCCCGTCACCAGCAGCATCGGGGGGGCATCGGCGCGCACGAAGTTGATTGGCTGGGTCATCGACGGATCGGGCGCCTTGCCGAAGCTGTGGATCGTCGCGGGCGAATCGAACGGCAGGAAATCGAACGGTCCCGCCAGCGAGACCGTGCCGCGGATGGCGTGTTCGTCCACCCCTGCCCCCCGCAGCCACTGGCGGTCGAGCGTCAGCATGACCACGTTGTAGGCGCCCGCGGAATGACCCATCAGCGCGATCCGCGCCGGGTCCCCGCCAAGTCTTGCCGCGTTGTCGCGCACCCAGCGCAGTGCCGCCGCGCCGTCTTCCAGCATCGCGGGATAGCGGGCGTGGGGGTAGAGCCGGTAACCGGCAAGGACCACCGCATAGCCCTCGGCACAAAGGGTGCGCGCCATGAACCGGTAGTCGTGGGGATCCCCGCTTGCCCAGCTTCCACCGTGGACGAACACCACGATCGGAAGCGGCTCGCGCGCGGCGGCGGGCACGAACATTTCGAGCTTCTGCGCAGGGTCCGCGCCATAGCGGACTGCGGCGACTTGCCGGATCGCGCCGTCGCCGCCATTCAGCAGCCTGTCTGCGGTGTTGAGCACCCCGACCGCGTTGGTCTCCAGCGCGTGGCGGAAGGCGACGAAGCCAAGGCCTGCCAGCAGGACGAACGTCACGACCGTCCACCCGATCCAGCCCATCCGCAGCCTGCCCCTTGTCGCCCGTATCATGCCGCAGGGCTAGCAGGCCCCGCCGCCGCGCGAAAGCGGCCTATCCGATCAGGTGGCGGGCGGCACGCTCGAACAGGGCGGCATCGTCGGCAACCTCGCCCAGCGCGACGATTTCGCCGCTCTCCAGCCGCCGGACCATGACCAGCGCGAATTCCGCGCCTTCGGGCGGCGCGATCTCGCTGATCTTGCGCGGGGCAAGGGCGCGCAGGCTTTCGGCCAGCGCATCGGGGCCGCGTTTCGCCAGGGCCTTGCCCGCTTCCTCGCGGCGCAGGCGGCGTTCGGCGTTGACCACGCCCTTCAGTCCCCCCGGCGCTTCGGAAAGGTAGCGGCCAAGCTCGCCCTGGCCCAGCCCGACGCGTTGTGCGTGGGTCAGGGCGGTCGCGTACTCGGTCAGCCGCGTCTTGTCGTAGTCCGCGCCGAACACGAGCTTGACCACCGGGGTCATCGGCGCGCGTTCCTGCATCGTCAGGCCTGCGTCCTCGAGCAGTTCGGCAAAGTCTTCGGGACGACCCTGCGCCGCCAGTGCGAAGTCCCACGCCCGCCCGATCGCGGCATATAGCGCGCTGCGGGTACGGTCCTCGCTGGAATTTGCCACCAGCGCCAGCTCTCGAGCCGATGCCAGCCAGTCGGCCAGTGCCTCCGGCGCGGGCTCGTCGGCCTTCGCGGGCAGGGGCAGGATGTCGTCGTCGAGGCCGAAGGCCGGTTCGGGGAAGTCGCCCAGGTCCAGCGCGGCCGGACCGTCGGCCCAGGCATCGGTCGCTTCGGCCAGCGGGCGGCGCGGCTGGCTCTTGATCGGGGCCGTGTCGAGCGCCTGCCCGATTTCCAGCAGGAGTTCGTCGGTGGTCTGCTGGTCGGCCAGTTCCTTCCAGTTGATCGCGCCCATGATGTAGTCGATGGCCGTGCCGTCCGACGAGTAGGGCAGCAGGATGCCGCGATAGAGCACCGTCCGCCCGTACTGGTTCACGAACTCCGCTTCGAAGCCGATCGGCGCCTGGTTGGCGATGATCTGCATGTAGTGGTCGGTGATGCGCGAAAGCAGCGAGCGCCCCGGTATCTGGCTCAGACGATGGATCGACGTCTCGGTTCCGCATTCGTCCGCCAGCTTCTGGCCCAGCCAGACGATCGCCGGGTCCTCGATGCCGGCATCGAAGTGCAGCAGCACGATGTTGTCGGCAAAGTCCGGATTGTGGCCTTCGAGCAGCGGCGTGACGCGCGGGAAGCTTCCGGTGCCGAGCTGGCTTGCCCAGTAGTTGTAGGCGCGCACCTGCATCCGGCGCTCGTCCTGGCCTACCACCGGCGGCGGCTCGCTCGCCACATCGTCCTCGTAGCCCCCAAGGTCGAATTCGGCCCCGGTGCTGTCCCGATCAAATCCGCGCAAAGTATCCATGACGCCAGACGGTCCCCTTTTTCGGGAGACCGGTCTGGCGCAACTTTGTGAAGGAGTTCTTAAGTTGCGCCAGTGGCGCCGCCCTGCGGATCAGCGCCGGGCAATTGCCTCGGCCTTGGCGAGAAGCTGCTTTGCTTGCGCAAGGTGCAGAAATTCAACCATTTTTCCGTCCACGCGCAAGGCGCCCCGACCGGCGTTGGCGGGGTCTGCAAAGGCGGCCACGATGGCCTGCGCCTCGGCGATGGCCGCATCCGTCGGGGCGAAAACGCGGTTGCAGATCTCGAGCTGGGCGGGGTGAATCAGGGTCTTCCCGTCGAATCCCGAATCGCGCGCCTGCACGCATTCGGCCTCCAGCCGGTCCTTGTCCTCGATGGCGTTGCACACTCCGTCGAGCACGACGAGCCCGTTCGCTCTCGCCGCGAGAACGGCCATCGTCAGCACCGGGAGGAAGGCCGCGCGACCCGGAAGCTGCGCGATGCCGCTATCCTTGGCAAGGTCGTTGAGCCCGAGGACGAAGCCCGCAAGCCGCGTGGTGGCGGCCGTGGCGGCAATCCGTTCCAGCGCCAGGACGGCGCGAGGGGTCTCGATCATCACCCACAGGGCGACCTCGGTCGGAAAGCCCGCATCGTCCATCGCACGGGAAAGCGCCTCGATGTCCGCCGCGTCATCGACCTTGGGCGCGAGAACGGCCTCCACCGGCGCCGCGGCAAGCGCGCGGATGTCGTCATGGCCCCAGGGCGTGGACAGCGCGTTGATCCGCGCGATCAGGCGGCGATGGCCGAAGCCCCCCGCCTGTGTCTCGGCGACCAGCGCGGCGCGGGCATCGGCCTTGGCTTCGGGTGCGACCGCGTCCTCGAGGTCGAGCGCCACCGCATCGCAATCGAGGGTTCGGGCCTTGGCCATCGCCCGGGCATTGCTTGCGGGCATGTAGAGGACCGAGCGCAGCGGGCCGGAAGCGGCGGTGCTGGCACTGGTCGGGTGGTCTTGGGTCACGGTCTGCTCTCCGGCACAACGTCGAGGCGTCCTTCCTCGCGCGTCGGCATAGGGGCAAAAAAGTGCAAGGCAAGCGACGCGGCAAGCCAGAGGGCGGCCGCGTGCAGCGCGGTCGGCAGCCCCGCCACGTCCGCGACCGTGCCCCAGGCCCATGCGCCCAGCGCCATGCCGCCGAAGGTCACCGCCTGATAGATCGAAAGACAGCGGCCGAGAATGTCCTCGGGACTGCGAAGCTGCATCGCGACGTTGAGGCTGGTCATCGCGCTGGCCCAGCCCATGCCGCCCATGAACGCGGCGACCACCGCCATCGGCATGTTCGTCGCCGATGCCATCAGCACTTGCGCGCTCGCGAAGATCAGCGTGGCGGCGGTCACCACCGTCTCGCTGCCCAGACGGCGGCGCAGTCTGGAAATCCACAGCGCCGTCACGATCGAGCCGATGCCGAATCCGCCGAGCATCAGGCCATAGTCCAGTTCGCTGCCCTTCAGCATGTCGCGCGCGACGCTGGGCATGAGGGCCTGGAGACCGGCTGCGCCAAGGCCCATGGCGAGGCCGCGCAGCAGCACCTTGCGAATGGGCGATGACGACGCGCAGAAGCGGATGCCGCGCCCGATCGCTCCCAGCATCGGCTCGCGCATCGGCGGCAGCGATTCGGGCCGCCACATGGCGAGGACCGCGATCATGCCGATGTAGCTGACCGCATTCAGCGCGAAGGCGAGGCTCGTATCCCACAGCGATATCAGGATGCCGCCAAGCGCCGGCCCCACACTGCGGGCAAGATTGAAGGAGATGGCGTTGAGCGAGATCGCCTGCGGGAGATCGGCATGGGCAACCTGCAACCGGACGGACGCCTGCCATGCGGGACCATTCAGCGCGGTTCCCATCCCGACCATCAGCGTCAGCGCCAGCAGCGACCAGGGCCCGATGTTGTCGGTATAGGACAGCACGGCCAGCACGGCGGACACGACAAGCATTCCGCTCTGCGCCGCGAGCATGACCCGGCGCCGGTCGTAGTTGTCGGCAATGGCGCCCGCGAACATGCCGAGCAGCAGGATCGGTATCGTCGCCGAGGCCTGAACCAGCGCGACCAGCAAGTGCGACGTGGTCAGCTCGGTCATCAGCCACGCGGCGCCCACCGACTGGATCATCGAGCCGATGTTGGAGAACAGGTTGGCCGTCCAGATCGCCCGGAACGCCGGGTAGCGGAACGGCGCGAGCGCGCCGCCGGAGGGGTTCTGGGAGGGTATCGCAGGCACTAGAGGTAGCGGACCTTCATCGTCATGCGCAGCGGCTTGCCGCCGGTCACGTCGAACGCCGCCGCCTCGAACTTGGGTGCGGACATGCGGACCGGGGCATCGCGCGAGAAGCCGAAGCCTTCCTTGGGCAGGAACAGGGTCTTGTCCATTTTCTTGTTCCCGTTCTCGTCATGCAGCAGAACGATGGCATATCGGCCGGGCAACACGTCGCGCAGCACCAGCGTTCCCGCTTCGCCCGCCCGCAGCGAAGCGACATGGCGTTGCGGGTCCTTGTCGCAGCCTTCCGGGAACAATCGGGGGGACGAGGTCATGCACAGGTAGACCATGCCCTTGCTATTGCGCAGGCCGGTCACGTCGACGGAAATTGTGGTGGTCGTGGTGGTGGCCGGCGCGTTGCCGAGGAGAGCGAGCGGCAGGAGTGCGAGAGCGCGCTTCATGGGGCGGACAATCCCTTGTCGGTGCCGCACAACCGGTCCCAGAACCGGAAGTAGAGGCCATAGTTGCAGCGGTATTGCTCGTGATGGCGGTGGTGGTGGCTTGCGGTTATCAGCCAGTTCCCTGCCCGGGAATGAACGAGCGCGCGTGGAAACATTTCCCAGCCCATGTGGTTGGTCACGCCCATCACCGTCATCACCAGCAGCACCAGCCCCAGAACCGCGACGTGGATCGGGATCGCGAAGACCAGCGCGGGGATCAGCAGCGAGACCACGGCGGCCTCGACCGGGTGGAAGTTCATTGCGGCCCACGCCGTCGGCGGGCGACTGGCGTGGTGGATGGCATGGATGCGGCGGAACACGGCCGGCCGGTGCATCCAGCGGTGGGTCCAGTAGAACCAGGTATCGTGGATGAAGAGGTAGAGCAGGAGCGAGACCGGCATCCACCAGAGCGGCAAGGCATGCGGATCGGTGTAGATCCGCGTCCACCCCCGCTCCTGCCAGCCCCAGGCGACCACGCCCGCCGGCACGCCATAGATCGCCGCGGTGGCAAGGCTCCACCCGATCTCCGAGCGGATCTGCCGGTCGAGCCCGGCATAGTGGCCGGGCCTCACCCTGGCCGTCAGCCAGGCGAAAAGACCGCTGGTCGCAAGATAGCGGACGGCGACGATCACCGTCATGGCCCAGGCCGAGACCAGCACGCCGTTCATGCCCAACGGCTCCTGCCTGAACAGGTTGACGCGGTTGACACAGTCCAGAGCGACACGAACATGGCCCCGCGTTCACCGGCACCGGGCGCGGTTTGGCGGGGGTGGGGGCGACGGGTCATCGCCTCCCTATGCCAAGTATCGGCACTGTAGGACAGCCCCGCCCGCAAGGGCAGGGCCGTGCCTGGTCCGGCCGCGCTCAGCTTGCGCGGCGGACCTTGTTGCGGTGCGCGCCGACGCCGGGGGCGCCGCGCGGACGGAAGCGGCGCGGCTTGTTGCCGTCACGCTCGCCCTCGATACGCTCGGGGCGGTCGGTGCGGTCGGTGTGGAGCGGGTTGCGCACCGGACCGCGATCGCCTTCGCGGCGGTCCTGGCGCGGGCTGGCGTCGCGCGGGCGGCCGTCGCGACCCTGGGCACGGCCACCGTGGGCCTGGCCGCGACCCTGTCCGCCGCGACCGCCGTTGCCGCGCGCGTCACGCGCATCGCGGCGGGCGTCCTGCTCCTGCTCGGCCGGCTTGCGGCTCGGCGCGGGGAGCTTGGCCGCTTCGGCGGTGAAGTTCTCGGGCAGGGGGAGGGCGTCGACCTTGACCCTGGTCAGGCGCTCGATGTCCTTGAGATAGGGCTTCTCATCCGGCGCACAGAAGCTGATGGCGATGCCATCGGCGCCGGCGCGCGCGGTGCGACCGATGCGGTGGACGTACTGTTCGGGCACGTTGGGCAGTTCGAAGTTGAACACGTGGCTCACGCCCGAGACGTCGATGCCGCGCGCCGCGATGTCGGTCGCGACGAGGACCGGGCACGATCCCTGGCGGAAGGCCTCGAGCGCGGCGGTACGCTGCGCCTGGCTCTTGTTGCCGTGGATCGCGCGGGCATCGATGCCGGCCGACGAGAGGTGGCGCACGACGCGGTCCGCGCCGTGCTTGGTGCGGGTGAACACCAGCGCGCGGTCGAGTTCCTTGGTCTTGAGCAGATCGCGGATGCGCAGGGTCAGCAGCGCCTGCTTCTCGGCCTGGTTGATGAAGGTGACGTACTGTTCGACGCGTTCTGCGGTGGTCGAGTTCGGGGCGACCTCGACGCGCACGGGATTGACGATGAACTGCTTGCCGAGGTCCTCGATGGCCTTGGGCATGGTCGCCGAGAAGAACAGGCTCTGGCGGGTCTTGGGCAGCAGGTTCGCCACGCGCTTGAGCGCATGGATGAAGCCGAGGTCCATCATCTGGTCGGCTTCGTCGAGCACGAAGATCTCGGTGCGGCCAAGCGTCAGCGCCCGGTTGTCGATCAGGTCAAGCAGGCGGCCGGGGGTGGCGACGAGAATGTCGACGCCGGGCACCAGGCGACGGGCCTGCTTGCCGATGGGCACGCCGCCGAACACGCAATCGACGATCAGGTTCAGGTTCCGGGCATAGCCCTTCATGTTGTCCGCGATCTGGGCGGCCAGCTCACGCGTGGGCGAGAGGACGAGCATGCGGCACGAGGCCGGCTTGCGTGGCTGCGGGTTCGCGGCAAGGCGATGGAGCGACGGCAGCGCGAACGCGGCGGTCTTGCCGGTGCCGGTCTGCGCGATGCCAAGAAGGTCGCGGCCTTCGAGCAGGGCGGGAATGGCCTGGCGCTGGATCGGCGTCGGGTCGTTGTAGCCCTTCGTTTCGAGGGCGCGCAGGATGGGTTCGGCAAGGCCGAGGTCGGAAAAATACGACATGAATCAAATGCTTTCGTGAGCACATCGGCATAAGCCGACGCACGTTGGGTTCGCTGTGCGCACGCGCCGAAAGGGCACGAGCGGGGTCGATCGTGCGACCCATGCGTGAAAGGGGAAGCGGGCGGGGCAATGACCGTTCGTCCGGAGCGGATTTCTGCCGTTTCAGCGAAATCTCACGCCAGCATCCGGACTGCAGCGAATGGTTCCGCCGCCGGTCTTGCTGCGGCGCACATAGGAGCGCCTCCGCAACAAGGCAAGGAAATTCGGGCAAAAGGCGGTTGCATCACCGCATGCGCGCCGCCAACGTGCCCGCAAAAGGAGTGGGTCGATGCGTTTGCCGATGGGTCTGGTTGCCGTTCTCGCGCTCGTCGGAACCGCCGCACATGCAGCGCCCAAGGGTGCCGAGGCACGCATGATTGCCACCGTCGATGCCGAGCAGGCGCGCACGTTGAGGTTCCTCGAAGTGATGGTCAACCAGAACTCGGGCAGCCGCAACCTCGAAGGCGTGCGAAGGTTGCGCGACATTGTCGTGCCCGAATTCACCGCGCTGGGCTTCACGTCCCGCTGGATCCCGATGGAACGGACCGGCCGGGCCGGGCACCTCGTCCTCACCCACAAGGGCCGCCAAGGCGCGAAGAAGCTTCTGCTGATCGGCCACCTCGATACCGTGTTCGAACCTGACTCCCCCTTCCAGACCTATGTCCTGAACGGCGAAAAGGCGACCGGCCCTGGCGTCGGCGATGACAAGGGTGGCATCGCCGTGATCCTCGCTGCGGTCCGCGCCATGAACGCTGCAGGAACGCTGAAGGGCGCCAGCATCGAAGTCTTCCTTACCGGCGACGAAGAGGAGGCAGGCTCTCCCACCGAAGTCGCCCGCGCCGATCTCGTTGCCGCCGCCAGGGCCGCCGACGTCGCGCTGGATTTCGAAGGCCTCTCCAGAGAGAACGGCCGCGACATGGGCTCGATCGCCCGCCGATCCTCGCAAAGCTGGTCTTTGACGGTCGAGGCGAAGTCCGGCCACTCCAGCGGCGTCTGGGGCGCAAACGCGGGCGATGGCGCGATCTATGCCGCCGCGAAGATCGTGAATGCCTTCCGCACCGAACTGCCCGAACCCTGGCTTACCCTCAACGTCGGCCTGATCGCGGGCGGGGCGGAGGCAGAGGTCGCCGAGGACAACGCCCACGTCTCGGCACAGGGCAAGACCAATATCATACCGGGCGAGGTCATCGCCCGCGGAGACCTGCGCACCCTCAGTCCCGAACAGAACCGCGCCGCCATGCGCAAGATGGAGGAGATCGTCGGCAGGCCCTACCCCGGCGTCACCTCAGCCCGCATCGCATTTAGCGAAGGCTACCCGCCCATGGCCCCGACCGAAGGCAACAAGGCGTTGCTGGCCCGCCTGAATCAGGTCAACGCCACGCTTGGCTTGCCCGAAATGCAGCCGCTCGATCCGATGAAGCGCGGGGCCGGGGACATCAGCTTCGTCGCGGAATACATCGACGGCCTCGTCGGCCTCGGCCCGCACTCCACCGGCGATCACGCGCCGGGCGAAACGGTCGACGTCCCCAGCATCTGGACCCAGGCCAAGCGCGCCGCCCTGCTGATGACCCGGCTCTCGGCGGAGAAGTCCGCGCGGTGAGCGAAACGCACCCGCCCAGTCCCTGCACCGGCGTCTGCGAGATCGACCGGGTCACCGCCACCTGTCGCGGCTGTCACCGCACGCTCGACGAAATCACCGCATGGTTCACCGCCTCGCCTGCCCGGAAGCACGCCATCCTGCGCGCGCTCGCGGTCCGTCAGAGCGTCAGCGTCACGTCTACGTAACCGTAGGTCGTGTTCCCTGTCGCGGGCGCGTTCGGCGCATCGGTCAGCAACCGGCGCTTGAGCAGCACCGCTGCGCCGCCATCCACCTGCAGCAGCCCCGGCACGATCCAGTGCCGCACGCGTCCCTCGATCTGGTGCCCCCCAAGGCTTCCCGATGCCCCGCTGGCATCGCGCACGCCGGTGCCGCCAAAGCTGTCGCGCCTGTTCTCGGCCCAGGCGCTGCGCCATGCAAGGAATGCGTCGGTGCGCTTCGAGGGCGCGACCTCGATCCGCAGCGAGGGCGAGACCATGTTGGAGCGCGCGAAGGGGCCGTAGAGGCCGTTCGGCCCGAATTCGAAGCGCCGCGCGCCGAACAGGGGGTCGAAGCGTCCGAAACGGCCCGCCTTCGCGCCGTCGCCGCTGGCCGCGTCGAACAGGGCGGCAAGGCGCGGCTTCCAGGGCGCGGAAAAGGTGCGGCCGAGTTCGGCGTGGACCATCCATGCCGAAACATCGAGGTCGGCAAGGTCGCTTGCCGATGTCGTGCGGCGCACGCTGCCCGTTTGCAGCGCCGCCTCGACATCGTGGTCCCACTTTCCCGGGGCGGGCTGGCGGAACAGGCGTCCGCCCAGCGTCCAGAGCTGGCGGTTGCGGGTCAGGCGGTCGGGGCTGTCGCGCTCGACCAGCCGGAAGGCATAGGGCTGGAATGTTCCGCCGAGCACGCCGGGGAGCGTGCCCTGTCCGCCGAAGAACATCAGGTCGGTGCTTTCCCGGTCCCATCTCACGCGGTCCGCGCGGATGCCTTGCGCATCGTCGGGGAGGCGGACGTGGGGCATTGTCCAGAACAGGTCGAGCTTGCCGCCGCGCGGGTCGGCCAGTGCCAGGTGCGCGCCGGTGAAGGCATTGGTGGAATTGCGGTAGCGCTGGCGGGCGACGAGCCTGCGCCCTGCAAGATCGAGCGTGAAGCGTCCCGCGGTGAGCAGGCTGCGCTTGCCCAGTTCGACCTTCACGTTGGCCTGCACCAGTTCCAGCGCGTTCACTTCGCCGGTCCCGGCCGACGAGGCCTTGTCCTGCCCCCACGCGCGCGCATCCCACAGCTCGGCGCCGAAGCGGACCGGGCCGGCGTCGTATTGTGCGTCGACGGCGGTGCGGAGCGAGACCATCGTGTCGTTGGCAGAAGCGCCGGGGCGGAACTGGCCATCGATGGATTCGACCCGCAGTCGCACCGCCGCGCCGATCGACAGCGGCCCGCCATCCGCGAACGCCGGAACAGGCGCCAGCGCCAGCATCGCGGCGGTGGATATGGCGATCTTGTGCAACTGAACCTCCCTGGCGCCCCCCTCGACGGGAAGCGTCGGCTGCGTTCGCTAGCTTGCACTTGCGGCGAAGGCCAGAGCCGACTATCGGGCGCTCACGTCACTTGGGGAGTAGCCACCGCGCTTGCGCGGACCGGTGCGTCAACATGCTCGGCCGAGAGGCCGTGGCGCAGGCGGCAGGATTTGCATCCTTCCGGGCGAGACCAATGACGACGCGCTTTCCGTCCGGGCCGGGCGGAGGGGCACGTCGTCGTTGGCACGAATGCTCCGCCCGGCCCCGGAAAGACCATGCTCGAAGCCTTCACCACCTCCACCGCGATCGTCGCGCTGGCCGAAATCGGCGACAAGACGCAACTCCTCGCCATCGTGCTTGCCACCCGCTTCAAGCGGCCGATGCCGATCGTCCTCGGCATTCTTGCCGCGACGCTGGCCAATCACTTCCTCGCCGCGCTGCTCGGGGCGACGGCAGCGGCGTTCCTCGACGGGACCTGGTTCCGCTTTGCCGTTGCGGTCGGTTTCGTTGCGATGGGCTTGTGGACACTGGTCCCCGACAAGCTGGACGAGGACGAAGAGCCCAGGCCTTCGCGGTTCGGCCCGTTCCTGACGACGCTGGTGGCCTTCTTCCTTGTCGAGATGGGCGACAAGACCCAGATCGCCACGATCGCGCTTGGCGCGCGGTTCAACGATGCGATTGCGGTTACTGCCGGAACCACGCTCGGCATGATGATCGCCAACGTGCCGGCGGTGTTCCTCGGGCAGGAACTGATCAAGCGGGTGCCGCTCGACGTGGTGCGCATGGTCGCCGCGGCGCTGCTGGTGGCGACGGGCGTGTGGCTGTTCATCCAGACGCTCGGCATCTGGTAAGGCCGGGCCGCAGGGTCGGGCGGGGTTTACCTGTTCAGCGTTTGTTCCTAATCTGATCGCATGTCCGAATCGGTATCTGCCTCTGCGGAAGTCACTGTCGAAGCTGCGGTCGAGCGCGAGGCGCGCGGCGTGGCGCGCGGCATCTGTCGCCTCTTCGCGCGCAACGACATCTGGTGCCTGCCCGAAATGCCGCTGCGTTCGGGCAGGCGCGCCGACCTCATGGGCATCGATGCCAAGGGGCAGGTCGTGATCGTCGAGATCAAGGTGAGCCGCGCCGATCTTCTCGGCGACGGCAAGTGGACCGATTACCTGGATCATTGCGACCGCTTCTACTGGGGCCTCGCGCCTCATCTCGACCGCGCCGTGCTGGAGACCGAGGATTTCCTGCCCCATGCCTGCGGCGTGATCGTGGCGGATGGTTATGATGCCGAAATCGTCCGTCCCGCGCCCACGGTGCCGCTCGCTGCTGCGCGGCGAAAGGCAGAAGTGGAACGGCTTGCCCGCGCTTCGCTGCGCCGTCAGCTGGTCGGGCTCGATCCGCATTGCGCCGCCTGGGGCGGCTGAGACAATCGGAGGTCTGGTCAGGTCCGGCGCTTGATGCCTGGCGGCGGCACCAGTGCCAGCAGCGCGGCGCGGGCGGCAACGAATTCGTGCCAGAGGGCGAGCGCAGCGGGCGCGGGGGAGAGGCCCCGCGCTGATACGGCCACCAGCGCGACAAGGCCGGGCTCCATGAAAGCGGCGAGGTCATCGACGCCCTGACAGGCCAGGTCGAGCCGCCATCCGCCGGTATCGCGCATCATGGCGGGAAAGTTGCGTATTTCCGACTTGCGGATTTCGGCCTGGAGGCCAGCCAGCGAGCAGACGACTGCTGCAGCTTCGTGAAGAGCGGCCCATTTCATCGACATCCCGCTGCCTGCCGCGTGGTCGAACTGCGCATGACCCGCCGCAGGCAGGTGGTCGGTGCCGCCTTGGGACATGGCACGCGAATCGGAGCCTGGCGAATGCGGCTGCTGCATGAGTCGCGGAAATAGCGCGTGCAGGGCTACCAAATCGCTAAACCGGAGCGGGCATGCGCGGGGAGGGTCGATGGCTGCACAAAACTGCTGGCAACCGTCCTTCGGCGCTGCTAGGTGCCCCGAACGGCCATGCACCCGTAGCTCAGCTGGATAGAGCGTTGCCCTCCGAAGGCAAAGGCCACAGGTTCGAATCCTGTCGGGTGCGCCACTTCCCTTCGCATCGATTGCTTCCCGGCTGGAACGGCCTTCCGGCTTGCGCGCGGATCGCGTGAGTCTGGCGACCCGAGGAACACGACAGCTTGCGGTGGATGCGTAAACCTGTGGGTTTACCGGATGCGCTGACTTCCCCGAAACCGTTAATTCAAGACGTTTTTTCCAGACGTCCCGTACTGGAGCAGATCGGAGGCGTCCGAAATTGCGCCAGTTCTGCCGCAGTATTGCGCTGGTTGATGAATTAATTTTCGATTACGTACTGCTGAAGGGGGCGTGACGAGATGGGGCGGGACTATCTTAAGTTGTTCGTTGCGCGATATCGTTCGTCGCTAGTGCTGGTGATTGCCGCCAGCGTCCTGCTCAACCTTCTCGTTTTCGCCGGCACGATATACATGATGCTGGTCTATGACTCGGTACTGCCGAGCCGCAGCATCCCGACCCTTGTCGGCCTGTTCGCGATGATCGTGCTGGTCTACCTGTTCCAGGCCCTGTTCGAGGCCATTCGCGGCGAGGCGATGCTCTCGGTCGCCAATGGCGTGCATGACGATCTCTTTGCTGCCGTCCACCACGCCACGGTTTCGCGCCCCCTGCGCGCCGCCGCCGACAAGGGCGACGGTCTTCAGCCGATCCGCGATCTCGATGCGATCCACACGTTCCTTGCGGGGCCGGGGCCGACGGCGCTGATCGACCTGCCGTGGGTAATCGTGTTCCTCTTCGTGCTGACTGCGTTGCACTGGTGGCTGGGGCTGACGGCGCTGGTCGGGGTGATCGTGCTGTCCGCGATCGCGTTGTGGTCCAACCGGCGGACGGCGAGTGCGACCCGGCAATTGCAGTCGGTCATCGGCCAGCGGTCCGCCTCGGCCCAGGCCGAGATCCGCAATGCCGAGACGGCCGTCGCCATGGGCATGCAGGAGCGCCTGCTGACCCGGACGCGTGGCTGGGAAGCGGATTTTCTCGAATCGCAATCGCGCCTGTCGCGGCTTGTCTCGCGGTTCGGCGGGGCGGGGCGCACGTTCCGCGTCTTCCTGCAATCGCTGATCCTGACCGTGGGCGCGCTGCTGGTGATCGACGACAAGGCCAGCGGCGGCGTGATTCTCGCGTCCTCGGTGTTGTCCGGACGCGCGCTGGCGCCGGTCGATTCGGCAATCGCCAACTGGCGCGGCCTGGTCGCGGCAAGCACCGGCTGGGAGCGGATCGTCCAGCTCATCAATGCCTTCCAGAAGGCACCGCCCCGCTCGATCGAGCTTGGCGCGCCCAGCGCCGAACTCTCGATCCGCGACCTGTGGGTGGCCCCGCCGGGCGTCCAGCGCATGACCGTGCAGGGCGCGGCCCTTTCGCTCACCCCCGGCCAGGCGCTTGCGATCATCGGGCCTAGCGCGGCCGGCAAGACCTCGCTGATGAAGGCCATGCTCGGCATCTGGCGCCCGCAGCGGGGCGAAGTCCGCCTCGATGGCGCGACGCTCGACCAGTGGGCTGCCGAAAGCCTGGGCCGCCACATCGGCTACGTGCCGCAGACCGTGGAACTCGTCGACGGCACCATCGGCGAGAACATCGCGCGCTTCGATCCCGATGCCACGTCGGACGGCGTGATCGCGGCCGCGCGCGCGGCGGGAATGCACGAGACGATCCTGGCCATGCCCGACGGCTATGACACGCGGCTGACGGGGGGCGGGCTGGAACTCTCCGCCGGCCAGCGCCAGCGCGTGGGCCTTGCCAGGGCGCTTTACGGCGAACCGTTCCTTGTCGCGCTGGACGAGGCCAATTCCAATCTCGACTCGGCGGGCGACGCAGCCCTGGCCAAGGCGGTCGAGGACGTCCGCAAGCGCGGCGGCATAGTTGTCATGATTACCCACCGCCCCGCTACGCTCGGGCCGATCAGCCATGTCGCGGTCATGGCGGGTGGCCGCATCATCGACCTTGGCGAGCGCGACGAGGTGATGAAGCGGCTCAGCACCGCCAACCCCGGCGAGCCGAAGGACGGCCAGACCGTTGCCGCCCGGACAGGCCCGGCCAAGGTCGGTGCCAGCAAGACCGGTTCCGAAGGGGAGGTTGCGCAATGAGCTTGCCAGCAGTCATGGGCGGAACGAACCTGCCGGTCCCTTGGGACACCGACGCTCCCGCGCCCGAGTCCGCCACCAACCTGCGCCGCCTCGCCGCGATCGTGGGCGGGCTGTTCGTTGTCCTGTTCGCGATGGCGCTGGTCGTGCCGATCGGCGGCGCGGTGATCGGGAACGGCCAGGTCGGCGTCCAGTCGCGGGTCAAGCGGATTGCCCATCCTACCGGCGGCGTGATTGCCGAAATCGCCGTGACCAACGGCGAACACGTGAAGCAAGGCCAGTTGCTGATGCGGCTGGACGACCGTGTCACCGGTGCGGATGCAACGTATTCGAGCCTGACCGTCGAGCAGTTGCTGGCCCAGCGCGCGCGCCTTGAGGCAGAGCGTCTCGGCCTCGGCTCGGTCACATTCCCGCCCGAGCTGCTCAATGCCGGAACGCCCAGCGCGGCGAAGGCCATGGCCGACGAAGCGCACCTGTTCCGCATGCGCAGTGTCGAAACGGCGCAGGTCCGAGCACAACTCGGCGCGCGCGTGAACCAGTACCAGCAGGAGATCCGCGGCATCGAGGCGCAGATCGCGTCGCTGCGCAAGCAGCGCACCCTGATCGAGCCCGAGCGCCAGAGCGTAAAGGACCTGTGGGACAAGCAGCTCGTCACGATCAACCGGTTGAACCAGCTCGAACGCTCCGCCGTCGATCTCGACGGGTCGGTCGGCGCGCTCAATGCGCAGATTGCGCAGGCCCGCGCGCGCATCACCGAGGCGCAGGAACAGTCGATCCAGGTAAGCCAGCAGCGCCGCGTAGATGCCGGCGTGGAACTGGCCCAGGTCAACACCGCGCTCAACCAGCAGCGCCTTCGCAGCGTCGCGGCCAACGACCAGCAGGACCGCAGCGAGATCCGCGCGCCCTATTCCGGCACGGTCGAGAAGATCGCCTTCGCCGCGATCGGCGACGTGGTCCGTCCGGCCGAGCCGATCATGGAAATAGTGCCCGATCGCGACGTGATGGTGGTCGAGGCGGCCATCGGCCCGGCGGACATCGACCAGGTGGCGAAGGGGCAGGTGGCGCGCGTGCGCTTTTCCGCCTTCAACCGCGCGGCCACGCCGGAAATCGCCGGCAAGGTGCTCTACGTCGCAACCGACCGGACAGAGAATCCCGAATCCCGCGCATCGTTCTACATGGTCCGGATCGCGGTGGACCAGGCTGCCATCGCCCGCGAGAAGCTGGACTTGCGCAGCGGGATGCCCGCCGAAGTCTATATCGAGACCGGCAGTCGGTCGCTCCTTTCCTATTTCACCAAGCCGCTGCGCGACCAGTTCTCGCGCGCGTTCCGGGACAATTGAGCATGAGGCCAAAGGCGAACGGCGGCGTGGCATGGCTGGCTCTGCTTCTGGCGGAAACAGCCACAGGCACCGTCGTATCCACAGTCGCACCCACCGTCGCCCGGGCGCAGGAGATCGCGAGCACTTTCGTCGAGGCGCCGGAACTGCCACCCGAAACCCCGTCCGACATCGCCGACCAGTTGCGGGAACCGACCCCCGTGGCGGCCCTGCCGGACGCGCTGCGCCGTGCCTACTGGTCCAATCCCAGCCTTCAGGCCCAGCGCGCATCGGTACGCGGGGCGGACTGGCGCATTCCCCAGGCCCGCGCCGCCTATGGACCCAAGCTCAGCGCATCGGGCACCTATGGCTGGCAGCGCGACAACTTCGAGACCCCGGCGGGCGTCTATACCGCGTTCAATGGCTGGACGAGCACGGCACAGGCGATCCTCACGCAGCCCCTGTTCACCTTCGGGCGAAATGTCGCGGCCGAACAGTTCGCGTCCGCGCAAGTGGAATACCAGCGCAACGTCCTGCGCTCGACCGAGCAGCAGACCATGCTCGATGCGATTGGCGCCTATGTCGGCGTGCTGCGCGACCGCGCCGCCGTGGGCATCGCGCGCGACAACCTTGCGCTGCTCGAACAGGAGCTTTCCGACAACCAGGCCCGCTTCAACGCGCGCGAGGTGACGTCGACCGACGTGCAGCAGGTGGAAACCCGCGTCGATCTGGGCCGGGCACAATTGCTCGCCGCGCAGCGTGCCGCCGCCGGAAGTGAGGCCACGTTCCTTCGTACCACCGGTGCGCCGGCCGCCGAGAATGCCGCCGCGCCCAATCCGTTGAGCCTGCCCGTGCGGACGATCGAGGAGGCCTATCTCTTTGCCGAACTGCACAATCCCGTGCTGTTCGCGGCCCAGGCGCGCGAGAAGGTTTCGCGGGCCCAGGCGGCCAGCGCGCGGGCGGACCTGATGCCGCGCGTCGACCTGCGCGGATCAGCCGATTACGGCACGCTTTCGCCCTATTCGAATGCGCTTCGCCAGAACACCCTGCGCGGCGAGGTGGTGCTGAGCGCACCGCTGTTCGAAAGCGGCGTGCGCCGCGCGCGTCTTGCCGAGGCGGATGCGGCGAACGATGCGGACTGGCGGCTCGTCGATGCGGCCATGCGCGAAAACCGCGCCGCGATCGCCGATGCCTGGAGCGAATGGCAGGCGCAGACCGGGGGCATCGCCCGGCTTGGCGAAGCGGTCGAATCCGCGCGCAAGGCCTATGACGGCGCGCTGCTCCAGGAACGTGCCGGTCTGCGGACCACGCTGGACGTGCTCGATCTTGCACGGGAACTGCTTTCGGCCCGCAACGGCTACAACAATGCCATTGCCGGGGCGACAATCGCCAAGGCGCGCCTGCTCTTCGCGATGGGCTCGCTCGACTATGCGTGGCTGATGCCCGACGAGGCGCGATACGATGCGGACGGGCACCTGCAGGACGTGCGTCACAAGGGTGACGTGCCGCTGCTCACCCCGCTGTTCCGCGCGCTCGACAGCGTCGTCGCCGGCGGCGGCAAGCCGCGCCCGCTGCGCGATCCTTCCGCCAAGGCGACCACGTCGGGCTTCACCCTGACCGAGCAGCCCGCGCCGGGCCAGTAGCGCGCCGCTGCCCTGCGGAAGCTGCGCTCGGACCGATCCCCGAGCTGCCGTCAGCGGGCATTGGGTACTTGGCACTGTGCCCGTTTCCGGCAATGAGCGGTTCGCACCCGGAACCGCCCGGTGGCCGGCGCGACCCTGTCCGCCGAACCTCGGGAAATCCGTCTTGTCGCGACCAGCAACCAGGAGCCTCGCAATGCATCGTGCCCCGATCATCGGAAAACCGGCGTGATGCAGCGGTTGGCCGCATTGCTCGACCCGTTCGTGATCGCGCTGCTTGCGACGGTGGCCCTCGCCAGCGTGCTGCCCGCGCGCGGCGCGGCGGTGGCTTGGGTGGACCTGGCGGCGCAGGCGGGCATCGTCCTGCTGTTCTTCCTCCACGGCGCCAAGCTTTCGCGCGAGGCGATAATCGCCGGCGCGCGCAATTGGCGCCTGCATCTGGCGACACTCGCGGTCACATTCGTGATGTTTCCGTTGCTGGGCATCCTGATCGGCGCATTGCACGTGCTGCCCCGGGAACTGGCGGCAGGGATGCTGTTCCTGACCCTGCTGCCCTCAACGGTTCAATCGTCGATCGCGTTCACTGCCATTGCGCGTGGCAATGTCGCGGCGGCTGTCTGCGCGGCGTCGTTCTCGAATCTCGCGGGTATCTTCCTGACACCGGCGCTCGTCGCGCTGTTGATGGGCGGTTCGACGGGCGGCCTTTCGTGGGATTCGGTCGAGAAGATCGTGGGTCAGTTGCTGCTGCCGTTTGTCGTGGGACATCTGATGCGGCCCTGGATCGGCGAGTTTGTCGCGCGCAACAAGGCGTGGCTGGGCCGGGTGGACAGAGGTTCGATCCTGCTCGTGGTCTACGCGGCCTTCGGGGCGGCCGTGGTCGAGGGTCTGTGGCAAAAGGTCGCGCCTGAAAGCCTGGCGCTGCTGACGGTGCTGTGCCTTGCCCTGCTTGGCCTGGTCCTGGGCATGACGACCCTGCTGGGACGGGCAATGGGGCTACCGCGCGAGGATGCGGTGGTTCTGCTGTTCTGCGGTTCGAAGAAGAGCCTGGCATCCGGAGTGCCGATGGCGGGGGTGCTGTTCCCCGCGGCGCAGGTGGGCATCGTGCTGCTACCCATCATGGTATTCCACCAGCTCCAGCTCATCGCCTGTGCGCTCCTTGCGCCGAAGCTGGCGAAGGGAGCGCCCGGAGGCGAACGCGAAGCCTAGGGTCTGCCCCTTCAAGTCGCAGGCATCGGCGCTCAGTGCGCGCCAAGCAGACTCATCAGCGTCGCGTGCGGCTCCAGTTCGCCAACATGCTCGCGCACCTGTGCGAAGGCGCCATCTGCCGCCTCGATGGCAAAGTCGATGTCCGTCTCGGACATTGCGCCGTTGAGGAACATGTTGTGCCAGGGATGAACGTAGACGCCGCGCTCGAGCATGGCCTCTGCCCAGGCAAAGCCGATGCGGAAATCGGGATCGTCGTTGAACAGGATCTGCGGCATCTGGACCGGGCCAGTCTGGCGCAGCGAGAAGCCATGGCGTGCCGCCGCCGCCGCAAGACCTTCGCGCAGCCTCTCGCCCAGACGGATCGTACGCTCGAGGTAATCGCTTTCGCGCAGGATGCGCAGCGTCTCGATCGCGGCGGCCATCGGCACGGCGGAGAACCAGAACGAACCGGTGGCATAGATCGCCTCGGCTCCGGCGCGGCATGAGTTCGAGCCAAGCAGCGCCGAGATCGGGTGACCATTGGCGAAGGACTTGCCCCAACTGCTGAGATCCGGGCGGACGCCGACCAGTTCCCAACTGCAATCGCGCACGAGGCGGAAGCCCGCGCGAACGTCGTCGACGATCAGCATGGCGCCGGTCTGGTCGCACAGCTCGCGTGCGCGGCGGGCATAGGCCGGGTCGGGCAGGGCCTGGTCCTCGAAAGCATCGTGCTTGAATGGCGAGGCAAAGATTGCGGCGAGATCGTCGCCGGCCGCGGCCACGGCGGCCTCGAGGCTGGCGACATCGTTGTACTTGTACTTCGAGATGAAGGCCCGCTCTTCGGGCACGATCCCGCCCGGCATCGGCGTGCACCACGGTGCCGCACCGTGATAGGCCCCCTCGGCGACGAGGACGCGGCGCTTGCCGGTCTGCGCGCGGGCTGCGGTCAGGGCCATCGTGGTGGCGTCGGTGCCGTTCTTGCACACCATGACCCAGTCGGCATGGCTGATCATGTCGACCAGAGTTTCGCAAAGATCCACCAGGACCGGCCCGGGTCCGGTCATCGTGTCGCCAAGGGCAAGCTGGCGGGTCGCCGCCGCGTCGATCAGCTCGTCGCCATAGCCGAGAAGGTTGGGGCCGTAGGCGCACATGAAATCGAGATAGCGGTTGCCGTCGACATCCCAGATGTAGGCGCCCTTCGCGCGGCTGAAGAACTGCGGGAACGATGCAGGCAGGAGATGCGTGGCCTCATGGCCGAACATGCCGTTGGGGATGACCTTCGCGGCCCGTTCGCGAAGGTCGACGTCGTTCGGCTTGGCACGCATCAGGTTTCTCCTATCGGAAGGGCCGTTCGGCTCGAGTCGGGAAAGAAAGGGCGGATTTCGTCCTTGCCGCAGCCATTCAGGCCGCGGCATCGGGATGCTCCCGGACGGGCAGGTACTCGGGCAGGAACGTGCGCGTGTACGCTTCGCGCGCGCGCCTTGCCTGTTCTTCGTAGGCATCGGTTATGCAGTCGTGCCGGTGGACCGACAGGGTCCACATGGCGTCGTTGATGACCAGCAGCTCGGTGAAGCGTTCGACCAGTTCGGGAAGGTCGGGCACCTGGAAATGCTGCCCGAACTCTTCCAGGCTGCGGATCGCCAACTGGCGATCGATCTGCAGGTCGCGGGCGCGGATCGTGGCTGAAAGGCCCGAACCAAGCAGCAGACGCCGGGCGGCCGCATGCGAATTGTAGTAGTCGCGGGCCTCGCCGAACCGGATAGACATCAGTTCCTGCCAGGTACTGAACGGGCCGTGGTAGCTGCGATTGTACCCTGCGACGATGTGCGCGTGAATGCGCTCGGACAGGGCAATGAACACCTGACCGGCATCGGCGAAGAACTGGTAGATCGAAGGGGGCGATATGCCCGCATCCTCTGCCAGTGTGTAAACGCTGATTTCGTCAGGCTCCAGCCGTTCAAGCAGCCGCTCTGCCGAATCGAGAATGGCTTCGAACCGCTGCTGGCTCCGCTTCTGGCGCGGGCGGCGGAACAACTGCTTGCGCCCCGTCGGGGTCGTTTTTGACTGAAATTCAGATCCTTCGGTCATGGCGCGATTGTAGCGATGAAGCTGGTGCATGCAAGTGGGCTCTGGTCAATATTCGGATTTTAATCCCATTTATGCCTTGACCACTGGACTGTCTCAAGGGACAAAGAGTGGTATTTCGCCAATGCCAGGGATTGGGGCCGTACATCCAGAGTGGGGAGAAACCGGTAATGATCAGGTTTTCGCAAAAGCATAAGCTGATGGCTGTGCTGGCTGCTACGACATACCTCTTTGCATTGCCGGTTGTGGTGCGGGCGCAGGCTGCCGATCAATCGACGGGCCAGTCGGCAGGCCGAGCCGATGGCGGGCTGGGCGAAATTGTCGTGACCGCGCAGCGGCGCCAGCAGAATGTCCAGGATGTGCCGATCGCGATCACGGCCGTCACCGGCGAAGCGCTGCGGGATTCCGGCGTGCGCGATCCGCGCGACCTGACCCTGCTGGTGCCCAGCCTTTCGATGCAGGCTGGCACCGCGGCCTCCACCACATCGCTGTTCATCCGCGGTGTCGGCATCGGCGACTTCAATTCCAACACCACCGGCGCGGTGGGCGTCTACGTCGATGACGTGTTCCTCGGCGCCAACGCGGGCAAGCTGTTCAACGTGTTCGACAGCGAGGGTATCGAGGTGCTCAAGGGGCCGCAGGGCACGCTCTATGGGCGCAATACCACCGCCGGCGCGATCCGCTTCAGCTCGCGCAAGCCGACCGATACGCTGAGCGGCGATGTCTCGGCGCTCTATGGCCGTTTCAACGAGGTCCGCATTGAAGGCGGCGTCGGCGGTCCGATTGCGGGCGACGTGCTTACCGCGCGCATCTCGGGCCTCTATCACCGCAACGATGGCACGACCTTCAATCGCGTGACCGGCCACCGCGTCAACAACATCAACCTCTGGGCCGGGCGCGGCATTCTCGATTTCAAGCCCGACGCGGATACGCTGGTGCGGCTGACGGTGCACGGCGGCGCGAACAACGGCGGCGCGCGCCAGTTCCAGCATCGTGGCCAGGGCGTCGACTTCTTCGGCGATCCCGCATTCCTGCCCGATGGCACGCCGACCGACGGGTTCGGCTATGCCGATACCGACGGCGATCCCTATGCCGGGGACTACGACGTCGAGGGCAAGGAGCGCATCCGCGTGTTCGGCGCCTCGCTGCTGGGCCAGTTCACCTTCGGCGGGGTCCAGCTCACCTCGATCACGGCCTATGAACAGGTAAACCGGGCAACCCTGGAGGACACCGACGCGAGCCCCAACCAGGTCATCACGGCCTACTACGAGGACCGCCCGCGCCAGTTCAGCCAGGAACTGCGCCTGCAATCGGTGGGCGAGAACACCTTCAACTGGATCGTCGGCGGCTTCTACTTCCACGACAACCTGAAGACCGACAGCGCCTTCGATCTTCTGCGAGGCCTGCGCGATCCATCGGCACCGCTCGAGGGCTTCGATCCGGCGAATTCTCTGGGCCTGCTGCGCTATCCCTACACCCAGAAGACCGACAGCTACGCCGTGTTCGGGCAGGGCGACTACAAGCTGACCGACCGCCTCACCGCCACGCTCGGCCTGCGCTACTCGCACGATCGCATCGGCATGAAGTTCGCCAGCCTGTTCGACGCCCTGGGGACGGTGAATCCGCGCAAGGCCTTTTCGGACGTTGTCGTGCCGCTGATCGACTTCAACGAAAGCAAGGGCTTCAATGACCTGAGCTGGCGCGCGGCGCTCAACTACAAGGTGGACAACGCGCTCATCTACGCGTCGTTCTCGAAGGGCTACAACAGCGGGGGCTTTGCCGGCGGGGCCTCGACCGACGCCGCGCAGTTGACGCCGTTTGGTTCGGAACGGCTCTATGCCTACGAGGTCGGCTTCAAGACGGACCTGTTTGACCGCCACCTGCGCTTCAACGCTTCCGGGTTCTACTACGATTATCGGGATCTCCAGGTCTTCATCTTCGACCTGAGCGGGCCCGTACCCGTCCAGCGCAAGCTCAATGCCGGCAATGCGCGGATCTACGGTCTGGAAGCCGAAATCACCGCCGTACCCGTGCGCAATCTTGAACTGTTCACGGCGTTCACGCTGATGGACAGCAAGTACAAGACGTTCACGGCGCTTGGCGGGGCTAGCCTTGCCGGCAATCGCCTTGTAAATGCACCGGAGTTCGCGGGCGCGGCTGGCATCAGGCTGACCGTCCCGATGGCCAACGGCAGCGAGGTCCGGGCCAAGGTGGACGGCACCTACACCTCGTCGTTCTTCCTCTATCCCGACAATCTGGAAGCCAACAAGGTCAAGGGCTACGGCCTGCTGAACGCCCGCGTTGGCTGGGCCGCGCCCGGAGGTCGTTACGAGATCGCCCTGTGGGGCAAGAACCTGACCAAGACCGAATACATCACTGGCATATTCCCGATCATCACCCAGGATCAGCTCAACTACAACGAGCCGCGCACCTACGGCATCGAGCTTAGCGCGCACTTCTGATCCGGCTCGCCCCGATCGCCGGCAGGTCGCCAGCCTGCCGCGATCACGGCGCGATGTATCACACAGAAGAGAGGACTTTCCGTGACGGACGTTACCAAGTGGCTTGCCAGCCTGGAGGCAGCGCTGGCGGGCGAGGACAAGGCCGCGGTGGCCAGCCTGTTCCTGCCGACCGGCCTTTGGCGTGATTTTCTGGCCTTCGACTGGACACTGGCTACGCATGAAGGGGGCGAGGCGATTGCAGCCTTCGCAGCGGCGCGTGGCGGCGCAACCGCGACGCATTCCTGGGCGACCAGTGCGGCCCCCAGTGCAAGCGAGGGCTTCATCAGCTTCGAGACCGCCGTCGGTGCGGGGCGCGGCTACGTCCGCCTCATGGACGGCAAGGCGCTTTCGCTGTTCACCATGCTTGCGGACCTGCGCGGTCACGAATTCCCCGTGCGGGGTCGCCGTGCATCCGGCGTCGTCCACGATGCGCAAGGGCGCAACTGGCAGGATCTGATCGCGGCTGAACGCTCCGCCATGGGCACCAGCGAGCAGCCCTACGTGCTGGTGGTAGGCGCCGGGCAGGCCGGACTTGCCATCGGTGCAACGCTGCGCCTGCTGGGCGTGCCGCACCTTCTGATCGACAAGCATCCGCGCGTGGGAGACCAGTGGCGTTCGCGCTACAAGTCGCTCACGCTGCACGACCCGGTCTGGTACGATCACATGCCGTACCTGCCCTTCCCCGATCACTGGCCGGTCTTTACGCCCAAGGACAAGATGGGCGACTGGCTGGAGCTTTATGCCGAGGCGATGGAGCTCAACGTCTGGTGCGACACCGAGTTGCTCGCCGCGCGGCATGACCCCGCCACCGGCGCCTGGACCGCCCGCGTCCGCCGGGGCGGGACGGAGATCGAACTGCGCCCGACACAGCTCGTCATGGCGCTGGGCAACGCTGGTTTCCCGCGCGTGCCGCAGATCGAGGGGCAGGACCGTTTCAAGGGCGCGCAGTATCATTCCAGCGCCCACTCCGGCGGTGAAGGACTTGCGGGCAAGCGCGTGGTGGTGATCGGCGCGAACAACAGCGCGCACGATATCTGTGCCGATCTGGTCGAGCACGGGGCCCACGCCACCATGGTGCAGCGCTCGTCCACCCACATCGTGCGCCAGCATACGATGACCGACGTGATGCTGAAGCAGGTCTATTCGCAGGAAGCGGTGGATGCCGGGATCACGACCGAGCTTGCCGACCTCATCAATGCGTCTGTGCCGATCCGGCTGGCGGAAATATCGGCCCGCCAGGCATGGGCGGAGATCCGCGAGGCGGAAGCGCCATTCTATGCGCGGCTGGAGCAGGCCGGGTTCAAGCTCGATTTCGCCGAAGACGGCGCTGGCATCAACGGCAAGTACCTGCGGGCGGCCTCGGGCTACTACATCGATGTCGGCGCGTCGGAGATGATCGCGGATGGCCGCATCGCGCTCAAATCGGGCACTGAAATCTCCCACCTCACCGAAACCGGCGTCGCGTTCGCCGATGGCACGCATCTCGAGGCCGACATCGTGGTCTACGCCACCGGCTTCGGGTCGATGGAGGAATGGGTTGCGCGGCTGATCGGCGAGGATGTCGCCATGAAGATCGGCAAGTGCTGGGGCTATGGTTCGGGCTACAAGGGCGATCCCGGCCCGTGGGAAGGCGAACTGCGCAACATGTGGAAGCCCACCGCGCAGGAGGGCCTGTGGTTCATGGGCGGCAACCTCGCGCAGGTGCGCTTCTACTGCAAGGTGCTCGGTCTCCAGCTCAAGGCGCGGCACGCCGGACTCGTCTAAAGCCGGTTCCAGCCAGCGTCGAGCGGCGCTGGCTGGTTCCCGTGTTACGCCGCTTCGATCCCGAAATGCTCGGCCATGAAGCCTTCCCATTCGTCGGGCGAGAGCGTCGGCCGCACCGCTTCGACCAGTTCCATCTGTTCGGGTGACGCGACGATGTTGCGCAGCGGCGGGCTGGGATCATGGGCGATCCGCACGATGGCCTCGCCCAGTAGCGCAAGATCGCCGCCGTTGCTTTCGTCTTCCGCCACGATCGCGGACACCCGCGCCAACTTTGCGCGGTTTGCAGCAGACATCTCGGCATCCGGGATCATCCGGCGTGATGCCGTGAAGCCGGTCGGGAAATCGCCGGGCTCGATCAGCGCGACACGGACCGGGGAATCGCGCAGTTCCAGGCGCAGTGTCTCGCAATAGCCCTCCAGCGCGAACTTCGATGCGCTGTACATGCCCTGCATGGGCAGCCCGACCATGCCTGCCATCGAACCGGTTACGACAAGCTTTGCCACCGGGCGCTGGCGCAGAAGCGGCAGCACCGCGCGGCACACGCGGTGCACGCCGAACACGTTGGTCTGGAACTGGGCGATCATCAGTTCGGCGGGAGTGTCCTCGATCGGCCCCATCACGCCGAACCCGGCATTGCAGACGACCATGTCGAGTCGTCCCGCCTGTCCCAGCACTTCGGCCACCGCCCGGTCTACCGAGGCGTCGCTGTCGACGTCCATCGCGATCATCCGCACGCCGTCATCCGTCTCCGTTGCTGCCGGAGCGCGCGAAGTGCCGAACACCACGTGGCCATCGGCCGCAAGCGCCGCCGCCATGATCCTGCCGATACCCGAGCTGGCCCCGGTGACCAGCGCGACCGGCGCCTGTCCGTCATTCGATCCCTTGGTCATGACCCTGTTCCTTCTGCAATTGCCTCAGGCACCTGCTCTGCGCGCGCCACCACCCCATCGGAGGATCAGGCCCATCGGAGGATCAGGGCGGCGTCATTCCGCGCCGACCCGTCGCCGCGTTGCCAGCGCCGGCCCGACCATGACGATCGCCAGCGCGGCAAGGCTGGCCGATGCGGCCAGGACGAGGCCGAGCCCGTGGGGCGCGAGCAGCTCTCCCACCGCGGTCGGCACGATGGCCGCGCCAAGCAATTGGGCCGACGCCGAAAAGGGCAGGCTGCGGCGGCTGGGATCGCATTCGATCAGAAAGCCCGAAAGCGCCGGGGTGCCAGACATCCAGGCAAAGCCGAACGCGATCATCAGTGCCCATCCGGTCGCACCGCCAGGCCCCTGGGACAGGAGCAGCAGGACCGTCGCGATCATGATCGCCCCGCTCACCGCCACCTGCATGCTGCCCCGGCTGCGCATGCCCAGCATCACCGCAAACAGCGCCCCTGCGATCTGTCCGGCGAGCGCGGCGGTCAGCCGCGGCGAAACGCTGCGCGGCGGGATGCCCTGGTGTTCCAGCCAGACGCCGAGATAGGCCCATACGCCGATCGCCGCGCCAACGAACAGCGCGGAGACCACCAGCCCCATCCAGCCCGAGAGGGGCGGACGGCCAGATGAATCACCGCCCGGATGCCCGGCGCCGGACAGGCCGAGCTGGCGCGGGACCAGCAGCAGCAAGGGCATTGCTGCCAATGCCAGCACCACCAGTGCCCGCTGGATCGTCACCGCCGGCGCGGCAGGCACCAGCACCGCAAGGCCTTGCAGCAGCGCATACTGGCTGGTTGCCTGGAGGAACAGGAACCAGCCGCTCGCCGCGTTCACATTGGCCTGCCGGGCGATCTGCGCAGCGCCCAGCGCCACAACCATGCCGCCGCCAAGCCCGGCGATCACGCGGGTCAGGAACAGCGGCAGTTCCAGCGGCAGCAGGTTGCCGAATACCATCAGCGCAATGCCGATCAGCCCCACCACCTGCGAGCGCGTCTTCCCCAGCAGGGCGATACCGGCCACGCTGCCCAGCGCGATCGCGCTGATCTCGGCCGCCGCAAGCGTGCCAAGGCGCGCTTCGATGACAAGCCCTTCGCCAACGTAGGCGCCATAGAGGGCGGGCTGTACGCCCAGCACCAGCAGGCCTGCGGCACCCAGCGCGATCGCGGGCAGGATCGTCGGCAGGACCGCAGCCGCGACCGGGCGGGCGGTGTCGCGGGCCACGGTCACGCGGCGCGCGCGCCTGGCATCGCAAGGGCTATTGCATGGTTCATCGGTTCGTGTCCTTCAAGCGAGGCCGGCATCGAGATCCGCATCGACCTTGCGGTCGATCCGGTCCAGCGTGGCGGTTATGCCCTTGATCACCAGCCAGCGCAGCGGTTCGGGCGGCAGCGGCAGCAGGTAGCGGCGGAACAGGTCGACCTCGGCATTGGCACGACCGAGCACCTGATCGGCCAGCATCGGCCCGGCATAGGTCCCCTGCGCGATGCCGTGGCCATTGTAGCCGATGCCGTGGAAGACCGTGCCGCGCGCGTTGGATTGGTGGATCGGCAGGAAATCGAGTGTCAGTCCGATCCAGCCGCCCCAGAAGGATTCGATCTTCACATCCGGAATTTCGGGAAAGCGCCGTGCGAAGACTTCGCGCCACCTCGTGAAGATTTCGGGCAGATAACCGCGCGTCAACTTGCTTCCGAAGCCATACTGGACGAACTTCGATCCGCCCGAGATGCGCCCGTCCGCCTGGGGGCGATAGTTCTCCATGGCTTCGTGCGCAGTATAAAGCGCTTCCCCGCCTTCCCAGCCAATGCGTTTCCACTGCTCGTCGGTCAGCACCTGGGTGCGGAACAGGGTGACCCGCACCGGGAAGACCTTGCTGCGCATGCGGCCGAGCGTGACCGGCGTATAGGCGTTGGTCGCAATCACCAGCTTGTCCGCGCTGACGGAGCCGGTTGCGGTGTGAACGACCACCGGGGAGCCCGCATCCTCGATCCGGCTTACGGCGCTGTCCTCGAAAATGCGCACGCCCGCATCGATTGCCGCCTGCCGCAACGCCATCACGTACTTGCCGGGATGAAGGTGTCCGCCCGCCTTCTCGATCATGCCGAAGCGGACATGGCCCGGCAGGTTGCGGCGGCGCACTTCGGCTTCGTCGAGAAACGCGAGTCCCACGCCTAGCCGCGAGGCCAGTTCGGCGCCCTCCTCGAGCGGTTTGCGGTGGCGGGGGTGAAGGCCGGTGACGATATTGCCGGTCGGCCGGTACTCGCAGTCCACGCCCAGCTTGCGGATCATCGCCTCGGTATAGTGCACTGCCCGGTCGGCAAAGCGCGCGAATTCCACCGCCCGTTCCTTGCCGACGCTCTTGACCAGCGAGGGAAAGTCCTTGCCGATGGTCGGGGTCAGGTGCCCGGCGTTGCGTCCGCTGGCGCCCATTCCGCAGAAGTCCTTCTCGACCAGCGCCACGTCCACGCCCGCCTCGCGCAGCGAAAGCGCCGTGCTCAGGCCCGTGAAGCCGCCGCCGACAATGACCACGTCGGCCCGTATCTCGCCAGATAGCGGCGGGCAGGTCTGTGCCGGCCGTTCGACCCATTGGCTGACTTCGAAGAATTCTGGAGCAGGCATGCCACACCTTCAGCCGATGGATCTGGAATATTTGAAACTTATATCCCAAAAGAACGCGTTTCATGCCGACCGTCAATCCCCGCGCCAGAAATTTTGCGATATATGTTTGAAAATGGTGCGGGCTAAGCGAACGCACATTAGTGCCGTCCGAAAGGGTGCCGGTTCATGGCCGCGGATCACGGTGCCCGCCATCGTCGACTCGATTTGGGGAAGACCTGGCGCGAGGCGTCGATGTCCGGCGCGAGGCCTTGATGGATCGGCCGTTCGGCGAGAGTTCGGCAAGGACAAGCGTCGGCCATTCTGTCGGATGGACCAGATTCACAGGGCTCGGCCTTCCGAAATTCCGGACGCAGCCAGGAACTTCCGAACAACGCATGTCAGACTTTTTGGGGAAAGGGTTTCGCTGAAACCCTTGGGAAACTGGAGCGGGCGAAGGGATTCGAACCCTCGACCCCAACCTTGGCAAGGTTGGGCTAGGTTATGCCCTGATGTGTATAGGCGTCTAATGTTCGTATTTTAAGCCACTCTTGTTCTGATTATCGTGTGTTGATGTGCGCATTTGTGCGTCTGTGGCCAGCATCGGTGGTAGCTAGGTGGTAGCTTGATAATGGACGTATTGCGTCAGTTTTGCTAGGTTTTGACAATGCCAACCGCAAAGCTCACCGCCGCCATCGTCGAGAATGCTCGGCCGTCAATAAAGCCATACACGATTTGGGACACCGAGCTTTCTGGCTTTGGGCTTCGCGTTTATCCGTCTGGCAAGTTGTCTTGGATCGCGAAATATCGGGTCGGCGGGGGCGGAAGGAACGCGCCTGTCCGGTGTCCTTCCCTCGGTGACGCACGCAAGGTGTCGGCCAAAGACGCTCGTGCTGCAGCAAAAAGGGAACTGGCCGCCGCGCAGTTGGGGGGCGATCCGATGGCCGTGATCAAGGCGCAACGTTGCGAGATGACGGTTGAAGCCCTCATCTCGCTTTACGAGAAAGAAGGATGCTTCGTGCAGCGGGGCATCCGCATTGGGGTTCCTATGAAGCCCCTTACGAAAAAATATACACTTTCCCGCCTTCGAAATCACGTCGTGCCGCTTCTCGGCAAGAAGCGAATCTCAGAAGTTTCGTCGCAAGACATAGAAAGTCTGGGGCGTGCGATCACGATAGGCAAAACGTCGAAGGACGAAAAGGTGGGGGTGCGCAACCGCGTAATTGTTAAGGGCGGAGAAGGTGCTGCACGTAAGGTAATACGTGACCTTTCCGCAGTCTTCTCATTCGCAATGCGACGAGGCTTGGTAAAGGCCAACCCGGTAACCCTCGCCAGCGTCAGGAAAACCGACAACGTGCGTGTTCGCCACTTGTCGATGGACGAACTGAAAAGGCTGGGCGAAGCACTGGACGAATTGGAAAAGGCAGGCGTGAATCCCAAGGCCGTGAATATTGCCCGGTTGTGGGCACTGACCGGATGCAGGCGCGATGAAATCGCAGGTCTGCAATGGTCTGAGGTGGATTTCGAAACGGGTCGTCTGGTCCTCCAAGATACCAAAACGGGGCGTAGTGTCCGCCCCTTGGGTGGGGCAGCGGCGATCCTGCTCGCCAAGTTGCGGGAAGGGGCCACTGCTGATGCAGTATTTGTGTTTCCCGCTGAGCGTGGTGAAGGCTTCTTCCAAGGTACCAAGCGCGTTTGGGCGCAGGCGATCCTTAAGGCCAAGCTACCTGGGGTCACACCGCACATTCTTCGACACACGGTTGGCAGTCTTGGCGCATCGGCAGGTGAAGGCATGTTGTTGGTTGGCGCGGTTTTGGGCCATTCGAATGCCCGATCGACCTTGCAATACATGCACGTTGCCAGCGATCCAGCGCGCCTCGCTGCAGATCGCTTGACGACCCCTGTTGCGGACGCCCTCGGATTGCCGATGCCTGTTTCTCAGGAAGCCGCAGCAGCTTGATTCTCCAAAACCGTTTGTCCGCGGAAGGTCGTGACAGCACCAAGTGATTCGCCGGGACTTGCCGGTGCATTTTTTGGTGAGGTCTTCATATGCTCGTTTCGATCAATGATGCCACCAAGCTTCTCGGCTTGGGCAGGTCCACGATCTATCGCCTTTTCCGAGAGCGGAAGCTGGACTTTTTGAAGGTCGGACGCCGGACGCTCATCCCGGCCAGCTCGTTGGAGAAGTTCGTGTCGATGAACGGCACGGATAGCGCCTGACGTTTGTCCAAACGGCATAGGCCCGCCCTCATGAGTGTAAGCCTCGGCTTTCTCGCTCCTGAAGGCGGGCCAGCGGTTTATGCGAATTGGCGCTTCACCCGCTGCCCCCAATGAAGCTGCCTTGGATGGAGTGTTGCACGCCGACATTCGCGGCAAAGACCATGCCATCCGCTAGGTGCCTGGCCAGCACACAATCAGGCCTATACCGCGGGAGTCGACACCCGCTCCCCCTGACGCCTAGGTGATGGGCCAAGGGATATCTGCATCAAACGTCACGGTTTCCAATGCGGAAGCCAACTTGCGACTACGGCAGCCCGGACGGGCAACGGTGGGGGCCCCGATTGACCCACGATACGGGTAATGCAGGTAAACGCGGTAGGAAGTATCACTAGGGCATGCCGCTTCATTCCTTTGTGGAGTGACCCTCGCGGGTGGACGTGCTTTGCCTGCAAGCCGCGTACAGTGCTAATTCACATCCGGGGTATTGTTAGGCTTCCCGCTTGCCTTGGGGGGTGAAAGGCACACAAACTCCGCAAATGCGTCCTAGAAGAGCTTGTCGCTGAATCCGAACGAGATGGGAAACCGTTCTCGCAAAGCAACAGATCGGAGATGCAGACACGCTATTGCCAGCCACGCATTCGCACTGCTTCCTTGACTACCTGCCCAAAAAATGGGCCGCTAAAAAAAGTGGCATAGTCAACCGGGGAAAAGTTCCAAGTAATCAAAAAGATAAGTGTCAACCAACCGCCCTCTTTGGCAGGCGAAAGTTGACGCTCATGCTAGGCCGCGTGGACAAATTCAGCGTGGAGTGGGGCAACCGAGATGGGGTGGAAAACCGCCATCATCATCGAGCTTCACCCGAGCCGCGCGGATGCATCCCCGCCCGTTGCGGCGCAACGAGAATGAGCAAGATGATCGCGCCCGCAAGAACTGCCGTTGCCAAGGGTCGGCTGAGGTCGAGACCACCCTTCGCCACCGGCTTGTCGAGGAAGTCGCCAACCGTCGCTCCGAGGGGGCGAGTAAGGATGAATGCGGCCCAGAAGAGCAAGACGCGGGAGAGACTGGTGAACCAGTAAAACGCGGCGAGAACAGCGAGGGCTGCACCGAAGAGCAAAGCAGCGCCAGAGTAGCCAAGCGAGCCGTCCGCAACCCAATCGCCGAGTGCCGTGCCCAAGGTCTGCGAGAATGTAATCGTGATCCAGTAGAAGGTCTCCGCCCGCGCGGTTTCGATCCGGTTCACATCCACGGTGCCGAGGGCACGATGCCAACTGAACAGGGAAATCAGCACCAAGCTGAAGAGAAGCAGTGACCCGCCGGGGTAGCCAAGACCGATGGAGCGCGTGGCAAAGTCGGCGAGCGTGGTCCCGGCGGTCGTCGAGGCGATGATGGTCGCCCAATACAACCACGGATTGAAGCGTCGCGCGCGAATTTGCAGCCAAACCAGTCCGAGGAGCAGCAGACCAAATATAGCCGTGCCGACAAGATACCCGTTGATGCCGCTGGCTCCGGCGTTCGGGGTGGTTTCCCCTAGCCAGCTCATGCTTACCGCGTCACCGCCCGTTTCACCCAGCGTCGTCGCCAAAATTTTGATCACCCAAAACGTAAGCGTCACGGCCGGAACCTTGCTCACGGCATCGTCTACGCGATCCCTCATCTCAACTGCTCCTGCTTCAGCCAAGTCAACGGGAATGACAGGTCAAGCGAAGGGCTGCAATTGGGCGTAAACGGCCGTTCGAATTTGTCCACGCGCCCTAGCAGTAAACCACCCCGTCAATCTCGGCTGCGGTTAGCTCTGGCGCCAGGTGCCAGCTAGCGAGGCGCTTGCTAACTGTCGGACGAAGACGGATGAAAGCTGCGACATGATCCGAACATGGCGGAACGTCGATCTTATAGGCTCCTAGCAAATTTTCTTAGCGTATCAGAGGTCCACAGCCTTCCTGTCGGACTGCGGATGCCTTCGCCGTTAAGAGTCGTGGCAGCAGCAGTGTTGCTCATCCCCGCGCCTTTCAACTCCTCGGCACGCTGCGCTGCGAGTGCGATCCGCTGTGACTTGGACTCAATCCACTGTCGCTGCCGATGGCGCCACTCAGCAAAGTGCCGGTGTGGGTCGAAAACTGTGTCGTCTACCATTGTGGGACAAGCTGAAATTGGCATGACGTCGATGCTTACCTGATTTGCCCAAGCGTGCAGTGGCGCGTGGCTTCGCCAACCCTGAACCTCCGCGAATTCGACGAACAGCATGATGGCGTTCTTAGCTTGGCAGATCTCCTCCACTTTCCGGAGAGGCTCAAAAATGAATTCGGTCCCTCTATCCGGTTCGAGTTCGAGAAAATGAACTTCCCGAATCAGCTCATACCCTTGGGAAGCCGCGTACGCCGTTACTAGCTCGCGCTGGTAGCGTATTGTCCTGCTTGCCTTGGCCGCGTCTTCGATGTCGTCCGGAAGCTCGGTGAACCCGTCCCATGGGACGGGCAACGTCCAGTAAAACCCAACTGCTGCACGTTTCATGCGCTCTCCTTGCCAATCCGGAAAATCCCGAGCGATGCTCCCAGCAACGTTCGTTGGCTTATCTGCGTCTCACTTGGCGGTCTTGTCCGTAGAATAGCAAAGGAGACGTCATGAGAACCAGTCAATCCCATCCCCTCCTGATCGCGTCCGTCGAGCCGTTTCCCGGTTTCGGCAGTATCGGTATCACCTTCTGCCCTGGCAAATTCCAACCGGACGCAATGAGCGGCTCGTGGGCGCGCGATTTAGCCTCCGATCTCGATGCCGTCCGTGACTGGGGGGCCACTGCGATCGTAACGCTCGTCACTCAGCGCGAATTGCAGCGTCTCAGCGTGCCAATGCTTGGTGCTGAAGTAGTAGCGCGCCACATCGACTGGCACCACCTGCCAATCAAGGATTGCGGCACGCCCGATCCCTCGTTCGAAGCTGAGTGGGAAACCGTTGGCGAAGAGCTTCGCAACCGCCTGCGGAACGGCTTCAACGTGCTGCTGCATTGCAAAGGCGGTTTGGGTCGAGCTGGTACGGTTGCCGCACGCCTTCTTGTCGAACTTGGGTGGGACGCAAACAAGGCCGTGAGCTCCATTCGCGAGGTTCGCCCAAACGCCATCGAGACGCTAGATCAGTTCAACCACGTTCTCAGTGCGCGCCACGTGCCAGAATGCCAACCCGACACCAGCCTTGATGCCATGCGCGACCGGGCGGTGGGCATTCTGCTCGGTCTCGCAGTTGGTGATGCAGTGGGCACAACTCTCGAATTTCAGCCCCGCAATGCCTACCCTCGTTTGACAGACATGGTTGGCGGCGGCCCTTTCGCACTTACGCCAGGCGAATGGACAGACGACACGTCCATGGCGCTGGCGCTGGGGGACAGCCTTCTGATCTCTAACGGTCTGGACGAGGCGGACTTGATGCGCCGCTTTGCCGCGTGGCGTGACCAAGGAGAGTACTCGGTCAACGGGCAGTGTTTCGATATCGGCAACACGGTAAGTAGTGCGCTTCGGAGCTGGAAGCAGAGCGGAAACCCGATTGCTGGTCCAACCGCACCTCATACGGCAGGCAATGGCAGCCTCATGCGGCTTGGCCCCATCGCAGTTCGCTTCTTCCGGGATCGTGAAGCTATGCGCGATGCAGCCGCGCGCCAAAGCCGCACCACTCACGGAGCAAGTGACGCAGTGGATGCCTGCGTAGCGTTTGCCGAAATGCTCGCAAACGCGATCAATGGATGGACTCGAACAGAAGTTTTGCAGTCTCCCGACTGGCTCCAATACACGGGTACCATCAATGCGATTGTAGCGGGCTCATGGCGCGGTCTGCCGCGAAGTAAGGTTCGCGCTAGTGGTTATGTCGCACACTCGCTGGAAGCCTCGCTTTGGAGCGTCGGACGCTCCGGCACATTCGAGCAGGCCGTATTGGCCGCAGCTAACTTGGGCGAAGATGCGGATACCACCGCTGCGATCACTGGACAGCTTGCTGGCGCGCTCCATGGCGCGGCTGGCATCCCTCGACGGTGGCTCGCCCGGCTCGCATGGAGCCAGCGCATTCGCGAAATGGCCAATGCTCTCTTCAGCCAAGGCCTGGGTCTGTGACACTCGTCTTCTCCTCTGAAAGCTCGCGCAAAGGGCATGGATATGTTTGATCATCTCTTCACAGTATGGGGCACCTTGAGCCTCGACGGACTGATCTTCGTGCAGAACGCACTCATCATTTTGGGAATCGCGGGCGTGATCGGTGCAATTTTGTACGTCGGCCGTAAAAGCTGAGGCTTGCTGCCAACATACTGCAGTGTAATGATTTCGGGGAAGTGTGAGGGGGATAGTGTGAAGCCGGAAAAGCTGAGCGTACAGGAACTGTTTTCCCGTGAGCGCCGATTCATCATCCCCCTTTTCCAGCGTGCCTATGTTTGGAATCAGGAGGAGCAGTGGGAACCGCTTTGGGAGGATATCTCCCGCCGTGCCCATGCGCATCTTCAGCGCTTGGGTCTGCCCGCCGAAGGTAAGGTTCGCACGCATTTCCTTGGGGCCGTCGTGCTCAATGTGGCCAACGTCATGGGGCGCGGAATCTCTCGCTCAGACGTGATCGACGGACAGCAGCGGTTGACCACACTGCAGCTATTCCTAGCCGCCCTGAGGGACATGAGCGGGGAGCTTGGTGCTGACGCCGATGATATCCGCCTGTTCAAGCGCCTCACTCGCAACCCGGATTGCGAGGAAGGATCGGAGGAATTGTTCAAAGTCTGGCCGACCAACTCTGACCGTGAGGTTTTCTCACAGGTAATGTCGGCGGGCAGTCCTGCCGCCTTGGAAGCGCGTTTCCCCGAAAACACCGGCGGCCGACCACGCATGGTCCAAGCATACCTCTTCTTCGCCAGGGCTATCGCTGAATTCATTCGTTCGGCCGAACATGCCAGTTCGGCGCCGGATCGCTTTTTGTCGCTGGTCTCCGCGCTCAAGGAATCGCTGCAACTCATCGTGATCGAATTGGAGGAAGGTGACGACCCACAGGTTATCTTCGAAACGCTGAACGCACGCGGCCAGCCGCTTCTCCCTTCCGACCTGATCCGCAACTACGTTTTCATGCGCATAGGCGATGCGGAGGGCAATCGTCTCTACCAGACCTACTGGTCGCACTTTGACACCGAACAGGTCATGGTGCCCGGGAGCGACGGCGAGAGCAGGTTCTGGCACGTAGAAGAACGCCAAGGCCGCCTTGTGCGGCCGCGCATCGACCTATTCATTTTCCATTACCTGACAATGCATACCGAGGACGATATCCGCATCGGACACCTGTTCAAGGAGTTCCGCGATTGGCGCGACGCGAACAGCACGAGCAACGAGGACTTCCTCAAGGACCTGAAGACGGCGAGCCATCATTTCGCCCGTCTGATCGCGCCCAAAGGCAATTCCCGGCTGGAAGTCTTCGCTAGCAGGCTCCGTGCGCTCGACACCAGCACGGTTCACCCGCTTCTGCTCTTCCTGGCTTCGGTTGAAGGGCAAGGCATTCCAGTGGCGGAAGTTGACCAGATCATCGTCGATCTCGAATCCTACATGGTCCGCCGTTTCATCTGCTGGCAAACGCCGAAAAACTATAACCGCTTCTTCCTGTCCCTGCTGACAAAGGTAAAGCAGGCCTATGCGGCCCGTGCCAAGGCTGACGATACGGCGCTTGCCGATCTGCCCACCGTGGCCGAAGTGGTCCGTACGGAACTGTTGCGCTCTCAGGAAGCCTCTGCCTTCTGGCCCAGCGACGAGCGCTTCCGGGAGGGATGGCTTAACAATCCGGTTTACGTATCCTCCCGCGCAGACCGCAGTGCAATGATTCTACGCGCACTTGGTGATGCGATGACGACTTCGAGGAACGAGCAACTCGATCTCTCAGGTCCGGTCACTGTCGAACACCTCCTTCCTCAGAAGGGCGCGATCGAGGACTATCCCTATCTCGAAATCTCTTTGCCGCAAAATCATGACGAGGCGAGCTGGCGCAAGGTGCTGGTCAACACAGTCGGCAATCTCACTCTGCTGACCGGTGCCAACAACACCGCTGCGTCGAACCATGCATTCCCGGTCAAGCGAGCAAAGATCGTTGAACACAGCGATCTGCGCCTCAACGCCTGGTTGCGCACCGACACGCGCGACAGCTGGAACGAAACTGACATTCTCGCGCGCGGCGAAGAACTCTTCCATTTTGCCCTTAAAATCTGGCCTCGCCCCGCATGAACCCCGTAGAGATTGAAGAAGCCGTCTCGGACCTCGCTCGCGCACCCTATGACGCTTCCGAGTTTCCGTTCCAGTTCCTTGCCGCTTTCGGCAACAAGCAGACCACGCTGCAGCGATTGCGGGCGGGCAATTCCAATCAGTCCGATCTTCCGGGCGCCGTCTTGCAGCGTAACCATATCCACATAGCAACTTGCGATGCGGGCAACGTCGACAGAACGCTGGCCGCTCTTCGCAAGAGTCCCAAGACGGCGTCACAAAAGGCTCGGTTCATCCTCGCCACTGATGGCGTGGCCTTCCAGGCGGAGGACATGGCCAGTGGCGAGACAGTAGCCTGCAATTACGCCGCCTTCCCGGACAAGTTTGCCTTCTTCCTGCCACTGGCGGGCATAACCACGGTCCAGCAGATCCGTGAAAGCAGCTTTGACATCAAGGCGACCGGCCGCCTTAACAAGCTCTATGTCGAACTGCTGAAGGACAACCCTGACTGGGCCAGCAGAAGCGAGGACATGAACCACTTCATGGCCCGCCTGATCTTCTGCTTCTTTGCCGAGGATACCGACATTTTCGTCGGCGAAGGCCTGTTCAGCCGCACCGTCGAGACCATGAGTGCGCGTGATGCGTCCGACACGCACATGGTCATCGCCGAAATTTTCCGCGCGATGGACACCAGGCTGGCCGATCGCGCTGCCGCCGGGATCAAGAGCTGGGCCGATGTCTTCCCCTATGTGAACGGGCAGCTCTTCTCGGGATCCACCGAATGCCCGCGCTTCAGCAAGATCGCGCGGTCATACCTGCTGCATATCGGCAGCCTCGATTGGCAGAAGATCAACCCGGACATCTTCGGCTCGATGATCCAGGCCGTGGCCGACGATGAGGAGCGCGGTGCGCTCGGCATGCATTACACCAGCGTGCCGAACATCCTGAAGGTTCTGAACCCGCTGTTCCTCGATGACCTGCGGGCGAAGCTTGAGGAAGCGGGTGACAACAGCCGCAAGCTGCTCAACCTGCGCAACCGCATGGCCAAGATCCGGGTGTTCGATCCGGCCTGCGGATCGGGCAACTTCCTCGTCATCGCTTACAAGCAGATGCGCGAGCTTGAGGCGGAGATCAACCGGCGGCGCGGCGAGGCCGACCGGCGCAGCGACATTCCGCTGACCAACTTCCGCGGTATCGAACTACGCAACTTTCCCGCCGAGATCGCCCGGCTGGCCCTGATTATCGCGGAGTACCAGTGCGACGTGCTCTATCGCGGGCAGAAGGAGGCGCTAGCCGAGTTCTTGCCGCTTGATAGCCAGAACTGGATTACCTGCGGCAATGCCCTGCGGTTGGATTGGCTGAGCATCTGCCCACCAACCGGAACTGCCGTAAAACTGCAGGCGAACGACCTGTTTGAGATGCCGCTCGATCAGGCGGAGATCGACTTCGAGAATGAAGGTGGGGAGACGTATATCTGCGGTAATCCCCCTTATCTCGGGGCGAAGAAGAAGAGCTCGGATCAAATAGAGGATATGAAGCGAGTCGGGTTGGATAAAGCCCAACTTCTGGACTACGTATCCGCTTTTATTGTTCGGGGATTGCCATTAGTTGCGCAACAAAGATGCGACATGGCTCTGGTTTCGACCAGTTCAATATGTCAGGGAGAGCAAGTCTCGCTCATATGGCCGCGCATATTAAAATCCGCGAACGTCAAGTTCGCTTACCGACCATTCCGATGGAGTAATTCCGCGGCGAACAACGCTGGTGTCTATTGCACGATAATTGGCCTTACTGGATCTGAGGTATCGAATAAAAAGCTCTTTGGAGAAGGAAGTGTCGTAGAATGTTCGTCGATCGCGCCCTACCTCGTGCCGGGACCAGAGATCATTTGCGCTCCAAGGCAATCGTCGATCTCAGGCTTCGCCCGTATGGTAATGGGGAGCAACCCTGTAGATGGAAAGCGCTTGATTTTCGAGCAAGATGAAAAAGAAAGCGTTGTTGCAGCCGACCCTCGGTCAGAACGCTTCTTTAAGCGTTATGGGGGTACTCAAGAATTAGTTAATGGCGTGGATCGATGGTGTTTGTGGATTAACGATGATCAAGTTGATGACGCAAAAGCCATTGCAGAAATAGCGAAGGTGCTTGAAAGCTGTCGTTCATATAGGCAAGGCGCTGGCCGCGATGCTCAAAAAGCAGCAAATCGTCCCCACTCGTTTTGCTACAGAACGTTTCAGGAAAATATTGGTATCCATGTTGGCCTAACGATTGGTAACGGCCTCAGCCATGTTCCCGCTGATCTTAAGAGTAGCGGCTTTGTTTCTAGCCATACTGCATACATGATTTATGGTTGGCATCCGGTTGAGTTCGCGTTGTTGAACTCGCGGCTGATGTTGGTTTGGACTGAAACGGTTGGTGGCAGACTGGGTAATGGAATGCGCTTCAGCAACACGATCGTTTATAATACATTCCCGGTCCCTTCCCTCACTGACCAGAACAAGGCCGACCTCACCCGCTGCGCGGAGGACATCCTCCTCGCCCGAGAGTCGCATTTCCCGGCTACGATTGCGGACCTCTATGATCCCGAGACCATGCCCGAAAGCCTGCGCGCCGCGCACGATCGCAACGACGAAGTCCTCGAACGCATCTACATCGGCCGCCGCTTCCGCAACGACACCGAACGCCTCGAAAAGCTATTCGAACTCTACACCAAAATGACTGGCGGACGATCCTCAGAAGGTGGAGCGGCATGACCGAGGTGACGAAAGCGGCTGAAGCGCGCGCGGCATCGGCAAGGTCGAAGACCCTTCTGAAGGTCGCGGTGCTGGTGTTCGCAATAGAGTTGGCTGCGTGCTCGTCGCAAGAAGCTCCGGACAACAATGATGCGGCCACAGAGGCACAGGTGCCTGCGCCAGAATACGCGCAGCGCGATGGCGATCAGTACATCTATGTCGGCGCGCTATCGGATGGAGAAAGGGCACAGGGCAAGCAAGCTGCCGTTGTGACATACCGATACCTGGGAAGCTTTGGGGACACACAAAAGCTCGAAATGCTCTCTGATGCCGGGGCTCGGCTTGCTATAGTCGAATGCTCAGATCCCTGTCGTGTCGCAAAGCACACGGACAACTTCGGCGTTGTGACTCGGGTAGCTGTTCAGCCCGCGACCATCGTGGCTGCAGCATTCAGAGACGCTGCATTGGGCCACATGATTCTGGCCCAAATGGGCGAGGAACTGTCGGACGCAAAGAACCCCTCATTATCCCCCGCTAAAGAACCAAGCATATCTCCCCCGACGATAACCGCAGGCGACCAGTCAGACTATCGCGGCAAGAAGGGACGCTGTCGGCTGACAGTAGAGGGTACTTCGTACATGAATGGCTCCTGCTGGGTTCGCCTCGACAATGGCGGCAGTTTCCAGATCATGTCGCTGGACCAGTCATACTTCGCCCAGCTTTCACGCTCCGGTAGTCAAGCAAGTGGCTTCTGGAATGCTGCGCCGGGAGCGGCCCACGCGCAAGTCGAGCTGGGCCCCATGGACCGGGTGGGAGCCTGTTGGACCAACGCCACCGCCGAGATTTGCGCATGGAGATGACACCGTTCAGCATCGCCAGCCCCTCTGGCTGCGTGGGTAGGATTTGCCGCCCAGCGCCAGTCCGAGAACCTCCGGCACGTGCCAAGGTAGCTCTTGCCAAGATGCGCATCCTCGACAGGCTCTATTCGGCCTGTTTGGCCGGTGAAGGATCGAGTTGTGTCGGCCAAGCCCCACACGTGGACGCATTGCGCAAGTTGGGCTGGTGTTCGAAGACTGGGCCTAATCGGTTCACTGTGCCGTCTGTGATGTGGATGAGGTGTACGCCCTGATACGAAGCGTTGGTTTCCTGCGCGCAAGGGTATGATCGTTGATGGGAGAGCAACCTGGCTCAGTGCAAGAATTGCGGCATGCTGGTAGAGTTCGTCACCATCGACGGACGAGCCATTCCGCTCCACCCTCTTGGCGGTTGTTCTGGCAAAGGCGGAGATTCGCATGGGGGGACAGTGCGAGTTGCAGACGGCCAATGCATTAAGACGCGTTGTCCGAAGTGCAACGAGCCAGTTTTCTTCATTCGTCACAACGGTGGCAGCGTTTACATAGATCCGCCTTTAGGCCCACCTTGGTTGCGGCATCCTTGTATGCCGGACCAAGCCCGAAAACACGTACCGGAGATCAACCCAAAGATATCCAGCGTCAGTCCCGAAGCCAGCCACATGTTGGGTAGAGTGCGCGGTCTAATTACTGGTGTGGTGATCAAGGCCGAGCTAGTATCGGGTGGCAAACAGGCGGTTCTGACCATTGCAGTGGCGCAACCTGATCCTCTGGTGCTTCTGATGCGCAGCCCGTCATTCTATTTTGTGGGTAGGATGGTCATTCTGCGCCCCGCCAAAAGGGCACTTTATTCAGCGGAAGATCCCGCCGACGTCTTTCTGATCGATCGGGCGCTGTACGTGCCAAGCGGCCTTAGAAGTCCCGAGTTTCCTCTGCTGCAAGAAGGGGCATCAGGCACTGCCGGTCCGGACGACGCAAAAACAAGGTTGAAGCTTGATGGAGAAACCCGCGGTGTGGCCAAGGCATATAGGAAGTTCCTCATGCAAGGGCTTTCAGGTCCCTGGCAAGCGCAGGAACTCGCCTCGATTATTCATCTGTTGGATGGACGGTCGCAGGACGACGCCGTTCATTTAGCAGCGGTCTTGTCCTTGCAAAAATGTATTGATCACGGCGACCCCAATGCGGCGCTCTTATTGGCAAAAAATCTTCATTCGGAGAGACGGGAAAAGCTGGCTTCTTGGTTCAGGATGTACTCGCCGCTTATTATCGATCTGAGTCGCTTAGATAAGAAGTTTTGGTTCGTACGAGATGCCGAGCACAAGATTCTGCCTTTCAACATGGAAGGCGCCAGATCCAATCCGGTATTTCGGCATGGCCGGAACGCACAAAGGCGCTGAGGATGGACAGGCAGCGCGATAACTGTGAATAACGAAAAACACCCGAGCCTACCGTTGACGAAGTGACAGAATGACCGCCGACAAACCGATCCCTGCCGTTACCTTTCAGACCGCTCACAATGGCGTCTCGGCTAAAGCCAACTCTCTCGGCATGCGGCCGATGCAGGAGCGCGCGTATAACAAGCGCGGCGAGCAATATCTGCTAATCAAGTCCCCGCCAGCGTCCGGCAAAAGCCGCGCCCTGATGTTTATTGCACTCGACAAACTCCACAACCAAGGGCTCTCGCAGGCAATTATCGTCGTGCCAGAGAAATCAATCGGCGGTAGCTTTGCTGATGAGCCACTCACCATGTACGGGTTCTGGGCGGACTGGGTAGTCCAGCCGCAATGGAACCTTTGCAACGCGCCGGGGCCGGACGAGGTAAAGGTCGATGCCTCGAAGGTGAAGGCGGTCGGCCAGTTCCTGGCGAGCGATGATAAGGTGCTGGTTTGTACCCACGCCACGTTCCGTTTCGCAGTTGAGGCTCTAGGCATTGAGGCCTTTGACGGTCGGCTGATCGCAATCGATGAGTTCCACCATGTCTCGGCCAACCCCGACAACAAGCTGGGCAGCCAGCTCACAGCCTTCATCGCGCGCGACAAGGTCCACATTATCGCCATGACCGGAAGCTACTTCCGGGGCGATACTGTCGCGGTCCTGACGCCGGAAGATGAGGCAAAGTTCGAGACAGTCACCTATACCTACTACGAGCAGCTCAACGGGTACGACCATCTCAAGTCGCTGGCGATCGGGTATTTCTTCTACACTGGCCGCTACCTCACCGCGATCGAGCACTGCCTCGACCCGGCGCGCAAGACGATCGTCCACATCCCCTCGGTCAACTCCAAGGAAAGCACCAAGGACAAGATCAAGGAAGTCGAGGAGATCATGGAATACCTCGGGGACTGGCAGGGCGCCGATCCTGTGACGGGGTTCCACTTGGTCAAGCTCGCCGATGGCCGGACACTCAAGATCGCGGACCTTGTGGACGACAGCGATCCTGCCAAACGTGCCAAGGTGTTGTCCGCGCTCAAGGACCCAGCCCACAAGAACGATCGCGACCACGTCGACATCATCATCGCGCTGGGAATGGCCAAGGAAGGCTTCGACTGGATCTGGTGCGAACATGCGCTGACGGTCGGCTATCGGTCGAGCCTCACCGAGATCATCCAGATCATCGGCCGCGCCACGCGCGATGCGCCCGGAAAGACGGTCGCCACCTTCACCAACCTGATCGCCGAGCCGGATGCCTCCGAAGCTGCGGTGGCCGATGCGATCAACGATACGCTCAAAGCCATCGCTGCCAGCTTGCTGATGGAGCAGGTTCTGACGCCCAAGTTCCAGTTCACGCCCAAGAACACCGGGCCACTGCCTGATTTCAACTATGGCCCCGGCGGTTACCAAGAAGGCAAGACCAACGTTGGCGTCAACGAGGAGCGGGGCGAATTCCACTTCGAGATCGCCGGACTGGCTACCCCGAAAAGCCCCGAGGCGGCGCGCATCTGCCAGCAGGATCTAAATGAGGTCATCGCGTCTTACGTCCAGAACAAAGACGTGATCGGCCCTGGCCTGTTCAACGAGGAAGCTGTCCCGCAGGACCTGACGCAAGTGCAGATGGGCAAGATTGTCCGTGACCGGTATCCGGACCTCACACCGGAGGATCAGGAGGCCGTGCGCCAACACGCCATCGCTGCGCTGAACCTCACGCAAAAAGCTAAGGCGATAGCGATGGGCACCGACGATGGCAGCGGCGAGGTCAAGGCCAACACCGCGTTGATCGATGGCGTGAAGCAGTTTGCGATGGACGTGAAGGAACTCGACATCGACTTGATCGACAGCATCAACCCGTTCCAGGCAGCCTACTCGATCTTGGCCAAGTCAATGGATGAGGCCACGCTCAAGCAGGTGAAGGCAGCGGTCGCAGCCAAGAAGACCAAGATCACGCCGGATGAGGCCAAGGACCTCGCCGGGCGCGCGGTGCGCTTCAAGCGGGAGCGCGGGCGTCTACCGTCGATCATCGCTGCGGACGCCTGGGAGCAGCGGCTAGCCGAAGGTGCTGCCGCGTTCATGCGGTTCAAGGAGGAAGGCCGCTATGTCTGATCTGGACGAGCTAGCAAACGAGCTGGCGGACTTTGCGCCCTCTAAGAAGAAGCAGGCCACCTACGCTCCGCGCGAGGAACGCATCATCGCCGGGTTCGAGGACATCGAGCGGTTTTTTGAAGAGAATGGGCGACTACCTGCCCACGGCGAGAACCGTGACATCTTCGAGCGCCTCTATGCCGTGCGGCTGGACCGGTTGCGTGAACAGGAAGACTGCCGCGTCCTACTCGCAGCGTTCGACAAACATGGCCTGCTCGCGCAGGACGACGATGCAGAGGCTGATGAAGCCGCCGATCTGGACGCGGACGCCTTGATGGCGGAACTCGCGGGAGCGGATGATGGTCCTGACATTACGCAGCTCCGGCATGTCCGCTCGACGGAAGAGAAACGCGCGGCCGAGGAGGTGGCCAATCGCGAGAAGTGCGAAGATTTTGACACCTACTCGTCTCTGTTCGCTCAAGTGCAGCGCGAATTGGCCGACGGAACAAGGGTTACTCGGCCGTTCGAATTGAAGGCGGAAATCAGGCCGGGAGCGTTCTTCGTCGTGAGTGGCCAGATCGCCTACGTAGCGACGATGGGCGAGATGTTCACCAACCCGCAAGGCCGCACCGACGCGCGCCTTCGCGTCGTGTTCGACAACGGTACCGAGAGCAAAATGCTCATGCGGTCACTGCAACGTTCGCTGCATAAGGACGACGCTGGTCGGCGCATCACCGATCCGGTGGCGGGGCCGCTGTTTGCGGATGTCGCCGACGAAGGCGAAACCGAGACCGGGACGATCTATGTCCTTCGCAGCAAATCCAACCATCCTGTCGTCGCCGAACATCGCGAGGTGATTCACAAGATCGGCGTAACCAGCGGTTCTGTCGAAACTCGCATCGCGGGAGCCGAAAAGAGTTCCACCTACTTGCTGGCCGGTGTTGACGTCGTCGCTACCTACAAGGTGTACGGTGTGAACTGCCAAAAGCTGGAAGCCCTGATTCATAAGGTGTTTGCGGCTGGCCAGATCGATCTCTCGATCCCTGATCGCTTCGGCCATTTGGTAAAGCCGCGCGAATGGTTTCTGGTGCCCCTGCACGTGATCGATGAGGTCGTCGAGAAAATCCGTGACCGGTCGATCCTCGGCTGTCGGTATGATCCTGCATCGGGCGGCCTGATCGCAACATGAGCAAGCTAACACCTGCGCCAAGTGATTCGCAGCCAAAGCGCAAATCTTAGGTCTCGAACTAAGGCCGTGATGGCATTTTTCGCACTTTGTAAGCGTGAATCGCGGAACAACCTGCGAGACCAGCCTTAAGCCCAACCCTGCCTATGGCCCTGTCGTCTTGGGCAGAAATCGCTATGGTGGTAGCTCAGTGGTAGCTGGAAAAATCAGAGCACCTTCGCTCGAAACAAAGTCAGGGGTAACGCCCTGACTTTGTTCGGAAACTTGGAGCGGGCGAAGGGATTCGAACCCTCGACCCCAACCTTGGCAAGGTTGTGCTCTACCCCTGAGCTACGCCCGCTCGTGCGTTTCTGGCCGGTGGGAAGTGCCCCGTCCGGCTGGGGTGAGCGGGCCTCTAACTGCGACTCGGAAAGAGCGCAACACCAAAAATGCACTTGGGCCGAAGTCTCTGCGGAAAACCCCGTTTCCCCTTGCCGAACGCCGCCGCGTTCCCACATGGTGCGGCGAACCCGAACGACACCTAAAAGCACCTGAATCTACCGGAGACGCATCTTGGCCAGCATGGGGCTCAATCTCGAGGAACAGAAAGCCGTCGACCGCTTCCGCTCTGCGGTGGTCGAACCGTCGATGACCAAGCTGGTCATCCTCGACTTCTGGGCGGAGTGGTGCGGACCGTGCAAGGCGCTTACCCCGGTGCTTGAAAAGGTCGCCGCCGAATATGCCGACAAGGGCGTGGTCCTTGCCAAGGTGAACGTCGACGAGGAGCAGTTCATCGCTGCGCAGTTCCAGGTGCGCTCGATCCCCACGGTCTATGCGATGTTCCAGGGCCAGCCCGTGGCGGACCTGACCCCCGCCCGCACCGAATCGCAGCTCAGGCAGTACCTCGACCAGATCCTCGCCAAGGTGCCGGTCCAGGCCGGTGAGCCCGCGCAGGACGTGACGCCTCTGCTCGCCATGGGCGAGGAGGTCCTGGCCGAAGGCGATGGCGAGCGTGCCGCCAGCATCTTTGCGCAGATCGTAGAGATCGCGCCCGACAATGCCCAGGCCCACGCCGGACTCGTGCGCGCCCTGATCGCGGCGGGACAGAAGGACGAGGCGCAGGCCGTGCTCGATGCGCTCGACCCCGCGATGGCGGCGGATCCGGTCTTCGCCCAGGCGCGTTCGGCCCTGGCATTGGCCGAGGATGCGCCCGAGGAAGGCGAACTGGCGACCCTGCGCGCCGCTGCGGCAGAACGGCCCGCTGACATGGACGCACAGCTTGCTTTCGCCAACGCGCTCTATGCAAGCGGCCAGCGCGACGAAGCGGCGGCCCGCCTGCTTGCCATGGTCGCCGCCGACCGCGAGTGGAACGAGGGCGCGGCCAAGGCCCGCCTGCTCCAGATCTTCGAGGCCACCGGGCTCGAGGATCCCTGGGTTTCCGCCACGCGGCGCAAGCTTTCGACCGTGCTGTTCGGCTGACCGCGATGGGCGCGAACGCCAACGCCACGCGCCTGTCGATATTTCCGCTGACCGGCGCGGTGCTCTATCCGGGCCTGCAACTGCCGCTCCACATCTTCGAGCCGCGCTACCGTGCGATGGTCAGCGATTCGCTGGCGCGCGACCGGCGCATCGCGATGATCCAGCCGCAATCCCCGGTCGAGGGCGCGCCGCTGTTCCGCGTGGGCTGCGTCGGCCGCATCGCCGATGTCGAGGCGCTGGAGGACGGCCGCTACAACATCGTGCTCGAAGGGCTGTCGCGCTTCAGGATCGTGCGCGAACTCGACGTGACCACGCCGTTCCGCCAGGTCGAGGCGGAACTGATCGTCGACGACATGGACGAAGCGCTGAGCGCGGTGGAGCGAGCCTCGTTCGAACGCGAGGCGCGCAGCTTTGCCGATGCGCAGGGCTATGCCGTGGATTGGGATTCGGTGGGGCGGCTGGACGATATGTCCCTCATCAACGGCGTATCGCAGATCGCGCCTTTCGACGCGGCCGCCAAGCAGGCCCTGCTCGAAGCCGATACCCTTGCCGCGCGGTGTGAGCTGCTGGTCCAGCTCATGCAGTTCTTCGGCAAGCACGACGGCGACGACGGCGGGCGGGTGACCCTGCAGTAGGGCCGCCCCGCCGGCTCAGAATTGCGCCTGTATCCCGTCGATCACGAACTGCGCGGCAAGGGCTGCCAGGAGCACGCCGAGCAGACGGGTGATGACCGCCTCGACCTGCGAGCCCAGCGCGCGGATCAGCGGCCGTGCGGCGACGAGCGCGGCGAAGCTGAGGATCATGACCACCGCCAGAGCGCCAAGGATGATGGCGGTTTCCTGCGTGCCGTTGGCCCGCGCCGTCAGCAGCATGACCGAAGCGATCGACCCCGGCCCCGCGAGCATCGGCATGGCCATAGGGAAGACCGAGACGTCCTCCACCTGCGGCTGGGCGGTGCGCACCTTCTCGGCACGTTCCTCGCGGCGTTCGGTGCGCTTCTCGAATACCATGTCGAGCGCGATCAGGAACAGCATGATGCCACCGGCGATGCGGAAGCTGTCGAGTTCGATGTGCAATGCGCCAAGCAGGTCCTCGCCGAACAGCGCGAAGACCAGAAGGATGCCGGTTGCGATCAGGCAGGCGCGCAGGGCCATGCTGAAGGCCTGCCGCGCGGTGGCGTTGGCGGTGAGCCCCGCATAGATCGGTGCGCAGCCGGGCGGGTCGATCACCACGAACAGGGTGACGAACGCCGAAAGGAAAAGCTGCCACATCGTCTCAGGCCCCCCCACCGGCAAAGGTGCGCGCGAAGGCTTCCTGCATCCGGCCGTCCTTCCATATCCATGCGGTGAAGCGGCGGCTGCCGTCGGGCATCACGGTCGAACGCCATGCAAGGCTGCCGTCGCGCGACTGGCCGTCCTTGCTGTCCGCTCCCGGAGGTGCGTCAGGCGCAGGAACAGGGCCGGCGAGGGGGCGCAGCGGCGGAAGCTTGTCCTGCTCCCTGCGTTCGCGCTTGCTCCCGGGTTGCGGCGGGGCCTCCCCATCCGGGCGGCGCCGGGCGGGGCAATCGGCGACCTTGCCCTCGGCCCAATCGACATCGCGCAGCGGCTGGGCGAGGGGCTGGCCATCGTCGAGCACCCATTTCCAGTCGAGCTTGCCCTTGAACTGGCGTTGCCAGACGGTGACATATTCTCCGGCAGCGCCCGTTCCGCCGCTTGCCGGTTCGCGCCAGCCTCCGAAGGTGAAGCCGGCACTGCCGTCGCAGCTTATCCACGCGGCCTGCGGCGCCCACTGCACCGGGGCGGCAGGGTCCTTGCGGTCCTTGAGCAGCGCGTGGGCGCCCTGGCGCTTGCCCTCGAACATCTCGGCGGTTTCGTCGGCCGTCTCGCGGAATGCGGTCCACTGGCCTTTTTCGCGCGCGAGCCGGGAAAAGGCGATGTCGGCTGCGATCAGTGCGCTGGGATTGGCATAGGCGCGCTGCGGTCGGCCCGGACCCTGCTCCGGTCCCTGCCCCATATCGCCCGGGGGCGGGCCCGACCGGGCGGCAAGCGGTGTCGTCATTGCAAGAACGGCAACGATGGCGGTGGGGATCAGGCGGGTCATGCCGCAGTGTCTATCGCATGCCCGCAGGGCTGCCCACCCCTTGCGCCTGCCGAAGCGGATCAATCGGTTCCGGCCGCGCGGTCGATCAGATCCATGAAGTTGCGCGCCGCCTCGCGGTCGGCCTCGTCCTTGAACGCCACGTCGAGATCGGGCGCGGACGACAGCATGTAGAGGATCGACCACATGCCGAAGCGGCGCGACCGGTCCTTCTCCAGCCCGAAGTCCACCAGCATGCGCTCTATCCCCGCTTCGAGCGCGGCGGGCGTTGCGCTGGCAAGGTCCTCGGTGCCGAAATAGCGGCGCATCTGGTCGTCGAATTCCATCGCGCGGCTATGTCAGAGAAGCGTGATGCTGTCGCGTGCGATGATCGCGGCGAATTCCGGCGAAGCGGTGCGGCGGTCCACCAGATCGACCTTTCAAGGCAAGGCGGCTTCGTCGAATGCCTCGGCCAGTTGGTTGGGTGAAGCGGCAACCGTTCCGGTCCGGGACCTCGGTTGCCGCCTTTCGCCTCACTCCGCGGCGATCCCCGCCGCGCCGAACATGTCGATGTCGGCTTCCACGGCCACTTCCTCGTTCGCCACGGTCTTGGCCTTGCGGCGCTTGTCGAAGCTCGACCACACGGTGTTCCAGTCGCCCTTGGTGGCGGCCTTCGAGTATTCGGTGGCGCGGGTTTCGAAGAAATTCGCATGCTCCACGCCGTTGAGCAGCGGGGCGAGCCAGGGCAGGGGGTGGTCTTCGATCATGTAGATCGCGGGAAGGCCGAGCTGCGACAGGCGCCAGTCGGCGATGTAGCGGATGTAGCGCTTGATTTCCTTGGCGCTCATCCCCGGGACCGGGCCCTGTTCGAAGGCGAGATCGATAAAGGCGTCCTCGAGGCGCACCGTCTTCTGGCAGCAGTCGATGATGTCTTCCTTCACTGCCTTGGTCAGGCAGCCGCGTTCCTTGACGAACGCGTGGAACAGGCGGGTGATGCCTTCGCAGTGCAGCGATTCGTCACGCACCGACCACGAGACGATCTGCCCCATGCCCTTCATCTTGTTGAAGCGGGGGAAGTTCATCAGCATGGCGAAAGAGGCGAAGAGCTGCAGCCCTTCGGTGAAGCCGCCGAACATGGCGAGCGTGCGGGCGATGTCCTCGTCCGTCTCGACGCCGAAGGTCTGCAGGTAATCGTGCTTGGCCTTCAGCTCCTCGTACTCGAGGAACATGCCGTATTCGCTCTCGGGCATGCCGATCGTGTCGAGCAGGTGCGAATAGGCGGCGATGTGCACCGTCTCCATGTTGGAGAAGGCGGCGAGCATCATCTTGACCTCGGTCGGCTTGAACACGCGGCCGTACTGCTCGTGGTAGCAGTTCTGCACTTCCACGTCGGCCTGGGTGAAGAAGCGGAAGATCTGCGTCAGCAGGTTGCGCTCATGTTCGGAAATCTTCTGCGCCCAGTCGCGGCAGTCTTCGCCCAGCGGCACCTCTTCCGGCATCCAGTGGATCTGCTGCTGGCGCTTCCAGAACTCGTAGGCCCAGGGATATTCAAAGGGCTTGTAGGTGTTGCGGGCTTCAAGAAGAGGCATGATCGGACGTCCTGTGCTGATTCTTCGAATGTAGGGATTGGCGGGGCCGGGCGAAAGCGCACGAGGGGGCGCCGCCGGGGATTGATGGGCGGTTTTCCACTGTCCGGAAGGGCAGGCGCACGCGTTCGGACGCGCAGTCCGGCGCAGGGGCCGCGCGGGCTGGCGAAGCGGCGGCGCACGGGGCGGAACCGGTGGTCTGCCCAATGGTTCGTGTGACAGGGCCTGCGCTCATCCGGGCGCGGCCAGATCCCCTTGAAGCCTCAGGAGAATTCTCATGGGCGAATATGAACCCGACGATTCGCGCAAGGTAACCGGCACCGGCTCGGGCGGGCCGACGCAGCAGGGCGTGCGCAGCCCCGGCGGCGCGGACCAGCAGGTCGGCGGCGAGCGCTGGAGCGGCCAGTCCGGCCAGCAGTCGCAGTTCGAAAGCGGCAGCAGCGGCCAGATGGGCGGTTCCGCCGATGCCGGCACTGCATCGCGCATCCGCGAGCACATGGAAGTGATCGGCGCCGACGGCGTCCACGTCGGCACGGTCGACGCGGTCGAAGGCCACCGCATCAAGCTGACGAAACGCGATTCCGACGCGGGCTATGAAGGCGGAACCCATTCGGGCCACCATCATTACCTTTCGTGCGGGCTGGTTGCCGAAATCGAGGGCGACAAGGTGCGCCTCTCGGCCAATGGCGACGTGGCCTACGGAATGCTCGAGGAAGAATAAGTCCGGGAGGAGCGCGAGATCATCCCGCATCCCTCCTCCGGGCTGCAGGAACGTCCCGCCCCCTTCGGGACCAGGTCGCGCCACGCGGCCGGAAGACGCCTCGCTGCAAAGCGGGGCGTTCTTCTTTGCTTGTCGGGTGCGGAAAGCCCATCCGGGCTTTCCTGACGGCACCGGCCCGCTCCCCCGCCCGGCCACCCATTCAGGGTACTCTCGTGGGTGGCCGGGCGGGGGAGCGGGCCGGTGCCGCAAGCCCCTGACGGATGTCAGGGGCGCAACAATCAAAGACTCGCCTACTTCCAGAACCAGCCGGGCTTGAGGCTGCGGTCCTTGCGGTTCTTCCACATCGAGAAGTACATCCACAGTCCGGAAATGCTGAAAAACATCAGCGCGAACCCTGTCATCAGCGAGATCGCGGTGCCCAAGGGGCCGAATTCCTCGCCCGAATGCAGGTGGTGGAACCACCCGACCAGCGACTTCATGCCGCCCGGAGGTGCCTTGGGACGGCACATCATGGTCTCGGGGCAGACGAAGCCCTGCGGAACCGGCGGTGGCCCGGCCTGCTCGCCAGCCGGCCAGAGCGCGGTCACGTGGCTGGCGACGCCGGTGAAGGCCATCCAGATCATGAAGACCCCGAAGAACACCGTGATCCAGCGGTGCCACTTGCGCATGTAACGAACCCCTTTGATATTGCGAATTGATCGCAAGATTGGACAAAGCCGCCTTAGCGGGCCTGCCTGGGATCGTGCAAGCGGGGTTCTTGTCGCGGATTGTCGCATGCGAGGACAAGCCGCGAAGTGTCGCGAGGTGTAACGGGCAAGCGCCCTCCGGCAGCCGGTCGGACGTCTGGTGACGCGCTGTGACTGCCGGATGGGCCATGCGGATACCTCTGGGTGCTAACGGCCGGCCATCACTGGCAGGCCAGGCATTCCTCGTAGTCGGTCTCTGCCGTGGCGAGTTCGATCTTCGGGGCTTCGGCCGTGTTGTCCGCCTCGACGCCGCCGGCGAAGCCCGCGCGCTGGACCGACTTCGAGCGGAGGTAGTAGAGGCTCTTGATGCCCTTCTCCCACGCCTGGAAGTGCAGCATCATCAGGTCCCACTTGTCGACGTCGGCCGGGATGTAGAGGTTCAGCGACTGGGCCTGGTCGATGTATGGCGTGCGGTCCGCAGCGAATTCGAGAAGCCAGCGCTGGTCGATCTCGAAGCTGGTCTTGTAGACCGCCTTTTCCTCCACCGAGAGGAAATCGAGATGCTGGACCGAGCCGCCGTGCTCGAGGATCGAGTTCCACACGTTGGTGGAATCCTTGCTCTTGTCGGCGAGAAGCTTCTGCAGGTACGGATTCTTGACCACGAACGAGCCCGACAGCGTCTTGTGCGTGTAGATGTTCGCCGGGATCGGTTCGATGCAGGCCGAGGTGCCGCCGCAGATGATCGAGATCGACGCGGTCGGCGCGATCGCCATCTTGCACGAGAAGCGCTGCATCACGCCCATTTCGGCGGCATCCGGGCAAGCCCCGCGTTCCTGCGCGAGGAGGATCGATGCCTCGTCGGCCTTGGCGGCGACGTGCTTGAACATCTTGAGGTTCCACGCCTTCGCCATCGCCGATTCAAAGGCGATGCCCTTCTTCTGGAGGAAGGAGTGGAAGCCCATCACGCCCATGCCGACCGAGCGTTCGCGCGCCGCGGAATACTTGGCGCGGGCCATCTCGTCGGGCGCGCGGTCGATGTAGTCCTGCAGCACGTTGTCGAGGAAGCGCAGCACGTCCTCGACGAAGCGCTTGTCGCCGTTCCACTCGTCCCAGGTTTCCAGGTTGAGCGACGACAGGCAGCAGACGGCGGTACGGTCGTTGCCGAGATGGTCGCGGCCCGTGGGCAGCGTGATTTCCGAGCACAGGTTCGAGGTCGAGACCTTAAGGCCCAGGTCGCGGTGATGCTTGGGCATCATGCGGTTCACGGTGTCGTTGAAGACGATGTAGGGCTCGCCCGTGGCAAGGCGGGTTTCAACGAGCTTCTGGAACAGCGAGCGCGCATCGACAGTGCTGCGCACCGAGCCGTCCTTCGGCGAGCGCAGGTGGAATTCGGCGCCATCGCGCACGGCTTCCATGAACTCGTCGGTCAGCAGCACGCCGTGGTGCAGGTTGAGCGCCTTGCGATTGAAGTCGCCCGACGGCTTGCGGATCTCGAGGAACTCCTCGATCTCGGGGTGCGAGACGTCAAGGTAGCAGGCGGCCGAGCCACGGCGCAGCGAGCCCTGCGAGATCGCGAGGGTCAGGCTGTCCATCACGCGGACGAAGGGGATGATGCCGCTGGTCTTGCCGTTGAGGCCGACGCTTTCGCCAATGCCGCGCACCTTGCCCCAGTAGGTGCCGATGCCGCCGCCGCGCGAGGCGAGCCAGACGTTCTCGTTCCAGGTGGCGACGATGCCTTCGAGGCTGTCGTCGACCGAGTTCAGGTAGCACGAGATCGGCAGGCCGCGTCCGGTGCCGCCGTTCGACAGGACCGGCGTCGCCGGCATGAACCACAGCTTCGAGATGTAGTCGTAGAGGCGCTGGGCGTGTTCCTGGTCGTCGGCATAGGCATCGGCCACGCGGGCGAACAGGTCCTGGTACTTCTCGCCGGGAAGCAGGTAGCGGTCGTCCAGCGTATCCTTGCCGAAATCGGTGAGGTTCACGTCGCGGCTGTCATCGGTGACGATGGTGAAGCGGCGCGGGTTGACCTTCTTGGAATCGCTGACGGGTGCCGCCGCAACGGCGGCTGCCGCAACCGTTGCCGCCATGCCGGCGACGAGCGCATCGCTGCCCGTGTCCCTTGCGTTCATGTCCATCGCCTTTGCCTCTCCGGCTGCTGCCGGAGCACCGGCAAGCGCGAGTTCGTCCTGTGCCGCCACGGAGCCGTCTCCAGTCCTGAAATCCACGTCTCAACCCCCGTTCGCACCCCGGTAGCAAGGACCGGGAAATCAGTCACAAATCGCGAATCAGGCGTCGCTGCCCGATCCTACAGGAGGCGGAACGAAAGTGGAACATGAATGTCCCTGCAAGCGTGCTGCCCCGATAACTCCGCTGTCCGGCTTCCGTGCCTCGCGCGCAGGCAATGCGTTGCCATCGCGCGCAAAACACGCCCAAGCGCCCTAAACTAGGTTTAGAGGTCCCCCTGAAGCCCGACCACAACCCATAGTGCCTCAACCTGATTCAGACACAAGAGGGTAATGCCGGGCAGGGGGACTCGATTCGTCGCACGTGCGATTCGCTTCGTCGCTGCCGGGGTCATTGTGCAGTGCAGCGACGCGCGGGGATTGCGGCTGTTCAAGTGGCAAATGAAGGCGGGCGGAATTTTTTGTTCGCGGCCAACCAAATTGTGGACAAGAACCGGTCAACCGCCCCCATATGATGTGTCCACAGGAATGGAGCCGCGCATGCTGAATCTGCTCTCGATCATCTTCACCGGACTTGTCGTGGGCGTGCTTGCCCGGTTCTTCTACCCGGGCGATGTCGACATCGGGATGCTCAAGACCGTCCTGCTCGGCGTGGGCGGCGCGCTGGTGGCGGGGTTGCTGGCGAGCTGGCGGTCGGGCAGCACTTTCGGCGAGGGCGTGAACCGCGCCGGGTGCCTGGCATCGGTGCTGGGCGCGATGCTGCTGATCTTCCTCGGGCGCAATCTCTAGGCTGCAACGACCGCGCTCTGCGGGCGGTCAGGCTCTTGGTGCGATCCGTCGATAGCTGAGCGCTTCGGCGACATGGATGCGCCCGACCGTTTCCGCTCCCGCCAGGTCGGCGATGGTGCGCGCCACGCGCAACATGCGGGTATAGCCGCGCGCCGAAAGGCGCATGGCCTCGGCTGCCTGGGCGAGGAGCTTGCGCCCCGGTTCGTCGGGCGTGGCATGGGCGTCGAGCAGGTCGCCGTTGAGTTCGGCATTGCTGCGCAGGCCCGTTCCGCCCAGCCGCTCGGTCTGCACCGCTCTTGCCCGCGCCACGCGCGCGGCGACCTGGTCCGACCCTTCGGCGGGCGGTGGCAGGGCGAGGTCCGCCGCCGACACCGGATCGACTTCGACGTGCAGGTCGATGCGGTCGAGCAGCGGGCCCGAGACCTTCGATTGGTAATCGCCGGCGCAGCGCGGCGCGCGGCTGCAACCCAGCGCCGGATCGCCGAGGTGGCCGCAGCGGCAGGGGTTCATCGCCGCGACGAGCTGGACTCGCGCGGGGAAAGTGACATGGGCATTGGCGCGCGCGACCGTGACTTCGCCGGTTTCCAGCGGCTGCCGCAGCGAATCCAGCACTGCCCGCTGGTACTCGGGCAGTTCGTCGAGGAACAGCACGCCCAGGTGCGCAAGGCTGACCTCTCCGGGCCGCACCTTGAGCCCCCCGCCGGTCAGCGCGGCCATCGATGCCGAATGGTGCGGGCTGCGGAACGGGCGGGCACGGCTGATCCGCCCTTCCTCAAGCGTGCCCGCGACCGAGGCGACCATCGATACTTCCAGCGCCTCGGCAGGCGTGAGTTCGGGCAGGATGCCGGGAAGGCACGATGCCATCAGCGACTTGCCCGCGCCCGGAGGGCCGATCATCAGCAGGTTGTGCCCGCCGGCCGCCGCGATTTCGAGCGCGCGCTTGGCTGTCTCCTGCCCCTTCACCTGCCGCAGGTCGGCCATGCGGCGCGGCGGCTCGGCCACGCCTTGCGAGGGCTGGGGCAGGCGGTGGAGGCCCTTGAGGTGGTTGAGCAGGCCGATGAGGTCGGGCGCGGCGATCACGTCGATACCGCTTGCCCAGCGGGCCTCCGGTCCTTGCGCGGCGGGGCAGATCAGGCCCTTGTCCTCGCCGCTGGCGTGCAGCGCGGCCAGGAGCACGCCCGGAGAGGGCAGCACGCGCCCGTCCAGCGCCAGTTCGCCCACCGCGACATAGTCGGCGATCTGCTCGAGATCGATCACTCCCATTGCCGCCAGCAGCGCCAGCGCGATCGGCAGGTCGTAGTGCGAGCCTTCCTTGGGCAGATCCGCGGGCGAGAGGTTCACCGTGATCCGCTTGGGCGGAAGCGCGAGGCCAAGGGCGGAGAGCGCTGAGGAAACCCGCTCGCGGCTTTCGCCAACGGCCTTGTCGGGCAGGCCGACTACGCGGAAGGCGGGCAGGCCCGGGGCCACCTGACATTGCACCTCCACCCCGCGCGCCTCCAGCCCTAGATAGGCGACCGTCGAAACCAGTGCGACCATGAACCCTCCTGTCAGGCGCGGACATTGCGCGGGCAAGATGCCGCGGGGAAGCGCGCGAAGGCCGATCTCGCCATTTCGGAAGCGAAAGCCGGGCGGCTAAGGGATCGCCCGCAGAACATGGTGAACCGGATTTAACCGGCTTCCTTCGCACTTCGGCAAGCCGCGCGCGCGGAAAAGACGGATCATGTTCCGCCGCATCGCCCTGCCCGCGATCTGCGCCTTGCTGGCTTTCCAGCCGGTGGCGGCCGCCTCGCGCGAGGTGACGACGCGGACCTGGACCGAAAACGGCGTCACCTGGACCGAGACAACGGTGGTCGAGGTGGAGGAACCGGGCTCCGAACGCCTCGTCGGCCTGCCCCGCGCGGACGTTCGCGGCGTGGCGAGCTTCGGGCCGTTCGAGGTGCTGGACGCGGCCCGCGCCGCGCTCGTTGCCGAGACGGACAGCCATTCGCCCGCCGATTTCCAGACGATGCTGCGCGCCTTCCCCGGCATCCGCGTGCTGGAAATGCCCGACTGTCCGGGCACGGTCGACGATTTCGCCAACCTGCGGCTTGGCCGGATGATCCGCGCCAGGGGCATCGCCACCCACGTGCCCGAGCATGGCTCGGTGCGTTCAGGCGCGGTCGAGCTGTTCCTTGCCGGCGCGAGCCGGAGCGCGGCGGCAGACGCTTCCTTCGTCGTCCATTCCTGGATCGACGAGGACGGCCGCGAACCCGATGACTTCGCCGCCGGCGACCCGGTCAACCGCGCCTATCTCGACTATTACCGCGAGATGGGCCTCGCGGCCGAACAGGCAGCGGCGTTCTATGCGCTGACCAACTCCGTACCGAACGAGCAGGTGCTGATGCTCGGGACCGGCGACCTGGCGCGCTACGCGGCGCTGAACTGAGCCGCGCTCAAGGGGTGCCAGGGCCGGACTGTCGCCTCAGTGCGCCGCGCCCCACGACAGGCCGGTGCCGATCTCGACGCCCAGCGGCACGCTGAGCTTGACCGCAGGTTCTGCCGCCGTCGCCATCACGCGCTCGATCACGGGCTTCGCCGCCTCGACGTCGCCCTGGGGCAGTTCGAACACGAGTTCGTCGTGGACCTGCAGCAGCATGCGCACGTGGCCGAGGCCCGCTTCGGTCAGCGCGGGCATCATGCGGGCCATCGCGCGCTTGATGATGTCGGCGCTGGTGCCCTGGATCGGCGCGTTGATCGCAGCGCGCTCGCTGCCCTGGCGTTCGGCCTGGTTCTTCGAGCTTATGCGCGGGAACCAGGTCTTGCGGCCGAACAGCGTCTCGGAATAGCCGCGCTCGCGCACACTCTCCAATGTCTCGTGGATGTAGCGCTGGATGCCGGGGAAGCGTTCGAAGTAGCGGTCGATCATCGCCTGCGCCTCGTCCGCGCTGACGCCCAGCCGTCCGCCGAGGCCCCACCGGCTGATGCCGTAGAGGATAGCGAAGTTGATCGTCTTGGCCCGTCCGCGCGTATCGCGGTCGACCGTGCCGAACATTTCCATCGCAGTACGCGCGTGAATGTCCTCGCCGGCGGCGAACGCCTCCTTGAGCGCGGGCACGTCGGCCATGTGCGCGGCAAGGCGCAGTTCGATCTGGCTGTAGTCCGCCGCGAGCAGCACGTTTCCGGGCTCGGCGACGAAGGCATCGCGGATCTGGCGGCCTATCTCGGTGCGGATCGGGATGTTCTGGAGGTTAGGCTCGTTTGAAGACAGGCGGCCGGTCTGCGCGCCCACCAGGCTGTAGCTGGTGTGGACGCGGCCGGTGTGCGGGTTGATCGCGGCCTGCAGCGCGTCGGTATAGGTCGACTTGAGCTTCGAGAGCTGGCGCCATTCCAGCACCAGTGTCGCCACTTCGGCGCCCTGCGCGGCAAGGCCTTCCAGCACCGACTGGTCGGTCGAATACTGCCCGGTCTTGCCCTTCTTGCCGCCCTTGTAGCCCAGCTTGTCGAACAGCACTTCGCCCAGCTGCTTGGGGCTGCCGATGGTGAAGGACATGCCGCACTTCTCGTGGATCACGCCTTCGAGGCGCGCGATCTGGGCGGCGAACTCGGTCGACAGGCCGGACAGTCGCTCGCGGTCGACCTTGATGCCGTTGCGTTCCATCATCGCGACGACCGGGATCAGCGGCCGGTCGACCTTCTGGTAGATGCGCGTGCCGCCTTCCCCGGCCAGCCGCGGCTGGAACAGGCGGTGCAGGCGCCACGTCACGTCCGCGTCCTCGGCGGCATAGCGCGTGGCGTCGGCCAGCGGCACTTCGGCAAAGGAGATCGCCTTCTTGCCGGTGCCGCACAGCTCCTTGAACTTCATCGTCGTGTGCAGCAGGTGCCGCTCGGACAGCTCGTCCATCCCGTGCCCGGCAAGACCTGTCTCGCTGCGCCCCGCATCGAGGCAGAAGCTCATCACCATCGTGTCGTCGATGGGTGACACCATGATCCCCTGCCGGGCGAGGATGTTGAGGTCGTACTTGATGTTCTGGCCGACCTTGAGCACCGCGTCGCTTTCCAGCAGCGGCTTGAGCGCGGCGAGCGCCTCGGCACGGTCCACCTGCAGGGGCTTTTCCGCGAACATGTCGGAGCCGCCGTGGCCAAGCGGGATGTAGCACGCATCGTTGGGGCCCAGCGCGAGGCTTACGCCCACCAGGTCGGCGCGCATCGCGTCGAGCGCGCTGGTCTCGGTATCGATGGCGACGACCCGCGCTTCGAAGGCGCGGGCGATCCACTGCTGCAGTTCGCCCATCGACTGGACGCAGGCATAGGCCGAGAGGTCGGGCGCGGGCCACGAGGGTAGCGCCTGGCGGTTGCCTTCGGGCGCGGCGGGCGCAGCCTTGTTGTCGGGCTTGGCGGGGTTGAGCTGGGTCTTCGGCCCGGGGCTGCCCTTGCCGTCGTCCAGCCGCCGCAGCAGGCTGGTGAAGCCGTGTTCCTCGAGAAACGCGGCGAGCGGATCGCGCGGGATCTGGCCGAGCTTGAAGTCCTCGATCGGGACCGGCAGCGGGCAGTCTTCCTTGAGCGCCACCAGCACGCGCGAGAGGCGGGCCATTTCCGCCTGCTCGATCAGGCTTTCGCGCAGCTTGCCCGCCTTCATCGTCGGCGCGGCGGCAAGCGCGGATTCGAGATCGCCATGTTCCTGGATGAGCTTGGTCGCGGTCTTCGGGCCGATGCCGCGGATGCCGGGCACGTTGTCGACCGAATCGCCCATCAGCGCCAGCACGTCGCCGACCTTTTCCGGGGGCACGCCGAACTTCTCGACCACCTCGGGAATGTCGATGCGCTGGTTCTTCATCGTGTCGAGCATGTCGATGCACCCGCCACCGGTCGCGCACTTGCCGACAAGCTGCATCAGGTCCTTGTCCGATGAAACGATGGTCACGTCCCAGCCGCGCAGCGTGGCGGCGCGGGCGTAGGAGGCGATGAGGTCGTCCGCCTCGAGCGCGTCCTCCTCGATGCAGGCGAGGCTGAAGGCGCGCGTGGCATCGCGGATCAGCGGGAACTGCGGGACGAGATCTTCGGGCGGCGGCGGACGATTGGCCTTGTACTGGTCGTACAGGTCGTTGCGGAACGAGGTGCCCGCCTTGTCGAGGATGACCGCCAGGTGCGTCGGCCCGTCCGCCTTGTGCAGGTCCTCGGCCAGTTTCCACAGCATCGTCGTATAGCCATAGACCGCGCCGACAGGCACGCCGCGCGGGTTCGTCAGCGGGGGCAGGCGGTGATAGGCGCGGAAGATGTAGGCCGAACCGTCGACCAGGTAGAGATGCTGCTTTTCGTCCATCGGGGGGTGTTAGCAGGGCGGCACGGCCTCGTCATCGGGCCAGCACGAACAATTGCGAGAAGAGAATTTCGCCTTCGGTTCGGCGCGCGCGAAGGGCGCTTGAACGCCCCGAAATCGGGCAAAAAAAAGGCTGGCCGGCCCGCGCGATAGGCAGGTTGCGACAGGTTGCATACGTCTTGTGCTTGCAACGCGATGAATTGGCGATTAATTGGGTCGCGAAGTCTACCGGCTGAGTAGGCTTTGCGGCGGGCTGCTTGCCCGGCGCGGTTCACTTCAATCCAGGGATTGTAACGCATGCGCAAGCTCATCCTCGCCGCTGTCGCCGGCACCGCCTTTGCTCTCGCTGGCTGCTCGGAAAAGCCGGCTGAAGAAGCCACCGAAGCTGCTGTCGAAGCCACCGACGCTGCCACCGACGTCGCTGCCGACGCTTCGGGCGCCGCTTCGGAAGCCGCCGCTGACGCGAGCGAAGCTGCTTCGATGTAATCCCCGCCCGCAAGGGCAGGTTACACAGATAGGGGGGCGTGGCCGGTACCGGCTGCGCCCCTTTCTCTTTGCCTGTTTGTCTTTGCGGTCGTGCAGCAAGAGCAGCGTGGCGCGCTCAGGGAAGCCGGCATGCCGCAGATCCTGCGCATGCGGCATCGATCCGCTCAGGCGGCAGGCAGCTTCGCCATTGGAAGCGAAGCGGCAATCACGGGAAAGCCTGGCAATTCCGGCCCCGACCCAGGGGCGCAAGCGAGCCTAGCGGCGGACGAGGTCCTGCGTGCTCTTGGCGACGGGGGTGCTGTAGCCGTTGTAGATCACCCGCGTCATGCGCGCGATCAGGGCAGCGTGGGCGGCATGGCCCTCGGGGCCGGTCACGAAGAACGCCACCGCCAGGTGCCGACCGTCGGGAAGCCGGATGATGCCGACGTCGTCGGTCACGCCCGAAAGCGTCCCTGTCTTGTGCGCGACCAGCGTGCCGACCGGCAGGCCGGCGCGGATGCGGGTCTTGCCGGTGCTGGTCCGGGTCATCGTGTCGAGCAGGACGGCCCGGCTTTCGGGTGAAAGCACGCCGCCACGGTCGATCGCCGCGAGCAGCGCGATCATCGCGCGCGGAGTGCTGGACGTGCGGGTGTCGATCACCTTGGCCGGATCGATCCTGCCGTCGTCGCGCACCAGCGTCGCCATGGTGTGGTCCAGCCGCTGGCCGGTGATGCCGTTGCGCGTCAACCAGCGGTTGACGTTCTCGTACCCGCCGACGGCGTGGATCAGCCCGTCGGTCGCCTCGTTGTGGCTGCGGGTGATCATCAGTTCCATCAAGCTCTGCGCGGTCATCACAGTGCCGGCGCGCAGCGGTGCCTCGGCGGAAACCCGGCCCGTCTCAGCCACGCGCACCATCATCGGGAACTGCTGGTCGAGCCGGAAGTTGCCCTTTTCGACCTGTTCGAGGAACGTGGCGGCCACGGCGACTTTCGCCGTGCTGGCCATCGGGAAGGGCATGTCGCCGTTGACGAAGATCTGTCCGCCGCCATCGAGGTCCATCGCGGCCACGCCGATCCGGCCGCGCCCTTCGGCGGCGATCGCGGCGACCTGCTGCTGGATGGCCTGGTCGCGCTGGTCCTGGAGCGAAACCGTCGCGCGGCTCTGCACGGCTGGCACCGTTGCGACAAGCGCGGGCGCGGCGACCATGAGCGCTGCGATGATCCTTGCGGTGCGGAACTTCATGCGACCCTGATACCCCGATCCCGGTTTCCTCGTCTTTAACATAAGTAACGCATTGCGATTCCGCAGCAAAGTACCTTTGCACACACCTTGGCGCATGGGCCGCGCAGATTGGCGAATCGGATGGAACCCGAATGCCCGGCAAGATTCGCGCTGGACTTTAATCGATCGGTTAAGGATAGTCCCTCCGAAGGGTCGCAGAGAGGCCCGAGACGGAGGAGTGATGGAAGGCGCGCTGGCGAAGGTCATGGCGCGGGCGGGGTTTGCGGCGCCGGTCAGCGGCCTGCAGCGCCTCTCGGGCGGGGCCAACATGGAATCGTGGCTGTTCGCCTGCGGGGACGACCGCTTCGTCCTGCGACGGGCTCCCTCGGCCGAATGGATCGCCGCGCGGCCGCTGGACATGGCGGGCGAGGCGGAACTGATCCGCCGCGCCCATGCCGGCGGCGTCGCCGCTCCCGAGGTCGTGGCCGAGCTGACCCCGCAGGACGCCTTCGGCATCGGGTTCATCATGCGCTGCCTGCCGGGCACGGCAGACCCTGCCGTCGCCCTTGCCTCCCCGCCGGAACCGGCCGCCGATCTCGCCGCCGACCTCGCCGGGGCGATGGCGCGCATCCACGCGCTCGATCCGGCAAGCGTACCGTTCCTTCCCCGGCTTGAACCGGCAGAAGGCGTCGAAGGCCTTGCCCGCCAGTTCGCGGACGCGGGGGGTGATCGGCCGATCATCGCGCTGGGCCTCGCCTGGCTGCGTGCGCACCTGCCGCCGCCAGCCGCGCCGGTCGTCGTCCACGGCGATTTCCGTATCGGCAATCTCATGGTCCACGAAGGCCGCCTGTCGGGTGTGCTCGACTGGGAACTGGCGCATCTTGGCGACGGGCACGAGGACCTCGCCTATGGCTGCATGACGGTCTGGCGTTTCGGCCAGCTCGACCGCGAGGGCTTCGGGCTGACCGACGTTGCGACGCTGGCCCGCGCCTACGAGGCGGCGGGCGGCGAGCGGTTCGATCCCGCTCGTTTCCGCTTCTGGCTGGTCTACCGCACGGTGTGGTGGGCGCTGGGCTGCCTGTCGATGGGACAATCCTGGCGTAGCGGCACCGACCGCTCGCTCGAACGCGTGGTTGTCGCCCGGCGCTGCACGGAACAGGAACTCGACCTGCTGCTGCTGCTTGAAAGCGAGGCACCCGAGGCGGAGCGCGCGCGGCCCCTGCCGACGGATTGCCCGCCAGCCAATGCCGGTACCGGCGAGCCGTCGGCGGCGGAGATCCTCACTGCCGTGTCCGAATGGCTGGCGGCGACCGTGAAGGGCAAGCTCGACGGCCGGGAGCGATGGGAACTGGCGGTGGCGCAGAACGCGCTTGGCATCGTCCGCCGCGAGCTGGCGGGGCGTCCCGCCATTTCGGACAAGGCGCTCGCCGATTCGCTGCTGGCGGGGCACGAGGATCTTTCCACGCCCGGCCTGCTTGCCGCGCTGCGCCGCCGCGCGCTGTCCACCCTTTCCGCCGACATGCCCAAATATCCCGCGCTGGCACGCGCACGCACGCTCTGGGAGCACCGCTGATGGACTTCGACATTCCCGCCGATCTTGCCGCCTATGTCGCCGAACTCGACGCCTTCATCGAGGCCGAGATCAAGCCGCTCGAGGAGGCGGACGACAACATCCGCTTCTTCGATCACCGCCGCGAATGGGCGCGGACCGATTTCGAGAACGGCGGGTTGCCGCGCCACGAATGGGAGGCCCTGCTGGTCGAGGCGACGCGCCGCGCGGATGCCGCCGGCCACTGGCGCTTTTCCGCGCCCAAGAAGTACGGCGGCAAGGACGGCACCAACCTGTGGATGGCGGTGATCCGCGATCACTTCGCCGCCAGGGGGCTTGGGCTGCACAACGATCTCCAGAACGAACACTCGATCGTCGGCAACTTCCCCTTCGTGAACATGTTCGAGCATTTCGGCACGCCCGAGCAGCAGGACGAATTCATCAACGGCGGCTTTGCCAGAACCCGCCGCACCGCCTTCGGCCTGACCGAGCCGCGCCACGGGTCGGATGCCACCCACATGGAAACGCGGGCCGTGCCCGAAACGCGCGACGGGGTTCCCGGCTGGCGCATCGATGGCGAGAAGATGTGGACGACGGGAATGCACGTCGCCACCCACTGCGCCACGTTCGCGCGCACCAGCGGCGCGGACGGCGATGCGCGGGGCATCACCTGCTTCCTCGTGCCCAACCCGACCGAAGGGCTGGTGATCGAGGAATACCTGTGGACGTTCAACATGCCCACCGACCACCCGCGCGTCTCGTTCACCAATGTCTGGGTGCCGGACAGCGCGATCCTCGGGCCGGTCGGTGGCGGGCTCGCCATCGCGCAAAGCTTCGTCCACCAGAACCGCATCCGCCAGGCCGCTTCGTCGCTGGGAGCGGCCACGTTCTGCGTCGAGGAATCGGTGCGCTATGCGCGCGAGCGCAAGCCCTTCGGCGAGGAGCTGGCACGCAACCAGGCGATCCAGTTCCCGCTCGTCGAACTGGCCACCCAGTGCGAGATGCTGCGCCTGCTGATCCGCAAGACCGCCTGGGACATGGACCGCCTCGAAGCCGAGGAAGGCGGGCACAAGCGGATCGAGCGCGAGCTGTCGGACAAGGTGTCGATGTGCAACTACTGGGCGAACCGGCTGGTCTGCGAGGCGGCGGACCGGGCGATGCAGGTCCACGGCGGCATCGGCTATTCGCGGCACAAGCCGTTCGAACACATCTACCGCCACCACCGCCGCTACCGCATCACCGAAGGCGCGGAGGAAATCCAGATGCGCAAGGTCGGCGCCTTCCTGTTCGGTTACCTCGGGCCGAGGAGGGGCATGTTCGGGTAGCGGCGCGCAGGCGCCACCCGGACGCGGGACAGGATCAGTCGAACAGCCTGTCGAACCAGGTCTTCCGGGCCGTGGTATCGGCGAACAGACCCTCGACCAGCCCGCGCACTTCCACGCGGCGGCCCCTGGCGGGCTGGTACGAGGGCCTGGCGACGCCATAGACCAGCGCGGTGCCGTCCTCGCTCCACTTGCCGTCGAAGAACAGCGCCTGCTCCTTGCGGCGGCGGGGGAGCAGCGCGGCGGGGCGGGCCCAGTCGAGCATGGACTTGCGCGCGCCGTCGACGTCGCCTTTGACGAAGCGGCCGATCCAGCTCGCCCGTGCGATTGCGCCGGTGTTCCAGTGGAACGACAGCGCCGCGCCCAGTTCCGCCTCGCTCGGATCGTGCCGGCCGAAGGCGGCAAGAACCGGCGGCAGGTACCTTTCGCGCAGCAGCCACAGGTAGACGCCGATGCAGTGCTCCAGCGGCTGGGGCTTGTCCTTGTAGCGCGGGAAGACCTTGTGGCCGGAGGCGTCGGTGATCCCCACGCTCCAGGTCCATACGCCGACGCTGTCCTTGTAGGCTTCGGTGACGATGCCTTCGTGGGCGATCAGTTCGAGGGCGATGCGGGGGGTAAGCTCGCGCATGGGTTCGACTCCGTTCAAAAGCCGGAGTCGTGCGGATCGGCCTGCCTGTAGGAAAGCCGAGATGAAACCCATCAGGCCGTGCGTGCGGCGTCCGGTGCCTCTCCGGATGCCATGACGGCCCGTTTCGGGTTGCGAAACGGGCCGTTCGGGACCGCTCGTGTGCGGTCAGGTGCTTTTAGGTGCTTTTAGGTGTCGTTCGGGTCGTCAGGCGAAAGCGGCCTTCAGATCGTCCACCAGGTCGAGCCGTTCCCAAGGGAAGAAGTCGCCGTCCGCCTTGCGGCCGAAGTGGCCGTAGGCCGCGGTCGGGCGGTAGATCGGCTTGTTGAGGCCAAGATGCGTGCGGATCGCGCGCGGGGTGAGGCCGCCGAGCTTGGCAATGCCGAGGATCGCCTGCTCGATCTTGTCGTCGCCAACCGTGCCGGTCTCGTGCGTGTCGACATAGAGCGAGAGCGGTTCGGACACGCCGATGGCATAGGCGATCTGGATCGTGCAGCGCGTTGCGAGACCGGCCGCGACGACGTTCTTGGCGAGGTAGCGGGTGATGTAGGCGGCCGAGCGATCGACCTTGGTCGGGTCCTTGCCGGAGAACGCGCCGCCGCCGTGGGGCGCTGCGCCGCCATAGGTGTCGACGATGATCTTGCGGCCGGTGAGGCCGGCGTCGCCGTCGGGGCCGCCGATCTCGAACGAGCCAGTCGGGTTGATGTAGTACTTCGTCTCGCGCAGCAGGACCGGTGGGATCACCTCGGCGACCACGCGCTTCACGTATTCGTGAAGCTCGGCTTCCTTGCCGCCTTCGTCATAGCCGGGGGCGTGCTGGGTCGAGACGACGACCGCGGTGGCGGCGACGGGCAGCGAGCCTTCGTAGCGCAGGGTGACCTGGCTCTTGGCGTCGGGCTCGAGGAACGGGGCCGCGCCCGAGTGGCGATCGGCGGCCATGCGTTCGAGGATCTTGTGGCTGTAGTAGAGCGTCGCCGGCATCAGGTCGGGCGTCTCGTCGGTGGCATAGCCGAACATGATGCCCTGGTCGCCGGCGCCTTCGTCCTTGTTGTCGGCGGCATCGACGCCCTGCGCGATGTGGGCGGACTGGCCGTGCAGGCGGTTGATGAACTCGAGGCGTTCCCAGTGGAAGCCGTCCTGCTCGTAACCGATGCGCTTGACCGTATCGCGCACGGTCTTCTCGATCTCGTCCTGGGCGCCGGGAGCCCACTCGCCGTTCTCGTAGACGCCCTTGCAGCGGATCTCGCCGGCAAGGACGACGAGCTGCGTCGTGGTCAGGGTTTCGCAGGCGATGCGGGCTTCGGGGTCCTTCGACAGGAAGAGGTCGACGATCGCGTCGCTGATCTGGTCGGAGACCTTGTCGGGGTGTCCTTCGGAAACGCTTTCGGAAGTAAAGAGATAATCAGTGCGCATCGCCGGTCCTATATAAAGAAACCTTTATGTGACCTTCCGCTTAGCGTTTCCGCGCCCGCGTGGCAACCAGCGCGATCAAAAGAAGAATTGCGGCCCACCCAAGCGCAAGCGCGTTGCCAGTGCGCGCGAAAGGCGTCGGCGCATGGGCCGGAGGCACCTTTCCGTCGATCCGCCCCGCGCGGTGCTGGGGCAGGAACTGGCGCACGACGCCGTCCGCGTCGATCACCGCGCTGATCCCGGTGGTGGTGGCACGAAGCACCGGAAGCCCCTCCTCGATCGCGCGCATCCGCGCCTGGGCAAGGTGCTGCGGCGGCCCCCACGAACCGAACCAGCCGTCGTTCGAGGGGTTGAACAGGTAGTCCGGGCGGTTGGCGCGGTCGACTACCTGGCCCGAGAAGATAATCTCGTAGCAGATCTGGAAGCCGGCCTTGCCATGGGGGCCGAAGTCCACGGTGCGGGGGCCGGGGCCGCTGAGGAAGTCTATGCTGCCCGCCACCAGCCGCGACAGGCCAAGCGGTTCGAGAATGGTCCGCATCGGCAGGTATTCGCCATAGGGCACGAGATGCGCCTTGGCATAGCCGCCCCGGATCGCGCCGTTGCTGTCCAGCGCGGTCACGACGTTCCACGCGCCGACCACGCGGCCGCGCCGCTGCTCGAGGTCGGTCGTGCCGGTGAAGAGGAGGCTGCCCGGGCCGATGACGCGTCCGATCCGTTCGCGCGCCAGCGCGGGGTCGGCGGCATAGGTCGTCTCTTCGTACCAGAAGCGGGCATAGCCGGGGCGCAGGAAATCGGGCACGCCGCTTTCCGGCCAGAGCACGAGGCGGCGCTCGCCAGGGGCGCGGTGGAGAGAGAGCGCGGCGGTGTCGCGGAACTGGTTTTCGTAGTTGGCGGGATCGTTGAGCAGTTCCTGGCGGACGTCGGGCTGGACAAGCGTGAACGGCAGCGTTCCCTCGCGCCGCTCGCCATGGAGGGGCAGGACCATGAGGATGGCCGGGCCGAGGGCATAGGCGGCGGCGCCCCAACGGTTGCCCTTGCCCCATGCGCGAAGGCCGAACAGCCACCAGCCGCCAAGCAGCACCACCAGGCCCGAGAGCGCGTAAGTGCCCAGCCATTGGGCGGAAAGGGCAAGGCCGGGCCGTTCGAACCCGCCAAGCGTGACCATTGCCAGCGGATTCCAGGCAAACCCGGTGAAAATCCACGAGCGTAGCCATTCGGCCACGATCCAGCACGCCGCGAAGGCCGGGAGCAGCGCCGCGCGCCGGGTCCTTGCCAGCCACCAGCCGCCGAGCGTCGCAAGCGCCGGGTAGAGCGCCAGGTAGAGCGCGAGCAGGAACACCGCGATCCAGCCGAGCCAGGCGGGCATTTCGGCCTGATAGGTGAAGGCGGTCGCGATCCAGCCGTTGCCGACGGTGAAATGTCCCACGCCGAACAGCCAGCCCGCGAGCAGGGCCTGCCGCCAGGTCCTGGTCACGTCGATGCGGTGGACGAGAAAGCCGAGCGCGGCGAGCGTGAACGGCCACAGGCCGAGCGGCTGGAAGCCGCAGGCGGCCAGAGCGCCGGCCAGGATTGTGTAGAGATGCGGGCGGGGGATCGGACCGAGGCGTACCATGCCCGCCTGCTATGGGGTGCCTCGCCGCCTATCGCAAGCGGCGTGGCGTCGCCCCCCTCCCGCGAACGGGAGGGGTCAGCGATCAGCCTTCCACGGGCTCGGTGGCTTCCGGGGCAGGGGTCTTGCGGGGACGGCCACGCTTCTTCGGCGCAGGGGCGGCTTCCTCGGCTACGGGAGCCGGGGCAGCTTCGACGTCCTGCGCGGGTTCGCTGCGCACGCCGATAGACGGCGGCAGGCTCGACGCGTCAAGCGTGGCGGGTGCTTCGTCTTCGTTGCGGTCGCGGCGCTGGCGGCGTTCGCCACGGGGGCGCAGGCCGCGCGCAACGCGGTTGTCGCGCACGAACGGGTTCTCGCTCGCGTCGACGATGGGCTCGCCCTCGATCGCGGGGACGCCTTCGCCGGGGAGGGTCTCCTCCGCTGCCGCAACTTCGGTTTCGGCGTCACGGTCGCGCTTGCGGTCGAAGCGGCGGTTCTCGCGCCGGCCATCGCCGCGATCGTCGCGCTGCCGATCTTCTCTGGGCCGATCTTCACGGGGCCGATCTTCACGGGGCCGCTCGTCGCGGTCGCGGCGGCCTTCGCCACGATCCTGACGGTCGTCGCGCGGTTGGCGATCTTCGCGCTGCTCGCGGTCGTGGCGATGCGAGACCGGGCGGTCGAAAGCGGGGAAATCACCCTCGACGCTGAAATCCGCGCCATCGTCCTCGACGTCCTGGTCCTGCCAGCGCTCACCACCGCTCTGGCGGGCGCGCTGCTCTTCCTGACGAACGCGGGTGTCGGCGATCACGCGGAAATAGTGATCGGCGAACTGGAGGTAGTATTCGGCCTGCACGCGGTCGCCATTGAGGTGGGCGTCCTGCGCGAGCTTTCGATACTTCTCGAGCAACTGCGGGGCATTGCCCCGGGCGCGGCTGTCGATTCGGTTGAGCTGCTGGCCACCGTTCTGCGGGCGGTTGTTGCCACGACCGCGACGGCGGTTGTTACCACGATTGTTATTCAACTCAGGCACTTCCTTAAATGGGGCGGCCTCTCGTAAAGCTTGAGCAACCCGTATGCCGCGCAACCCTCCGCCACCGGCTCGCGTCATGCGAATCGGGGTTCCCAGCATCTGCGCTCGTCCCGGCCGCCTTGGCCGATAATCCCTGCAAATGGTGGAGCTGGCCGGGACGGGAAGCCTTCATCCGTCCCCTGCCTGAAATCACAATTAGTGGTCCGCAGGTCCCTTGCCAAGAGGAATATTGCCGATTTTCGCCATTTCCACTGCCCGGTCGCGATTGGCGAGGTCGCGATGAATGCGCGCGGTCATGCCCGAGGCCCGTGCAATGGCGGAAACGGCCTGCCCCTGCTGCCAGCCGATCTCGACGATGGCGATGCCTTGGTCGGTCAGCAGACCGGGAAGTTGGGGCACGAGAACGCGATAGTCGTCCAGGCCTTCGGGGCCGGAAAAGAGCGCCGCCGAAGGCTCGTGCGCGCGGACCGACAGGGCAAGGTCGGCCTCGTCCTCGACATAGGGCGGGTTGGACAGGATGAGATCGAACGTGCCGAGGTCGGCGCTCCAGTCGGGTTGTGTCCAGTCGCCCGGAAGGAAGCGGGCCGCGGGCGCGTGGCGGGCGCCATTGGCGCGGGCAACGGCCAAGGCTTCGGGCGAGCGTTCGATGGCGACGCCTTCGGCCTGGGGCCAGAGCGAGAGCGCGGCGAGCAGGAGCGCACCCGAGCCGGTGCCGAGATCGAGGATGCGCCTTGGCGCGGCGCGCCAGGCGAATGCCTCGCGCGCCGCCTCGACCAGGGTCTCGGTATCGCCGCGCGGGATCAGGACGGCGGGCGTGACCGCGAGGTCGAGGCCGTAGAACTCGGCGCTGCCTATGATGTAGGCGACGGGCTCGTGCCCAAGGCGCCGTTCGACCAGCGCGGCGAAGCCTTCCGGCGCTGCGCCGGTCATGTGTCGCAGCAGCAGGTCCGTGCGCGAGCAGCCGAGCGCATGGGCCATCAGGACTTCGGCATCGAGCCGTGCGGTGTCACTGGTGGCGGACAGGCGCTGCGTGGCGGCGCGAATGGCGTCGGCAACGGTCATGCCGCGCAAACGGGCCTCAACCAGCCGGGCAGGACCGGCGTGCTTTCCGAATTTCGGGCCAAGCGTCCTGTCTTGCGCATTCAGCCATCCATCGCCGCCAGCCGCTTGGACTGGTCCTCGGCGATCAGGGCATCGATCAGTTCGGCAAGACCGGGGCCTTCGAGGATCTCGGGCAGGCGGTGCAGGGTCAGGTTGATGCGATGATCGGTCACGCGCCCTTGCGGGAAATTGTAGGTGCGGATGCGTTCCGAGCGGTCGCCGCTGCCGACCATGGCCTTGCGCGCTTCGGCCTCGGCGCCCTGCGCGGCCTCGCGGCGCATGTCGTAGAGCCGGGTGCGCAGGACCTGCATGGCCTTGGCCTTGTTCTTGTGCTGGCTGCGCTCGTCCTGGCAGGTGACGACGAGGCCGGAGGGGAGGTGGGTGATGCGCACCGCCGAATCGGTGGTGTTCACGTGTTGCCCGCCCGCCCCGCTGGCGCGGTAGATGTCGATCTTGAGGTCCTTGTCCTCGATCGCCACGTCGACCTCGTCCGGTTCGGGCAGGACGGCGACGGTGGCGGCGGAAGTGTGGATGCGGCCACCGCTTTCGGTCACGGGCACGCGCTGCACGCGGTGGACGCCGCTCTCGAACTTCAGCTTGGCGAAGACGCCCTGCCCGGCGACGTTGGCGACCACTTCCTTGTAGCCGCCCAGATCGTTGGCGTTGACGCTGATCGTCTCGACCCGCCAGCCTTGCTCGGCGGCGTAGCGTTCGTACATGCGGAACAGGTCGGCGGCGAACAGCGCGGCCTCGTCGCCGCCGGTGCCGGCGCGGATTTCGAGCATGGCCGGGCGTGCGTCAGCCGAATCGCGCGGCAGCATGGCCACGGCGAGACGGTGCTCGGCCTCGGGCAGCTCGGCGCGGATGCGGGCGAGTTCCTCGTCGGCCAGCTCACGCATGTCGGGGTCGTCGAGCGCGGCAAGGCTGACGAGTTCGCCGCGCATCTCGCGCACTTCCTCGGCCACGCGGGCGACAGGCTCGAGCTCGGCATAGTCGCGGCTGGCCGCGATGAAATCGGCGCCTTCAAGCGTGCCCGAAGCCAGGCGCGCCTCGAGTTCGGCGAAGCGGGCTGCGATCTGGGCGAGGCGGGCGTCGGAAACGCTCAAGTTGCTGTCCTCACTTCGTCATGCTGAACTTGCTTCAGCATCCGTCCCTCCGCAGGCGACTTCCGTGCGGGGGGGAAAGATGGACCCTGAAACAAGTTCAGGGTGACGGGGGGCATCCGGCTCACTGAGCGCCATACTTTGCAACTGCTGCTTCGAGCTGTCCGCGAAGCGCAGTTGCCGCGTCGTCCTCGACACGAAAGCGTGCAGCCGGCTGGCCATCGCGCATGGCCAGCGCAAGGATGGCCTTCGCTCCCATCTTGACCGCCTTGTCGAACCGCTTGCGCGCCGAACCGGAAGCGACGAGTTCCGCTGAAACGCCCTCGCGGCGCAAGCGGGAGACCTGTTCGATGCCGCTGGTGAGAAGAGCGTCGTCCTCGACCACCACGATTACATCGGTCCTGGCTTCGCCCTTTTCGCCAACCAGCATCGCCAGCCGCTCGATCCCCGCCGCCCAGCCGACCGCAGGGGTTGCCGCGCCGCCCAGCGCTTCCATCAGGCCGTCATAGCGGCCGCCGCCGAGCACGGTGCCTTGCGCGCCGAGGCGGTCCGTGACGAATTCGAAGGCGGTGTGGCGGTAGTAGTCGAGGCCACGCACCAGGGCGGGGGCGCGAGTCCATTCGACGCCGGCAGCGTCGAGGCCCGAGGTGACCTTGCCGAAGAAGTCCTGTGCCTCGGCGCTCAGGAAATCGTCGATCCTGGGCGCGTCGGCGGTGAAGGGCTTGTCGCGCGGGTCCTTGCTGTCGAGGATGCGCAAGGGGTTGCGCTCGAGCCGGTCCTGCGAATCCTCGGAAAGCTCGGCCTTGTGGGCGCGGAAGTATTCGACCAGCGCGGCCCGCCAGGCCTCGCGGCTGGCGCCGTCGCCAAGGGTGTTGAGCTGGAGCGTGACCGCGCCGGGATCATTGGCGCCAATGCCCAGTTCCTTGAGGAGCTGGTCGGCCATGACGAGGAGTTCGACGTCCGCCTGCGGTTCGCCCGCGCCGATGATCTCGGCGTCGATCTGGTGGAACTGGCGGTAGCGGCCCTTCTGCGGGCGTTCGTAGCGGAACAGCGGCCCATGCGTCGCGACCTTGAGCGGCGCGTACTGCTGCCAGCCGTCGGTGAGGTAGGCGCGGGCGATGCCGGCGGTGAATTCGGGGCGCAGCGTCAGCGATTCCCCGCCGCGATCCTCGAACGAGTACATTTCCTTGGAGACCACGTCGGTCGTCTCGCCCAGCGAGCGGCTGAACACGGCGGTCTTTTCGAACACCGGCATCTCGACGCGGCGGAAGCGGTAGAGCTTGCGCACGCGCTCGAAGGTCTCGACGACGAAGGCGAAGGCTTCCGCGTCGGGGCCGAAGATGTCCTGGGTGCCGCGGATGGGCTGGGGCGTTTGCGTACTCATGGTGCGCGCGATTAGCCCGAAAGGGACAAAACGGAAAGGTTGCAAAAAGGTGGCGGTGACTGGTTGCGGATGCGACCGCTTCGCGTCATGACTGACACCCATGTTCAAGACGCTCGCGGCAGCACCGCTCCTTCTCGCCCTTTCCGTTTCAACTCAGGCTCTTGCGGCGAACTCTGCGCCGATGGCCGTGCCGATCGCGCAGACCGTGCCGGACGCGCAGGACGTGGCCTATCCGGGCACAATGACGCTCGACATCGACGCGTCGGACGTCGTGCGCGGGGCCTATCGCGTGACCCAGACCATTCCGGTGGTGGCGGGCGCGAAGGAGCTGATCCTGCTTTACCCGCAGTGGCTGCCCGGCAACCACGGGCCGCGCGGGCCGCTGGCCGAACTCGTCGGCGTGCAGTTCTTCGTCGACGGCAAGCCGGTGGAATGGAAGCGCGACCGGGTCGAGGTCTATGCCTTCCACGTCACCCTGCCGGCCGGCGCGAAGGAGGTCGTGGCCAAGCTGATCCACACCTCGCCGCTGCAATCTTCGGAAGGGCGCATTACGATGACACCCGAGATGCTCAACCTGCAGTGGGAGAAGATGAGCCTCTATCCCGCCGGTCACTATGTCCGCCGCATTCGCGTGAAGCCGACCGTAACCCTGCCGCAGGGCTGGACGCCCGCCACCGCGCTCGACGGAATGAGCATGAGCGGCAACCGCGCGACCTGGGCCGAAACCGACTACGAGACGCTGGTCGATTCGCCGATCTTCGCGGGCAAGAACTTCCGCAAGTGGGACCTCGGGCAGAACGTCACGCTCAACGTCGTCTCCGACAAGCCGGAGCAGCTCGAGGCCAAGCCCGAGCATATCGCCGCGCACAAGGCGCTGGTCGAGGAAGCGCGGATCGCGTTCGGCGCGAACCATTTCGACCACTACGAGTTCCTGCTGGCGCTGTCGGACAAGATCGGCGGCATCGGGCTGGAACATCACCGGTCGAGCGAGAACCAGCTCGAACCCGAGGCCTTCACCGAATGGGCCAAGCAGGAATGGGACCGCAATCTGCTGCCGCACGAGTATTCGCACTCGTGGTCGGGCAAGTTCCGCCGTCCGTCGCGCCTGTGGACGCCCGACTATCGCCAGCCGATGCAGGGCGACCTGCTGTGGACCTACGAAGGGCAGGACCAGTTCTGGGGCGCGGTGCTGGCCAGCCGTTCGGGCATGCAGGGCAAGGACATGGTGCTGGGCATGCTGGCGGCATGGGCGGGCGGCTTCACCCAGCAGCCGGGCCGCGAATGGCGTTCGGTCGAGGATACCGGGTTCGACCCGGTCTTCGCCTCGCGCAAGCCGAAGCCCTACTCGTCGCTGGCCCGCAACGAGGACTACTACACCGAAGGCGCGCTGGTCTGGCTGGAAATCGACCAGATCCTTCGCGAAGGCACCGGCGGCAAGAAGTCCATCGACGACTTCGCCAAGTCGTTCTTCGGCATGAATCCGGGGGACTGGGGCCAGATCCCGTTCGAGGTGGACGAGATCGTCACCAAGCTGAACGCGCTTTATCCCTATGACTGGGCCAAGCTGATCGACACCCGCATCAACCAGCCGGGCCAGCCCGCGCCGCTGAACGGGATCGAGAAGGGCGGCTACAAGCTGGTCTGGAAGGAAGAGCCCAATCCCTACATGAAGGCGGCGATCGATTTCGGCAAAGGCCTGAGCCTTTCCAACTCGATCGGCATTTCGCTCGACAAGGACGGCAAGGTCACCGGCACGCGCTGGGACAGCCCGGCCTTCAATGCGGGAATCGTGACCGGTACGCAGATCATGGCGGTGAACGGCACCGCCTATAGCGCGGATGACCTCAAGAAGGCGATCACCGCAGCCAAGGGTGACAAGGGCCAGCCGCTCGAACTGCTGGTCAAGCGCGGCAGCCGGTTCGAGACCGTGAAGCTCGATTACCGGGATGGCCTGCGTTATCCGTGGCTCGAGCGCGTGGCGCCGGGCAAGGCGCCGACCGGGCTCGACCTGCTGCTCGAACCCCGGCGCCCCGGCGCGGCGAAGAAGAAGTAAGGGCGTGGCGCGCGGCGGGGCAAAGCTGGGCAACCGGCTGGCACCCGCGCGCTTCGTGCTGTTTCTCGTGCTGCTGGTCGCCGCGTTCGCCGGCGACCGGCTGCTGCTGGAGCCAGGGAGCCTTGCCGATAGCCTGGCCATGAGCTTCGATATCGCCGCGCTGGTGTTCCTCGTCTCGCTCATCCCGCTGCTTCGAGGCGCAGGGACAGCCAGGATGCGCCGCCATGCCGCCGAAAACGATGCCAATCGCGTTCTGGTGCTGATGGTGACGACCATCGTCACGATGGTCGTGCTGGCGGCGATTTCGGGAGAGTTGCCGCCAGCATCGGCGGGAGACCGGCTGGCGATGGTCAAGCTGATCGGCACGCTGCTGCTGGCCTGGCTCTTCACCAACATGGTCTATGCGCTGCATTACGCGCACCTCTACTATTCCAGCCACGATGGAACGGATCGGGGCGGGATCGAGTTTCCCGGCACGCGGACGCCCGACTATCTCGATTTCGCATATTTCAGCTTCACGCTGGGCATGACCTTCCAGACATCGGACACCCAGATCACCGCGCGCACGATCCGTCGCATCGCGACGATGCATTCGTTCGTCGCGTTCGTGTTCAACATCGGGGTCGTTGCCTTCACGATCAACGCGCTGGGCTAGCGGCCGACCGGCCTGCCAAGCGGGCCATCAGGCGGTCCATCAGGCGGACCGTCAGCCGATCGTGCCGTTAAATCGCCATAAGTCTTGTTGCGGCGCACAAGCGCCTTCGCTAGGGGCGGGGCCATCATCTCCACCCCACTAGACAGGGCAGACCATGCGCATCGACATGATTCCCACCGGCGACAATCCGCCGGAAAGCCTCAACGTCATCATCGAGGTTCCCGTCGGCGGTGAGCCGGTGAAGTACGAATTCGACAAGGCTTCCGGCGCCCTGTTCGTCGACCGCATCCTGCACACGCCGATGCGCTACCCGGCAAACTATGGCTTCGTGCCGCACACCCTCTCGCCCGATGGCGACCCGCTCGACGCGCTGGTCATCGCGCGGTCGCCGTTCGTGGCAGGCTCGGTCGTCCGCGCCCGTCCCATCGCGGTGCTCAACCTCGAGGACGAGCATGGCGGCGACGAGAAGCTGGTCTGCGTGCCCGTCGACTCGACCTTCCCGTACTACTCCGACGTCAAGGAACGTGACGACCTGCCCGAGATCGTGATGCAGCAGATCGAACACTTCTTCACCCACTACAAGGACCTGGAAAAGGACAAGTGGGTCCGCGTCGGCACCTGGGGCGACGCCGAGGATGCCAAGCGCATCACCATCGAGGCGATCGAACGCGCCAAGGCCGCCAAGGCCGCCTGATCCGTCCGGCTTCCCGCCGCCTCATTCCACGGGGCGGCGGGAATCGAGCAGGTCCTTGCCGCCTTCGTCGCCGGACCGCTCCTCGCGCACCATCCGCTCCATGTGGCGATCGGGCGCGACATCGTCCACATCGGCATCGCCTGCCCTCGGTTCCGCGGATTGCGGAGGCGGCGGATGCGCTTCGCTGTCCAGATGGACCCGGTACTCCGGCCCTTCGGCGGCGTAGCCCGCGTCGCGCAGCGCCCGGCGCACAGCTTCCATCGCACGCGTGCGGCCCTTGCCGAAATCGGCGCGCGTCTGGTCGATCCAGCCCGCGAAACGCAGGACCTGCACCGAGCCCGATAGATCCGCGATCTCCGCCGTGGGCCTCGGATCGCCGAGCACCCAGTCGAGCTTCTTCAGCACGTCGAGCGCGATGGCCTGCGCCCGGCAGGGATCGCCTGCATGGTCGATGCTGTAGTCGAACTGGAAGCGGCGTTCGGGGTTGGTGGTGAAATTGGTGATGACCGCCTTGAACACAGTTGCGTTGGGCACGCGCAAGTGATTGCCGTCCGGCGTCAACAAGACGGTCGCGCGGCTGGTCAGGCGGACCACGCGGCCTTCGTGCTGGTCGATCCTGACGTTGTCGTTGGCGCGGAAGGGCTGGCGTACCGAGAGCATCAGCGACGATACATAGTTGTCGATCGAATCGCGAACGGCCAGGCCGACCGCCAGGCCGAGCACGCCCGCGCCCCCGAGGACCGCGCCGAGCAGCGCCGTCGCACCGACGATGTCGAGCGCGAGCACGACCCCGCCGACGACGAAGGCGAAGCGGATTGCGGTGGCGATGAGTTCGGCGAGGAAGGGGTTGGGTGCGACGCGCTGCCAGACCGCCTTGCGCGCCGCGATGGCATATCCCAGCGCACCGACGAGAAAGGCGACGAGCATCGCGATCGCGATCAGCGGCACCGCGCGGGCGAACTCGTTCAACCGGCCGGTGACCCCGGAGAGGGCGGGATTGAGGTTCCTTTCGACGCCCAGGTCGCGTTCCAGCCGGTTCTGGACGGTGACCACGCCGGAAAGGCGGCTGGCGATGCCTTCGGCCTGCGCGATGGTCTTGTCGTCGGGTACGATGCCGGTGAGCGTGACGACGCCTGCGGCCACGCGCACGCCGGTTCCCCTCAGCGCGGGAATTTCATCGAAGATCGCGCGGATGCGTGCGGCAAGGCGGGCGTCCTCGTCGGGTGCCGGCTGGGCGGATATCACCGGGGCCGGAGTGCTGGCGCTGGCCGAGGGGGCAGGCTTGGGAAGCTTGGGCAGAGCTGCCTGAGCGCCAAGGGGCGCTGCCGCCAGCAGGGCGCCCAGCAGGAACGGGGGAAGCATCATGCGGACAAAAGCCGCCAGCGCCCCGCGCGGTTCCCGATGCCGGTGCCGGTCAGTCGCCGGCGATGCTCATCCCGTCCACGCGCAGGGTCGGCGTGTCGATGCCGCGATAGACTTCGAGATCGTTGGCTGCGGTAAGCGCGGCGAACATGTCGATGAGGTTGCCTGCCACGGTGAATTCGGCAATCGCCTCGGCGATTTCGCCGTTCACGATCCGAAAGCCCGATGCGCCGCGGCTGTAGTCGCCCGTGACGGCATTCACGCCCTGGCCGATCAGTTCGGTCACATAGACCCCGTCGGCGATGTCGGCCATCAGTTCAGCCGGGGTCACCGTGCCGGGTTCGAGGACCACGTTGCTCGCGGTGACGTGCGGCGCGCCGGACGCCCCGCGCGATGCGTGGCCGGTGGGGCGGCTGCCGAGTTGCCGGGCAGCGGCGGTATCCATCAGCCAGCCGGTCAGCTTGCCCGCGTCCACCAGCTTGCGCGGCGCGGTTGGCAGGCCTTCGCCGTCGAACGGGCGCGAGCGCATGCCGCGAATGGACAGGGGGTCGTCCGAAATGGTGATCGCGCTGTCGAACAGCTGGGCGCCGTCCCGGTCCAGAAGGAAGCTGGCGCGGCGGGCGATCGATGCACCCGACATGGCGCCGAGGAGGTGTCCGACAAGGCTGTTGGCGACGCGCGGGTCGAACACGACGGGCACCTGGCCGCTCTTCACCCGACCGGGGTTGAGGCGGCGGACCGCGCGCTCGCCCGCTTCAGCGCCGATCCGGGCCGGGGGCAGCAGGTCTGCCGCGTGGCGCGTGCTGCGCCAGGAATAGTCGCGCTGCATCGCGCTGCCTTCGCCGGCAACGACGCTGGCGGAAATGCTGTGGCTCGATGCGGCGTAGGCGCCGGAAAAGCCGTGGCTGGTGGCAAGTGCGAAAAGGCCGCGCCCCGCGCTGGCGCTTCCGCCCTCGCTGTTGGTCACGCCCGCGATGGCGCGCGCCGCATCTTCCGCTTCCTCGGCCAGGCGGCGCAGGTCCTGGGGGCTGCGTTCGGTGGCGTCGTCGAGGTCGAGATCGGGCACAGGGCCGCGAAACAGCATGTCTTCGGGCGCGAGGCCTGCGAACTTGTCGGCGGGGGCCAGTCGGGCCATGGCAACCGCGCGGCTGGCCAGTTCGTCAAGCGCGGCATCGCCGAGGTCGGTCGATCCGATGGAGGCTGAAGCGCCGCCGACGAAGACGCGCAGGCCGATGTGCTCGGATTCGGAGCGTTCCACGTCCTCGAGCGCGCCGAGGCGGACCTGCACCGATTCGGAGCCACTGGCGATGTAGACGGCATCGCCTGCATCTGCACCGGCGCGGCGTGCCCGTTCGACCAGCGCTTCGCAGCGCTCACGGGCTTCGGCGGGTGACAGCATCGACGGACCTTTCGCAGCGTATTGGGCTGCGCGGTCTAGCGTCCCGCCCGTCCGGGAGCAATCAGAACAGGGCGGAGAGCAGCTTGAAGGCCCCGGTGATGACGAAGGGCAGGACTGCGGCAAGGAGCCAGACCTTGACCTGGTCGCGCCGGAAAGCGGCGCGGAAGGCCATGTCGTGGGCCTGTTCGTCGCCAAGGTGTTCCCATCGGCGCTCGAACTGGCGGAACAAGGGGATGATCGCGGCGACCAGCATCACCAGGACGAACACGGGGAGGATCGATGCGCTTGCGCCCTGAAGCTCGTGCATGGTCACGAAAATCTGCAGGCCGGTATAGACCAGCAGGCCATAGGCGACATTGTCGCTCATCTTCTTGCGCCAGTCGACTTGGCGACGAGCCTTTGCATCCCCGTTGTGGAGGGCCTTGTTCATGGCGCTACCCCTGTTCTTGCCTGCCTTCAGGGAATAGAACACGCAGGCCACCGCCCCGCAAGGACAATTGTCGGTCGCACCATCCCGGATCGGATCAGGCAGGCGACCATGCATAAATCCTGCCAGATTGCAGCGGCGGGCTTTGCCGCGCATCCTTGAACGGCTATTGGGGAAGGCCAAGTGCTTGAGAACGACAGAGCCCCGCCGATGACACTCACCGAAGAAGCCCCCGCTGCCGTCAATGCCGCGCCGCCGATTCCGCAAGGCGGGCTCGAGGTCGTGTCCATTGCCAAGTCCTACGACAAGCGCGCGGTGCTTACCGATATCTCGCTTTCCGTGGGCAAGGGCGAAGTGCTGGGCCTGCTCGGGCCCAACGGCGCCGGCAAGACGACGTGCTTCTATTCGATCATGGGTCTCGTCCGTCCGGATTCGGGGCGCATCCTTCTCGATGGCGTCGATATCACCAAGCTGCCGATGTACCGCCGCGCGATCCTCGGGCTGGGCTACCTGCCGCAGGAAACCTCGATCTTCCGGGGCATGACGGTCGAGCAGAACATCTCGACCGTGCTCGAACTGATCGAACCGGACAAGGCCACGCGCGAGGCGGAACTTGAACGGCTGCTCGACGAATTCGGCCTGGCGCGGCTGCGCTCCAGTCCGGCGATGGCGCTTTCCGGCGGTGAGCGCCGCCGCTGCGAAATCGCCCGTGCCCTTGCCGCGCGGCCTTCGATCATCCTGCTCGACGAACCTTTCGCCGGCATCGACCCGCTTTCGATCAGCGACATCCGGCATCTGGTGAAGGATCTCAAGGGGCGCGGCATCGGCGTCCTCATCACCGACCACAACGTGCGCGAGACGCTCGACATCGTCGACCGTGCCTGCATCATCTATGGCGGGCAGGTGCTTTTCGCGGGCAGCCCGGAAGCGCTCGTGGCCGATGCCAACGTGCGGCGGCTCTATCTGGGTGAAGGCTTCACCCTGTGACGATGGCCGGCTGATGCGGATCTCGGGGGGGATCTAGGCCATGGCGCTCGGGCCGAGGCTCGATATCCGGCAGACCCAGTCGCTGGTGATGACGCCGCAGCTCCAGCAGGCGATCAAGCTGCTGGCGTTGTCGAACCTCGAGGTCGAGGCCTTCATCGGCGAGGCGCTGGAGGCCAATCCGCTGCTCGAAATCGGTGAGACGGCACCCGCCGAGGCGGTCGACGCCGGCCCCGAAGACCTGCGCCGCACGCATCTCGAATCCTCGCCGGTAGACCAGCTCGTTGCCGAGGGGCGGGTGGAGGAGGATCGCCCGCTCGACATCGATGTCACTGCGCTCGACCGCGATCGGGACACCGGGGATGGCGATTTCGGGGGCGGCACGCTCGAGTTGTCCTCGACCCGCGAAAGTGGCGGCGGCGAGGGGCCGGACATCGACGAACGGGGGCGCATCGAGGAAACGCTTGCCGAACATCTCCACGCCCAGATCGGCGCGACGACCTCGGACGCGCAGCTCCTCTTCGTCGCCCGCTGGCTGATCGACCAGCTCGACGAGGCAGGATATCTCGCCATGCCGATTGGCGAAGTGGCCGAGGCGCTGGGCCTTTCGCCGCTGGTGGTCGAGCGGGCGCTGGCTCTCGTCCAGTCGCTCGACCCGACCGGGGTCGGCGCACGCAACCTGGCGGAATGCATCGCGCTCCAGGCCCGGGAGGCGGACCGCTATGATCCGTGCATGGCGCGGCTGATCGACAATCTGGAACTTGTTGCGCGCGGCGAGATCGCGCGGCTGAAACGCCTGTGCCAGGTCGACGACGAGGACTTTGCCGACATGCTGGCCGAGCTGCGCGGCTACGACCCGCGCCCCGGCCTGCGCTTCGGCGGGGGCGCGGCGGAGCCGGTCGTGCCCGATATCCTGGTGCGCGCGGCAAAGGGCGGCTGGGACATCGCGCTCAATCAGGCGACCCTGCCGCGCCTCGTCGTCAATCGCAGCTACTACGTGGAGATGCGCGGGGCCTGTGTCGGCAAGGAGGCCAAGGCCTGGCTGGGGGAGAAGCTGGCCGACGCGAACTGGCTGCTGAAGGCGCTCGACCAGCGGCAGAAGACCATCCTCAAGGTCGCGGCCGAGATCGTGAAGCAGCAGGACGGCTTCTTCCGGCACGGCGTCGCGCACTTGCGCCCGTTGACGCTGAAGACCGTGGCCGAAGCGATATCGATGCATGAATCGACCGTCAGCCGCGTGACTTCGAACAAGTACCTCCATTGCGACCGGGGTACCTTCGAGCTGAAGTATTTCTTCACTTCGGGCGTCGGCTCTTCCGACGGTGAGGGCGCTTCGGCCGCGGCGGTGAAGGCTGCGATCCGCCAGCTCATCGATGCCGAGGACCCCAAGGCAATCCTTTCGGACGATGCCCTGGTCGATCTGCTCAAGGCGCGGGGCTTCGACCTTGCCCGGCGCACGGTCGCCAAGTACCGCGAGGCGATCGGGCTCGGAAGTTCGGTCCAGCGCCGCCGCCAGAAAACACTCGCCGGGGTGCGCTGACGCCCTGTTGCGACGGATTGCTGGCCTTCACGCCCGACGTCCTTGTACGTGACATTCCCGCCCGGTCGGGCAAGCTCGCAATCGCGAAGTAGCGCCTATTCCGCGGCCTGCGCGCCGGGACGCTCGGCCAGCATATGCTGGATCATGCCCTGGAGGTTTGCGTCGTAGCGCGCCAGCACCTGATGGTCTTCCGCGGTGTCCCAGTGCGTGATCAGTTCGCGCCCGTTGAACCAGTGCAGGGCATAGCCGGGCGGGTCGGCAATGATCAGGTTGCGCTGGTCGGGAACGTCGGGGTCGATCGGCCTCAGGTCGAGCGCCACTTGAGGCGCGGTGGAGGGGCAGGTGGCGACCACGGTGCCTTCCCAGGCGGTCGTGATGGCGCGGTGAATGTGGCCGCAGACCACGCCCACGACATTGGTCCGCCCGCGCAGGCATTGGCCCAGCCGCTCGACCCAGGGTTCGGCCGGGTCGGTGTTCATCCAGGCGATGCCGACTTCGACCGGAGGATGATGTTGCACGATCAGCGTGCGGGTATCCGGCGCTTCGTCGAGCCGAGCCTTGAGCCATCGCGCGCGCACGTCGCAGAATGCGCCGCCGTGCCGCCCTTCCTCGAGCGTGTCGAGCACGATGATCCGCAAGGGGCCGGCGTCGACGATATACTGGAGAAAGCCGTCGGTGAAGGCGGCCTCGGGAAAGACGGCCGAGAAGGTCTCGCGCTCGTCGTGGTTGCCCAGCGCATAGTGCACCGGGAAGGGCAGGTTCGAGAATGCGTCGCGCAGGCGTTCGTAGCTTTCGCGGTCGCCCCGGTCAATCAGGTCGCCGGTGGCGAGCAGCAGGTCGGGGCGCGGGTCCATCGCCGCCAGTTCCGCCAGAACGCGATCCAGCCGCTGGCGGTTGAATTCATCCGGGGAATCCGGCTCGAACCCCAGGTGAATGTCGGTAACCTGCGCTATCAGCATCGTCCCCCCTCTTGAGGCCGGTCAGCGCAGATTGGCCGGGAAGCGCGGACGCTCCGCCAACGCCACGGTCTGTGCAACGTCCTTCTTTCTGTCCTTCTTGGGCGCCCAGGGTGCCCCCGTATCCATGTGGTAGGAGTGGCACATGGCGCAGGAGGAATCGACCGGGTCCTTCACCGAAACGGTTGCAAGCTTTGCCCCCTCGCCGCCCACGTGACAGGTGCGGCAGCCGCCCTTGCCATCGATGCCGGGAACCAGCAGGTCGCTGGCCCGGTTGGAGCGGGCGGCTTCGGTGTGACAGTCGGCGCAATCGGACTTGTCGTGCGCCTTATGGTCGAACCAGCCCTTGTGGTAATAGCGGTCGTTCTGCGCCACCGCCCGGACCATGAAGCCGCCGGTCGCCGCCGATCCGCCGCGCGTGACCGTGTGGCAGTCGTAGCACATGCCCCCTTGCGAGAAGACCTGTGCCACGGCCTGTTCCGCGCGGGTCGGATAGAACCGCACCGCTCGGGCATAGTCGGCCGCAGTGGCACGAAGCGCCGCGTCGCCGGGAACGCGGCGGGCAAGGCCGGAAAGGTTCGCCGGACGCGCCGGCGCGCCGCCGCGATAGAACGATCGCAGTTCCGCAACGACCTGGTCGGGCCGTCCATGGCGCAGGGTGCGGAAGGTACCGCCGACCTGGTCGAAGCTGAGCGAGTGGCAGGACTGGCAGGAGTCTTCCATCACCACCGGCTTGAAGCGCGTTCCGGTCGCATCGGCCTTGTGGCAGTCCTTGCATTGCAGCGCATCGTCGGCGGCGAAGCGGCCCGGCATGCGGCGCACCATCTGGGCGATGCCGTTGGTCTTCGACAGGTGCTGGCCGTGGGTGAACTTGAGGCCATTGTCCTCCTGCAGCCCGGGCGTCCATGCGGCGCGCTGGAACAGTGGCTTGCCGCCGTCCATGCCGCCAATGATCGTCGGCTTGAACTGCGGATGGGCCGTTCCGAAATCGGCGGCATCGGCGATCTTCGTGTCGGGCAAGCGACCTTTCATCCCGCTGTGGCAATCGGCGCAGAACTTCTGCTGGGTGGCTGGCATAGCACCGGCGCCCTCGTGCTCTGTGTGACAATCGACACACCTTCCCGCAGGCCGGTTGAAAGCGTTCGCGACCGCGCGCTGGAACGCGGCCATGCCGGTCGGCTCCCCGCGCGCCCTGAGCAGACGCGCCTTGTCGGAAATGTGGTCGTGCGCGTCCTTTGTATGGCAGGTCAGGCACGCCTTGTCGGTCACCGCCACGAAGGCTTCGGTATGGCAGGCCTGGCAATCGCCCTTGAGGTTCTTGTGGGCAAGGCTGAGCGGCCCGGATGACCATGCCTGGTCGGCATGGAAGCCATCGGGGCGGCGCGCCTTTTCATGCATCGCCAGCGGCTTGTAGGTGACGTAGCTGAAGATCGGGAACGCCAGGAACGCCACCAGCACGAGGATCGCGAAAGTCCAGGCCGACATCCGCTTGCCGGGCAGCAGGCCCTTCAGCGTGTAGACCGTGGCAATGTCCTTTTCCTCGGCCGAATCCGAGACCGCTTCCACGCGCCGCACGGTGAAGGTGGGAAGGCCGGTCTCGCCGTCTCGCGAAACCGCGATGCGATGGCCGCCGAAGGTCAGCTCAGCGCCGACTGCGGGATCGAGCGATGCCTGCGTCGTGCTGCGGCCGTTTACCTCGAAGGGCTGGTCGCCGATCGAGGCAATGGCGAGGCCGCCGTCGGTTGACGCCACGACTTTCGCGTGGCGCGGATCGACGGCAAGGTCGGGCAGATGGATGCCGCAGGACGCATCGCGGCCGATGGTCAGTTCATCGCCCTCGACCGTCGAAGGGCGGACGATCTCCTCCCCACTGGACTTGAGCGCGATCTGGCGGACAAGAAAGCTCATCGTTCGCTCACCAGTAGAAGAAGACGCTGACGATATGGGCGGAGAGCGCCGCGATCAGCGCGAAGGTCACGGGCACGTGGACATAGAGCCACGCCTGCAACCAGGACTTGAGTTTCAGGTGCCGTCGCATCCGCCCCAGCATCGCTTCCTTGCGGGTGAGCAGGGCGTCGACCTTGTCGATCGGATCGTCGGCAACGCGCGGGCGATAGGCGCGCATCCGGCGCAGTTCGGCGGCGGCATGGCGCGTCGCGCACTTCGGATAGTTTCCGGTGAGGCGGTTCCAGAAGTTGCCCGCGAAGGGATCTTCGTCGAGGCTCTGGTTGACCAGCGCCGCGCTTTGCGGATCGAGCGGCTGCGCGGCGTCGTGAATCTGCCGGTCGAGCGAACGCAGCGCCTCGATCATCTGCTTTTCGGTGATCGCGCCTTCCTCGTCATAGCGATTGGCGGAAAGCGCGCGGGGCAGCGTCGCATAGACCCAGATGCCGAACACGCCCGACCCGATCACCAGCAGCATCAGCGCCCAGGCAAGGGTGTGGACGTTCCAGCCGAAATGGAATCCCGAATGGAGCGTCCCGATCACGGTCAGGCACAGGCCGAGATAGACGTGCGCGCTCGTCCACGCCTTGAGGCTCCACCGCCCCGGCGTGATCGCCCGCTTGCGCACGCCCAGCATCGTCAGCCACAGGATCAGCAGCGCCCCGACCGTGCCCAGCGCATAGCCCAGCCAGCTCGATCCGAAATGCGTGCCCGGCAGCGGCACGAAGATGTAGAGCGCGACCAGCGCCAGGGCGAGCGCGGCGGACAGCTTGCCCCAGAACATGTTGTGGTGGGACAGGAAGCCTTCGTGCGTGCTGGTCCGCTCGCGGGTGGCGCCGGTCCGCTTCTTGGGTGCGATGCTTGCCATCGGCTCAGGCCCCCTCGTTCTCGAGCCGCGCGACGGTCAGGAACTCGTCGGGCGATACGCGGATGGCGGCGCCGGTGGGGCACGCGCGCACGCAGCTTGGCCCGCCCTCGATACCGGCGCACATGTCGCACTTGATCGCCTTCTTGCGGTCCAGCAGCTCGTCAACGGCGGGGTCGCCGGTGTATTTCGTGTTCTTCTTCGACCACTTGTAGGGCGGCTCGCCCGGTCCCGGCCCGCGTCCGAAGAACAGCCACGACAGCAGCGACGGCTTCTTCGGCGGGACCTTGTCCATGCGGATCACGCCATAGGGGCAATTGCGCTGGCAATTGCCGCAGCCGATGCAGGTATCGTTGATGAAGACCTCGCCGTCCGGCCCGCGATGGATCGCATTGGGCGGGCAGTCGGCCATGCAGTGCGGATGCTCGCAGTGCCGGCAGCTCGTCGGCACGTGGAGATGAGCAAAGCTCTTGCCTGCCTCGCGGTCGAGCCGCGACAGGCCGTCATGGCTGTCGGCGCAGGCCTTTTCGCAGTTGTCGCAACCCACGCACAGGCGCTCGTCGATCAGCAGGACGTCGGTCGCCTCGCCCAGGCCCTGGGCCACGAGGAACTTGGCCTGTTCGGAATAGAGGTCGACGACGCCGGAGAAGCTGTCCTTCTTGGATTCGATGAAGGCATTGGTCGCGCGGCGCACTTCCATGTCCTTGCGCGCGCGGTCGAGCAGCGCTGGCTTTGCCGCCAGCACCCTGCCGAACGCGTCGCCATCAATGCGGATGACCTCGCTCTTGATCGCGGCCCGCACCGTCGCGGTGCGCCGTCCGCCATCGATCAGTGCCATTTCGCCGACATAGGACCCGGCCGGCAGGTAGGACAGGAACACCGGCTTTCCGCCGACTTCCTTTTCCACGATCATCGAGCCGACGCGGATGACGTAGATGTCCTTGTCCTCGTCGCCTTCCTTGATGATCGCGTCGCCTGCGCGGACCTGGACGATCTTTGACGTCTCCACCACTTCGGCAATGTCGGCGCTGGTCAGGCCCGAGCCGAACATCTGCAGGATCTGGCGCTCGGTCGAGATGCGCTCGATCGTGCGCTTGGCCGTAGGCACCTGGCTTTGCAGTTTCAGCGCGGCGTTGCGGCTGATCTCGACGCAGACGGCATCCTCGGCCGCGACGATCGTGGCGCCGCGCCGGCGCCCGGAGATGAGGCCGACCTCGCCGAAGATCGTGCCTGCGGGGATCGGAATGACCTTCGACGGGTCCTTCGGGTCGAGCCGCACGTGGACGGAACCCGAGGCAATGGCGAAGAGCGAGGAGCCGGGATCGTTCTTCTCGAACACCACGTCGCCCTTGCGATAGGCGCGCGCTTCGGAATCGAGCATGAACTCGCGCAACTGCAGCGTGGTCATGCCTTCCAGGATCGAGACGTTCGACCGCAGGAACTCGAGCCATTCGTTGACCGAGCGGTTTCCGGGCAGCCCGGCGAACTTGGCCTCCAGCAGCGGTTCGTCGGCGGGCTTCAGGTCCGTGTTGCCGTTGATGAACTCGACGACATCGTAGCCCTGGTTCATGCAATGCTTGATCAGCGGATAGCCCGCCAGCGCGCCGATCACGAAGATGCCGGGCGCGGTCGATTCGAACTGCGGCGAAAGCGTCGGGAAGGCGAGCCGGTCGGCGCTGGCGAATTCGATGCCGCACCCTTCGACGAAGGCGCGCGGCGGAGCGGAGCCGATGCGCGCGATGATCCGGTCGCAGCGGATGCGCTCCTCGCCGTCGCGCGTGGACAGCGTGATCCAGCCCGGCTCGACCGCCTTGGTCTCGGTCTCGTAGCGGATCGTCAGCTTGCCCGCCGCGTCGTCCTCGATCAGCGCCTTGGCGTTGGGCTCCTTGGCGGTAGCGAAGCTTTCCCGGACATTCGTCGACTTCGGGCTGCGATTGAGCACCGTGACGACGTTGCCCTGAGCCGGGTCTTCCACCAGGCCGCGCGCATTCTCGATCCCAGCGTCGCCCGTGCCCACCACGACGATGTGCTGGTCGAGCACCGCATAGGGATCGTCGAGCTGGTAGGTCACGTGCGGCAGGTCGCCGCCGGGACAGCGCATCAGGTTCGGGTTGCCCTGGGTGCCGATGGCCAGCACCACGTTTTGCGCCATGACCGTCTCGCCATTGGTCAGCTCTATCGCATAGGGCGGCGCGTGGCGCTGGAGTTCGGTGGTGGTGGTCGATCCGTCCCGCGCGCGGCTCACGATCTTCTGGACCGATCCGGGGATCGCAGGCCCCGTGCCCCGGATCGCCTTGACCTCGGCGTTGTACTTCACGTTCACGCCCAGTTCGGCCGTGCGCTCGTTCCACCGGCCGAGGATGTCTTCCTTCTTGCCGGCGTCGAATTCCTGGTCGGACCGCAGGATCAGCTGCGATGGCGTGGCCATCACGTGCTTGCCCTTCTGGTACTTGTAGATCGTGTCGGAAAGGTGGTCGGTCTTTTCGAGAAGCACATGCGACAGGCCAAGCTGCGCCGCACGGCTCGCAGCGCTCATCCCCGCCGGGCCGGAACCGATGATCGCAACCTTGAAAACCTCGCCCACCGGTATGCGTCCCCCGCATCGCGCGAAGAAACGGCGCCTGTTCCTGCGCCTGCCCCTTCTTCAGAACCGATTTGCGACCCCTGTCGTGGCGGACTTTAGCCGATGCGCCGCGCATTGCCACCCGGTATTTGCGGTCCCCGGGCGTCTCCGCATTGTCCTTCAACGGCTTGCAAGCTGCTGGCAGGGCGCGATATGCGGCGCCATTGACGGATGCGGTCTCGTGTCCGACAGGAGTTTGCGATGACCGAGCCCCAGTCCAGTCCGGACCCGAAGCCCAATCCGGAAGCGAGCGCCGAGGCGCAGGGGGCTTCGCGCCTTGGCCGCGCGGCGCTGATCGCCGCCGGCGTGATCGCGCTTGGGGCAGGCGGCTACGCCATGATCGGTCGACACGATTCGCCGCCGCCTCCGGTCGAGCCGCCTCCCGCCGCTCCCAGCCAGCAGCCCTCGGTCGACGACGTGATCGCGAAGCTGGAAAAGAAGCTGGCGGAAAATCCGGATGATGCCGAAGGCTGGCGCATGCTCGGCTGGTCCTATTTCCAGACCGAGCGCTATGCCGAGGCGGCGACCGCACTGAAGAAGGCAACCAAGCTCGATCCCGAACATGCCGAGACCTGGTCGTTCCTGGGCGAGGCGCTGGTCCTTGCCAGCAAGGAAGAAGGCCGCATGCCGCGCGATGCCAAGGCGGCATTCGACAAGGCGATCAAGCTCGATCCCAAGGATGCCCGCGCCCGCTACTTCCAGGCCGTCGCGCTAGACCTTTCGGGCCGGCACCGCCAGGCGATCAACGCCTGGTTCAAGCTTCTCGAGGATACGCCCGCCGACGCACCCTATGCCGAGGACATCCGCGAGGTGATCCGCAACGTGGGCGAACGGCGCAAGATCGATGTCGAGAAGCGTCTCGCCGAAGCGCATTTCGCGGCGCCGGCCAACGGCGTGATCACCGATGGCCCGCACAAGGCGGCGGCGGCCATCCCCGGTCCCACCAGCGCAGAGATGAAGGCGGCGGCCGGCCTGCCCAAGGGGCAGCAGGAAGCCATGATCCGCGGCATGGTCGACGGGCTCGAGGCAAAGCTCGAGAAGAATCCCGCCAATGTCGACGGCTGGATCATGCTCATGCGAAGCCGCATGCAGCTTGGCGAGCCGCGCAAGGCTGCCGAATCGCTGCAGAAGGCCCTTGCCGCGTTCCGCAACGATGGCGCCGCCTCCCGCAAATTGCGCGAAGCGGCATCCAGCATCGGCATTTCCGGCGCCTGATTCGGCAACCTCGGTATTTTTCCACAGGCCGATCGCGTCTCGACCGTTAACCAAGCCGGGCGGGTTTCATGTGTGCCGGGCAGTGCATGATTCATTTCGGGACAGCCTTTGTTTCAGGCGTTTTGTCCCGTTCTGAATCACCTTCGGCCGCTGGACGACTCCTTACCGGGAGGGTCGGTGGTTAACAGGATTGAGTCCGGCCTTTCCGTTTACAACAAATTAACCTTTCATGTTCATTCCTCCTATGGTTAATGGCGGGCAACCCGGATTGAACGCGGGTTAATTGCCACTGGGGACATGGCAAAGAGGGGGCAGTCAATGCGGGTGCTGCTGATTGAAGACGAACCGACCACGGCCAAGGCGATCGAGCTCATGCTCACGACCGAGGGGTTCAACGTCTATTCGACCGATCTCGGGGAAGAAGGCCTCGATCTCGGGAAGCTGTATGATTACGACATCATCCTTCTCGACCTGAACCTGCCGGACATGCACGGCTACGACGTGCTGAAGAAGCTCCGGGTCGCCAAGGTGCAGACGCCGGTGCTGATCCTGTCGGGCATCTCGGAAATGGACAGCAAGGTCCGCTCGTTCGGCTTCGGCGCGGACGACTACGTGACCAAGCCCTTCCACCGCGAAGAACTGATCGCCCGCATCCATGCGGTCGTGCGCCGGTCCAAGGGCCATTCGCAGTCGGTCATCCGCACCGGCAAGCTCTCGGTCAACCTCGATGCCAAGACGGTCGAGGTCGATGGTGCCCGCGTGCACCTGACCGGCAAGGAATACGCGATGCTGGAACTGCTCTCGCTGCGCAAGGGCACCACGCTGACCAAGGAAATGTTCCTCAACCATCTCTATGGCGGGATGGACGAGCCGGAACTCAAGATCATCGACGTGTTCATCTGCAAGCTGCGCAAGAAGCTGGCGCATGCCTGTGGCGGTGAAAACTACATCGAAACCGTCTGGGGCCGTGGCTACGTGCTGCGCGATCCGGACGACATGAGCGCGATCGAAGCGGCCTGACCGCACGCGCTGCAATGCCATCCCTGTGACGGCCCGCCGGAAACGGCGGGCCGTTCTGGTTTCAGCTTCCGCTGATCAACCGACGCGGTTGAAGTAGGTCGTCTCCATCTTGGGCATGGTCTTGTCGGCCCACACGATCGTCTCGGTCATAGAGTTCCCGTCCCTGGCAACGGTGTAGACGCGCGTTGCGACCGGGGTGCCGCTCTTGCCCAAGGTCATCACCAGGGTGTTCGGCGCAGGCTGGCGCAGCGATGCGGTATCGAAGATCGGAATGTTGCCGGAAATCGGCACGGCCACCCCGTCGGCCCTGGCGGTCGAGGTTGCGGTCATCTTGCTGCCATCAGGCGCGACGATATCGACTTGCGTGCTCCACTGCTGATCGGGCGAGACGCTGAAGGCGATCATGACGCTGCGGGGCCGCTCATCAGCCGGGATGCGGCTGGTATCCAGTGACCACTTGCCGACGAGGGGCGATGCGATCGCTGCCGCGGCATGGCTGGATTGCGGCCCATCGGCCTGTTGCGAAGCTGCCGATACCAGCATGAGTCCGGCGGCAAGGGGGAGCAGAGTAAACATGGCGATCGTTCCTTTCGGCCAATGACGCGCCGCCAGTGCGGGCTGTCCATCGGCGTCACCCGACACAGCGGGTGTGGAAAGATCAGTTTTTCTGGGCCAGTTTTCCTGTCCCGCCACCAGCCGCGCCAGTTCGCGGCTGCTGCCTACGCCGGTCTTGCGCCGGGCATCGCGCAAACGTTCGTTGATCGAGGCTTCGCTGCGGTCAAGCAAAGCCGCGATCGACTTGATCGTGTGACCCGCCGTCAACAGGCGCAGGACTTCGAGTTCCTTGTCGGTCAGTTCCGCAATCGCGGGTAAGCCGTGATCGGTTGCAGACATGGCTCTCTGATCACCACAGCAGGCCCGCACCGTCCATCCAATTTTCTTGTACCGGGGCGGCAGGACTGATCGTATTGACCCCTGCGGACCGCCCTGCCAAACGCCCCCGCCATGACAGCCTACAAATCCGGCGATCCGACGACGATCAACCGCCTCTATGGCCGCGCCAAGGGCAAGCCCCTGCGCCAGGGCCAGCAGGCGCTGGTGGACGAACTGCTCCCGCAGATCTCGATGCCCGCCGAGGGGCCGATCACGGCGGAGGCGCTGTTCGGCGAGCCGCGCCCGCTGCACTTCGAGATCGGCTTCGGCGGCGGCGAGCACATGGCGTTCCGCGCCGACATGCTGCCCGACCACGGCTTCATCGGGGCAGAGCCGTTCCTCAACGGCGTCGCGCAGGCTCTCACCCACGTTTCTGGGGACAACGGCCAGCATCCGCCGATCCCCAATGTCCGCATCCACCATGGCGATGCGCTTGAAGTGCTGCGACGCATTCCGGATGGCTCGCTGTCGTTTCTCTACCTCCTCCACCCGGACCCCTGGCCCAAGGCGCGCCATGCCAAGCGCCGCATGATGAACGACGGCCCGGTCGATCTCTTCGCCGCCAAGCTTCGTCCCGGCGGGGAGTTTCGCTTCGGCACCGATCACGCGGTCTACCTGCGCCACGCGCTGATGGTGATGCGCCGGCACAAGCACCAGTTCGAATGGCTGGCGAAGGACGCGAGGGACTTCCAGGTCCGCCCCGGCGGCTGGCCCGAAACCCGCTACGAACACAAGGCGCGCACCGTCTATGGCCACGAGGTGTGGTACTTCCGTTTCAGGCGACGGTGATCTGCGGTTTTTTGGCTGAAAACCTCAGGAAATGGGCCATTTCGCCTACGCCAGCCTAACCGGCGATTTCCTAGTTTTTCCGCTTGCGTGATTGCCAGGTGATTGCCAGAAAGGGACACGAGGTTCCGGATGGCGACAGGAAAAATCAGCAAGCGATCGATCGATGCATTGCGCCCCAATGCATCGAATCAGTTCCTGTGGGACACCGATCTCAAGGGGTTCGGCGCCAAGATCACACCCGCTGGTGCCATTTCCTATGTCCTGCAATTTCGCATGGGCGGACGCGAAGCCAGCACCCGGCGTTATACTATCGGCGCGCATGGGTCGCCGTGGACGCCGACGACTGCCCGCGCGGAGGCAGAGCGCCTGTTGCTGTTGATCGGCCAAGGGGTAGATCCCGTGGATGCCGACAAGCAGCGGAGACGTGAGGCGGTCGATCTTGCCTTTGCCAATTACGCGGAACGATTCGCGCGCTCCTGCAAGGGTGATGGCTGGCGGCGACTGGTTGAGCGCGCGATCCGGCTGTATCTGACACCGGTCCTGGGCAAAAAGGCGCTTCCTGCGATCAACCGGACCGATGTCGTTTCGGTGTTTGACAATATGCCGGCTGACCAGGTTGCCAACCGCCGCAATGTCTTTGCGGTGCTTCGGCGCCTGTTCCGCTGGGCGGTCAGCCGGGGCGACCTCGACAGAAGTCCGATGGAAGGGATGGAAACGCCGCCGCCTGTCAAAGCCCGTGAACGGTGGCTGAGTGATGACGAGTTGCGGCTGATCTGGAACGCCGCTCCGGAGTGTCACCGCTGCTTCGGCCCCATCGTTCGTCTGCTCATTGCGACAGGGCAACGCCGCGAGGAAGTATCCGGCATGCGGTGGTCGGAATTGAGCCGGACCGACAAGCTCTGGACGCTACCGGGTGACAGGACCAAGAACGGCGAACCCAATACCATTCCGCTCAATGACCTTGCCGTCGCAGAGCTGGATGCCGCTGCGGGCGGGGACAAATGGCCGCGCAAGGGACGGGTCTTTGCGACTTCCACCGGTGCTGGCTTCACCGGCTACGCTAAAGGCAAGGACAAGCTTGATCGCCTGATCGAACTGGCGGAGGGCGAACCTCTGCCGCCTTGGCGCCTCCACGATTTGCGGCGCACGCTCGCGACCAATTTTCAGCGCCTCGGGGTGCGGTTCGAAGTCACCGAAGCCGTGTTGAACCACGTAGGCGGCTCGAGGTCCGGAGTGGCCGGAATCTACCAGCGCCACGATTGGAAAGAGGAAAAGCGGCAAGCCCTGGACGACTGGAACAGCCATCTGGAGCAAATCCTGATGCGTCCTTCACCTGGAAACAGGCAGGCTGCTTCGCAAGCAGCTGCGGATTTGGACAAGTAACCCCCGCAGTCCGGCAATGTGTCGCGGTGAGTTGACATTCGCCGCTTCGCTTTGCCCTACCGCGACACGCCTCCGTCTGCGCTGCCGGTAAATTCTGCACGGAATGGGAGTTCCTCCAAAACAGACGCGATACTTTCCTGAGATGGGTGGATCTGGCTCGGACAAATTGTAATAAATCGTTCTCTTCAATCGATTTCTGTTGCGAGTGCCGCAGAATTCGGCCTCATACTGAAAGTATGTAGAAGGGAGTGCTGCACGAGCGTGACCATCGAGATACGCCAGCTCCGGTACGCGCTGATGTCAGCAGATCTACGCAGTTTTTCGGGCGCGGCTTCCAGGCTCAATGTGAAGCAGGCGACGCTCAGTCGCAGTGTCCTGCAACTCGAGGACAGGCTTGGCATCAAACTGTTCGAGCGCACCACCCGCGGCGCGGAACCGACTGAAACCGGAAAGGTCTTTCTCGAGACCGCTCGCCGCATCATTACCGATCTGGAAAATCTCCAGACCACGGCGCGGGCCGTCAGCTACGGCGAGCAAGGCCGCTTCGCCGTAGGGTATTGCTCCTCGCTCATGGCCGGGCACCTAAAGGCCGCCTTCTCCGACTACCTCACCCGGTTTCCCGATGTGCAGTTCGACGGAGTCGAAGGCGATCCGGACAAGCTGTGCAGCGATCTTCGGGCCGGGACGATCGATGTTGCGATCGCGCCGCTCGGCAGCGAAGAACAGGGGATTGCGTCGCGCCCGGTTTGGTCGGAACGGCTGGTCGCGGCCCTCTACCCCGAGCATCCCTTGCTCGAGGCAAGCCGGATTTACTGGGGCGACCTGCGACGCGAGATCTTCGTCGTCCCGCGTAAGGGCATTGGCCAGATGATCCGTAATATGATCACCGCGCGCCTCACCGGGCAGGGCTACCGTCCCAATATCATCACCCAGGAAACCAGCCTCGAAAGCGTGCTGAGCATGGTCCCGGTCGGCCGGTTCATCACCATTGCCACCGAAGCCTCGATGGGTGTCGCATGGCCGGAGCTGCAGTTCCGGGACATCTATGACAATGGCGGCACGGCGCGGATCGACTTCGCACTCTACTGGCGCGAGGACAACGAGAACCCGGCGCTGCAGCGCTTCTTCACGATGATCAACGAGCGTTACCCCGCCTGACCGCGCTTCGCCTTGGCAAAGGCGCGGTCGCTGGTGATGAACCGCTCCAGCATGGGCGGGATCAGGCGCTCAACCGTTGGCGCTCCCGCAGCATCCCCGCCATTGACCGCCGCCGCATAGGCCAGCAGCTCGCGGTGCAGCCGCGCCGGCAGCTCGATGGTCAGCCGCACCGGCTTTTCGTCGGCGATGTCCGATAGCTTCAGGCGCGTCATTGCCCCGCTCCCAGAACGAGGTCGCGCGTCACTAGCACCCGCACCGGAAAGCCCGGACGGATGGTCAGCGTCGGCCGGACGTTGAGTTCGCGGCTGACGATCTGCTCGCCGGCGCGATTGATGCTGTCCTGCGTCCCGCGCCGGAAGGCGCGGGCAAGATTGCCATCATCGCCGGAACCCAGTTCCGCGCCGGCGCCGAGCAGGGTCGAGACCAGCGCCGCCTTGAGCACCCCGCCCCAGTGATAGTCGGTGCCGTCCTGCAGCCCGGCAAAGCCCTGGGTGTCGGAAGCCGGCTGCCGTTCGAGCACGATCGAGCGGCCATCCGGCAGGATCAGCCGGTTCCAGGCAAGCAGGACCCGGTTCTGACCGAAAGCGACATCGGTGTCATAGTCGCCAATCAGCCGCGAGCCCTGCGGGATCAGCAGGATGCGCCCCGTCGGGCTGTCATAGACGTTCTGGGTCACCTGGGCGGTCACCAGCCCCGGCAGGTCCGAACGGATGCCGGTGATCAGGGCTGCCGGGATGACCGAGCCTGCCTGGAGGATGGCAGGGGCGGCCAGCCCCACAAGCCGTTCGCCCGAGACCGTCCGCCGGTCGCTGGTGCGCTCGAGGAAGGCCTGCCGGCGCGCCGCATCCGATGAAGGGGCCGCGCCGGGCGCAACCGCCGGCGCCTCGTCTCCCGCAGGCAGACTGGCCAGACTGCCTGCGGCAGAGCCCGCGCTCCCGCCCCCGAAGAACAGGCGGCTGCCGCGGGCGGCTTCGCGCTCCTGCTCGGCGCGCTGCCGGGCGGCTGCGGCCGCGTCCGCAGCGGGATTGGTCGCGGGTCCCGTCCCGGCCGGTGGCAGTGCGGCCACATCGCCGCGCTGCCGGGCATCGAGGATGGGCTTGCCGAGATCGCCGGGAAGTGGTGGGCCGAGCTTGGGCACCTGACCATAGTCCTTGGGCGCCCCGGCGAGATTGTCGGCCACGGCGACGCCATCGGTGTTGTAGAGTTCTTCGGCGCCTTTTCGGCCCTCGGGCTGGAGGGCATAGATCAGGGCGCCGCCGACCAGCGCACAGGCAGCAGCCGAGGCAAGTCCGATGGCCTTGCGCGACAGACGCATGACGCGCGGTGGATCGCCGCGCAGCTTCACCGCGCTTTCGGGATCGACCAGCGGCTGCTCCCGGCTTTCGGTGTCGACCGCCCCGGTCATGACCGGCCTCGGCGCGCGGTGACGATCCGCACCTTGTCCTGGCCCTTGCGCCCGCCAAGCCGAAGCTCGGCAGCGGCAAAGAGCCGGTCGACAATCATGTAGCGGCCCGAGACGCGGTAATTGACCAGCTCGGCCTCGCCGCGGGCCCCCAGCACGAACAGCGGCGGCAGTTCGCCCTGCGCGACGCTTTCGGGGAACTCGATGAAGACGCGAGTTCCGTCGTCGAAAGCGCGCAGCGGTCGCCAGGCCGGCTTGTCGCCCTCGATCCGGTAGCGGAAATCAAGGCTCGCGAGGTCCATCCCGGCTGCGATCGGCGCCGCGCGCTCCGCTTCGGCGTGGGCCCGGCGCAGCGCGATCAGTTCGTCTTCTGGATAGGTCCAGGAAACAGACGCCATGTAGACGGAAGGATTGGCGCGCAGCTCGAGGTGATAGGTCCGCCGATCGGTGTTGATCACGAGATTGGTGGCGATGTCGGGCCGGGTCGGTTTGACGAGGATGTGGACCTGTTCGGCGGCCCCGGTGCCGCTGACGGTGTCGCCGATCATCCACCGCACGGTATCGCCGGAAGCAACTGGCCCCGCCCCGACCAGACGTTCGCCGGGCTGGAGCGCAATGTCGGTCACCTGTCCGGGCCTGGCATAGACCTGATAGAGTGCGCCCTTGGTGAAGGGGTAGAGCTGGATCGCGTTGATGAACCCGGTGCGATCCGGCTGTACGCGCGCCGCCTCGTTTGCCGCTCCCACCCGGTCGCGCGGAGCGGGGTGACTCCGGGACGGGTGGGAGCGGCCCGCGGCGGGGGGCTCCGCCTGCGGTAAAGATTTGAGCTGGCCGGGAAACGGCAGCGGTACGGGGATGGCCACCACGCTGGAGCGCGAAGAAGGCGCCTGCGGCGTCTCGTTGACCGCCGCAGGCGCGGCAGGCGGGTTCACTGCGGGTTCCCGGGCCTGCAGGGGAATGGCGAGCACGAGGCTCGAGCTGGCAATAGCGAGGGTCAGGGTGCGCGGCGCGCACCGGGTCCGGTTGATCATGATCCGAGTTCCTTCGACCAGTTGATGGCATTGACGAAAATGCCGAGCGGGTTCTTGCGCAGGGCATCAGGCGTGCGCGGAGGCTGGACGACGGTGGTCAGGATCGCGGTCCAGCGGCTTGTCTCGGCGAGACTGCCGTCGCGGTAGCGGCGCTCGACCCAGGCGACGCGGAAGCTGGTCGGCGATGCCCGGATCACGCTGGTGACATCGACGCCGACCTGTTCGCGCCCGATGAGCGCAAAGGGGTCGTTGGTCCGGGCATAGTCGTTGAGGGCGAGCGCGCCCTTGTCGGTCGCGAAATCATAGGCCCTGAGCCAGTTCTGGCGCACGACGATCGGATCGTCGGGGATGCTGCGAACCTGCTCGATGAAGCGCGCGAGGTGGAAGGCGATCTGGGGATCGGACGGTGCAAAACCGGCATCCGCAGGGGCCAGGGCCTGGGCTTCGCCCAATTTGTCGACCTCGACTACCCAGGGGACAATGCTGCCGCGTGCGCCCTGCCAGATGATCCCGGCGGTCAGGCAGGTCGACAGGCCAAGCGCGCCGAAGAAGGCGAGTCGCCAGCTGCGGGCCTGAACGCGGGCCGAGCCGATCCGGTCATCCCAGACCTGGGCGGCGCGCTGGTAGGGCGTTTCGGGTTCGGGAGTCCTGCCATAACGAATGGTGGGGCGTCGGAACATGCGTCAGTCCTTTTCCGATGTGTCGATGGAAGCGCCCGCACCGCTGCTGTCGCCAGCCTTGAGCGTGTGGGCGGCGATGGTGGCGCCTTGCGCGAGGGTCTGCCGGTTCTTCATCGTCCGGGCCCAGGCCGGCTGACCGGCCTCGGCAGTGGGCGGAGCCGGGGTGTCGGGACCCGGCGTGATGGTGCCGCCGGTGTTGGTGATCGCGGACCGCCCGCCCTCACGGAACGATTGCTGGAGGCCTTCGCCGGCCTTGCGCAGCGGCGAGACGGTGGCGCCCAGCGCCGCGTCTCCGACAGCCGCCGCGCCAGAACCGATAGCGGCAGCGCCGCTCTTCCCGGCAGAACCCATAGCATAGGCAGTCGTGGCGCCGCCGGCGGCACGAGAGGTGCCGTGGGCAACGCTGGAGGCGGCGCTGGCTACTGCGCCGCCGGCAAGCTTTGCTCCGGCAACCGCGCCAGCAGCGGCCCCACCCGCCATGAGTGCGGTTCCTGCGGCGGCACCAGCCCCCAGCTGCGGGCCTCCGGCGACAATGCCGTTGGCAATGCCGGGTCCGAAAATGCCGAGCCCGAGCAGGGTCAGGCTCGCCAGCACGATCGAGAGTGCATCCTCGATGGTTGGCTCGGCCGGAATGGCGCTGGTGAATTCCGAAAAGATGGTCGAGCCGATGCCGACGATGACCGCCAGCACGAGCACCTTGATCCCGCTCGAGACCACGTTGCCGAGCACGCGCTCGGCCATGAAGGCGGTCTTGCCGAACAGGCCGAAGGGAATGAGGACGAAGCCCGCGAGCGTGGTCAGCTTGAACTCGATCAGGGTGACGAACAGCTGGATCGAGAGAATGAAGAAGGCGATCACGACCAGCGCCCAGGCGACGAGCAAGATGACGATCTGCAGGAAGTTCTCGAAGAAGCTGACGAAGCCCATGAGGTCCGAGATCGCCTCGATCAGGGGCCGTGCGGCATCGAGCCCGACCTGGGCGACACGGCCGGGCTGGAGCAACTCGCCTGCCGAAAAGCCGGTGCCGCTGGCCTTGAGGCCGAGCCCGGCAAAGCTCTCGAAGACAATCCGGGCGAGGTTGTTCCAGTTGCCGATGATGTAGGCGAAGATCCCCACAAACAGGGTCTTCTTGACCAGGCGGGCGATGACGTCGTCCTGTTCGCCCCAGGTCCAAAACAGGGCGGCAAGCGTCACATCGATGACGATCAGCGTGGTCGCGATGAAAGCGACCTCGCCCGACAGCAGGCCGAACCCGGAATCGATGTAGCGTGAGAAGATGTCGAGGAAGCGGTCGACGACGCCGGTGCCACCCATGTCACTGGTCCTGTGCTGGCGGTTGGTGAAGGTGCGGCGGCTCGGCTTGCGTCGCCGTTGATTGCTCCCCGTCTTCGATCCCGAGGAAGCGCCGCCGCTTCTCGGCCCAGGCCGCGCGGCAATCGGGTGACGACAGCGCGAGCTCGCCCATGGCGGCGCAAGCCTTGAGCTGCGTGGGCAGCGGATCGCCGTCCGGCTCCCAGACGGTGACCATCTCGGGCAGAGGGACCTCTCGCTCTTCGCGCAGGGTCAGCACGGTCATGGTCAGCGCGACAGCGACAAAGGCCCCGGCTGCGATCCGCGCGAAGAGCTTGGTATCCATGGCATTCAGTCCCGATAGAGCTTCGTGCTCACCGGCACGTAGCCGCGGCCCGGCGCCATGAAGCGGCGCAGCTGCTCGCGGGCCTGGGCCTTGGCGGCAGCTTCATTGGCAGCATCGAGCGCCTGGGCCCGGTTCATGGCCGCCATGGTCGCGATGAGATCGGCCAGCTGCTGCGATTGCAGCGCGAGCAGCTGGTTTCCGGCTTGCGCCGCCTGAAGCGCGCCGGTGGCCGACTGGCTGGCGGTGACCAGGCTCTGCACGGCGGTGCGGGAGCCTTCGATGTTCTGGACGGCTCCGGCCTGGACCTTGAGCGCATCTTCGAAGGCCCCGACGCTGGTGCGCCAGCGGTCCTCCGCGCCGCGAACCATGTCGCGCTGCGAACCGGTCAGGCTGGCCGGCGAATAGTTGCGGGCGAACTCGCGCTCGATCGCCTGCACGTCATAGGCAATTCCCTGGGCCTTGCTCAGCAGTTGCTGGGTCTGCCGGATCTGCTGCTGGATCGGCTCGAGCACGGTTAGCGGCAGACTTTGCAGATTGCGCGCCTCGTTGATCAGCGACGTCGCCTGGTTTTGCAATGAACGGATCTGATTGTTGATCTGCTCGAGCGTGCGGGCCGCCGTCAGCACGTTCTGGGCGTAGTTGGTGGGATCGTAGACGATCCCGCCGAACCCGAACTGGGCATGGGCCGGGGCGGGCGCGATCACGGCTGCACCCAGCGACAGCACAGCTGCGCCTGCCGCGAGGATCGGCCGGAGGCCCGGGGGTTTGAGCGGCGATTTCATGGGCACTACTCCTTGGGTTGGCCCGCAGCTTGATCGCTGCGGGTTGGGGGAACAGGATCGGGGGGAAGCATGTCGGCAGCCCAGGCGAGACCGCGATGCCTGAGCCAGGCGCGGGCAAAGCCTCCGGTGCCATGGGTCTCGGTCAGTTCGCTGATCGCCAGCTGGTCGGTCTTCGAGGAGGCGGCGGCAAAGGCGAGTGCAACCTCGCCGAGGCCCAGTTCGAACAGGCGGTTGCCGCGGGCCGACTGGCAGTAATAGTCGCGCTTGGGGGCCGCGCGGGCGATGATCTCGATTTGCCGGTCGTTGAGGCCGAAGCGGCGATAGACCGACAGGATCTGCGGTTCGATCGCCCGTTCGTTGGGCAGGAAGATGCGGGTGGGGCAGCTTTCGATGATAGCGGGCGCGATGGCCGAGGTTTCGATGTCGGCAAGGCTCTGGGTCGCAAAGACGACGCTCGCGTTCTTCTTGCGCAGCGTTTTCAGCCACTCGCGCAGCTGGGCGGCAAAGGCTGGGCTGTCGAGCACCAGCCAGCCCTCGTCGATGATGATGAGGGTCGGCGAGCCATCAAGGCGGCCTTCGATGCGGTGAAAAAGGTAGGAGAGCACGGCAGGCGCGGCGGCCGAACCGGTCAGCCCTTCGGTTTCGAAAGCCTGGAACTTGCCTGCGCCCAGCTGTTCGGCCTCGGCATCGAGGAGCCGCCCGAAGGGCCCGCCGATGCAATAGGGCGCGAGCGCCTGCTTCAGGGCCTGCGACTGGAGCAGCACGGCAAGACCGGTGAGCGTGCGCTCGGCAACCAGCGCGGTCGAGAGCGAGGTCAGGGCCGACCAGAGATGCTCCTTGGTCGCCGGATCGACGGTTACGCCCTCGCCGGTCAGGACCGCCTGGAGCCATTCCGCCGCCCAGTTGCGCTCGGCAGGCTCGTCGATCCGCGCAAGGGGCTGGAGCATGACAGCACCAGCGCCATCACCTGCCAGGCTCGTTCCGAGATCCTGCCAGTCGCCGCCGCAGGCGAGCGCTGCCGCCCGGATCGAGCCCCCGAAATCGAAAGCGAAAATCTGCGCGCGATCATAGCGCCGGAACTGCAGCGCCATCAGCGCGAGCAGCACCGATTTGCCCGCTCCGGTCGGTCCGACGATCAGCGTATGGCCGACATCGCCAACATGGAGTGCAAAGCGGAACGGGGTCGAGCCTTCGGTGCGGGCATAAAACAGCGGCGGCGCCCTGAAATGGGCGTCCCATTCCGGCCCGGCCCAGACCGCCGAGAGCGGGATCATGTGGGCGAGGTTCAGGGTCGAGATCGGAGGCTGGCGGACATTGGCGTAGACATGGCCGGGCAGCGAGCCGAGCCAGGCCTCGAGCGCGTTCATGCCCTCGACGATCACGGTAAAATCGCGGCCCTGGATAACCTTCTCGACGAGGCGGAGCTTTTCCGCCGCCATGGCGGCATCTTCGTCCCAGACGGTGACCGTGGCCGTGACATAGGCCATGCCCTGAAGGTCCGAGCCCAGTTCCTGCAGTGCCGCATCGGCATCGGCGGCCTTGTTCGAAGCGTCGCTGTCGAGCAGCGCCGAGGCCTCGTTGGTCATGACCTCCTTGAGGATCGCGGCGACCGACTTGCGCTTGGCGAACCACTGGCGGCGGATCTTGCCCAGCAGTTTCGCCGCGTCGGTCTTGTCGAGCATGATCGCCCGAGTCGACCAGCGGTAAGCGAAGCCCTGCGAGTTGAGCTCGTCGAGGATGCCCGGGAACGTCGCACTCGGAAAGCCAACCACGGTCAGGGTGCGCAGATGGGCGCGGCCCAGCCTGGGTTCGAGCCCTCCGGTCAGCGGTTCGTCGGCCAGCAGCGCATCGAGATGCATCGGCGTCTCGGGGACGCGCACCCGATGATTGCGGGTCGAGATGCAGCTGTGGAGGTATGTCAGCGTCTCACTGTCGTCGAGCCAGGCGGCTTCGGGCACGAAGCCTTCGATGAGGCGCAGCAACCGGTCGGTGCGGTCGCTGAACAGCTCGAGCAGTTCACGCGCCTGCACGCCCTGGTGGGCCTTGCCTTCATAGAGCCAGCTCTCGGCCCGCGCGGCATCCTCGGCGGGAGGCATCCAGACGAGGGTCAGATAATAGGCGCTCTCGAAATGGGCACCTTCTTCGGCGAACTGGGCTGCGCGCTCGCGCTCGACGAGGGCCGAGGCCGCGTCGGGGAAGTCGCTTTCCGGGTAGTCATGCGCCGGGCGGCGCACGGCTTCGACGAAGATCGCCCAGCCCGACCCGAGGCGGCGCAGCGCGCTGTTGAGGCGCGCGGTGGTGGCGATCAGCTCAGCCGGCGTGGCACTGTCTAGATCCGGCCCCCGGAAGCGGGCTGAGCGCTGGAAGCTGCCGTCCTTGTTGAGCACCACGCCGGGCGCGACCAGCGCGGCCCAGGGCAGGAAGTCGGCAAGTCGGTCAGCCTTGTTCCGGTATTCGCGCAAGCTGAACATGGCTCTTCACACCCTCAGGTAGTTGGGGAAGCGCAGATGCCGCCGCGCGACATCGACGAATTGCGGATCGCGCCGGGCCGCCCAGACCGCGACCATGTGGCCAAGCGTGAAGAGCACGAGCCCTGCGATCCACAGTCGCAGGCCAAGCCCGATGGCTCCGGCCAGCGTCGCATTGGCGATCGCCAGGCCGCGCGGCGCGCCGCCCAGCAGGATGTGCTCGGTCAGCGCCCGGTGGACGGGCACGGCGTAACCCAGCGGCAGTCCGGACGGCGCGCCCTCCATCAGACCAGCGCTCCGCCGCCGAACGAGAAGAAGGAGAGGAAGAAGGACGAGGCCGCAAAGGCAATCGACAGGCCGAAGACGATCTGGATCAGGCGCCGGAAGCCGCCAGAGGTGTCACCGAAGGCGAGTGCAAGACCGGTGGCGATGATGATGATCACCGCGACGATCTTGGCGACCGGGCCCTGGATCGATTCGAGGATCGACTGGAGCGGGGCTTCCCACGGCATCGACGAGCCGGCGGCATGTGCCGGCATGACCGTGACCAGCGCAGCGACAGCGGCAAGCACGAGGGCGGACGCGCCATTGCGGGCGCGGGCAAGGGTTTGGGTCACGGGCATTCTCCTTCGGTTGCAGGGACAAGGGGGACGAGGCGGTAGTCACCGGCGGCATCGAGGCCTTCGATGCGGACCAGCTCGGACAGGCGCCGACCGGTGCCGTCGCGGACGAGCACGGCGATGACATCAATCGTCTCGGCAATGAGGGCGCGCGGCACCGTGACCACGCTTTCCTGGATCAGCTGCTCGAGCCGCCGCAGCGTGCCGAGCGCAGAGCCTGCATGGATCGTTCCGACCCCGCCGGGATGCCCGGTGCCCCAGGCCTTGAGGAGATCGAGCGCCTCGGCGCCGCGTACCTCGCCGATGGGGATCCGGTCAGGGCGCAGGCGCAGGGCCGAACGCACCAGATCGGCAAGCGAGGCCACGCCATCCTTGGTGCGCAGCGCCACCAGATTGGGCGCGGCACATTGCAGCTCGCGCGTATCCTCGATCAGCACCACCCGGTCGCCGGTCCGGGCGACCTCGGCGAGGAGAGCATTGGTCAGCGTCGTCTTGCCGGTCGACGTCCCGCCCGCGACGAGGATATTGGCCCGCGCCGCGACCGCGGCAGCAAGAGCATCGGCGGATGCCGCCGGCATGATCCCGGCCGCGACATAGTCTGCCAGTGTGAACACCGCGCCGGCCGGCTTGCGGATCGCGAAGCTGGGCGCTGCCACCACCGGCGGCAACAGCCCCTCGAATCGCTCCCCCGTCCCGGGCAATTCCGCCGAGACCCGCGGCGCGCCTGAGTGCACCTCGGCGCCCACATGATGCGCGACAAGGCGGATGATCCGCTCGCCATCGGCGGCGGACAGCACCGCGCCCGTATCGGCAATCCCAAGCCCGAGCCGGTCGACCCAGAGCCGTCCGTCAGGATTGAGCATGACTTCGATGACCGCCTGATCTTCCAGCCAGGCCCCGATCTCGGGCCCGAGCGCCGTGCGGAGCATGCGCGCACCGCGCGTTGCTGCCTCGGACCGGATCGGAATGACGCTCATCGCTGCCTCGCAATTGCGCGCACCGACAACCGGCCCGCGTGACGAGGCGGATCAAAAGGGCATCAGATCACGGCAGGGCAACAAGCTTTTGACGCGAGCAAAGCGCAGCGTGCCCATAGAAACACTGGCGTAAGCGGCAATGAGAGAGCCAGGGCGTTCGGCCCGTCGTCCTAATTCAGATTCCGGGCCTGTTTCTGACATTAGACGCCGCATATGTCAGAAACATCCTGGCCTATGGGCAGGGCCGCAACCTTCAGCGCGCCAGGCGCTGCTCGCTCTCCATCCGCCGCGCGAGGGCTGAGACGAAAGCCGTAAACCGCTCCTGGGCCTGTGCTTGCGCGGCCGGGAGCTGGCTGTCCGGCAAAGCCGGATTCGAGATGAGCCAGGTCCGCACGAACAGGGCTATGGCCTCGTTGCCGACCTCGACATGGTAGTCGAGCTTGTCCAGTTGCCGCGAAATCCGATCCAGACGGCGGCTGAAGGCGGCTTCCATGCGTTCGGAACTGTCTGGCGACAGGAACGATGTCAGCGCCGCTTCGACGACGGCAGCCTGCGAAACCCGCTTGCGCGACGCGTAGTCAGCCAACTGGTCGGCAAGCTCAGGCGGCAGGCGGAAGGTGTGGCGGGTGCGCTTCACAGTTCGATCCCGTCGCCAGGGTCAAGCGCCGCCTGCCGGGCAACGGTCCAAATGCGGTCAGCTTGCTGCCGGCTCTGCGCCAGGTCTTCCTCGATCATCGGTTCCTCAAACTCGAATTCGCTGACCAGGCGCGGGGGGAGGACGATCTCCTCATGCTCCGGCAGTTCCGGCTCCCGCCTGATACCGCCATTGTCCGCGTCACAATCGTCGTCGTCCGTCGGTGACCGGTGCCTCTGTGCTGTTGGCGACTGGACAATCATATCCGCCCAGGCACCGGCATTTGCGATATTCGGTTGGGCCTTACGACATTCCGGTGGCGGCAGAATGCGGGCGCTTAGTCGTCGATCCTTGAAATAGCGCGCCTTCTTCGCCCGGATCGGATGCAGCCCGGCCAGCATCACGATCTCGTCATCCGGCGGTAGCTGCATGATCTCGCCCGGCGTCAACAAGGCCCGGGCCGTTTCGGAGCGCGACACCATCAGGTGGCCAAGCCAGGGCGACAGGCGGTGCCCGGCGTAGTTCTTCATCGCCCGCAGTTCCGTGGCCGTGCCCAGCGAGTCCGAAACCCGCTTGGCGGTGCGCTCGTCGTTCGTAGCGAAGCAAACCCGGACATGGCAATTGTCGAGGATGGCATTGTTCTGGCCATAGGCCTTCTCGATCTGGTTCAGCGACTGGGCGATCAGAAAAGCCTTGAGGCCATAGCCCGCCATGAAGGCCAGCGCGCTCTCGAAGAAATCGAGCCGTCCCAGCGCGGGGAACTCGTCCAGCATCAGCAGGACGCGGTGCCGCTTGCTGTCGGCCTCAAGTTCTTCGGTCAGGCGCCGCCCGACCTGATTGAGGATCAGACGGATAAGCGGCTTGGTCCGGCTGATGTCGGACGGTGGCACCACGAGGTAGAGAGTCGCCGGCTGCTTACCCGACACCAGGTCCATGATCCGCCAATCGCATTGCCGGGTGACCTCCGCGATAACCGGGTCGCGGTAGAGGCCAAGAAACGACATGGCCGTCGACAGAACGCCGGATCGCTCGTTCTCGGACTTGTTGAGCAGTTCGCGGGCAGCGCTGGCGACAACCGGATGAACACCGGCTTTTCCCAGATGCGGCGTTGCCATCATGGCAGTCAGCGTCGCCTCGATGGTGCGGCGGGGGTCCGATAGGAAGGCTGCCACGCCGGCCAGGGTCTTGTCCGGTTCGGCATAGAGCACATGCAGGATCGCGCCGACGAGCAGGGAGTGGCTGGTCTTTTCCCAGTGATTGCGGCGTTCGAGCGAACCTTCGGGATCGACCAGGACGTCTGCGATGTTCTGAACGTCTCGGACCTCGGCCACACCGCGCCGGACTTCCAGCAAAGGATTGTAGGCCGCCGAATTGGCGTTTGTGGGATCGAACAGCAACACCCGGCTGAACGTCGAGCGGAAACCGGCAGTGAGGTTCCAATTCTCGCCCTTGATGTCGTGGATGATGGCCGAGGCCGGCCAGGTCAGCAGGGTCGGGATGACAAGCCCGACGCCCTTGCCGCTGCGGGTCGGCGCGAAGCAGAGAACGTGCTCCGGACCGTCATGTCGCAGATAGCTGTGTTCGTAATGGCCAAGGACAGCGCCATGGTCACCCAGCAGCCCGGCGGCAGCAACCTCGGCCCGATCTGCCCATCGCGCGGAGCCAAAGGTCTCGGTCCGTTTCAATTCGCGCGCGCGCCAGACGGACATGGCGATCGCGGCAGCTACGGCAACCAATCCGCTGGCAGCAGCAATCAGTCCGCCGGTTTCGAAGATCTGCGGGGCATAGGCTTCGAAACTGAACCACCACCAGAAAATCGCAGGCGGCGGATATACCGGACGACCGAAGGCGTAGCCGATTGGTTCCCCCAATTCGGGCTGATACCCGAGGGCCGCAGCCGTCCATTGGGTCGCTCCCCAGACGCCCAAGACCACGATAAACAGCACGACTGCGATTTGACCCCAGAGAATACGTGTTGCCGACATATTTCCGCTCCTTCGGGGGAACGCTGCGGAGCCGTACCTGGCTGTTCAAGGCAGACTAGTTGGGGGGCGCAGAGTGGCGAACTGAAAGAAGGGCCCGGCAGTTCACCTGCCGGTCCGTCGTGATACGCAATCGCGGACGGGTAAGCCTATATCCGCTCGGATCACCAGCGGTGGGGGCTCAGCCTGTCGATAGCTCTGGCGAGAAGCTGGACAAATCAGCGACCTCATCGGTAGCCGCCGCCGAATGAGCATCATCGCGACAATCATGAACACGACCACCGGTCGGCCCATCCAGAAGATGAAGTTTACCCGCATGCCGAAACCTTGGATCAGCTTCAATCTTGAAACTGGCGAACTCGTCACGGCAGAGCGCATCGACGTGGGCAAGCCCGCGCCCGGTAAGTTCGTAGCACCCGTTGATATCTGGGTGACCCTGAAACCGAAGGGCTAAGCGAGAGCAGCGGCAACTGCCCTGCCAAAGCTGAACTAGCCAGCAAATCGGTCGGATAGAAAGCCCAACCGGCTTCCCTAAAACTCGCCGTTCATTCACCACGTGGGATGACTTGCTCGAATGACCCGGTCTGGGACAATGCTGCCGTTCGACGTGCGCCGCTCAAACGGCAGGCTTCGCCGCAACCCGCCTTAGCTAGCGTGAGATGGGGCGGATGGGGGTCTGGGGCAAAAGGTTTCCGGCTCAGGTGTCAACACCGGGACAAAAAACGGGCCAGGCTGTCAAAACCGGTCGACAGTCGAGCACTGGCGCACTTCGGTGATTACCTCTGCGGTCGGGGATCCCCGCGTCCGAAGGCGTAGTCGCTAATCAGCGAGCCGCAGACACCGTTATTCCCGCTACATCATCTAGTGGCAGCTGTGCACCACAATGATGGCCGGCGGCCTCACCGACACGCTGGATCTGGCTTTGCTCCATACCACCTGCCCCCACGAGTTGCACAGTGGCAAGTGGTATGGCTAGCCGCTCATCCTTTAGGTTTCAGCGTCAAGGGAAGGCCGGCGAACATTATGACTGCCTCTTCAACCAATGCCGCTATTTCCTGATTGATGCGGCCCGCAACATCGCGAAACCTTCTGGCAAGGGCGTTGTCGGGTACAATGCCCAGACCCACTTCGTTGGCGACCAGAATGACCGGCCCCCGTGCGGCTGAAAGCGAGCGCGTCAGTCCTTCCGTAGCGGCAGCCGTATCGCGTTCCGCCAGCATCAGGTTCGAAGCCCACAGCGTCAGGCAATCGACCAGCACCACCGTCTCGGGCGTGCTATATACCGTGATCGCCTCCGCCAGTTCCAGGGGGGCCTCGACGGTTGACCAGCGCGGCCCACGATCGGCACGGTGCAGGGCAATCCGCTCGCGCATCTCGTCATCGAAGGCCTGGGCTGAGGCCAGATAGATCAGTTCACCCGCCAGGGCCTCTGCCCTGCCTTGCGCATAGCGGCTCTTGCCCGAACGCGCGCCGCCCAGCACCAGCAAGTGGGACAAGGCGCTGCTCATGCGCTGTCTCCCGCCGGGACGGAAGCGGGTCTCTCCGCCATGGCCAGCGCCACCAGCGCGTCAATATCGAGATGCTCCTCAAGCGCGGCTGCGATCTCGTCCAGCGCCGCCTCGACAGAGGCGCCATAGTCCACGCCCCCGGCTTCTACATCCATGCGCGACAGCAGCGCCCGGCGCAGCTCCGCATCAGCCAGCAGGCCGTGGACATAGGAACCAAACACCGTGCCGCCCGCATTTATCGCGCCATCGCGGCGGCCATCGGCGAAAACGGCGAAGGGCTGTTCCGTATCCGGCCCGTTGGTTTGCCCCATGTGCATTTCATATCCCTGGAATGGCGCGCCCATCGCCAGCCCGCTGACCGGACGCAACGCCTTGTGCGCGTGCAAGGTCGTTTCAACATCAAGCAGGCCAAGGCCGCTGGCAGCGCTGGCCGAACCTTCAAACCCATCGGGATCGGCGATGCTTTTGCCGAGCATCTGGTAACCACCGCAAAGCCCAAGGATCAGCCCGCCGCGCCGGTGATGCGCAAAAATATCGATGTCCCAGCCCTCTGCACGCAGAGCGGCCAGATCGGCGATTGTCGACTTTGACCCGGGCAGGATGATGAGTGCGGCCTCTGCCGGGATCGGCTGGCCGGGCGGAACCATGTGCAGGTCCACACCATGTTCGAGCTTCAGCGGATCGAGGTCATCGAAATTAGATATGCGCGGCAGGATCGGACAGGCGATCAGCTTGCGGCTTTCAGCCCGCGCCTTGCCGCTCTCCAGCACCACGGCATCCTCGCTGGGGAGCCGCGCCGCCGCGCTCAACCATGGGACAACGCCGAAGCCGCGCCAGCCTGAGAGGCTTTCGATCTGGGCGTAGCCATCGGCGAACAGGGCGGGATCCCCCCGAAACTTGTTGATGATGAAACCCTGGATCATCGCCGTGTCGGCGGGGTCGATGATCGTTCTCGTGCCAACGATGGCGGCAATGACTCCGCCGCGATCAATATCGCCGACCAGCACGACGGGCACGCCTGCCGCTCGCGCAAAGCCCATATTGGCGATGTCGCCAGCGCGCAGGTTGATTTCCGCAGGAGAGCCGGCACCCTCGACAACGACGATGTCGCACGCCCGGCGGAGCCGGTTATAGCTGGCCAGAACTTCGCCGAGCAGCGCGCCCCGTGCCTGCCGAAAATTGCCCGCGCCCAATGTGCCGCGCACCCGACCATGCACGATCAGTTGCGATGTGCGGTCGGCCTGCGGTTTCAGCAGCACCGGATTCATGTCGGTATGCGGCTCCACCTTGCAGGCGATTGCCTGCAAGGCCTGCGCCCGGCCGATCTCGCCGCCATCGCTGGTGACGGCAGCATTGTTCGACATGTTCTGCGGCTTGAACGGCAAGACCCGCAAACCCCGCTGCACCAGGGCGCGGCACAGCCCCGCCACCAGCACGGATTTGCCCACATCAGAGCCGGTGCCCTGAAGCATTATAGCGCCCATGCTGCACCTCCTGCAATACCGGCCGCCATGAACCACAGGCACAGACATGCACGGGCGTAGATGCCCAATCCGCGCCAAATATCCTCTGTCCGGGCCGGGCGGTCTCCCTCCCCAATCCAGAGCTTGTCCGAAAGAATCCCGTCATAAGCGATTGGCCCAGCCAGGCGCAGCCCCAGCGCCCCAGCCATCGCGGCCTCGGGCCAGCCCGCATTGGGCGAGGCGTGCCTGGACGCATCGCGCCACAATATCCGCCAGCCACCCCCGCCGCACAGGCAGATCAGCAATCCCGACAGGCGCGCTGGAATGAGGTTCATCGCATCGTCGGTGCGGGCCGCAGCCCAACCATAGGCGCGCCATCGCTCCTCGCGGTGCCCAATCATGCTGTCGGCGGTGTTGATCGCTTTATAGGCCCAGATACCGGGCAGCCCCAGCACCAGCAGCCAGAACAACGGCGCGACCACCCCGTCGCAGAAACTTTCCGCCAGACTCTCGATCGCCGCGCGGGCAACACCCGCGTCATCAAGCGCGGCTGTATCGCGGCCAACGATCATGCCGACTGTGGCGCGCGCGGCTGGCAGATCCTGCCGCTCCAGCGCATCGGCAACGAGGCGGACGTGGTCGTACAGGCTGCGCTGCGCCAGACCCGGCCAGGCCAGCACAGCGATCAGGGGCCAGGCCCAAGGCCCGGCGATTGCCACGAGCAGACTTTGCAGCACCCAGCCCGCACCGCCCGCCATACCCAGCAGGATCAGGACGGTGACCGCCCCGGCCATGCGCCGCTGTCCATCGGAACGCGAGGGGACATTCCAGCGCCGTTCCAGCGCGGCGATAATCCGCGCAAAGATGCCCACAGGATGGCCGATCCGGCGATACAGCGGCTGAGGCCAGCCCACTGCCGCGTCGAGCACCAAGGCCAGGAAAGCAGTCAGATCAATCATCAGCCAGCGCCGCATCAAGGCGATCCAGCGCCTGTCGGTCGGCGGGCAGGCCCAGGCGCAGCCAGCGCGGATCGTAATCGAACGGCCGCGTCAGGATGGAATGGCGCGCAAGGCGTTCGAACAGCGCGGCGGCATCGTCCGTTTCGATCAGCCGGAACAGCGGGCAAGCACCTATCGCGCTGTAGCCCCGCCGCGCCAGCACCGCGTCCAGCGCATCCGCCTGTTCACGCAAGGCCATCCGCATGGCGGCTGTCCAGTCCACATCCTGATATGCCGCTGTGCCGATGGCCAGCGCCGCTGCCGATAGCGGCCAACTGCCCAGCCGCTGCCGATATTGCGCGATCAGCGCGCGCGGTCCCAGCACAAAGCCGAGCCGCACCCCGGCCAGCCCGAAGAATTTGCCGAACGAGCGGAAGATAATCAGCCGCTGTCCGTCCTGCACATGGGCGGCAAGGCTGCTGTGCGGGGCGGCATCGGCAAAGGCTTCGTCCACGACCAGCCACGCTGCGCTGTCGCGCCGCGCCGCCAGCCAGCCAAGCAGGGTGGCAGGCGACATGATCCGGCCATCGGGGTTGTTGGGATTGGCAAGGATGATGGTCGCCTCCTCCGTTCCGGTCAGCTCGGTCAGGGCTACGGGGCGGCTGCGGGGAATCATTTCGCCATGGGTGCGATAGCTGGGCTGGGCGTGGATGGCAGCGCCGGGCAGGATGTCACCCAGCATCCGCAGGCCGATCTCCGTGCCTGGTACGGCACAGACATGGGCTGGGTCAGTGCCGAAACAGGCGGCGGCAGCGGCCTCCAGATCGTTCAGCGCGCCGGTGTCGGGCAGCGCCTGCCAGTCCACTGCCAGATTGTCCGCGCCGGGCCAGCCATGCGGATTGATGCCGGTGGACAGGTCGATCCACGGCGCCTTGCCCATGCCGAACTGCGCCATGGCATCGGCCAACCTGCCGCCGTGAAAACTGAAGCTGTTCATGTCGTGTGTATCCATAGGCCCGTGATTGCCACGCTCAGCAGCAAGCCGGTTTCGATCAACTCGATGCCTGCACCATGGCCATCGCCGGAAATCCCGCCCAACGCGCGGCGCACGTGCCACCCCCACCACAGAACGAGCAATGGTGTGACAAGCAGCGCCGGAGTGAACCACGCCGCCGCTGCCAGCGCGGCCGCCCAGCCCGCAAGATCGATCGGGCCGATGGCGGAACGGAATCGAGCCGCCAGCCCCTGATGCAGCGGCATCAGCCACCATGTCCACACCAGCGGGCCGATGCGCGCGGCAAACGGCACCAGTACCAGCGCGCCAAACGCCCGTGCATCCACCAGCATATCCAGCAGCACCAACTTGCTCAGCAGTTGGAGCACAATCGCGACAACGCCGAAGCTGCCGACATGGGGATCGGCCAGAACGGCCAGCAGCCGCTCGCGATCTTTATGCGCCGCGCCGCTGGCATCGGCGAGGTCGGCCAGGCCATCAAGGTGCAGCGCGCCGGTCACGCCCACCCAGACGATCAGTGCGGCTAATGCGCCCAGCCGGTGATCGACCAGCGCGCCTGCCCATGCGGCTCCCGCAACCGCTGCACCAATAACCAGGCCTACAGCGGGAAACCAGCGCATCGACCGGGCAAACGCGGCATCATCCACGACGATTGTCCGCAGTGGAGCTGGCATAGGCAGCCGCGTCAGGAATTGCAGGGCGATGATGAAGCCCCTCACGGATAAAGCCCCGCGATCTGTGCCGTGGGGGTTGCTCCGGGCCAGACGCGCAACGTCAGCAGGCAATTGTAGGGCAGGTCAACGGCCCACGTCTGGTGCATGTCAAACCCGCACAACACCGCCAGCGCCGCCCGCATCGCGCCTCCATGCGTGACGATCAGCGTCGGCCGCGCGGCCAGATCGCCAAGGGCGCTGGATACTCGTTCCACCAGCGCCGACCAGCGTTCTCCACCGGGCGGCGCATGGCCATCGGGATCGTCCCAGAACCGCGCCAGTGCCGCGCCTTCTACATCGCCGGGAGCCATCCCGTCCCATGCGCCAAAGTCCAGTTCGCGCCAGCGCGGATCGATTGACAGCGGCACACCGGTCGCAAGGGCAATGGCCTCGCCCGCCAAACGCGCCCGCGACAGGTCGGAAGCGATCAGCACTTCAGCCGCCAGATTCCGCGCCTGATCGGCGCAGGCCGCGATACCGGCGGCAATAGGCGGCGCATCGGTAAGACCAATCAGCCGCCCCGCGCCTTCCGGTTCACCGTGGCGCAGGAGATAAAGGGGAAAGCTGCTCACAGGCCGTCTGCCACCCCGGCCTGCGCAAAAGTGGCCATGCCGTTGTGCGTGGCCAGCGCTGCCCGGATTACCGACACGGCCAGCGCCGCGCCGCTGCCTTCGCCCAATCGCATCCCCAGCGACAGCAGGGGATCAAGGCCCAGATGCTCCAGCAAGCGGATATGCCCCGGTTCAGCCGAACAATGGCCCGCCAGACAATGATCGGTGATCGCCGGAACGGCGGCGGCCAGCGGCGCCAGTGCGGCGCAACTGATGAACCCGTCCAGCACCACCGGGATGCGCAGACGGCGCGCCTCCAGCACGGCCCCGGCAACGCCTGCGATTTCGCGCCCGCCCAACCGGCGCAGGATTTCAAACGGGGTGTCCGGCGCATCGGCATGAAAGGCCAGCGCCCGCTCTACCACGGCTACCTTGCGCGCAATTCCGCCCGCATCAACGCCCGTTCCCGGCCCGGCCCATTGCGCGGGACTGCCGCCATAACTGCGCGCGCAAAGCGCGGCGGCGGCGGTTGAATTGCCAATGCCCATTTCGCCAACGACCAGCAGGTGCAGCCCCGGCTCCACCACCGCCGCTCCGGCAGCAAGTGCAGCAAGGCACTCCGTCTCGTCCATTGCCGCAGCGATGGTGAAGTCCGCCGTGGGCCGGTCCAGATCGAGTGCGATGACCCGCAGATCAAGTCCGGCGGCCCCGGCCAGTGCGTTGATGGCGGCACCTCCGGCAGCGAAATTGCCGACCATCGCGGCAGTCACGCTGGCGGGAAAGGCGCTGACCCCGTGGACAACGAAGCCATGATTCCCGGCAAAGATCGCCGCGCGGCCCTGTTCGATCACCGGCTGCGCCGTGCCCTGCCATCCGGCCATAAACACCGCGATGTCTTCCAGTCGCCCCAGCGATCCGGCGGGCTTGGTCAGGCTGGCCTGCCGCGCCCGCGCAGCGGTGATGGCGTCCGCATCGGCCACAGGCAAACGCTCAAGCGCCGCTTCAAAGGCGGCAAGGGACGCAAACCGGCTCATTCCGCAACGAAGCCCTGCGGCGGGGTGCGGGTTATGAAATGCCCCTTCACGCCTTGCGGCCATTGCTTGAACGGCACCCGGCCATGTTCGCTGGCGGCATAGTGGACCGCATAGTCCAGAATGGCGGTGGCGGCGTCCTCGTCCGGCGTGAACCGGCCCAGAACATAGCCGACCTTGCCGGGCGCGCGCAGGTGGATTGTGCAGAAATCGGTGCAGGCGAACAGGCACGGCATCTCCTGCACCGCCACCCCGGCATAGCGCGCGTCGCTCTCCTGTACCTGTCGCAGCGCCGCCACCAGTTGCGCGCCGCCGCGCGTCCCGGCGGAGTCCTCACGCGCATCGGCGCTATGGCGGCAAGTGTTGCAGGCCACGATAGCGGGGCCGTCCTCCACGGGTATCAGCATGGTTTTCTGGTCCTTTGATTGAAAATCATCGTTCGAACACCCGGTCGCTCCACGGTTCACGCGGTTGCCAACCGTGCCGTTCCAGTTCGGGTGTGTCGGATGTGTCTGCCGGATAGCCAATGCACAGCAGCGCGATCAGCGACCAATGCGCGGGTACATCCAGCATGGCCTGAACCAAAGGCGGATCAACGATCGACACCCAGCCAAGGCCAATGCCGCGCAGCCGTGCCGCGAGCCAGAGATTGTGGATCGCCAGCACACAGGAATATCGCAGCATTTCAGGCATGGTGGCAATGCCAAGGCCGTGCCCCGCCTCGGGCAGTTCATCGCAGAACACCGCCATCAGTTCGGGCGCTTCACGCAAGCCGTGCAGCTTTAGCGACAGGTAGTGATCGTGCCGCGCCTGCCCGGCATAACGCTCCGCCGCTTGTGCACTTTGCCCATCGGCATGGGCGGCCAGCGCCTCGCGGATGTCAGGCGTCCGCACCCGCACAAATCGCCACGGCTGCGCATTGCCGACCGACGGCGCAAGCGAGGCACAGGCCAGCAGCGCGCGCATGTCCGCTTCGCCCACGGCGCGGCGGTCGAAATGCCGGACATCGCGCCGCCAGCGCAGCAATTGCATGAATTGCTCCGCAAATTCCGCGCCGAACACAGGCGGGACCGCGCTCAGAACTCGATCCCCGGTCAAAATTCAATGCCGGCCTGGGCCTTCACGCCGGAGCGGAATGGATGCTTGACCATGGTCATTTCGGTAACAAGGTCGGCCGCCTCGATCAGCGCCTCGGGGGCGTTGCGGCCTGTGACGATAACGTGCTTCATCATGTCGCGCGCGGTCAGCACCGCCACCACTTCATCGACCGGCAGATAATCATACCGCAGCACGATGTTCAGTTCGTCGGCCAGCACCATGTGATAGCTGGGATCGGCGATCATGCGCTTGACCTCGTCCCAGCCGGCGCGGGCGGCCGCGATATCGCGTGTGCGGTCCTGCGTGTCCCAGGTAAAACCCTCGCCCATCGGCTTGAATTCGACATTGTCGGGAAAGGCATCGAACACGGCCTTTTCACCCGTTTTCATCGCCCCTTTGACAAACTGGACCACCCCCACTTTCATGCCGTGGCCAATGGCGCGAACCACCATGCCCAGCGCCGCGCTGGTTTTGCCCTTGCCCTTGCCGGTGTGGACGATCAGCAGGCCCTGTTCGCGGGTCTTGCTGGCCATGATCTTGGCCTGCGCGGTCTGCTTCTTGCGCATCTTTTCGGCGTGGCGGGCATCGCCGCCTGCAACTTCTACTTGGTTTTCAGGTTCCATCGGCCAATTCCCTTCGCATGAGATAGACATCCATGATCCAGCCATGGCGCGCGCGCAGTTCCGCCCGGCGCAACGCGATCCGGGGACCGGCTTGCGCCAGGGGGCCCTGTTCCAGCGCCTCGTGCGCCATGCCCAGATAAGCGCCCCACCAGATGGTGATGCCTTGCGGTTGCAGCCCCTCGAACGCGCAACCGCTGTCAAGCATCACGACAATCGTGTCGGCTCCGGCAGGCCAGCCATGGGCGCGCAGCAGCCGCCCGGTGGTGATCGTCACCGGGCCGGCCAGCGGGTTCAACGGCATGGCATGGGCAGCGGTCAGCGCCTGAATACTGGTGATGCCCGGCACCACCCGCACGGCGATTTCCACCCCCGCGCTGCGCAGCCGGTCAGCAATGCGCAAGGTGCTGTCATACAGCGAGGGATCACCCCAGACGAGCAGCGCCAGCTTGCCACCGCCGGGCAAATGTTCGGCGATCTGCACCCGCCACGCATCGGCAATGGCATCATGCCAAGCGTTGACGTCATCCAGATAAGTGGCCCCATTGCCGCGCACTGGCAAGTCAAATTCCACAATCCGCGTTGGCCCCGTCAGCACCTGCGCGCAGATCTCCCGGCGCAGGTCGATCAGATCGGACTTGGCCTGCCCCTTGCGCGGCAACAGGATCAGGTCGGCACGGTTCATCGCCGCGACAGCCTGCGCTGTCAGGTGATCGGGGTTGCCAGTGCCGATACCGATCAGGTGGAGGTCGATCATTGGGCATCTCGGCACGAAGCGGGCGCGATCATGTGGAAATAGCTGCCGGTGACATGGCCGCGATGCGATCCGCTTTCGGCCACCGCCGCGCCTTCGGCATCGGTCACAAGCGCCAGCGGCGCGTCGCTCTGTTCGGCAATGGTTGAATAGTGGAACTCGTGCCCGCGCAGCCTGGTCCCGGCGGCAAGGCGCGATACCGGCACCAGCAGTTCGGCATGGCGATAGCCAAGGTGCATCTTGCGCTGGGCATGGCTGGTGACAAGCCCCAGCAGCCCGGCCATCCGGTGCCGTTCTCCGCTCTTGTCGATCAACCCCTGCCCCAGCACCATATAGCCGCCGCATTCGCCGTGCACGGGCCGCGTTTGCGCATGGCAGCGCAGGCCGGACAGGAATGTTGCAGCCGCCGCAATGGTCCCGGCGTGCAGTTCGGGATAGCCGCCGGGCAACCACACCAGATCGGCATGGGCGGCAGGCGCTTCATCGGCCAGCGGCGAGAATGGCAGGATCTCCGCCCCGGCGCGCCGCCAGCCTTCGATCAGATGCGGGTAGACGAACGAAAAGGCCGCATCGCGCGCCATGGCGATCCGCTGGGCCGGAGGGGCAGGCAGGTTGCCGCCGTCGGCTTGTGGTGCGGCACCAGCGGCAAGGCGAATAACGTCAAGATCGACATGGGCGCGCAGGAACGCTGCAAACTCGGCAATCGCGCGATCAAGGTCGGGATGCTCCACCGCCTGAACCAGCCCCAGATGGCGTTCGGGCAGGGTCAGGTCGCCGCGCCTTGGCAGGGCGCCCAGCACCGGAATGCCCACCGCCTCCATGCCCTTGCGCACCAGCCGTTCATGACGCGGACTGGCCACGCGGTTCAGGATCACCCCGGCAAATGGCAGCCCCGGATCAAGGCTGCTGAACCCCAGCGCGGTGGCGGCGGCGGACTGCGCCTGCCCCGACACATCCAGCACCAGCACGATCGGCCAGCCCATCCGGCGGGCCATGTCGGCGCTGGCACCATTGCCCGACGCACCCTTGCTGGCCACGCCATCGAACAACCCCATCGACCCTTCGGCCAGCACCATGTCCGCGCCCCCGGCCTGCGCCGCAATGGCAGCGATCAGATCGTCCTCCATCGCCCAGCTATCGAGATTGAACGACGGCCTGCCACTCGCCGCGCGGTGAAACGCCGGGTCGATATAGTCCGGCCCGCTCTTGAACGGCTGCACCGCCAGCCCGTCTTCGGTCAGGGCGCGCAGCAGGCCCAGCATCACCGTGGTCTTGCCTGTGCCCGATGCGGGGGCGGCGATCATCAATCCCGGAGTCTGGTGGCGCGCGCTCATTCGGCCGCACCGCCAAAACGTGACGTGGCATCCTGCGGCCTGAACCGGCGATCATAACCGGGCGCATAGAGGCTGCTTTCGGCAAAATCCTGCGCCGCCAGCACCCGCCCGACCAGGATCAGGGCGGTGCGCTCCATGCTCCCGGCGATGGCCTGTTCAATAGTGTCGAGCGTGGCGCGCACGATCCGCTGATCGGGCCAACTGGCGCGCCAGACCACCGCGACGGGGCAATCCGCGCCATAGGCCGGCGTCAGGTCCGCCACCACTTGCGCCAGATTGTGAACCGAAAGGTGAATGGCCAGCGTCGCGCCGGTCACGGCAAAGTTGGCCAGGCTTTCGGCGGGCGGCATCGTGCTGGCGCGGCCCGGTGTGCGGGTCAGCACCAGCGATTGCGCCAGCGCGGGCAGGGTCAGCTCTGCCTCCAGCGCAGCGGCGGCGGCGGCGAAAGCCGGGACGCCGGGTGTGATCGTAAAGGGAATGTCCAGCGCGCGCAGGCGGCGCAACTGCTCGCCCATGGCAGACCACACCGAAAGATCGCCCGAATGCAGCCGCGCCACATCGTGCCCGGCGGCATGGGCGGCGGCGATTTCGGCCATGATCTGGTCCAGTTCCAGCGGCGCGGTGTTCACGATCCGGGCGCCCGGCGGGCAATGATCCAGCACGGCGACCGGGATCAGCGACCCGGCATAAAGGCACACCGGGCTGCCCGCGATCAGATCGCGTCCGCGCAAAGTGAGAAGATCGGGCGCGCCGGGACCGGCGCCAATGAAGTGGACGGTCATGTCGGGGTTCCCTGAAGGTTGACACTGGCAGCAATGGCGCACGTCGCCATGCGATCGGGGGAGATGTGGCGCGGCGACAGCAGGCGCGCACCCGCGCCAGCAGCGGCAAGCGCGGACGCTTCGGCCACGCTGCCGACGTGACGAGCGTTCAGGCTGGCGATGGAGCGCGTGGGGGTGGAAACGGCAGCCAGTGCATCGGACGCCACGCCCATCAGCGGCAGGCCCAGCGCTTCGGCCAGAGGGAGCAGCGCTGCGAGCTTGTCTTGCGCCGTGGCCAGATGCGTCACCGGCGGTTGCCCCTGCTCCGCCAGCGCGAACGCCGCGCGCAGCGAAGGCAGGCCGACGCCTGACCGAAAGCCGAACCCGGCGATGATCACAGCGTCACGCTCCATTGCACCACCGGATAGCGCGCGCGCCAGCCGTGCCGGTTGCCCAGCGGTGCGGCGTCGGCCAGTTCGATGCGCAGGAGGCTCCCGCCCTTCTGGCCATGCCACCGGGCTAGCAGCGCTTCTGATTCCAGCGTCACCGCATTGGTCACCAGCCGCGTTCCGGCGGGCAAACGTGCCCATAGCGTGTCCAGCAAGGCTTCCGATAAACCACCGCCGATGAACACCGCATCGGGCAATGGTCCCGGTGGCAGGGCATCCGGCGCAATCCCGACGACAACTTTCAGCCGATCAACGCCCAGCGCAGCGGCGTTGGCCCGCACACGGTCCGCGCGCACCGGATCCGCCTCTATCGCACAGGCCCGGTTGGCCAGGTGGGCCAGCAGCCATTCGATCCCGATCGATCCCGATCCCGCGCCAATATCCCACAGCAGCTCACCCGCACACGGGGCCAGCGCCGATAGCGTCAGCGCGCGTACCGGACGCTTGGTCAACTGCCCGTCGGACGCAAACCAGTGGTCCGGTCGGCCCGCCGTCAGCGGCAAGGACGGGCCATGCCCGGCACACTCGATCCCGGCCGCTACCGGATGGGCGATGTCGGTGAAAGACAGCCCCTCGGCGCGCGCGGTGCGAACCCGTTCGCGCGGCCCGCCCAGCGCTTCCATCACATGCAACGCTGACGCGCCAAAGCCTTGGCCGGTCAGATAGTCCGCCAGCGCGGCCACCGCCGCGCCATCGCGCAACAGTGCAATGACGCGCCGCCCTGGTGCCAGGTGGGGCTTGAGCCGATCTAACGGCGCGGCATGGAGACCAAGACAGGCCACATCCTGAACCGGCCAGCCCAGCCGCGCAACCGCCAGCGTGAAAGTGGAAGGCGCGGGGATCGCCACCCATTCGCCCGGATCAAGCAGGCGCGCCACACTGCTTCCCGCCCCGAACCAGAACGGATCGCCCGATGCCAGCATCACCACCCGCTGCCCGCGATGTTGCATCAGCAGGGCAATGCCATCGGCAAAGGGTACTGGCCATTCGATCATGGTACAGGTAATCGCGGGCAGCAGCGACAGGTGCCGTGCCGGTCCCATGACCAGTCCGGCCTGCGCCAGCGCCGTGCGGGCGGCGGCGGAAAGGCCGTCCGGCCCGTCCTCGCCAATGCCGATGATCGTCAACCACGCTTCAGGAGCCATATCAGCCATGCCCAACGTCCTCCTGCTGGGCGGCACGACAGAGGCCAGCGCGCTTGCCCGCCTGCTTGGCGCGCGGGGCATTGCGACGACGCTCAGCTATGCCGGACGGACCGAAAACCCCCGCGCTCAACCGGTGCCGGTGCGTGTCGGCGGGTTCGGCGGTGTGGCGGGGCTGGCCGATTATCTGCGCCACCACCGCGTGACTCATCTGGTGGACGCGACCCACCCCTTTGCCGCAACGATGAGCAGCCATGCCGTGGAGGCGGCCCGCCTGGCCGGAGTGCCTCATGTAGCGCTGACCCGCCGGGCGTGGCAACCGGTCGCCGGAGACCGCTGGACCCGCGTTGCCAGCATCGACGGTGCGGTGGCAGCGCTGGCCGGGCACTCCCGCCGCGTAATGCTGGCGCTGGGCCGGATGCATGTGGCAGCCTTCGCTGCCCAGCCGCAGCATCATTATCTGTTGCGCTTTGTCGATGCGCCAGACCAGCCGCCGGGCTTGCCCCATCACACCCTGATCGTCGATCGCGGGCCGTTCACCGCCACAGGCGACAGCGCATTGATGGAGGCGCACGCCATCGATCTGGTGGTGTGCAAGAACGCTGGCGGGCAAGGCGCAGAGGCCAAGCTGATCGCCGCACGGGATCTGGGCCTGCCGGTCCTGATGATTGATCGCCCTGCCGTTCCGGGCCGGGCCGAATGCTATCGCCCGGAAGATGTACTGGTCTGGCTGGGTCATGACGCCGAACCCAAGGCCGAACGCGACGTGTAGAGGATCGGACCGAGCTTTCGCCCACTTGTCCGTTCGATGATCCGCGTCAGGCTTGATCCGACGATCACCATGGTCCGCATGTCGGCCATGTCTGCACGGGCCTGACCCAGCGGTACGATCCGCAATTGCTCGTCGGGCGTCGATACGGCGCGGGCGAACAAGATCGGGCGATCCGGGCCGCACACTTCGCGCAGCAATTCCAGCACACGTTCGAAACCTTCGGGCCGGGCTTTTGACCTCGGGTTGTAGAAGGCCATGGCAAAGTCCGCCTCTGCCGCCAGCCGCAACCGTTTTTCGATCAAATTCCACGGCTTGAGATTGTCCGACAGATTGATCGCGCAAAAATCATGACCCAGCGGCGCCCCCGCCCGCGCGCTGGCGGCCAGCATCGCGGTGATGCCGGGCAGCACCCGGATGTCGAGATCGCGCCAGTGGGCCGGGCCTGCCTCCAGCGCCTCGAACACGGCGGCGGCCATCGCGAAAACGCCCGGATCGCCCGATGATACCACCACCACGCGCCGCCCCTGCGCCGCGAGTTCCAGCGCATGGGCGGCCCGGTCCAGCTCCACCCGGTTATCGGACGGATGCAGTGTCAGCCCGGCGCGCGGGGCGATCCGGGCGACATAGGGAATATAGCCGATGACATCGCTTGCCCCGGCCAGAGCGGCGGTGACTTCGGGCGTAATCAGCGCCTCGTCGCCCGGCCCCAGACCGGCGATGGCCAGCCAGCCGCTCATGGCCCCGGCACTCATGGCCGGCGCCCCTGGCCGTGAATCAGCAGGATCGAGAAATAGGGCGTGACCGTTTCGGCCTCGATCAGCCGCGTGACCCGCTGACCTGGCATGGCGGCATGTTCGACCAGCCATGCCGCATCCTCGCGCCCGGCAGCGGCCACCGCGCGGCGCAGTTTGGGCAGGTTGCGCCCGATCTTCATCACCACCAGCGCATCTGTATCGCGGATGCGTCGCACCAGTTCATCCTCGGGCAGGGTCGCCATCGCGATGGTCAGCACATCGTCGCCCCAGGTGATCGGGATGCCGGTTGCGTTCCACGCCCCGGCCATGCCGGTGATACCCGGAACCACTGCCACCGGAACCGTGCCCGCCAGCCGGGTGTGCAAATGCATGAATGAACCGTAGAAAAACGGATCGCCCTCACACAGCACGACCACGTCTTCGCCTGCCTGCGCCAGCATGACCAATCGCTGCGTGCATTCGGCATAGAAAGCGGAAAGACAGTCGTTGTAGCGCGGGTCGGATAACGGAATCTCGGTCGTCACCGGATATTCCATCGGGATTTCGATCACGTCGGGGCGCAGCATTCCTTCGACAATCCGCCGCGCCTGTCCTGGTCGCCCGGCCTTGCGGAAATAGGCCACGTGGCGGGCGCCACGCACCAGCCGGTCAGAGCGAACGCTCAACAGATCGGGCGCACCCGGACCCAAACCCACGCCGTGGATCGTCCCGCAGGAAAGGGCCGCGCTCATTCGGTGCCGCTCGCCAAAGCGTTGATCGCAGCAACCGTGATCGCGCTGCCGCCCAGCCGCCCTTCAACGATGCAGCACGGCACCGGCGGCGCGGCCCATAACGCGGCCTTGGATTCGGCCGCGCCGACAAAGCCCACCGGACAGCCGATGACCGCCGCAGGGCGCGGGCAATCGGGATCTTCCAGCATATTCAGCAGATGGAACAGCGCGGTTGGCGCGTTGCCGATGGCCACCACCGCGCCTGCCAGATGCGGCCGCCACAGTTCCAGTGCGGCGGCAGAGCGGGTGTTACCCATTGCCCGCGCCATGTCGGGCACTTGCGGCGCATTCAGGGTGCAGATGATCTGATTATCAGCAGGCAGCCGCGCACGGGTGATCCCTTCGGACACCATCCGCGCATCGCACAGCACCGGCGCGCCAGCGGCCAGCGCCGCCCGCGCCGCACTGGCAAAGCCGGGTGAGAAGCGGATATGCGCGGCAAGGTCCACCATCCCGGCGGCGTGGATCATGCGCACCGCCACCGGTTCCTCATCAGCGAAAAAGGGCGCCAGATCGGCTTCGGCGCGGATCATGGCGAAAGACTGGCGATAGATGGCCGCGCCATCGGTTTCATAGATATGGGGCATCAAGCGGCTCCGAAATGGGCGAGAAGCTCGGCTGGGCTGAGCGCAGAGCGAACTGGCAACGCACCGGCGGGTGCGTTCAGGGAAAGATCGAACAGGCCATCGCGGCCGGTCAGCGTGACATCGGCGGCGCGCTGGCGGGCGCAGCCCTTGGCACAGCCCGAAACATGCAGCCGCCCGGCGACATGCGGTGCAAGGCGGCGGGCAAGATCGCGGGTTTCAACCGAGGCCTGCGGGCAGCAGGGCGCGCCGGGGCAAGCATCGACATGCAGCAGCGGGTCGGCAGGATTATCGATCAGCCCACCGGCGCAAACGGCAGGCGCGCCTTCCACCAGCAGCACACGCCACGGCGTGATCCGCACCGCTGCGGCGGGCGATGCTTCCACCATCCCGGCCAGTATCCGCGCCTCTATCCGGCCAAACGGCAAGCCATAGGCCCAACTCCCATCACGGAGGCCCAGATCATGAAGGCCCGGCACGATGCAAGCAGCCGACGGCGCGGGCAGAATGTCGCCACAGGCCCATTCGGGCAGGACCAGCCGGTGTCGCGCCATGCGCCCCGCTTTCGCGCCGCCGCTGGCCGCAAACCAGTGGGCGAGCGCGATCAGCGCGTCCACTTCCCTGCCAGCAGCAACCGCCATACCGGTGGCGCGGCCATCGGCGCGCAGGATCAGACCGCCATCGCCGCCGCGCTCAATGCGGAAATCGCCCGCCTCGCCACCCAGAATGCAGGTCTGACCGGCATCGATGGCAAAGCCCACTTTACCGAGCAGATCGGGCAACTCATCCAGCCGGGTCAGCAACGCGCCCGCAATGCGATGGCTGTCATCACCGACCCGCCAATCCGGCGCGACCAGAATGTTGCGCCGCTGTTCGATGACAGGGTCAGGGTCCACCAGATCCAGCACCAGCAACCGGTCGAGCAGCGCCTGCCAGCCAGTTTCAGGCACCCCGCGAAGCTGGAGATTGGCGCGGGCGGTCATGTCGATCAGGCCATTGCCGTGCACCACGGCGGCATCGCACAGGCCCAGCACTTGCGCCCGCGTCAGGCGGCCAAGCCGAGGCTTTACCCGCACCAGCAGCCCGTCGCCCGCCATCATCGGGTGCCAGGCATCGGGGCACCAGCCCTTCACCGCAAAACTGCTCATGCCCTGTCCTCAAGCCTTGGCAGGCTGGCGAGGATGGAATTGCGCCGGGTCTGCCACAGCCCGGCGGCATGGAGCGCGGCAAAGCGGGCTTCCATCGCCGCCAGCGCAGCCGGATTCTCGCGTTCAAGAAATGCGCGAACATCGGTCTGGCCCAGTGTCGCGTCGTGATAAAGGTCGAACAGATGCGGCGGTACGCTGCCTGAAAGGTGCGCAAAGGCACCCATATGGTCCAGCGTCGCGGCCAGTTCTGCCCCCCCGCGAAAGCCGTGCCGCATCATGCCCGCCACCCAGCCTGGGTGCGCCGCGCGGGCGCGGACCACGCGGGCGATCTCTTCGGTCAGGGTGCGCGCAACGGTGCGCCCCGGATCGCGATTGTCGAGGTGGTAGAGCGCCGCCGAACCACCGATCAGCGCCTTGGCAGCGGCAAAGCCCGCCTCGTGCGCGGCATAATCGGCGGCCAGCAGCAGATCGGTTTCGGGCAAGTCCTGAAGATGGACAAAGGCGTCCGCTCCTTCAACACGCTGGCGCAGGCCGGCAGGATCGGCAAAGGTTCCGATCGCATCGGAGGCTGCGTCAAACGCATGGTCCGATGCCGCCAGCCATGCCTCACCAGCAGCGCGCCGGGCCGCTTCAGTATAGACCTCGGCTGCATCGCCAAGACCCAGTCCATAGCTGCCGGGGGCCGGGCCATAGACGCGCGGTGCCGCAGCCTGCCCTGCAAACGGGTTCCAGTCCGCCGGTTCATCGCGCAAACACAGCGCGCGCACCGCTTGGCCAAACAGTATCGGCAGCGCAGGAAAGGCATCGCGGAACAGGCCGGAAATCCGCAACGTCACATCGATACGCGGCCGGTCCAGCAGCGCCAGCGGCAGGATTTCGATGCCTGTTACCCGTTCGGACGCGGTGTCCCACAGCGGCTTTGCGCCCAGCAGGTGCAGCGCCATGGCGAATTCCTCGCCCGCCGTGCGCATCGTGGCCGATCCCCACAGATCGACCACCAGCCCGCGCGGATAATCGCCGTGATCCTGCAGATGCCGCCGGATCAGCTCCTCTGCCAGTGTCACCCCTTGGGCATGGGCCGCGCGTGAAGGCACGGCGCGCGGGTCTATCGCATAAAGGTTTCGCCCGGTTGGCAGCACATCGCTGCGCCCGCGAAAGGGGGAGCCGGAGGGACCGGGCGGAACGCGGCGTCCGTCGAGTGCCGCCAGCAATCCGGCCCGCTCGGCTGCGCCCTGATCTCCCCGCCCGAACACATGCAGCCCGTCACCGAACTGGCTGTCCTTTACATCGCAAACGAAGCGGTCGATCCGGGTGATCGCCTCGACCAGCGTGGCCGCGTCATCAAGGCCCAGTTCCGCCTCAAGTCCCAGCACGCGCGCTTCGTCGCGGATGTTCACTTGCAGACGGTCGCGGCGGGCCGGGTCCAGCCCGCCAGCGTTGGAGAATTCATCCAGCAGCGCCTCGATCCGGGCCAGCCCCGCACCGCTTTGCGTTTGCACCAGTGGCGGGGGAACGTGCCCGATCGTAACCGCGCTGATCCGGCGCTTGGCCTGCGCCGCTTCGCCGGGATCGTTGACGATGAACGGATAGATCACCGGCATCGCGCCGGTCAGCGCCTCGGGCCAGCAAGCATCGGACAGCGCGACTGATTTGCCCGGCAGCCATTCCAGTGTGCCATGTGCGCCGATATGCACCAGCGCGTCCACGCTTCGCTGGCGCAGCCACAGGTAGAACGCCACATAGCCATGGCGCGGGCAGCGGGACAGGTCGTGATAGTCGCCGTCGCGATGGGCGCGTTCGCCGCGTTCGGGCTGCAAGGCTACCAGCGCGTTGCCGATGGGCAGCGCGGCAAAACGGAACGCGCCATCGGCGGCGGCAGCATCGGCTTCCGGCTCGCCCCATGCGGCGAAAAGTTCAGCGCGCAGGGTATCGGGCAGTGCTGCCAAAGCCTTGCGGTACTCTGCCATCGGCCAGTGCTGATGTGTGCATTGAAGGAGCGCTGCCAGTCCGGCCTGCGCGTCAGTGGCATATCCCGCCTCGGCCAGATCGGCCAGGATCGCCTCGGCAGAAGCCAGCGCATCCAGCCCCACGGCGTGGGCCATCTGGTATGTCTTGCCGGGATAAGTAGACAGGACCAGCGCAACCCGCCGTTCTGCAACCGGCGTTTGGGCAAGTGCGATCCAGCCCGCCACCCGCGCGGTGATCGCCCCAACCCGGCCTGCATCGGCGCGATGGATGGTGCGGGCAAAGCCAAGCGCGGGATCGCGCGTCCCCGCCTCCTTGAAGCTGGCGACGCCTGCAAACACCCGCCCGTCAATTTCGGGCAAGACCACGTGCATGGCAAGGTCTGCCGGGGAAAGCCCGCGCGAAGCCGCTGCCCATCCCGCGCGCCCGGACGTGGCCAGCGCCAGCTGAAACACGGGAACGCCCGCGCCATCAAGCGGGGTGGCGCCGTCATCGCCCCGCGCGGAAAAAGCGGTAGCGTTGATGATCGCTGCCGGGCCAAGCCCGCGCACCCAGCGGTCCACCTGTTCGCGCACCTGCGGGGCTTTCAGCGAGGGGACGAAGATCGACAATGCATCGAAACCGCGCTGCTCGAACGCGGTATGCAGGGCGGCAAACGGGTCCAGATCGTGGGCGGTCAGGTAAGAACGATAGAACACGATCAGGACCAGCGGCCTTGCGGGATCGCGCGCAAAGGCTTCAAGATCGATCACGCCCCGGCCGGGATGCCAGCCTCCCGCCATCAGCAGCGGATCGAATGTCCGGGCGGGGGCATCAATCAGCCCCGCCAGCTGCGACAGCGCGGCAAGCGCCGCCTGCGCCGCCCTTGCACCGCCAGCATCGCACCACTGCGCAAGTTCGCGCAACGCGGTCACCGGCACGGTCGAGGCCGCATCCAGCCGCGCATCCTCAAAGCCGTCGCCGGGCAGCACGGCCAGCACGATCCCGCGCGACCGGGCCAGCGCCTCGACCTGTTGCAGCCCGTAGCTCCAATAGGGCGTGCCGCCGATCAGCCGGATCAGGATCGCCTTTGCGCCCGACAGCGTCCGCTCGGCATACGTGTCGACCGACAGCGGATGCATCAGCGCCGCCAGATTGGCGAGCCGCAGCGAAGGAAATGTCGCATCGTCTGCACGGGCCTGATGCCATGCCGCCGCGAACGCCCCCAGATCGCTGTCCGAAAAGGACAGGACCACAAGATCCGCGGGCTCTTGCCCCAGATCCTGCGGGACGGCGGTTTCCTCCATCCCGTGCGTTTCGCGGAAAATGACGTGCATGGCCCGCGCCTTACGCCAGCAGCACCGCGCGAATGGCATCGGCGTCGACGTGATCGTGCTCGGCAATGGCGACCAGCGTGGTGCGGCGCGGCTCGTCAGGGCGCCACGGGCGATCGTACTGGTGCCGCACCCGCGCGCCCACCGCCTGCACCAGCAGCCGCATCGGCTTTCCCGCAACGGCGGCATAGCCCTTTACGCGCAGGATATGGTGATCGCGGGCCAGCGTCTCGATCCGCGCGACCAGCGCCGCCGGATCGGCGATCTCGCCCCATTCGATAACGGTGCTGTCAAAGTCGTCGTGTTCGTGATCATCCTCACCATCATGGTGCGATGGGCGCGCGGCGATGTCGTCCTCGGCTGCGGCATCAAGCCCCAGGATCACACGCGGATCGACCACGCCTTCGGTCAGTTCTATCACCGGAACCGGGCGACTAAGCTCTGCCGCAATGATCGCGCGCGCGGCGGCTACGCCTTGGGGTCCGGCCAGATCGACCTTGGTCAGCAGGATCATGTCGGCGCAGGCCAGCTGATCCTCGAACACTTCCGACAGCGGCGTCTCGTGATCGATGCTCGGATCGGCGGCGCGCTGGGCGTCAAGCGCTGCCACATCGGGCGCGAACCGGCCTGCCGCGACCGCTTCGGCATCGGCCAGCGCCAGCACGCCGTCCACGGTGATCCGGCTGCGGATCGCAGGCCAGTCGAACGCCTTGAGCAGCGGCTTTGGCAACGCCAGACCCGATGTCTCGATCAGGATGTGATCGGGGCGCGGATCAAGCGCCAGCAGCTTTTCCACCGTCGGGATGAAATCGTCCGCCACGGTGCAGCAGATGCAGCCATTGGCCAGCTCTACGATGTTTTCCGCCGGGCAATCAGGAATGGCGCAGGACTGCAGAATCTCGCCATCCACACCCAGAGAACCGAATTCGTTGACCACCACGGCCAGCCTGCGGCCACCGGCATTGTGGATCAGGTGGCTGATGAGCGTGGTTTTCCCCGCGCCCAGAAAGCCCGTGATGATGGTGACCGGCACCTTGGACAGGGACGCCTTGGACAGGTCTGGCATAGTAACTTCCCCGCGCGCCAGAGCGAGACACGGCGGGGCTTGCCGGACAAGTCCGGTCGGCGCGCGACGACGGGCGGGCGCGACAAAGCACCCGTAACCACGCAACCCGTGCAGCCCCAGCCACACAGCTTCGTCGCTCAGACGGAGAGTTACCGTGCCGTGACCATCCCCTGGATCAGGCAAGAGCGACCGGTGCGCCGGCAGGTCTCCTGGCTCGCGGGTCACAGCTTGATGCACGCCTTCCCAGACTTGGCGCTTGCGCGCTGCCCAGTGGCTGCTCCTGAATTCAGGAGCATGTGCATCGCGCTATCCGCTTACAGTTGCAGGGACAGCCACGGATTTGGGAGCACGCTCCCGCACCGCATTCCCGATTAAGCCCCTTGCGGGGCACCGGCGCGATCATTGAAGGGCGGGTTACCCCGATCCTTCACCGCGCGCTCTAGACGAAAATGCCAGCCAAGCCAATTGATGATGTTGCTTCACGCAACGTGGACGGTCAGGCACCGACCGAAACCTCGATTTCATCGAACCGCTTCCATCGATAGATCGCGTAACTCGCCAGCCAGCAGAACACGAAAAGACCGATGATGGCGAAGCCCAGACCATTGAAATTTTCACCCAGTTCAATGGCGATCCGCCATGGCGCACCCGTAAGGGCCAGCTTGTCGCCAATCAGGGCCAGCGTTTCGATTCCACCAATGACAATCGCCACGATGGCCGAGATCAGGGTGATGGTGATGTTGTAGTAGAGCTTGCGGATCGGCTTCACGAAGGCCCATTCATAAGCGCCCAGCATCACCACGCCGTCCGCCGTATCGATGAGGGCCATACCGACCGCGAACAGGGCGGGCAGGACCAGGATTGTCCCGATCGACAGGCCATCGGCGGCCTGGCTGGCCGACATGCCCAGAATGGCAACTTCGGTTGCTGTATCGAACCCAAGCCCGAACAGAAACCCCAGCGGGGCCATATGCCAGCTTTTGTTCACGAGGCGGAACATCGGCCTGAACAGTCTGGAAAGCAGACCGCGCCCACCCAATAGCAGATCAAGATCGTCCTCGGCATAGCTGCCGCCTGCACGAACATGGGCAAAAGTCCGCCAGACAGAGCGCAGGATGACCAGGTTCATGCCGGCGATCGTGAACAGGAAAAGCGCGGAAATCACGGTTGCAATCACGCCACCGATTTCCTTGAAGGCGCCGAACTGCGACAGCGCGCTGGCCGTCACCGCAATGATGATCGATGCTATGGCAATGATTCCGGAATGCCCGATCGCGAACCAGAATCCGACCGAAACCGGGCGCTGCCCGTCCTGCATCAGCTTGCGGGTCACATTGTCAATCGCCGCAATATGATCGGCATCAACCGCGTGACGCAGGCCCAGCCCCCAGGCAAGCACAGCGGTGCCGAGCATTAACGGCTGTGCATGAAACAGGCTGAATGCCCAGACCCAGACCCCAATGTTGGCGGCGATCAATCCGGCAAACAAGGCACCAATTCGTCGGCGCAGAGACAGGGATGGCAGTGACTTCGTGAGGTGCATGATTGGCTCGGCGATTGAGGAATATACAAACGAAGGATGGCGCCGCAGACGTGCTGCAGCGCCGCCCATCAAGGGATTTCGCTAGAAATTGACCTTTGCGCCAATCCTCACAGTTCGAGGCTCGACCACGCGGCTCAACCGGCCTTCCACCGGAGCACCTGCATCGAAGGCGGGGATGTAGGACTCGTAATAATAGGCGATGTCCTTGTCCCGGCTGTCGAAGATGTTCAGCACTTCTCCAAATATCTCGACCTTCTTGCCCTTCCACGCGGCCCGGGCATTCATGACGGTGCTGCCTCGATCCCGGACACTGTTGTCCTCGACAAGCGGAGAAGGTCCAAGGTGGCGCACCCGAATGCTGGCTTCCCAGGGATCAAGAATGATGGCGGCACCGGCTGAAGCCGCGTTCTCAAATGCATTGGGGATGTGATCGCCATTGTCGAAGCGCGCATGGCTGGCGGTATAGTTTCCATCAAGCGCAAGCCAAGGGAACGGCCGCCAGAAGGCGACGATTTCATAGCCATGACGCCCACTGGCACCCGACGGTTCAACAGCATTGGAATCGCCAATGAAACGAAGTTCGCTGCCGACATGCAGCCACCAGTAAGTCGCGGTTAACGTGACCCCGGAGAATTGAATGCGTCCTCCCAGTTCCTTGCCGATGCCGCGAACCAGAACGGGAACAGGCGTGTCCCTGTTGACCGCACCCCGAACATCGTTGGAATGGAATCCACGGCCCCAGTTGGCGTAGAGTTCAAGATGCGGCGTAACCTGATAGGCGATTGACGCCTTGGGAGAGAGAATCGACGCTGAGCCACTGCCTTCGCCCAGCGACGCCGCAACAGAATCTCGTGCACGCACGGAATAGTGATAATAGTCCCCGCGAAGACCACCTGTCACACGCAGTCCCGCCAAGGGTTTCCAAGCGACTTCGCCGTAGAGCGCGGAAGACAATTCCCCGACCCGAAAGTGCCCGAGAGATTCAAGAAATGCGCGGGCAGCCGTTCGATCGACACCAACATTCCCGACGGCGTCGTATCTGTTTTCGGTGCCAAGGCTCACAGCCAGACTGTCAGCGATTTCCCAATGTTTTTGTGCGGACAGCCCGAGGACCCAACGCCGGTCGAACTGCTTGATCTGCGCGCTTGTGCCATCCGGATCGGTGTAAGTGGGGTTCGAGAACATCGACCAGTCGTAAAACTGGGCATAGACATTGGCGCGCCATGTCGGTTGCTTGACCGCGATGTTAGCCACCAGGCGCGTCGTCTCACCCCGCGCGGAAGGATCTGGAGAGCAGAACACATCCGCACACAACGCCGTGCCGATAATGCGCTCGGGGATTTGCTCGGTTGGGTGCCATGTCGCCCGGTAGGCATGGAGAGATGCCTCCAATGTGCCCGCACCGGTCGGCATGCTATATTTCGCGAACCCCGAGTAATGGCGCAGACGTTCAGGTTCCTGCCACGGTCCGTCATAGGCCTTGGCCTGGGCGACAAGCGTGAGGTCTCCGCCGCCCAGGTCGTGCAATGTTCCACCCGCAGCGACGCGGCGCCAACCATATGAACCAGTCTCGGCCGATGCCCATGGCCGGTCATAACCCTTGATGGTCGTCATATAGGCTGCTCCCGCCAGAGCGAAATCACCGCCATCGGCGCGGTAGGGCCCTTTACGAAAATCCTCCCGGCCCACGATCTCCGGAATGAGGCCGTTGAGGTCGAGATAGCCATGACCATGTCCGTGGGTACGAAAGTTCATCTGCACATCATCGATATAGGTACTGAAGTCAGACCCATGGTCGAGGTTGAAACCGCGCAGGAAATACTGGTTGGCTTTGCCGCTCCCAGAATGCTGGGCTGCAACCAGCCCGGGCACCGCTTCCAGCAGTTCGGCCACGCGGAGAAGAGGCCGCACGAGGAGATCGGCCCCTCCGACGCTTCCTTCGCTCGCTGATTTGGCAGTGCCGATCATGGCCTCACCGCGACCGAAAACCACAATGTCGTTACCCGCCACGACTGCATCCGCGCTTGTTTGCGATGCCTTTTCAGAGGTTTCGGCAAATGCCGGTTTTCCGATACAGATCAGCGCAAGGGCGCTGCTGGTAGTAATGGTCTTGATCACTAAATAGTCCCCCGGCGTCTTGCGACGTGGCCGGGGCAAACCCGCGCGAACGGGCGACACGCGCGGCGGCCGGACGCCATGGGCGGCCGACGCACGTCTCCGATGCGGCCCCAGCCGCTCGTTCGTCGCTCAGACGGAGTTCACCGTGCCGCAGCCATCCTCTGGACCAAGGCAAGAGCGACCAGACGCCGGCAGGTCTCCTGGCTCACGGGTCACAGCTTGATGCACGCCTTCCCAGACCTCGCATGATTTAGCGTCCGGCCCAGTGGCTGCCCCTTCCAAGAGGAGCGATGTACATCGCGCTATCCGCTTACAGTTGCAGAGACAGCCGCGGATTTGGAAGCAAGCTTCCGCACCGCATTCCCGATTAAGCCCCTTTCGGGGGCACCGGCGCGATCAATGAAAGGCGGACTAGTCTGCCCGTCGATACCTCACCTAACTGAAGTGATCGGAAAAGCCAATAACGCTTGGAGCAGGGATTGAATCAACGATTACTGCATCCCGCGCCACCATTGCCATTGGCACGGCCAGAGCGCACCAACCGCGCGCACTCGATTTGAATGGCGGGTTTTCACTGAACCTATCGTTGGCCATCGGACTCCTGTACGACCGGAAGTGGTCGGCTGCCGCCGGAAGCCTTCCGCCCGTGACTTTCTGATCTTCATCGGCAGAGAAAGCAAAAGCTCGCTTTCATGCTGCGCTTAGCCCGCCGTTCAGCTAGCATCGCGCGGCGAGACAAGGGAAGAATCCGCAGTACATGAGCGAACCTGAAGACGCATCCGATCCGCAGACGAACCAGAACGAACCGCAGTCGGAGCGAGACGTCGACGAAAGCCTGCCCGCTCGGGACATCCTCAAGATAGGTTCTATGGTGAAAGCGCTGGGTGCCCAGCAGAGCAAGTTCGATGCGGTCACGAGGTTGGCCCAGGTAGGCGCCCATGCCCAGCTGAGCACCAGCGCCCAGATGTTGGCCCTGTCAGACAAGGTTTCTGCGCTCACCAACATCGGCGCGACGAGCAGGCTTGCCCGGATGCTAGAAGAGACAAACCGGCATTCACGCCATCTGCAGGATATGACCAGCACCGCGCGCCTGCTCGCGCAGAGCGGTAAACTTGCGCAATACTCAAAACTGGCGGCCCTCGCGAGCGGCTATCCAGGCAGCACGCTGCCGAACTGGGCGATCCTTAACGACCATTCGAATATCGATCAGTTGATGCGCTCGCAGCGCTGGGCCGATCATTTCTCGGCCGACTCCTTTGGCTATGCAACGGGCCGCGCCGGCAGGTTCGCAACCGGCGGGCTTGTTAGCGAGCAGCTTCGGCTCGTGGCGGAACGCGCAGCCGGCATCAGGGTCGCCGCTGGGATAGGTGCGCTGCAGGTTTCGCCAGGGGTCAAGGCGATGCTGGCCCGCAATGTCCGTATCGGCGAAACACTCTCCAAACTTTCCGCTTTCGCTGGCGCCATCGATACGATCGGCGCGTTCAGTCCGGCGAGCAGCGCAGCCGTGGATTCGCTGCTTGGCGAATGGCAGACCCGACCTGACCTACCCGAAGAATTCTGGCACCGCCGTTCGGTCCGTCAGCGTTACTATGAGGAAGCAGAGGTCGACCGCGGCCTCATCGACACCCGCAACACCGAGATCGTCGAGGTTCTCGTTGAGAGCGGACTTGTCGAGGGCTACGTTCGCGGAAAGCGCGTTACCGCCGTGCTTGAGGCCGGCCCGCTGAGCGTCGAGGTGTCGGCCTCGCGCACGCGCATCGGAACCTATCGGGCGATCACCGGCTTTGAAATCGCGATGCGCGGCCTCGTCAGGCGAGTGCTCGTGCAAGCCCAGATCGACGCTGGCGAAAACCCGGACGCGTGGTTCAAACAGCGCGTTCCCGGCGATATTCTACAGCGAGCAAAAGAGCGCAAGGCAGATGCCGAACGCGTGGGCGAACAGGCAGCCGATCTCATAGCGTTTGTCGACTTGGGCGATCTGATCCCAATCGTGACGCTTAAAAAGAACTGGCCGGTATTCCAGCCGATCTTCGGCAACGCGGAGGATTTCCGGGTGGACATGCGCCGCCTGAACGCGATCCGCAGGCCCGCAATGCACTCCCGTTCGATCGATCCTGTCCAGTTCACCGAGATGGTCATCGTCATCGACCGCATCAGCTCCATGATACGGGGCAGCTTTGGCTGGATGGCCGAGTGGGACGAAGAGGGCTGACGGTGGGCCTGCCCGCCGGCCGCCGGATGAGATTGAGGTCTTCGCGCTGGGTTTCGATCGCGGGGAAGATCGCCTTGAGATAGTCGATGAACCACATGTCGTCCTTCGGGAATCCGACCGAAGCCACAGCGTAGTCTCCAACCCCCGGACGACGACTCTTGTCGGGCAGCGCCGCCATCAATGCCTTGTATAAAAGCACTCGCGTCGCGGCAGGACATCCATGCCAAACTGCAGGCTCATCAGGCTGCGGGAAGGCGATACACAAACGGCAGCTCATAGCGGGGCCGGCCGTTCAATGCCCGGCTGGTGAACGACGTATTCGGGGCGATCGCGGATGCAATGGCGGTTTTACAGCACTCTTGGTCTGGAATCCGTTATTCAGAGAGCGACCAAATTGCAATCATCAGGAGCAATCATGATAAGAGTTCTGATCTGTCCATGCTGCGTCGATCCCAAGGACCACTCTCATCGCATGCATCGCTTCGCTGCCGGTGTCGGACACCTCTCCATGTGTTCTAAAGAAGCATCTAGTCACAAGAGTTAAATCTTGTCCGGGCTGTATTTCTCGAACACTATCCCGATGATGCCGGTGAAAGATCCACTCCACCCTGACCGCCTCAAGAATAAGCAACGCGCTCTGCGTGACGGCTTTGCGCTGCCCCTGACCTTGCGCGTGCACCGGGCGCTCAGCTGGCTGCTGCGCGCTCAGCGCGAGGAGGATGACTTCGATACCCGTTTCATCATGCTGTGGATCGGCTTCAATGCGGCCTACGCTGGTGACCTCGAACGTGCCCTGGATGACGAGGGGGATGGCCGCCGCCCTGGGGCTGCCAGCGAGCGGGAGCGCTTCGACGGTTTCTTCCGCGATCTCGTGAGGCTCGATACGGACGGACGTCTCTACAAGGCGCTGTGGACGCGGTTCCCGCAGGAAATCCGCATTCTCCTCGACAATCGCTTCGTCTTCGCGCCATTCTGGAAGCATCACGCGGGGCTGCCGGGCGGGGCGGGTTGGGAGATCACCTTCGAGGCCGCCAAGCGTGCAGCCAACGCCGCGCTGGCGGCGGGCAACACTCCGGTGGTTCTCTCGATCCTGTTCGACCGGCTCTATGTCCTGCGCAACCAGTTGCTGCATGGCGGAGCGACCTGGAATAGCGCTGCCAATCGTGCGCAAGTGCGAGACGGCGCTGCGATTCTGGGCCACCTCCTGCCGCTGTTCATCGATCTGATGATGGATAACCCGGACGAGGATTGGGCGATGCCGCTCTATCCCGTCATTGAGGAATGAATGACCGTTTCTGTCGCATCATCGCTGCAGGAATCACAGCATGACGCAAATTCGCACCGCCACTCGCCGTTTTGGCCTGTCCAAATCCAAGATCACCGCTTTCGAGCAATGCCCCAAGAAGCTGTGGCTCGCGACCCATCGCCCCGAGCTTGCGGAGCAGGACGATGGGGCTGAGGCGCGGTTCGCGACCGGTAATGCCGTGGGCGAGATCGCCTGCGCGCTTCATCCAGACGGTGTGATGGTCGATCCTCCGTCGTTGTCTGAAGCGCTGGCCAAGACCTCCTCGCTCATTTCAGAAGGGCATCCTGGCCCGATCTTCGAGGCGACCTTCGAGCATGATGGCGTGCTTGTGCGGGTCGATGTGCTGGAGCGGCTCGATAGCGGGGGCTGGTCAGCGGCCGAGGTCAAAAGCTCGGGCAGGGTCAAGGATTACCACCGCGGCGATCTCGCCACGCAGGTCTGGGTCATGCGTGAGGCGGGGATCAACCTGCAGCGCGCGGCCATCCGCCATATCGACACCAGTTTCGTGCTTTCACGTGAGGGCGATTACGCGGGGCTCTTCACCGATGCCGATCTGCTCGCCGACTTGGAGGACGCCATCGCCACGCGCCCTTCGCTGGTGGCCGAGGCGCGCGCCACTTTGTCCGGAGACGAACCGCAGCGCGAGATGGGCGATCATTGCGGCGCGCCGTTCAGCTGCGAGTTTACCGCTTATTGCGGCCGCGACCTCCCGCAAGGGCCTGAATGGCCCGTGACCCTGCTCCCCTATGGCGGCGGCAGGCGCTGGCTGGAGCGCGGGGTCGAGGACCTGCTCGACTTGGCCGAGACCGACCTCAACGACCGCCACGCACGCATCCTTGCCGCCACGCGCGATGGCATCCCGTTCCACGATGCCGCAGGGGCGCGTAAAGTGATGGCCGGATGGGGCTGGCCACGCGCCTGGCTCGACTTCGAGACCGTCGCCCCCGCGATTCCGCGCTGGGTCGGTACCCGCCCGTTCCAGCAGATCCCGTTCCAGTTCTCGCTTCACCTCGAACGGCGCGGCGGGCGCATGACCCATCATGAGTTCCTGAGCTGCGACGGCAGCGACCCGCGCCGGGCCTGCGCCGAAGCGCTGGTGTCAAACATCCCCGAGGGTGCCACGATCATCGCCTACAACGCCGCCTTCGAGCGCAGCGTGCTACGCGAGCTTGCAGCATCCTTCCCCGATCTCTCCTCCCGTCTTGAAGCGATGGCCGAGGCGACGGTCGATCTTCTGCCGGTCGCTCGGAACCACTGGTATCACCGTGATCAGCGCGGCAGCTGGTCGATCAAGGCTGTGCTCCCGACCATCGCTGCCGAGCTTGATTACGGCGTCCTCGAAGTGAAGGATGGCGGTGATGCGCAGGCGGCATGGTTCGAAGCTGCCGATCCTGCCTGCGATCCGCTGCGGCGCGAGGCGCTGGAAGAAGCGCTGAAGGCTTATTGCGCGCGCGACACGTGGGCGATGGTCGCGGTGGCGCGGGCGCTGGCGGGAAGTTGATGGAGGGGCGCCGTACTTCTGGTGGTCAGGCGAATTACCATTCGCAAGCTTAGGCACGAAAAATCTGAAGCTTTATCATTTCGATGACCAAATCTGTCGTATCGCGATGCGACAGTGGGTGATGTGCAGAAAAACAGGGATAGACGAGTGAGAGAGGCTGAATTCAAGGCTTGGCTGGTGGCCCAAGGTTATGCGCCGACATCCATTGCCACGTGGCTCTCGGACGGACGCAAGGTTGACGGCGCTTATGGTCTAGATGAGCACTTTGATCGGGACGGCGGTGCTTCGATGCTTGCCGAGATGGCCTATTCGCGGGCCGACGAAGCAGCGGGTGCGTCTAACCCGAGTGCAATTGATCTCAGCGGATCGTTCTACGCCAATCTTTCCGCATGCCGTGCAGCTGCCCGGGCCTATTTCCGCTTCTGCAATTCTGAGGCTCGTCCACAGGGCAGGTTTGGCGAGCTCGACCGGGAGGCAGTTCTCGAGGCGGTGGCCGCATGTGACGCCGTTGGCGACGTCGCCCAGTATGTCGCTGATCTCGATCTCGGGCAGCCGACCAGATACTGGCTCGTTCTGGACGGCAAGCGCTACCCCAGCAAAGCCGTCGTACGCGATGCTTTGGCGAGACGCGGCAGTGACTGGCTGCCTGGCGGCGGTGAATGCAAGACCGCGCTCGAGCGCCTCGGCTTTGTCGTCATCGACTGGCCCGAACTCAACCGCGCTCGCGATGCATTCCTGCGCCAGATGCCGGATTTCAGCGATTTCCGTGCCGCTGCCGGCGCCTACTGGGATGTGGAACGCGCCTACAAGAACGGACTGATCGAGCAGGCCAAGGCAATCATTGCACGGCAGGATGACGACCGCGCGGTTGGCGAAAGCCTCTACCGGCTGCTTTCGGTGGGCGGTTCGGGCCTGCCGCTGAGCTGGCGGACACTGTCCGAAGTCCAGAACGCCGATCCCGAGCTGCGCGACCGTTTCTACACCTCGCTGGGGGTGCTTGCTCGCAGCGATGGCCCGCTCGAAGAAGCTGTCCCGGCCGCGGCGCGCGAGCTCGAAGCCCTGCGTGAAGCGGGCATTGCAGGGCTGCGCCGGGGCGAGGTGCTCTCCATTCCGATTACCGTCTGGGCCACTTTGCACCCCGACCAGGCGAGTTGGTTCAAGATCGCCAAGATCGACGAGATGGGGCGGCGGTTGTTCGGTCGCAGGCTGTTCCCGCAAACCGAGTTCCGCGACGCTGATCTTGCCGAATGGCTGCAGTTGATGCGGGCGCTGCTCGGGTTGCTCGATAAGGAATTCGGGTGGCACCCGCATGACCTGTTCGATGTGCAGGGGTTCATCTGGGTGGTCGGCAATCCGGATTCCCCCCGCGAACTCGATCCGGTGCCCGTCTGGATGGTGACCTCGCTGTGGGGGCAAGAGGACGGCTTGCCGCGCTTCGTCGAGCGGGCAGAGTGGAGTTTGCTCACTGACACCGGCAGCGCGAACAACCGCCGCGTCCGCGAGATGCAGGTCGGTGACCGGATCTTCCTCAAGGATTTCGTGCCGCGCGCCCGCGATCTGCCCTTCGATGCCGGAACGGGGATCATGGCGGCGGCGACCGTGTTCCTGGCCCGTCACACCCGCTCGCTCGCCACCCGGCGCACGCTTGACGAGTTGAGACATGCTCTGGCCGATATCCCGCTGATGCCAATCACGCGGCTGCCGTGGCAAGCGGTGCGGATTGATCGCACCAACCGGCGCTGGGAGGCGCTGTTCCGGCTCGCCCGCCTGCTGCTTCAGCGCGACTGGCAGGCTACTCACCATCACGCCAAGGCCCCTGATGGTCTGACCCTGCTTTTTCCAATGAACGACCTGTTCGAGAAATACATCGCTGTGCTGCTTCGCCGGGCGCTGGCGGGGAGCGGGATCGAGGTGATCGACCAGGGCGGCCACCGCGCCTGCCTTGGCTCCTTTACTGGCGGGCATCTCGAGACCGGCGAGGTGTTCCGCACCAAACCTGACATCATGTTGCGCCGTGGTCGCGAAATTGTGGCCATCATCGATACCAAGTGGAAGAAGCTCAGCCTCGACCCGCTCGACCGCAAGCACGGGGTTAGCCAGGCTGATGTCTATCAGCTCATGGCCTATGCGCGGCTCTACCAGACGGCCGAGCTGATGCTACTTTACCCGGCGCGACCGGGGCAGGTGTGCGCAGAGCGCGCACAGTTCGGCATGGCGGGCGGGAGCGAGCGCCTCAGAATCGCGATGGCTGACGTCTCGCTGGACGAGAAGGCTCTGGCAGAGGCTCTCGGAGTGCTGGTGATGGCGCCCGCCGTCACCAAGGCTTCGCCATTGCCGCAGGCGGTGGGGTAGCGAAGCGCGATGGCACGTAACGCGAAGCTCGACCGGCTGCTGACGCTGGTCAAGGCGCTGGGAGAAAGCGCAGAAGGCTTGACCCTCGACGAGATGGCAGAAGTGATCGGCGCCAACCGCCGAACGGCCGAGCGGCTGCGCGATCTGATCCTTGTACACTTCGATCTCGAGGAAGGCGTCGATGATCGCCACAAGCGCTTCCGCATCCCGGGTACGCTGCCGTCGCCGTTCATCCAGCCCAATGTCGCCGAGATCGCAGCCCTGAAATCGCTCGCCGACACTGCACACAAAGCAGGCTCAGCGCAGGCTCCGCTGCTCGAAAGCCTGGTCGGCAAGGTGCAGGCCGGCCTCAGGCGCGAAGTCAAGAGTCGCATGGCACCCGATCTCGAGCCGCTCGTCCGCCTCCAGCGCCATCATGTCCCCGCCGGCCCGATGATCGAACACGCGCCGGAGACTGTGGCTCAGGTGCAGGGCGCGATGATGGCCGGGATGTGCCTCGAATTCGATTACCTTGCCGATGGGGCTGCAGAGCCGAAGTGGCGGCGGGTCATTCCGGTTGGTCTGATCCACGGACCTGCAACCTATCTGATTGGCAAGATCCCGGGCCGTGATCTCGAACCTGCCCCCTACCGTCTTGATCGCATCATTGCAGCGCGCGTCAGCAACCAACCGGGCGCAGCGGGCGAGGATTGGGACCTGGACCAGTGGATGAGCGCAAGCTTCGGCATCTGGCGCGAGGAAGGCTACGAAATCGTCCTCCGCGTTGCTCACGAAAGTGCAGAACGCGCGCGCAAGTGGCGTTTCCATCCGCAGCAGATGATCGAGCAGGACGGCGAAGAACTGATCGTGCGGTTTCATTCCGGTGGCCTGCGCGAGATCGCCGAGCACCTGTTCACCTGGGGTGGTGAGGTACGAATAGAAGGTCCGGAGGAGTTGCGCGAGATGATGCGCGAAAGGTTGTCGGCGGCTGGTCGGGCCGTGGTCTAGTTTTCCCAGATTGGTCGCTGCAATTGTTTGAATGGCGGCTATGATGGTCAAAGTACTCAAGGGGTTGTCATGAACGTTTTCGAACTCGATGCTGATCTGATTGCCAGATACGAGAAGTTCGCGCGTTCGTTCACCTCGATCCGTGCTGAAGATCTGCGAGGCCAGATCGATGCCGTCTATGAAGGTGGAAAATTCTGGCCCGAGCCGCTGATCGGGCTCAACCCGGAGTTCAAGCGCGGTCGCTCGGTCGCCGATCTTGCCCGGCAAGGGGTGGTCGACCCCGATCTTGAGACCGTCTTCGCACTCGGTACTCCCCGCACGCCGATCAGCTTGCACCTGCATCAGGAGCAGGCGCTCATGAAGGCGCTGCAAAGCCGCAACTACATCGTCACGACCGGCACGGGCTCGGGCAAATCGCTCTGCTTCTTCGTGCCGATCATCAATCGGATCCTTGCCGCACGACGAGCGGGCGAACCGCGCCGGACAAGAGCGATTGTCATCTATCCGATGAACGCGCTGGCCAATTCACAGCGCGAGGAGCTCGAGAAATTCATCGAACATTGCGGCTTGGACTCCAGCCTGAAGCCAACCTTTGCGCGTTACACCGGTCAGGAACAGGACAGCGAGCGCAAGGCGGTGGCTGCCAACGCGCCGGATATCATCCTGACCAACTTTATGATGCTCGAGCTGCTGATGACGCGGCAAGATGAGGTCGATCGGCAGGTCATCGAGAATATGAAGGGGCTCGAGTTCCTTGTTCTCGACGAGCTTCACACCTATCGCGGCCGTCAGGGTGCCGACGTTGCCATGCTTGTTCGTCGCGTGCGCGAGCGCATGGGCTCCGAGAAGATGCTGTGTGTCGGCACTTCAGCCACAATGGCGTCCGGCGAGGAAGATGCCGGGCGGGATGCTGTCTCAAAGGTCGGAAGCATCCTATTTGGAAGCCCTGTCCTCTCCGAAGACGTGATCACGGAAAGCCTCGTTCGTCGCACTGAAGGCACGCCATCCGATGCCGCTTTGCGAGCGGCCGTTCTGGAACCATCCAAGCCTGCGACCTTCGAAGAGTTCGCTCTTGATCCACTCGCTTGCTGGATCGAGATGAATATCGGACTTGATGGCGGCGAAGTGCTGAAGCGTGCGACCCCGCGCACGTTAACCGAGGCAGCGGATTCCCTTGCGCAAGCCACACAACTGGAGCCAGCGGAGTGCCGCTCCGCTCTGGCTGACAGGCTGATAGCCATGAATGAATGTCGCAATGACCGCGACCAGGCCTTCATGGCGTTCAAGCTCCATCGTTTCTTGTCCGGTGCGGGTACTGCGCATACGACGCTGGCGCCATCCGGTAGCCGCCGTGTGTCACTGGTTGGTGAGAAATTCGACCGGGAGGAAACTGAGGCCCGGCTCTATCCCGTCTATTTCTGCCGAGATTGCGGTCAGGAAGTCCATAGCGTCTCGATCGACAACTGGGGCAGTGTCATCGCTCGCCCTATCGACGTCGCGCCCCGTCCTGACGGAACAGACGGAGACATCGAACACGGCTTTCTCGTGCCCGATTCGAGCGGCGATCTCAATTTTGCGGGCGATGTCGAAGATTATCCCGACAGCTGGCAGGAGACCAGCGCAACAGGGCAGCTTCGTCTCAAGAACTCCCATCGCGGCAAACACGATGGCCGCCGGATGTACCTTGGCCGGGACGGGCGGCATGACCCGGAAGGGCTGCTATGCTGGTTCTTCCCTGGTCAGTTTCGTTTCTGCCCGCACTGCAAGAGCCAGCCCGCGCCGCAAGCACGCGATATCAACAAACTGGCGGGGCTTTCGGCCGAAGGCAGGAGCTCCGCGACGACGCTCATCACAACGGCAGCGCTGGACTGGATGGAGCGGGCGGGTCAACCGGTCGAGATTCATCGCCGCAAACTGCTCGGCTTCACCGATAATCGGCAGGACGCAGCGCTTCAGTCGGGTCATTTCAACGACTTCATCTTCGTCACATTGCTGCGCGGCGCCATGCTGCAGGCGGTAAGGTCCGCGGGCGAAGATGGCCTCTCCCACGAGGAATTCGGGAATGCGCTCCGCAAAGCACTCGGCTTCGATCCCGATCTGCGGGAGCGCCGGACAGAGTGGATGCTCGATCCGGAACCCGTGAGCTTTTCCGCAATCGACGAAGCTAAGAAGTCGATCAACAGGGTGCTAGCACATCGGCTTTGGAATGACCTGCGCAGAGGGTGGCGCTTTACCAACCCGAATCTCGACCAACTCGATCTGATCAAGATCGTCTATCCCGGGATCCGGATGTTGGCCGGGGATCAGGCAACATGCTCGGGCGCGCACCGCGAGCGCATGAGCGAAACCGAAGAACGCGGCTTCTCGATACTGTCGCAAGTTCCGGCAGACAAACGCGAGAAGATGTTTCGCCAGCTGTTTGACCATATGCGCCAGGGCTTGGCGATCGCGGTCGATGCACTCGATCCTAATGAACTCGAAGCGGTGTCGATCAAGTCGCGGCAGTTCCTCAAAGACCCCTGGGCCATCTCGCAAGAGGAGCAGAATCACGACCTCAGCGCGCAGACTGCGCTGGTCGTGGGCACGCAAGGCAGCAAGAACGACCGCATCGTCCGCGTTTCGGCGCGCGGTGGTCTGGCGCGGGCGATTGTGGCTGAGGTTGGTGACCTCCCCCTCGCTGATCGCGAGCCACTGATCGAGGCGATGCTGCTGGCAGCCGCGCGGCATCAGATGGCGCGCGAGTTTGCGGCCGGTCCGCTTCTAGGCTGGAGGCTTGCCCCAGGCGCCCTTCGAATTGTACCAGGCGATGGGCGGCCCAAGAAGGGCCAAGACAACCGTTTCTTCGCTGAGCTCTACTCCGATGTTGCCGTTCGGCTTGCGGCACCCGGAGGGTTGCCCTTGGCCTTCGAAGCACGTGAGCACACCGCACAGGTCGATTCCTTGCTCCGCGAAATGCGCGAATGTCGTTTTCGCTTCGGCAACAGCGACAAACAGCGCATGGCCGAGATCGCCAACGATGCCAAAGTAATCGCAGAAAAGCGGGATTTCCTGCCGCTGCTCTATTGCTCGCCGACCATGGAGCTGGGCGTCGATATCTCGCAGCTCAACGTCGTCTATCTGCGCAATGCACCTCCGACCCCGGCCAATTACGCCCAGCGTGCGGGGCGGGCTGGCCGAAGCGGCCAAGCCGCCCTGGTCGTGACCTACTGCGCTGCGCAAAGCCCTCACGATCAATATTACTTCGAGCGCCGGACCGATCTCGTCGCCGGGATCGTGAAGGCGCCTGCGATTGATCTGGTCAACCCTGACCTGCTGGCCTCGCACGTCAATGCTGAATGGCTTGCCGCCGCGCAGGAGGGGCTTGGCAAATCAATCCCTGAAAACCTCGATATGGACGATGAGGCTTTGCCGGTTTGTTCGCGGCTGATCGCGGCCTTCGAGACGGCAACCAGCGATATAGAAGCGCGCGAGCGGGCTGTCAGGATCGTTGGCTCGGCGCTCCCTGCGGAAGGCTCTCCGGTGATCGGCAGTCCCGAGGTTTTTGTTACAGCGCGCTGGGACAACGCGGGTCATGCTATTGATCTTGCCTTCAAGCGCTGGCGCACACTCTATCGTTCAGCGAATGAGGAACGCCGGGAAGCGTCGGCGATTGCCGATCGCCCGGGTCTTTCGGCTCAGGAACGTAAGGATGCCCGGTCGCGCTATGTGGCGGCTGACAAGCAGGTCGAGCTGCTGGCCAAAGGCGTCTCATCGGCGAGTTCGGACTTCTATGCCTATCGCTACCTTGCGACCGAAGGGTTTCTACCCGGCTATAATTTTCCGCGCCTCCCGCTTTATGCTTTCGTCGACAGTGACCGCGGATCGGCGGTGCTGCAACGACCGCGCTTCCTTGCGATTGCCGAGTTCGGGCCCAACAGTCTTGTGTATCACGAAGGCAAGGCGTTTAGCTGCAATCGCGCCAAGTTGCCTGCTGGCACCCGGGGCAACGATAACAAGCTCGTCACGACGACGATGCGCTGCTGCCACGCCTGCGGTGCTGCGCATAGTAGTGAGACCATCGAACGGTGCGTCGTGTGCCATGAGCCGCTGACCGAGGAGGGTCGGCTTTCCAAGCTTTACAGGATCGAGAACGTCGATGCCTCGCCAAGGTCACGCATCACCGCCAACGACGAGGACCGCCAGCGGCGCGGTTTCGACCTCAGGACGATCTTCGAGTGGGATCCGGCGCGGCAGGAAAGCCTGTTGTTAAAGACATCGGATGGGCCATTGGTGGCGCTGCGTTATGGCCCGCAGACCAAGCTCTCTCGTGTGAATCTTGGTTTGAGACGAAGGGCCCACAAGGAACACACAGGTTTCGATATCGATACGATCTCCGGCCGCTGGCTCAAGAATGAGGCGCAAGGCGAGGATGAGGGCCACGTCGATAACAGCGCGAAGCGTCAATCTATCGTGCCTGTCGTCGAAGACACCAAGAACGCGCTTCTGCTCAAGTTCGATCCTCTGATCGAGCTCGACAATAGTCAGATGGCAACCCTGCAGCATGCGCTCGTTCGTGCCATCGAAACCGAGCATGTGCTTGAAGCTGGTGAGCTTCTGGGCGAGCCATTGCCGACCAAGGATGACCGCCGAGCGATCCTCTTCTACGAAGCCTCGGAGGGCGGCGCGGGCGTACTAAAGCGGTTGATGGACGGGCCCGAACGTTGGCGCCGCTTGGCCGAGGTCGCGCTCGATCTGATGCATTACCGCCTTGAGGACGGCAGGCTCGTCGAGAAAGAGGACGCCTGTGTCGCCGGCTGCTACCGCTGCGTTCTGTCCTACTACAATCAGCCCGATCATGAGATGATCGACCGGCGCGACGACGCAGTGCTTGATGCGCTTGTCGGGCTCGCCGCTTGCGAGAGAGACTGGCCTGCAGCCGGTCCTGCGGGAGCTGATCCACAATCTGACCCCTGGCTCGCCGCCTTTGCCAGCTGGGGGTTCCCGGCACCGTCGAGCGAGACCATCGCGGGGCTCGAGTATGCCATGGTCTGGCCCGGCCACATGGTGATGGCGGTTGCTCAGTCCCCATCGGAGGCCTTGCGTGATCGCTGCGCGGAGCTCGGCCGAGAATTGATTGCCCTGCCCGATGAACCCGGCACGAACCCGCCGTCAGATCTGGCGAATGCATTGGGAGTTTCTGCATGACATCCGTTTCCGTTGCTCCTGGCCAGCTCCAGATCGGAGACCTGGTGCATGCCCGGGGACGCGAGTGGATCGTGCTGGCAAAGCCGTCGGATGGCCTCTTGCGCGTTCGGCCTTTGTCGGGCTCTGAGGACGATGCGATCCTCATTGCCCCCAAGCTGGAACGCCAGCCTGTGCATGAGGCGAGCTTTGCTCTTCCCAACTCCGATCAGCTGGACACGCAGGACGCCGCACGGCTGCTGACCGATGCTCTGCGGCTCTCCTTGCGCCGGGGTGCGGGGCCGTTCCGAAGCGCAGCCCATCTCGGCGTCGAGCCGCGGGCCTATCAGCTTGTGCCGCTGCTCATGGCCTTGCGGCTCGAGGTCAAGCGGATGCTGATCGCTGACGATGTCGGCATCGGGAAAACGATCGAAGCCGGCATGATCCTTCGCGAGATGCTGGACCGGGGGGAGATTGACAGCTTTACGGTCCTGTGCCCGCCGCATCTGGTGGATCAATGGGTCGGCGAACTTGCCCAGAAGTTCGACATTGATTCCGTGGCCGTCACATCGGCCCGTGCGCGTTCGCTGGAGCAGGGTATCGCCCTTGGCGACACAATCTTCGGCGTGCATCCGTTCACGGTCGTGAGCCTCGACTACATCAAGGCCGATAGCCGCCGCGAGGGCTTTGCGCAGGCTTGCCCGAAGTTCGTGATCGTTGACGAGGCGCATAGCTGCGTCGGCGGCAGCGAGAAAGGCACCCAGCAGCGCTTCTCCTTGTTGCAGCGCCTGGTCGAGGATGAGGCCCGGCACATGCTCCTGCTGACCGCCACACCCCACAGCGGCAATCAGGATGCCTATGCTCGCCTGTTGAGCCTGCTCCATCCCGACCTGTTGCGCGCGCCGGATACGCTCGATGCCAACGCCCTCGAACGCTATCGGCGGCGGCTTGCTCAGCACTTCGTTCAGCGCCGCCGCCCCGACATTGCTGATCAGTGGGGCGAGGGTCGATCGTTCGCCGAGCCCATGAAGGCTGACGCACCCTACAGTCTGACGGGCGATTTTCAGGCCTTTCAGGAAGATGTCCTCGAATATTGCCTTGGCGTGGCGACGCGGGCCGATGGTGCGCAGGCTCGCCGTCTCGCCTTCTGGGGTACGCTCGCCCTGATGCGCTGCGTGGGTTCGTCGCCGGCTGCCGCGCTAAGTGCGCTGCGCAACCGTCTCTCCGGCATGGCGGAAGAAGCACTGCTCGGACCCATTCTATTCGATGATGATGATGACGAGTTTGCCGACACGGATATCGAACCAGCGACCGCTGGTGACAGCGAGGAGATCGCTGAACTTCGCCAGCTGATTTCGAAGGCTGAGGGCCTGAACTCTCGGTTCGCCGATGATCCCAAGTTCCGCGAGCTCGTCGCGCAGGTCAAGGACCTGACGGGCAAGAAGGAGGCCCGCCCCGTTATCTTCTGCCGCTTCATCGCCACTGCCGAAGCCGTGGGCGAAGCGCTGCGCAGCCGCTTTAAGTCGCACACCGTCGAGGTGGTCACCGGTCGCCTCACGCCTGAGGAACGGCGTGAGCGGGTCGAGGCCCTCGAGGATCACCCCAATCGCATCCTCGTCGCTACAGACTGCCTGTCGGAGGGGATCAACCTCCAATCGCTGTTCAATGCCGTGGTCCACTATGACCTCAACTGGAACCCCACCCGCCACCAGCAGCGCGATGGCCGCGTCGACCGCTTCGGGCAGCAGGCCGAACGTGTCTGGTCGGTCATGATGTTCGGCGCGAACTCGATCATCGATGGCGCGGTGATCAAGGTGATCACCGAGAAGATGAAGCGGATTCAGAAAGAAACCGGGGTCGTAGTCCCGGTGCCGGAGGATTCCTCGAGTGTCTCCAATGCGCTGATGCAGGCGATGCTGCTGCATTCCAGCAAGCCGCGTGCGCAGGGCATGTTCGACTTCGGCGATGCCGAGGCCAAGCTCGAAACCCAGTGGCGCAATGCCCAGGAAAACGCCCACAAGAGCCAGACCCGCTATGCCCAGACGGCCCTGAAGCCCGAGGAAGTGCTGCCCGAATGGCACAAGCTGCGCGATCTGCTCGGAGGACCGGACGAGGTTGAGCGCTTCACCCGCCGGGCCTTGGCGCGGCTTGACGTGCCGCTGGGGCAGCAAGGCCTACATTGGCGTGTGCGCTATGACGATATGCCCCAGCAGCTGCGTGAAAAGCTGGCGGCACGCGGACTGCGCGGCACCCGAATTATCGGCTTCCGCGACAAGCTGCCCCCTGATGTCGCCCAGGTCGGACGCACCCATCCACTGGTGGCGACGCTCGCCGGAACCATGGCCGAGGGGGCTCTTGACCCCAACGGCGTCGAAGGAAAGGCGACCCTCGGGCGAACCGGCGTGTGGATGACCCGCGGGGTCGACAAGCTGACGGTCCTCCTCGCCCTGCGGCTGCGCTTCAAGCTGGTCACCAGTGGCCGCCGCACTTTGCTCGCCGAAGAAGCGACCGGCATTGCCTTTGGTCCGCAATCCAATCAGCCCATCGCCATGGGGGCCGAGGCACTGGCTCTGCTGGAACACGAGGCGACCCGCAGCATCGAGCCGCCGGCGAACCAGCGCCAGATCGATCTTGCGCTCGCTCGCCATGCTGATTTCCAGCCGGCCATCGCGGCCTATGCCGCCCAGCGCGCAGCCGCGCTCTCGCACGATCATGAGCGCGTGAAGGCCGCCACAAGGGGTGAAGGTATCACCACCACCGTCGAACCCGTGCTGCCCGCCGATATCATCGGCCTCTATGTCCTCGTGCCGGAGGCCAACTGATGGCGCGCCGTTCTTCCTCCACCGAACTCGGCCTTGTCGCGCTCACCATCGAGGGCGGGCTGATCGCGCCTGAACAGGTGCAGAAGGTCATCGCCGCCGATCGCACCCCCAAGACCGCCGACAGCTACAGCTGCCCCAAAGGCACCAGCCTCGGCGACGAGATCGCGCGCTTCTTCCGCATCGGTCAGGCGATCTGGCGCGACTACGATCAGGCGGACGCCAAGACCATCGCCCGCACCGCCGCCTTTGCCCGCGACCTGCTGACCCAGTGCCTCGGCTTCACCGACATTGCCGGCCCGGTCGAGCACCGCGAAGGCACCCGCCGCTACCGCATCGCGTGGGAAAGCAAGGGCGGGCGCGTTCCGGTAGTCGTTGCCGCGCCGGTCGAAGGCAGCGATGCCTTCGCCAAATCCCAGCCCGAATTCGGCGACGGCGAAGGCGGCCGCCCCCGCCGCTCGCCTGCCGCACTCCTGCAAGACTGGCTCAACGGCACCGATCACGCCCTGTGGGGCCTCGTCTTCGCGGGCGACCGCGTGCGGATCATGCGCGACAATGCCAGCCTCACCCGCCCGGCATGGATCGAGGCCGATCTCGGCGCGATGTTCCGTGACGAGATGTTCGCGGACTTCACCGCCTTCTGGCTCCTCGCCCATGCCACCCGCTTCGGCGCGGAAGGTGCCGCCACCTCCGACTGCCCGCTCGAACAGTGGCGCGAAGCCGGGCTCAAGCAGGGCGTAGAGGCCCGCAAGGACCTTTACGCCAACGTCGCCACCGCGCTGGAGGAACTGGGGCAAGGCATCGTCACCGCCAACCCCGACCTGCGTGACCAGCTCGCCAGCGGCGCGCTTTCCATGCAGGCGCTATTCGAGGAACTGCTCCGCACCGTCTACCGCCTCATCTTCCTCGCTGTCGCCGAGGATCGCGACCTCCTCCACCCCCGCCGCACCCCGCGCGAGGCCCGCCAGCTCTACGCCCAGGGCTACAGCTTCACCTTCTGGCGCGAACGCAGCCGCCGCCGGGTCGCGCGTGACAGCCACCATGATGCGTGGGAGGCGATGAAGGTCACGCTCGCCGCGCTCGAACATGGCGAGGATATGCTCGGCCTGCCCGCGCTGGGCGGCCTGTTCGCAGCTTCCAGCACGCCGCACCTCGGTGCCGCCACCATCCCCAACCGTGCCTTCCTCGCCGCGCTGTTCTGCCTTGGCTTCATCCGCAAGGACGGGATCACCCACCGCATCAACTGGCGCGATCTCAAGACCGAGGAACTGGGCTCCGTCTACGAAGGCCTGCTCGAAATCCGCCCCAGCCTTACCGCAAGCGGCGATTTCCAGCTCGGCACCGGCGCCAAGGGCAATGACCGCAAAACCAGCGGCTCCTACTACACCCCCGACAGCCTCGTCGAATGCCTGCTCGACAGCGCCCTCAACCCGGTGCTCGAACGCGCCGAAGCCAGCGGAGTCACGCCCGAGGAGAAGGTAGCCGCCATCCTCGATCTCAAGGTGATCGATCCGGCCTGCGGATCGGGCCACTTCCTGCTTGGCGCCGCCCGCCGCATGGCCGACCGGGTCGCGCGCCTGCGCAACGAGGATGCGGGGAAAGAGGAAACGCAGGCCGCCCTGCGCGATGTCGTCTCCCGCTGCATCCACGGGGTCGATCGTAACCCGATGGCGGTCGAACTCGCCAAGGTCGCGCTGTGGATCGAGTCCGTCTCGCCCGGCCAGCCCCTCGGCTTCCTTGATGCCAACATCCGCTGCGGCGACGCGTTGCTCGGCGTGTTCGACCTTGCCGTTCTCGAAGAGGGCATTCCGGACGAGGCCTACAAGCCGCTCACCGGCGACAGCAAGGACGCAGCCAAGTTCTACCTCAAGCTCAACCGCGATGCGAAGAAGGGGCAGGGCGCTTTCGATTTCGCAGGCGGCGGTGGCGTGTTGCCCGCCAAACCCATCGCGGCGGGGCTGGGCCGGATCAAATCCATGCCCGAGGATACCGTCGGTCAGGTCGAGAAGAAGCGGCAGGCGTTCGAGGCGTGGAAGGCCGATCCCGCGCGCTACGGCACCGAGGTTGCCTGCGATCTCTACATGGCCGCCTTCCTGATGCCGAAGACCGAGGTGCCGCTCAACTACCAGCGGGCGATGGTGCCGACGACCGGCGACGTGCGGCAGAAGTTGGCGGGCGGCAATGTCTACGGCCCGCTGGAGGGTGCTGCCCGCGAGGTTGCCGGTGCGGCGAGTGTGCTGCACTGGCCGCTTGAATTTCCCGATGTGATGGTCGGCAAGGGCGGCTTTGACGTGGTGCTCGGCAACCCGCCGTGGGAGGTCGTGCAGCTTGGCGAGGAGGAATACTTTCAGTCTCGTGCGCCTGAGATTGCCGAGCTCAAGGGCGCAACCCGCAAGAAGGCTATTGCCGCGTTAGAACAGGAGCGCCCCGAGCTTTTCGCCGAGTTCGCCCGCGACAAGCGGATGTTCGAAGGCATGAATGAGTTCGCGCGGGCAGGCGGACGCTTCGATCTGACCGCCAGGGGCAAGGTCAACACTTACGGCCTGTTCGCCGAGCACTTCCTCAGCCTGACGCGCGATGGCGGTGGGGCGGGATTGATTGTGCCGACCGGGATTGCGACGGACGCCACTACCGCTCCGTTCTTCGCTTATCTGGTAAGCGGCCAGCGGCTCGCTGGGTTGATCGATTTTGAGAATAGCGCGCCGCTGTTTGCGGGCGTCCATCGCAGCTTTAAATTCTCCCTTCTCACGATCGGGAGTGGAGTGGCCAAAGCTGACTTTTCCTTTTTCCTCACCGATCCGGCACAGCTCGAACAGGCCGAACGGCGCTTCACCCTCTCGCCGGCCCAGATCGCCCGGATAAACCCCAACACCAAGACCGCCCCTGCCTTTCGTTCTCGGAGCGATGCCGAGCTGACCGCTGCGATCTATGATCGGGTGCCAGTTTTGATCGATGAGACCAGAGGCGACAACGGCAATCTGTGGGACATCGAGTTCCGGCAGGGCCTTTTCAACATGACCAGCGACAGTGGTCTATTCCGCACCGCTGCCCAACTGGAAGCTGATGAATTTGATCGGGAAGGCACCGACTGGGTGTCGCGTCCTACGCTTACAGGGAGGGATGAGAGGTATGTGCCTCTTTACGAAGCGAAGATGGCTCATTTCTATGATCACCGGTCATCTGGATATGGCACGCGTGATGGAGAACGTGGCCATCGCGTTCTGCCAGAGACAACGCCAGAAGAGCATAGCGATCCGTGTTTTGAGATTGAACCACACTACTGGGTTCCCGCGGCAGCTGTCGATGAAGCGCTTTTAGGGCGTGACGCGAAGTGGTTGTTTGGCTTCAAAAACGTAACATCCCCTACGAACGAAAGGACGATGATTTGCAGCCCGATCCCGCGTGTCGGGGTTGGACACAGCATGCCCCTTATTTCAAAGAAGAATGGATGGGGAAGGCAAGGTGCAGCTTTTGTCTCCTGCCTCTCCAGCTTGGTGTTCGATTATGTGGCTAGGCAGAAGGTCGGAGGCGTCAATTTCACATACTTCTTCCTCAAGCAGATTCCTGTAATCCCCCCCACCGCCTACGACGAAGCCGCGCTCGCCTTCATCGTCCCGCGCGTGCTGGAGCTTACCTACACCAGCCACTCCATGGCCCCCTTCGCCCGCGACCTCGGTTACGAAGGCCCGCCCTTCGCATGGGACGAAGACCGCCGCGCGCACCTGCGTGCCGAGCTCGACGCCTGGTATGCCCTCGCCTACGGCCTCACCCGCGACGAACTGCGCTACGTCCTCGATCCCAAGGACGTGATGGGCGAAGACTACCCCAGCGAAACCTTCCGCGTCCTCCAGAACAACGAAATGAAGAAATACGGCGAATACCGCACCCGCCGCCTCGTCCTCGCTGCCTACGACGAACTGTTGGGCCAAGGCCTGCGACCCAAGGTGGAGGGGTATCGCTGATGGCTGCGGATTGGCGCGCCCTGTCGGGCCGACAATCGGCTTCCATCGATCAGCGATGGTTCGAAGTCGTCAACAGGTCTCGCGCCGGCGCAATCGAAGCGATCCGTTCAGGTATTCCGGATGTCCGGCCAAGGCCGTGGCACGAGGATCGATCCGGCCTCGAAACGATATTCGGGCTGACTGCCGCGACGCATTGCTTCGACGAGCCACCGCATAGCTGGGCGCATCTTCTTGAACCGCAAATCACGCGCGCATTTGTCCACTTCCTGAATGAGGGTGATGGGCAGCGTCGGTCTGCCCGCTGTCTTTCCTTTGTGAGGGCGGCGCTGGCCTGCTCACCCCGCAGCCGACCGATTCCTCAGGGTTGGCAACCAACGGGCGCGGTTGCTGAAGCCGAGGAGAACCGGATCGACATCCTTGTCGAACTGACGGACGGGCATCGCCGGTTTGGTGCAGCGATCGAGGCAAAGTTCGGTCACAAGCTGACCAGCGGTCAGCTGGAAAAAGCAGAGGATCACGTCACTGACAGGAAGGGACGGCATTGGGATGCGGCGCGCTCTGCATTCCTTGTCATCGCGCCGTTGACTCAGCGCATTGATCGAAAACTGCTCGCCAGGCGGCCCAATTGGCGTGCCGCCTCATGGTGGGCGTTTCTCAACCGGCTCGAACGGGAAATCGGGCAATCCGATGATTGCCGGGACTATCGGCGTTTCCGGCGAACGGTGTGGTACAGGTCCTACTGAAGGGGTGGCAAAGGATGGTTGATATTCCGGCGGGCCTGCTTGCCTACTTTTCCGACAGCAAGACAGAAGCGGCCGTTGATCTGTTGCTCGCGAAGCAGCGCCCGGATGTGCCGGACGATGTCAGCTGGAGCGATGTTCCAGCGTATTTCCGCGCGTTGCGTGCCGCGCGGCAGATCGAGGTGGATTACGCGATCCTGCTCCATGAAATCTGGAGTGCAGTCTGGAAGGCGCTACCGAAGCCGTGGGTTGCCAAGGAGCCGCACGAGCAGGTGGATGATGCCTTGCTCGAACCACGCCGGATCCTCGGCCAAAACTATGCCCTGCGGGCTTTTGAGCGTGACAAGCTGCGGTGTGAGCTATTGGTTTATGGCCACAAGGAATCCGGGATACAGATTGGATTCAATGTTTTTCAGGGCCGAGCTTCCAAGCTGCCGAGAGCCGTGGCTGATTGGGAGAACGACGACGGCACCTATTGGTCGCCTGCGAATCTCGTGAAGCTCAAGCGTACGATCGACCTCAATCCGCTGCGGACTTATGCTCGTGATGCAACGAACGTGATCAAGAGCCTGGATCGCGATTGAGCGACGAGCCGAGTTCGACGGTTATTGATTTGTTGGGAAGTCCGGCCTATCTGCAAATCAATCGCACCCGCCCGGCCTCTGTCCGCAAGGATATGCACACTGGGCGGGTCTTTTGTTTTCAGCTGCTTGATCATACAAGACCGGCAGCATGACAGATAGCTTTGCCAAACCTGCGCTGACAATCGACCAACAGATAGCGCATCTGCGCGGCAAAGGCATGGCCATCGAGGACGAAGCCCGGGCGCGATACTGGCTTACCCATGTCAGCTATTACCGGCTCAGCGCCTATTGGCTCTATTTTGAACATCCTAAAGGGCAGAATGGGCCCCGCTTTCGCAGCGGCACCAGCTTCGATTCCGTCACTGCGCTATACGATTTCGACCGAGTGTTGCGCCGCCTGGTGATGCGGGGAACGGAGCACGTCGAAGTCGCTTTACGCGGGAACTGGGCTTACCAGCTGGCCCTTCTCGGCGATGGCCACAGTTATCTGGACGCGAGCCTCTATTCAGACCGCAAGGAGTTCCACGCCAATCTTGCCAAGCTTGCGGGTGAGGTCGGTTGGTCGAGCGAGACCTACATCAAGCACTACCGGGAAAACTATCACGACCCGGCCTTGCCGCCTGTCTGGATGGTCGCAGAAATGATGTCATTCGGTCAGCTTTCCCGGTGGTACTCGAACCTTGCGGAGCGTGCCTTGCGCAATCGGATTGCGCAGCCGCTTGGCCTTCCCGAAACTGTCCTGGTGCCGCTCGTGCGTCACATTGTCGATGTGCGCAACATCTGCGCCCACCATGGGCGACTGTGGAACCGTGGCTTCCGGATGCCTCCCAAGCTTGCGCAGAAGCCCGATCCCTTGATGAGGACATTGGATCAGAAGGCTACGCAAGCCCCTGCCCGGCTCTACAACGGACTTTGCATGATTGCGCACGTGGTGCGTACGGTCGCCCCGGCTTCAACATGGATGTTGGATCTTGGCGCCCATCTTCGGACGCACCCCACCAATGACCTGGCTGCAATGGGCTTTCCCGCTGATTGGCAAACAAGGCCGCTCTGGCAATGACGGGGCTTCTCTCCCTCAGGCACACCACCGCTCATCCGATCTTCCGGGTGGAGCTCGATCAGGCAGCCTACAACCACGGTTTCCGCAAGGCGAACGGCGTTGCGGACGGATGGCTGTGGTTCAAATCCGACGAAGGCGTGCCGGGGGAAGTGGCGCTCGCCAGCGGCATCAATCCTGACGGGTCTCCGTGGTTCCTGGCGGTCGAACACGCGGGTGTGGCTGCCAAACTCGGGGTGGAATTGGCGGAAGCGGTGGTCAATCCACCCGCGCATTTCAAGGGTGCCTTCGCCTTCGCGACGCAGGCTCAACTTCGCGCAGCCCTTTCCCGCGCATTCCATCTGGCACGCAGTCTGCCGACATTCCCGCTTGCGCAATATGAGGCCGAGGTTGCCGAACTGGGGAACACCGAAGTTGAGCGGATCGTCAAGGAACGCGTGGGACAGGGCTATTTCCGCCGCGCATTGCTGGACTACTGGACCGGGCGTTGCCCCATCACTGGGATCAGCGATGAGCCGCTTCTGCGCGCCAGCCACATCGTGCCATGGTCGGAATGCCGAAGCGATTCCGAGCGGCTGGACGTTTTCAACGGGTTGCTGCTTGCCGCCCATTGGGACGCGGCATTTGATCGCGGTCTTGTGAGTTTCGACAATGAAGGGCGCGCGCTCATCAAGCCAACCCTCAGCGAGGAGGCGCTGAACTTGCTGGCGCCGGATCGCGCACGCCTGCTGCCGCTCGATGATGCTCATCGCCGTCAACTTGCCTGGCATCGGGAGCGGTTCGGCTTTTCAGAATAGGCGACAGCATTCCGAGCCTGAGCGGGCATATCTAAATGATCATAGGCGAACCCGGGGTCATTTTGCCAAGCCGGCATTTCGCAACCCGCTGATCCGGACCATCGGACTGCAGTCACATCAAATTCTTCGCATCAAAGGGAAATCGACCTCGACCGCGCAAAACTCCAGTCGACCCCTCCGCGCTGGTCCACCGCACCAGCCACGGCCTGGCCAAGTTTGCGCTCCAATACTGGCTGCCAGGGCACTAGCTGGAACCCCAGACCATTGTCGATCATGGCGAAGCGACCCGACGCCAGGTCGACACGCTGCCTGTAAATGCCGGCGACATGCTCCCCGGGTCCACTCGCTTGCAACTCAAGCCCGGTCTGCCGGGAGAGCCTGTTCGCCGCCTCGGCCATCTCTCCCTGACGCAAGGTCTCGAGAAGACCGCGCGCAAACAGAAACCGCCGCCCCTGCCGGGTTGCCAGTCCATCATCAGCCAGATGCTCGGAGCGTTGTTGCAGGGCTTCCTCGACCTCCCGCCCGAAGCCTGGCCCATGTGCCGTCGGCTCCTTCGCCACGAGTTGCTGGTCGAGCCACGTCGCTCCTTTGGCCGTGACCTGTTCCGCCAATCCCAGATCCGAACGGACCGTCAGCGCGGCATGGCCTTGTCCCTTGCGATCGGTCCAATGCCGCAGTTCCACGATCGCGCCGGGCCGGGCATCGCTGGTGGCTTCGAGATCGTTGAAACGCAGGTGATGTGTCCTACCATCCATGCCATCGACGACGGCATAGGCCTTGCCTGATAGCTCGTCGTGAAGCCCCCTGCTGGCCAGTCGGCCGATGATCGGATCCGATGGCTGCTGGTCGTGAATCGCAAGCCGGGACAGGTCTGAGCGCCATCCGTTCTCCGCCATCGAGCGGTGGATCGTCTTGATGACATCACCGCGGATTTCGAGGTCGCGCAGCGTCTTCTCCGCATCGGCGCGCATCGTCCAGCGCCCTGGCTGGGTTTCGCTCGCCAGCCCCATGCGTGCCAGCGAGTTGACCCTGCCTACAAGCAGCGCATGGCGCCGGCGATCCTGATCCGCTGCTGGGCGCAGATCGATCACCTGGTCGTGATCCTGCAGCGTGCGCAGTTGCCGGTCGAGGCCTGTCCACCGTTCCGCTGAGACCTCACGAGCCATGGCGCGCTGGATGTCGCGTTCGCTCCGCGGCCCGAGCTCGATGGTGACGCGCTCTTCGGCCCGTGAGCGCATGCCCTCACGAATATAGTCGCGGTCGATGACCAGGTCCGCGCCATCCGCTGCCCGCCCCCGGACGAGGACATGAACATGAGGGTTGTCGGTGTTCCAGTGATCCACCGCGACCCAGACGAGCCGGGTGCCGAGATCGCGGGCCATGTCATCCATCAGCTCGCGAGTGAACGTGCGCAGGTCGGCAAGCTCGGTCGCATCTTCGGGTGACACGATGAACCGGAAATGGTGCCGGTCATCCGCGCAGCGTTGCGCGAATGCCTCGCCATCGGCATTGTCCACGCCGGCATCGAAGAGCTGACCGCGCTCCTGGTCGCGCGTCACGCCATCGCGCTCGAGGTAGGAGACGTGCATCGCAAGCGGCGCGGCCCGGAACCGCGCGCCTTTGTGTCGCACGACGCGCGCCTTGATCACCACGCGGCGCTGGTAGGGCGAACGCCGCGCGCGCAGTGCGGCTGCGCGGCCCCGGCCATATCTTCCCGTCCCGGCAGGCTTGCCGCTCCGGCGAGCCAGTGGCGTTGCCCCGGAGCGGCGCGACGCTTTGAGCACCTGGCCGACGAGCGAGGTCGCCTTGCGGCTGGCCGGCATGCCCTGGTCCCGCGATCGGCCGGGACGGATCTCGAAGTCGTCATCCATCATGACAAGGCCAAAGCCGGCGACGTCGCCTGATGCGGCGTAAAACGGTGGTTTCGGCAGCGATGCGACAGCAGAGGGGGTGGAGCAGCGTCGCAAATTCCTGAAGCAATCCAATGACCTCCACCCCAAGCGACGTCGCTCCTTTTATCTCGCCATCCTTCCGCTCCTTCTCCTTTCCACGCCAGCAAACCACACAATCCTGCGCCATTGCACGCTAGGACACGAAAACAGGGCGATGAGCCCCTCATTGTGACCGTCTTCCGACGACGGGCGCGAAGAGCGTGCTGAGCGGGCGGGGTGAAGCTAGGAGCGGATCGGATGCCACCGCGCGAGTGGCAGAACCTGGCGTTTCCTCCACGGCATTTGCGCGGGCTGCGAAGAGCGCCGCCTGTGTCCAGGAGGGGCGCACCGGCTGCACGGAGGATGCAGCAGCCATGACAGCTGGCGTGCTGCCGATTTGCAGCATCGGTGCGATCCGGGCGACATAGGCGCGGGTTTCGGCAGGCAAGGGACGGCCTTTGTCGCGCCAGTCCTCAAAGCGGCCCGGTCCCGCATTGTAAGCGGCGAGAAAGCCGGGCGCGCCGTAGCTGTCGTACATTTCTCGCAGGTATGAGGTGCCCGCCATGATGTTGTCGCGCGGATCGAACGGGTCGGCGCCGAGGCCGAACCGGACGCGCTGACGCGCCCAGGTTCCGGGCATCAGTTGCATCAAGCCCATCGCCCCTGCTGACGAGACTGCACCGATCCGCCCCGCGCTCTCCACCCGCATGACCGCGTAGATCCAGTGATCGGGAATGCCGAACCGCTGCGATGCTTCGGTGATGTGAGCGGCAATGTCGACCCGCTGCTGCTCTGCCTGCTGGGCAACCGGCTGCGGCAAGGCAGGTTCGGCAGCCAGCAAGGCAAGAGCACAGCAGAGGGCGCGAAACGGACGGCGCAGAGACATCGATCAGTCCGCCTTTTCGCGGCGGGCCGGACGCGACCAGACCAGCACATGCTCGTTGCCGTCGCCCTGGAAGAGGTTTGCGCGCAGCGGCTGCACGAAGGCCGGATCATCAATCTGGATCGCGACATAGGCGCCAGCCTTTTCGCCGACATGCTTCCAGGCCGCGCCGATCTCGCGCGCTTCATCATCCTTGCCCGCAATCACCCGGTAGTCCGGCGCGTTCTCGCTGTCGGACGGATCGGCCGGAACGAGGACCAGATCGATGTCGAGGGTCAGGGTGTGCAAGTGCCCGGCAAAGCCGCCATCGGCCGCCACGAAAGTTCCGATACGCATCATTCATTCTCCTTGGTTGGTGGTGGGCAAAGGGGAGTCCGGGCGTCGGCGAACCACTCGCGGCGGCCATCGCCGCGTTCGTCGGTCCAGACCGGAATGGCCCGGCCGATCACGGCATTGACCGGCAAGGAGCCGAAGTAGCGCCCGTCGAAGCTCGCTGGTTCGCCCGGGTTCAGCGTGAAGATCTCACCGGGGCCGAGCACATTGCAGCCGTTCCAGGCAGGCAACGGACGACCGAGCCGGTCGCTGGCGAGCGCGAGGGCGACAAGCTGGCTGTCGATGGTGATGCCGTGCCGGAAGCGGCAGACGCGCTGACCGGAAACGGCGGCCACGCGCTTCAGGAGTGGCACGCCGATTGGCAGATAGCCGCGGTCGGCCAGCAATTGCCGGACAGCAGCAGGCGGCTCGATCGCGACCCGGTCGCCGACCGCCAGCGCGTCTTTGTCGCCGATCCAGTAGAGCCCGGTCGGCACCGAATGAGTGACGTTCCAGACCAGCGGACGACGCGCCGGGAGTGCCAGCGATGCCATCGCGAGCCCCGCTGCGAGGGCGGCGACAATGATGGTGCGCCGCCTCATGATTGCAGCGCCTTGCGCGCGAGCCAGGCACGGTGGCGCTCGGTCGAATAGCTGCGCGGCGTCTCAGCCACGATCAGGCGGTTGTGAATGTGGCGCCAGTGATCGGGCGCCACATCGCACGGGTCGATGCCGAGTTCCTCGATCGCATCGATCAGGCCAAAGACGCGGCGAACCTTCCGCCAGCCCGTGACCGACAGCAGGACGTCCGCTCCGGGCGTGACCTGCGGAAACCGGGTGACCGGCTCTCCTTCGGTGACGGCCAGCAGGACATCGAGGCGCGAGAGGACGGTTCCGTAATCGTTGGAAGCCCACCGCACCAAGCCGAAGACCTGCCCGGGTGCGTAGCATTCCACCCGGCGCCGGCGGTCACAGATCCGGCTGGCCACGGGCTTGCCGAAGCGCAGCCAGTGCTCGCGCACGCCCTCCTGCCAGTAGAGCTCGACCTCGGTGAGCCTGCCGTGCCCAGGACGTGCTTGCCGCCCGGTCGCCCCGAGTGACTTGCGGTGCGGTTGTCCACAGGCCTCGGGGGTTAGCAAGAATCCGAAGGATTCTTTGTTAGCATAGTTAAGGGGCTCAGAAGCGCAGGAGTTCTGCGGCTTTGCGAGCGATTCCGGTTCCCGATAGTCCGAGTTTGCGGTTCCTGTTCGTCCGAGTCCTGCGGTTCCTGATAGTCCGAACGCACTCATGGGTTATCCACTCCGCTGTAGCCGAGCCGCCGCATCGCGGCATCGAAGGAGTCCTCAGGGATGCAGACGAAGCTCAATCGTTCGCGGCCGAGCGCATGCTCGAGCTCGAGGCGGTAGCCCGGCAGCGGCTGGCGCCGGACGATGTCGCGCAGCTCGAAAGCAAACCGCTTGAGCGGTGACAGCGCGCCGGATTTCAGATGGAGGTGGGCGACATCGAAGCTCCAGCCACCCTTCTGCTTGCCGCCATGCTTGCGCACGATCCGGTAAAGCCAGCGCTCCAGGCCGCCCGTGAGGCCGAAATAGGCCCGGTCGATCGTCAGCACGAGCGCGGCATCGAGCACCCCTTCGTAGAACCAGTCCGGGACGATCATCTCGATGCCCAGCGCCCGGCCGGAACTGTCGAGACATTCCCGCCATTCGTTGATCCAGGAGAACCGGTGCCGCCGCCGTTGGTGCGGCTGGCGGATCGACGTGGCGACCGTGGTCGATTGCAGCCGATCGAGCCCGGCCTTCAGGCGCTCGTAGCTGGCCTTGCCGGTCCCGCGCCGGGTGAAGCTGAGGATTTCGTGAGGCGTGGCCGCGATCAGCCGGGAGGTCGAGCGACCGCAGTCGCGGGCCTCGACAATCTGGCTCGCAACCCAGATGAGCACATCGGCATCCCAGATCGTCGCCATGCCATGCTCGGCCGTCGCTTCGACCAGGATCGAGACTTCTCCCATCCGGAAATCGATCGGCCGCACCCGCTTGGTCTTGGCGAGGCTGAAGAACGGCCAGGCCATCAGGTCCTGGGCGTCGCGGGCGGCGATGTTGCTGCCCGCACCAACGAACAGGTCGAGCTGACCATCACTTCCGGCAAAGACGGAGGATCGGCGCATGACCAGGCCTCAGCGCCGCACTGGCGGCATATAGCCATCGACGCGCTTTGCCGGGTGGACCACGCCTTTGCCGGGATCACTGGTCGAGCGGCGCAAGCCCTGCTCGGCCCAAGCGTCGAGATCGGCAATCGCGTAGACAATGCGCCCGCCAAGCTTGCGGTAGATCGGCCCCGTGCCGAAGCAGCGATGCTTCTCGAGCGTGCGGGCTGACAGGCCGAGGTGGACGGCAGCGTCAGGGGTTCGCAGAAACCGCGGCACGACCGGCGTAGGAATGGCATCCATGGTTAGGCTCTCTCGCGTCTGGGGTTAGCGGCGGACAGAGCCGCCGACAGACGCAAGCCATGGCGAAAGGCAGGGGGCGGAAAGGAGTGACCGAGCGCGAGGCGTGCTCTTTGTCACCCCGTCCAATCACCCCTTCTCAAGCAGGGTCCGGTAGCCATGGCGGCACATGCGCTGCGCCTCGCCGAGCAGGCGGTGGGCGTGGCGACGTTCGCCTGACCCTTTCCACACCGCGCCCACGAGCGGCTGATTGCGCGGAAACACGACTGTGAAAGCGATCTGCCGCAAGAAGAGCCCCGCCGCCTGGGCGTCAAGCAGGGCAAGGAGCTGGATGAGCCGACGCTGGCGATAGGCGGTCAGCTGGTAGGGAGCGCGCGCTTTCTCAGACGCCGCAAACCCAAGCAGCGCTGCGTAGCTCTGGGTGGCCTTCAGGCGAAGCGAGGCGCCGGACAGGACCGGCACAGAGAACGCGGGTGCCCTGCAGGCAGGATTTCGGCGGAGGAGTACGCGGTGCCGTACGCGGGCGACATCCACGACGAGATGGCGGCCGATGTCCAGCTCGCGGTCAACGACAATGTCAGCACCTGCAGGGATCAGGCCGTCCTGGGCTTCGTCCGATGTTTCGAGAATGGCCGTTCCTGCTGCGAGGTCGGGGTCCCAGATTGCCGGGCTGCGCGATGGCGGTTGGCTTGGATCGCAAGGGAAAGCTCAGGCCCCATCGTCTGGCCAGACCCTCCCGTTCTGCATCGGCCCTGCCCTGATCGGCAGTGGCGCGTTCTTCCGTGGCGGCAAAGTCGCGTTGATACTCGGGATTACGACGCAGGAATTCCTGCGCGAAATCGGCAAGATCGTGCCCCGCGTAGTGTTCGGCGGCGGCTGGAGACCGCCACGAAGACCCTCCCGACATCCGACTCTCCGCTTGGCTCGTACAAACCGGCCAAGCCCGGCATGGTCGCCGAATCGAAGGGGCGGACAAGTCGCCCTGACGGATCAAGCTTATGCTTACCGGCAGGCAACGCTTGATCCGCAATCGCCCTTATCGGCACAAGCCTTCAGGATCAGGGAGTTTTGCGCGCGAGCAGATCGCGATAGCCGGCCTGCGTCATCCAGCGGGCCCGGGCGAGATGACTGTCGTGGAGACGACGCGCGAAATCGACGTCCTCATCAGGATCAACTTCGAAGATGATACGTACCGCCTCGCGCCAGTCCGCGCCTTCTGCCGCCGCATCGAGGAGGCGCAAATAGGTCACGAGATGGCGCTCATCATATTCGGTGAGCGTATCGCTCGCAGGCGGTTCGGCTTCGAATGGTGGCATTGTCATCGGATGAGCCTCGCGGGCGAGTCAGTGCCGGCGCGCGCGTTCATAGCAGCTTCTCCCCGTCTGACGGAATTGCGTTCAATTGCCCGCAAATGGGGAGATCCCTATCCGCTACAGAGAACAAGTCCAGAGTGCAGGCGAGCGGCTCCGCATCGCTGAAAACAAGCGAGTATTATAATACGTCGCACTATAATACGCGACTGGTTTCTAAGCTGCGGATGGACATCCGCAAGCTCTTCGGGACCAACGTGAAGCGGTATCGCGAGGCAGCCGGCTTGAGCCAGGCCGAGATCGCCGCGCGTATGGGCGTCGACAGGGCTTATGTCAGCGCCATTGAGCGCGGGCTGCAGAATGCGACCCTTCTTTCGATCTGGGAAATCGCGCAGGCGCTCGAGGTTCGGCCGGTTGCGCTGCTCGAGGAACCGGACTTGTCGGCGCCCACCCAGTGACAGCTGAAAGCCCCGCCCGGCACTGCCGGGCGAGGCTTGGTGGTTGCCATCAGTCGTTGTTCGACTTGCGGGCCCGCGACCAGATCAGGTTGTAGGTCTTGCCGTCCTCGTCATCGAAGAGGTTGGCGAAGATGGGGGCGGTAAAGCTCGGATCGTCGAGCTTCAGCGAGAGGTAGTCGCGGCCTTCGCCCGAGCGCTTGGTCCAGGCGGCGCCGATTTCCGCGCGGCCGACGAAGACCCGGTGGCTGGGGGCGTTCTCGTTGGCGGTGCCCTCTTCGGCCACGATCCGGACGTTCTTGGTCTGCACGCTCATGGTGACGATTTCGCCCTGGTAGTCATTGCCGACCTTCTTGAAACTGCCGATGTTCGCCATGTTCATTCTCCTTCAGTGCTTCGATCCCGCGCCCGTCGCGGTCTCGATGGCTGGGTGAAGGCAGGACATCGGGCCGCCGCACCCGTCAGGGCCGCAGCGCCAGCGGAGGATGGCAGTGCGCCAATCTTTCTTGTCTGCGCGAGGAATGCCGCGCAGCGGCAGGGGAAGAAAGTTGGCAAGCAGCCATTGCGGCAAGGTCAGATGAGGCAACGCCATTCCTGCCAGCCAGGGCCATGGAGAAGACCGCATTGGGCGCAAGGATCGCGCCGGAACGGAGACTGGCGGTTAGACGGTCACTCAAGGTGGCGGATGACTCGGGCGAGGCGCCTCGTGGAGCAGACCTCTCCGGATCGATTGGCGGTTGGGTCCGCCATTGAACGCCTCTGCCTGTCTGTAGCGGCACAAGGGCAATGCGCTGCCGGACCTGCTCGGTATAGCTGTAAGATACCCAAAGCAGAGCGGCGATCCGTTGCCACCGTTTCCAATCGACCGCCCTCGGGATGGGGCGGCCGACCAGAACCTGAACGCGGGCCATCATCGATACGACTGAGAGCCCCCGCCCAGTCCAGCAGTGCCGGACGGGGATTCAGCCCTGCGGCGCGGAGAGAAGCTGTTTCTGGGCAGCAAGGCCGAAGTACAATGCGGCGCCCGCTCCGACGATGATGGAGGCTATACCGACGGGAGCGAAAGCGCCCCAGATGCCTTGCACCGCGTGATATCCGGCCAGGCCCGCCGGAAGAGCAAAGGCAAGGCTGACCATGATGCGGGCCGGGATGGACGTGCTGCCAACCAGCAGTTTGGCCGCGACGAGCAAGGCAAAGGCCGAAGCCGCCGCAGCCAGGACTGCCGCAGGGATCCCGAGCCCATGCTGCCAGACGTACATGGCGGATAGGCCTGCGCAGTAAAGCGGCAGCGCGAAGACGATCATGCTGGCGAACAGGCGAGTGAGCAGCACGATCGCGGTGACGGAAACAAAAAAGGCAAGGATCATCGCATCCTCCCGATAAGCGGGTTCAACAGGATGCGCTTTCCACCACCTCCCCAAGCGCGTGCGGCAAGACAATAGCAGGCATGGCGAGAGGCCGGAAGGCGAAGTTGCGCTTCCGGCCCTGGCGCGGCGCTGCGTGATCCGCCTTCAGAACGGATCGTATTCATGGAGGATCTGGCTGGCATCGCCGTCGTATTCGGCGGATGGCATGACGCCGTAGGCTGGTCCGGCACGGAAGAGCGTGACGCAGACCATCAGCGTCCGAGCGAGGTTCCAGGCGTGGCGCTGGGCAAGGGGAAGCGGCATCTTGCGATCTCCTGTCTTGCGGCGGGGACCATCCCCGCTCGACAGGCGACCGACGTGTCGCTCCGAACCCTGCAATCACCGCGGCGGCAGCCATGCCGCAAGGCCGCACGCCGGGGGCGTAGCGGACCCTTCACGGGTTGATGGCGTCAGGGGGGCGGAGCGACCAAGGATTGAGCCTCAAAGGGCGGGAAGGCCCCGGGCCGTTCGACAATGAGCAATTGCCGCCTTCACCTAGTCATGGGTGTGACCCACTAATGCCCGGTGGACTGTGGAGCTGATGCCAAAGATGCCGGGCGGTGGCAGGGCCCTGTCGAGACGAACATGCTGGAGCCTGATCGCCGCATCGCAAGTCGTCGCCCATCTTGCGACCGACGGAGCCGGCCCGATCCGATACGCTGAAGCCTTTGGTGATCGCCTGTGAACATCAAAGGTGCTTGATGTAGGCAAAACCCTACTTTGCGATCATCAAATGGTGTAGCTGTTGATAGACGATCATCAAAGCTCGTTGCGATTCGTGCGCGCGAGCCTACGCCCGTCTAACGGAGACGCCATTGCCTGTTGCCTATCACGAAGGACGTTTCCCGCCCGCAACGCTTGACCTGGGCGCGCTGTTTCCGTTGGTCGGGCCAGCCAATGCTGCCATTGCGCGCTATGAGGGTGTCCTCTCCGGCATTCCCAATCCCGACATTCTGCTTTCGCCGTTGACGGCTCGCGAAGCCGTGCTCTCCAGCAAAATTGAGGGGACGCAGGTAACGCTTGGCGAGGTGCTGGAGTTCGAGGCGCAGGGGCATCTGTTTGACGAGAGCACGCCCAAGAAAGCCGACGCACGCGAAGTCTTGAACTATCGCGCGGCCCTGCGCGAAGCGGACAGCCTGATGGCAGAGCTTCCGCTGTCGCAACGCCTGATCAAGGCCACGCATCGGGTTCTGATGGATGGTGTGCGCGGCCGTCACAAGGATCCGGGCGAATACCGCCGCATCCCCAACTGGATCGGTCCGGACGGTTGCACCATCGAACAGGCGCGCTTCGTGCCGCCAGGTGCCGATCGCATCGAGGCCGCCATGGTGGGCTGGGAAGCCTATATTCATGCCGATGCGCCGGATAGGCTGGTGCAACTGGCGATCGTTCATGCCGAGTTTGAATCGATCCACCCCTTCCTTGATGGCAACGGGCGCATCGGGCGACTGATCATCCCGCTGTTCCTTTATGCCCATGGGTTGTTGTCGCGCCCCAATTTCTACCTGTCGGAATACCTCGAAGCCAATCGGGATGAGTATTACGACCGGATGCTGGCCGTTTCCCGCGACGACGATTGGAGCGGATGGGTGGCATTCTTCCTGCGCGGCATCATCGCCCAGGCCGAAGCCAACACTCTGAAGGCCCAGGCAATTCTGGCGCTGCATCAGGACAAGCGCGATTGGGTGGTCGAGATCACGCACTCGCAATATGCCGTGCGAGCTTTGGACTGGATCTTCCAGCGCCCGATCTTTCAGACACCGGACTTCATCGCCTCGGCCCAGATCCCGCCAGCGACCGCCCGCAAGATTATCCGCGACCTGCGCGACAACGGCTTGCTGCGTGAACTGGTGCCCGCCTCCGGGCGGGCACCCGCAACTTTCGTGTTTTCGGAATTGCTGAACATTGCGGAGGGACGCGAAGCGTTTTGACCCACAGCTCGCTTCAAAGCGGCAGGCTTAGCAAAATGGGAGCCATTCCTGGGCGGAGGCGTCACCTCGGCACTGCCGTTCGACTTGAAGGGGCTCGGATCTTCCGGTGGCCCCTATCAGTGAGAAGGTGCCACGATCAGCGCCGGAAGGAACACGTTTTCGCCTGAGTTTCGCGGCCGCTCGGGTGCTATGCCCTTGCACCATGGAAAGAGGCGCGGCTAAAGGACGCCAATTCGCAAGGACCCGGTGAAATTCCGGGTGGCTATTCCGGCCGCCGATCCGCCGGACAACATCACACATGCAAATCCGGTAGCGCCCACTTTGGCGCCATGTGCCTTGTTGTGGATTCCCCATGTCTCTCAATTTCAATAATTATCGCCGCCAGTGGTTCACTGACGGGAGCACCGCCCGCCGGGACATTCTGGCGGGCATCGTCGTCGCGCTTGCCCTTATTCCCGAAGCGATCGGGTTTTCGATCATCGCCGGCGTGGATCCCCGGGTCGGGCTTTACGCCTCAGTTGCCATCGCCATCACGATCGCCCTGATCGGCGGGCGTCCCGGCATGATTTCGGCTGCCACGGCGGCTGTTGCGGTTCTCGTGGTGCCCCTCGTCCGGGACCACGGCGTCGAATACCTGTTTGCCGCAACGATCCTGATGGGTGTGATCCAGATCGTCGCGGGGCTGCTGCGGCTCAACCTGGTGATGCAGTTCGTGTCCCGGTCGGTCATCACCGGCTTCGTCAATGCGCTCGCCATCCTGATCTTCATGGCGCAGCTGCCCCAACTCACCAATGTCGGGTGGGAGACCTATGCCATGGTCGCCGCGGGCCTGGCGATCATCTACCTGCTGCCCCGCATCACCACTGCGGTGCCTTCGCCGCTCGTCGCGATCCTGGTGCTGACGGCAGTCGCCATTGGCATGGGCATCGATGTGAACACGGTGGGCGACATGGGCAAGCTTCCCGAAGGTCTGCCAAGTCTTGCGCTGCCGCAGGTTCCCCTGACCCTGGAAACGCTGCGCATCATCCTGCCCTATTCGCTCACCATGGCGGCCGTCGGCTTGCTGGAATCGCTGCTAACCGCTCAGATCGTCGATGACATGACCGACACGGACAGCGACAAGCGCCAGGAATGTGCCGGGCAAGGCGGGGCCAATATCGTTGCTGCCCTGTTTGGCGGCATGGGCGGATGCGCGATGATCGGCCAATCGGTGATCAACGTGACTTCGGGCGGGCGCACGCGGCTTTCGACCTTCGTCGCCGGCGCGTTTCTGCTGTTCCTGCTCGCCGTGCTCGGGCCCTATGTTGGCCGTGTGCCGATGCCGGCGCTGGTTGCGGTGATGATCATGGTCTCGATCGGCACCTTCAGCTGGAACTCGATTCCCAATCTGCGTCGCCATCCGCCGACTTCGTCGATCGTCATGCTGACAACCGTGATCGTAGTAGTTGCCACGCACGACCTTTCGCTGGGCGTGCTGGCCGGCGTCTTGCTCTCGGGCATCTTCTTTGCGGGCAAGGTCCAGCGCATGTTCACGGTCGAACGCGAAGGTTCGGCCGATGGCGTGCTGGCGACCTACCGCGTGACGGGCGAAATCTTCTTCGCCTCGGTCGAGCGCTTCACCCGGGTCTTCCAGGCGGAAGACCAGGCAGAGCGCGTGGTCATCGATGTGACGAGGGCGCATTTCTGGGACATTTCCGGCGTCGGCGCGCTCGACAAGGTCGTCGCCCGGCTGCGCCGCGACGGACGGCAGGTTGAAGTCATCGGCTACAACCAGGCCAGCGCCGACATCATCGACCGCTTTGCCTTGCACGACAAGACCGGCGTCGAACTGGGCGTGGTGCCGCATTAAGCCATGACATCGGGGCAGCGCCGCCAGTTGAACAGCTGGCGGCGATGCCCTTGATGTGCAGTGGTGGGGGGTAACGGCAATCGCCAGCGGGCGGTCGACATTGGGCTCAGCTACCGCTGGTCCCAACCTTCCAGACCTTGAGCCCCAGCTTGCGCGCCTTGTCGACGAGGTTGGCGTTGATCCCGTTGCCGGGGCAGGCGATCACCGCCTTGGGCATGGCCTCGAGCATGGCATCGTTGCGGCGGAACGGGGCGGCTTTGCGGTAGCGTTCCCACTCGGGCCGGAAGGCAACATGCTGGACCTTGCGGTTGCGGGCCCAAAGCATCGCGATGTGTTCGCCGCCGGTCGGGTTGCCGCCGTGGAAGAGGACCATGTCGGGATACTTGGCGTGAACCCGGTCGAGCACGTCCCAGATCCGCTTGTGGTCGGTGTAGTCGGGGCCAGCGGTGAAAGCGACGCGGGTTCCGGTTGGCAGCAGCGGTTCGATCTCGGCCTTGCGCTTGGCGGCAAGGAAGTCGCGGCTGTCGATCATCGCGGCCGTCAGGGTCTTGTGGTGGACGAGTGATCCGGTCCGCGGCGTCCAGGGCTTGCGGAAGTGGCGTTCGTACTGGTCACCGGCGGCTTCGCGCATGAATTCCAGGGCATTGCGGCGTTCGATCAGCGACAGGCCCTCGCGCAGGAGGCGTTCGAGTTCGACCGAGCGGACCTCCGAGCCATCCTGTTCGCCCTGGCTGCGGCGCTGGGCATCCTCGTTGTCATCAAGTTCGCGCTGCACGCGGCCGGTGGCGCGGTGGAAGATGTTGACGGTCGACCAGCACAGTTCCTCAAGGTCAGGCTCGAGGCGGGTGTCGAGCATCGTGGCGATCAGGGCGTCGAACATGTCGGCTATCGCACCGGAGGCGATCCGCTCTTCGGGGAGCGGCCTCGGGTCGGCCTCGTCCGAGAAAGGGCGGTAGCCATAGAGGCTGAGTTCTTCGAGCAAGTGCGCCGTGGGGGAGGATGCGTGTTCGGGTTCATGATCGTCGTAGTCGTGCATGGGTTGCGCTCCTGATTGCGGAGCCGGGCGTTCTCCCGGCCTTCCTTCGCGCGTCCTCTGGTGACGGCCAGACCGGCGGCGCACCGGGAGCGAAGCGGACGGCCGCAGCGATCAGCGCAGGACGGCAAAGCCGGGTTATTTTGCTTCGCGATGTAAAGGCGGGCCATGAGCCCGCCGACGGAAAATAGCCCGGGCGGCGCCGTTGCTCCGCCGGACAGGCCGGCACAGACGCGCATCACAGGAAGGAAGGCCGAACGATCCGGCGGCAGATGGCCGGCAGAAGCACCAACATGACAGCCCGATCACCCGGACCGATTGCTTCTCTTCCCGGCCTCACGCCTTGCGGAGCAAGGCCTCGTCCCCGCTGCCGAGCTGCCGGGCAAGGTTGGCCACCATGGCTTCGCGGGAGCATTGCCGCAGGTCGTCGTTGAAATCGCCCAGGATCGGCATGAGCGGGATCACCTCGATGCCCGAAGTGGCGCAGCGCTCGGCGATGGCGGCAAATGCTGCCTCACCGGCCTTGTCGCGATCGCGGGCGACATAGAGGCGGTTCACGCCTGCCGGAAACAGGAAGGCGGCCAGGTGCGCGGATGACGTACAGGCCGCGAGCGGCATGGTCGGCAGACATGCGCGCAAGGAAAGTATGGTCTCGATGCCTTCGCCGATGATCATGCAATCCGTCGGCACGCCGAAGCGGACGGCATGGCCGAGAATGGCCCCCATGGTCTTTCTGGGATGAGCGACGGGCGCCTTGTCCATGCCGGAAGGATCGAGCCAGGTGCGATGCACACCGGTGGTGCCGCACGCATTGTCAGTGACCGCAGCAATCAGGGCGGGCCAGCGCGTCGGCGTGCCCGGTGGGTCGTCACGGGACGGTCGGTAATGACAGCCGGGGTGGAACCGCAGGGCCGTGAGTTCGGCGCCTGCTTCAAGGCCCCGGGACTGGAGGTAGGCTTGCGCGAGGGTGCCAGCGATCGGACGGCTGCCCGACCAAAGCCGCAAGGCCGCGTCTCGGTGGCCTGAATTGGTGCCACTCAGCCCGGAAGGACGAGGTCGCGCCGCAGGGGCTGGGGTTTCCGGCAGGGAGAGAAAGCGACGGGCCTCGCTCAGGGTCTCCCGCATGCCGGCGGTTCGAACCGAATGGGCGATAATGTCGAGCAAGTCGCCATGGTCGCCGGTGGCAGCGTCAGTCCATTTGCCGGCGGGGCCTTTCTCGCCATCGATTAGGCGAACATAGAGACTGCGCCCCGGTGCGTTGTCGACATTGCCGACCAGCCAGTAACGCCCCTCCTTGCACCCGTTGGAAAGATAGCAGCGGCATACCGCCTCGGCCTGCTGGCCTAGGCGGCGGGATAATTCGGTGGCATTCATGAGGCAAAGCTCCTGCCGAACAGAGAAGAGGGGTAAGGATGCGATGCGCGGCCCGGGACCGGCAAATCGGCGCGGTTAGGCTACCCTGGCGCTCTCGCGGCGGGGCAGGATGCGCTCGAGAGGATAGCGCTCGAGCAGCCGGGCGAGGATGGCGGGGCCTTCGCTGCCGGTCGGCACGAACAGGCGCAGTTTCCACGAGACGATTTCGGAGATGAGCCCGATCGCCTTCAGCCGGTCGAGCGCCAGATCGCTGAAACCGGTAAGCTCGATGCGCGGCGTGCCCATGGCGCGGACCTGCTGGAGGGTCTGCCCTTCGCGCAATTGCAACGTCGCTTGTCCGGACATCAGCATGGCAAAGGCCACATCGGGCGCGAGTGCCGGTGCATCTTCCTCGATGATCGAGGCGACCCAGGCCGGCGAGACCTTGCGCCCGACAAAGCGCTGCCCGTCATCGGTCTGGAACCGGTATACCCGGGTGCTCTCGTCGGGCAGCTGCTTCCAGATCGGCAGCAACAGGCCGCTGACCATGTGCAGGGTGCTGGTTTCAAACTCCGGGATCGTCGCCAGTTCGGCCGTCCAGGCTGCCCTGAACGCGGTTTCGTCGGCAGGCTCCCAATGGCTTGCCGCCATGGCATCGACCGGCACCGTGCTGGCCTCACCCGGGCGCACCAGGCGGATGTGGGCTTCGACCGAACCATCGTCGCGCATCATGCTGCGCGCGGGCATCTCGACCGCCGCACGGCCCGAGCGCTGGTTGCAGAGCAGCCGTCCCTGGCTGCGTCCGGCAAGCTCAAGTGCTTCATCCAAGGTGACTATCCGGGTGCGATCCTTGCGGGCGATGGTCAGCAGGTCGGTCACGGCGCCGGTGCCGGGATGGGTGTAGATTGTCCGGCGCGAGGTCAGCGCGAAGCTCTCGGCGCGGAGGGTCTCGAGGCCGATTTCATAAGTGCCGCTGGCCATCGCGCCTTCGATCCGGCGGGTAAGCAGGTCTTCAAACGCGGTGAAGAGGATGTCCTGCAGCGCGATCGTCAGGGCCAGCATGCGGTTGAGGAAGGTCGTGATCGGCGGCAGCTCGTCACGCAGCCCGCCGCCTTCGGCATCGATGATGGAAAGTCCAGTTGCCTGCTCGAACTGCTGGAGGCTGCAGCCTTCAACCTTGCCGGCGGCAATGAGGGCATAGAGCTGGCGCAGGGCATCGCGGGCATAGTGCGATTCGAGATTATCCTCGGGCCGGAACATGTTCTGCCCGCCCGTCTGGCGCTGGCCGCGGGTGATGGCGCCCAGGCTGTCGAGCCGCCGGGCGATGGTCGAGATGAAGCGCTTCTGCGCCTTCACATCGGTCGTCACCGGGCGGAACCGCGGTGGCTGCGCCTGGTTGGTGCGGTTGGTCCGCCCGAAGCCCTGAATCGCATTGTCGGCCTTCCATCCTGCCTCGAGCAGGTAGTGGACCCGCAGCCGGCGGTTCCGGACTCCGAGGTCGGCATGATAGGATCGCCCCGTGCCCCCGGCGTCGGAAAAGACGAGGATCCGCTTGGCATCGTCCATGAAGGCTTGGGTCTCGGCGAGGTTGGCGGACGCGGGACGGGTCTCGACGGCAAAGCGCACCTGCCCGCTGCCATCGCGGCGCGCGACAATGCGCCGGGCGCGGCCGGTCACTTCGGCGACCACATCCGTGCCAAAATGATGGAGGATCTGGTCAAGCGCGGCAGGCACCGGCGGCAAGGCGGCCAGATGCTCGATCATCTGCTGGCGGCGTGCGACCGCCTCGCGGCAGAGAACCGGCTGCCCGTCCTTCCAGACCGGGCGCGATGACAGGTTGCCTTCCTCATCGCTGTAGGGCTCGAACAGCTGCACCGGGAAGCTGTGCTCGAGGTACGACAGGACATATTCGCGAGGCGTGATGTCGACGCGGACGTCGTTCCACTCCTCGGTTGGAATGTCCGCCAGACGCCGCTCCATCAGGGCTTCCCCGGTCGAGACGATCTGCACTACGGCGGCATGTCCGGCGTCCAGATCCTGCTCGATCGCAGCAATGAAGCTCGGGCACTGCATTGCGGTGATCAGGTGGTTGAAGAAGCGCTGCTTCGCGCTTTCGAACGCCGAGCGGGCGACGGACCTGGCCTGGGCGTTGAGCGTGCCGGTCGCCGCAGTGACGTTGGCGGCGGCAAGGGCTGCATCGAGGTGATTGTGAATGACCTGGAAGGCAGCGGCATAGGCATCGTATATACGCACCTGCTCGCCCGTCAGCGCGTGTTCGAGCATGTCATACTCGACTCCGTCGAACGACAGCGAGCGCGAGGCATAGAGCCCGAGCGCCTTGAGATCGCGGGCCAGCACTTCCATCGCCGCGACCCCGCCATTCTCGATCGCCGCCACGAATTCGCCGCGCGTCGCGAACGGGAAGTCTTCACCGCTCCACAGTCCGAGCCGCTGGGCATAGGCCAGGTTCTGGACCGTGGTCGCCCCGGTCGCCGAGACATAGACCACCCGCGCCGAGGGCAAGGCATGCTGGAGGCGCAGGCCCGCCCGGCCCTGCTGGGAGGGCGTCTGTTCGCCCCGACTGCCCTTGCCGCCGGCGGCATTGGCCATGGCATGGGCTTCGTCGAACACGATGACCCCGTCAAAATCGCTGCCGAGCCATTCGACAATCTGCGCCAGGCGGGAGGCCTTGCCTTCGCGTTCCTGCGAACGGAGGGTCGCATAGGTCGTAAACAGGATGCCTTCGGCAAGGCGGATCGGGCTACCCTGCCGGAAACGCGACAGCGGCGTGACCTGCAGGCGCTCCTGGCCCAGGGCCGCCCAGTCGCGCTGCGCGTCTTCCAGCAATCGGTCCGACACCGAAATCCATAACGCGCGGCGGCGACCCTTGAGCCAATTGTCGAGGATGATCCCGGCGACCTGGCGGCCTTTGCCCGCACCGGTGCCATCGCCCAGGAACCAGCCCCGCCGGAATCGGACGGCGCCCTCCTGCTCCTCGCTCGCAGCTGAGAGGACGTCGAAGGTCGCATCCATCGTCCAGGCTCCGGACAGAAACCCGGCATGGGCTTCCCCGGCGTAGATCACCGATTCGAGCTGGGCGTCAGACAGCAGGCCATCGGCGACCAGTCGTGCCGGGACATGCGGACGATAGCTGGGCTGCGGCGGCGCGACCGAGGCCATGGCCGCCGACTGGACCAGCGGGGTCGGATGGGGAACTGCGCCCGGGATGCGAAGCGACTGGAGCGCGTAGGGCTCGTAGATTGCCTCGCCCAGCTGGACGGCGTCTGCCGGGGTGCTGTCGAGCGTCTCATACTCGAGCTCGATCCCTTCGAGCGACGGGACGCCGCCCTTCAGCGGATCCGCGACCACGGCAGGACGGCCAGGCTGCATCCCGGTAGCGCGTCCATCCTGGCGCCCGACGATCGGGACGGGGACAGACGGCGTGCAGTCCGGCCGGGGCGGCAGGTCGGCGAGGATCCAGTCGAGCAGGCTGGCAACGTCCGGGGCCATCCCGCGCGGCTCAGGGAAAGCATGCGGATCGGCGGCCGGCTGTTTGTCGATCACGGTCAGGCGCGTGGTAATCGCGGTGCCGTGGGGCGCGAACACCTTGCCGGCAATCGCGGCGGTAAAGACGAGAGTGCCTGCGTGCTGGAGTTCTGCAAAGGCGCCCTGCCAGGCAGGATCATGGGGCGAGCAGTTCGCGCCGGTGATGGCGACAAGCCGCCCGCCGGGGGCAAGCCGGGCCAGCGCCGAGCGCATGTGGCGCAAGGCTGCATCGCGGACCTGGCCCTTGACGTGGACCGCAGCCGAGAACGGCGGGTTCATCAGCACGAGGCTCGGTGACAGGCCGGGCTCCAGATAATCGTCGATCTGAGCCGCGTCGTGGCGCGTGACCGGCAGGGTCGGAAACAGTCCGGACAACAGGTCAGCCCGGCCATCGGCGAGCTCGTTGAGGTGCAAGCGGGCGCCCATGATCTCGGCGAGGATCGCCAGCATGCCGGTTCCTGCCGATGGTTCGAGCAACATGTCACCGGGCGTGATCCGGGTTGCGACGGCAGCAACCAGCCCCAGTGGCAGGGGCGTGGAGAACTGCTGAAAGGCCTGTCCGTCTTCCGATCGCCGCGTCTGGGTCGGAAGCAGGTCGGCCAAGCGTTGGATGGCGGCGAGCAATGCCTGTGCTCCGCCCGGCCGCCTCAGCAGGGCCGCGCCATAGCGGCGCAGGAACAGGACCTGGGCCGCTTCGCAGGCTTCATAGGCAAGCTTCCAGCTCCAGCGCCCCTCGGCATCACTGCCGCCCAAGGCTTCCTCCATGACCCGGCGCAGCCGCTGGGTAGTGATGCGCTCGCCCCGTGCGAGCAGGGGAAGGAGCGCGGTGGCCGCCGTGATCAGGCGACTGGCCTCGCAGTCTGCGGCGGCGGGCGGCTTGGCATGAGCGGCGCGCGGTAAGACCGAGGCGGAAACGGGCGGAAGAGACATGGCAGGGAACTCCGGGCTGAAGGTTGCGGCCCGGCACGATCTCCCTCGATCCTGCCCGGGCTCGCTCGCGTCCCGGCCAGCCTCGTCCTCTCTGGTCCGCCGTGCCGGCGGACATGCGAAAAGGCCCGCCTCCGCGCGGGAATGCGCGGAAGCGGGCCGGTCCGGCAGCGCTGTTGTTCCCGTATGCTGGCGGTCAGGCGCTGAGGGCTGAAGGCTCCACTTGTTCGTGGCGGCCGGGATCGATGACGAAGCCGAACGCGCCGGGCGAGTATTCGCCGACCGGGACCCGGTAGTGCCGGGCAGGCACCGCTCCGCGCGCACCGCCCATCGTCGCGACACAGTCGGCCATTCCCGGATGACTGTCCGACCGCACTGCCGAGATGACAATCCAGTCGGCCGCATGGACCTCGCGGAAGCGGCGCTCGTCCTTGACCCTAGACTGGCCGGGGGCAAGCTCGATGCCGTGGATCGCCTCCCAGGCGTCCGGATAATAGGCGATCAGGCTTTCTGCCGCGATCCGTCGCTCCCGCGTGGTGAACAGGCCCGGGAACGTGAAGGCCACCTTGGCCCAGTCGCAGTCCTCCTCGTACCAGCCATCGGCATGCCGTAGTAGCGGATGGACGGCAGCATTGCGCAGATCGTCGAGATGGAAGCCGCCATGCCCGGCGGTGGAGTGACAGCTGATCCCCTCACCATAGCGGCAGGATTGCTGGGCCGGACCCCACGGCGTCGACCGCCGCGGGGTCGTGGTCGGACGGGAAAGCCCCAGCAATTCGCGGTGGTGCTCCGCAATCTCGGCAACATGGGCCCTGAATGCCGCCTCGTCGGCAACGATGCCACACGAGCCCCAGAAGTCCTCCTCGGTCCAGTCGGCCATCGCCTTCTTGAGCCGCCAGGCATCGGCGATGCGCAGGCCGGTCCGGGCAGGAACCGCGATCCAGGAATGGTCCTCCAGTCTTGCAGCGAGCAGGCCTCCGGCAGTCCTGCCGAACACCGGTGCGGGATTGGTCACGATCGTCATCATGCGGCCCTCCGCATCGCGCCAAGTCCGCCCGTCTCATCCGGTTCGACGATGCTGAGGAAGGGGTTGGAATAGCGATGGCGCGCCAGCCATTCGTGGGCCGTGGGCAAATCGTCGGCCAGATGCTGAAGCTCGACCTTGCCATTCCATTCGGTGAGCACCCGAACCATGCCCGGGCGCGGTCGCTCGAGAATGCCAAAGTCGAGTGGACAGGTGAGCTCGAAATGGCGGCTGACGGTGAGGATCGTCACGCCTTCGGAGCCGTATTCGCCGATCTTCAGCACGAATCCGGCGGACTGGAAGCTGCTGCCAAGCAGGCGGCGCGGGTAGATGGCGACAAGCCGACCAGTGCCGTTCCAGGTGCGCCAGGCAGCCAGTTTGCGCCGGAAGCGCTCGGGCGGCCGGGGCTGGTCATTGGCAAAGCTGACCAGGCTGCCAAGCGGCGCGGTGTCGAAAAGGTCATGGGCATTCATCGGTCTGATCCTGTGATCGGGGCGCTGCGGCGTGATCGCGCGCGTGCGCCGGAAAGGGATGGAAAGTGGCCGGGACGCGAAAGGGCGCATCCCGGCCCTCGGGGGTCACTCGGCCGCGATGGCCCACGCGTCGAAGCTGCCGTCCTCACCGTGCTCGGGCTCCCCGTCGCCGGTGAGGAAGGCTGGCAGGTCGTCACTCGCTGCGGTGCTGACTGCGCCCAGATCGACAAGATCGGCGATCCCCGGCGTGCGCAGCGGTTCGGGCAGCCATGCGCTGTCCTCGAGCAGGCGAGCGGCCTCGCGGGCCATATCGCCTTTCTTAAGGTGATCGATCAGCGCTGCGGTCTCCTCGCCCCGGGCTTCGGCCACCGCAGCAAGGATGTGCGGCTTGGTCACCCGGCCGAGGTAGTTCTCGACGCCCGGTTTCCAGCCAGCGGCGACCATGTCGAGATCGACCGCGCGGGCGAGGACATGGGCATGCTCGATACGCCGTGCCACCGTGTGGGCGGAAACCCTGCCATCATAGCGGCTGGCGGGTTCCCACTGCGCATTGATGCCGAAAGCGGCGCAATGGGCAAAGAGGGAGGCCTGGTCGGCGCCGGTCATGGACAGAAGAGCTGCCCAAAGATCGATGTCGTGCTCGGGCAACCTGGCCTTCCACTGGTCGTGCCGCGAGATGATCGCGCGGGCGCTGACCGAATCGGCCATGCCCGGCGCCTGGTGCGGGAACCCGGTGCGATGCACGGCGACGCCGAGACAGCTTTCCCGCGCTCCATGGTAAAAAGTCTGGAGGACCATGGCATGGAGGACGACGGCAAAGGCCACGTCAGGGCGGTTCGCAACCGCATCCTGCAACGCCAGCGTGCGCTCTGCGGTCAGTTCGCAAACGAGCTTATCGGGCAGCGGTTTGATGCTGCTCTCGTCTTCTCCGGGCTCGCCGGAAGGTTCGCTGCCCTGGGACGGTTCGCTACCATAGGGCCGATCGGTATCGACGCTTCCGGCATGGTGCCCATCTTCGCCGCCAGCATACCCGCCATCATCCGGCATGTCCGAGTCGGGCTTCGGCTCATCCTCGGCGCGCACAAAGCCGCGTTCGACATGGAGCGATCCGTCGACATCGACGCTGATGAATACCCCGGCCATCGCCATGTCCTCAGGCGCGAATACCGGCGGGCGTTCCAGCAGCAGAGCCAGTTCCTCATCGATAGCGGTCAGGCGCTGTTCGATCTCGTCCGGGATCTCGGAGGCACGCTCGTAGTCGTTCTCGATGGCCGCAGCTTCGGCTTGCAAGGCTTCGACCCGGGCCTGTTCTTCGTCGGTGAGCTCAGCGGCCGTGCCGGTCATCACGCGCATGCCGTCGCGGTAACCCCAGGGAAAATCGACTGCTGCTGCTGCCCATTTCCAACCTTCGGCCTCGAGCCGTGCTGCTTCGGACTGCAAGCGGTCGGCGACCAGCTTGTCGAGCAGGTGCACGTCCTGCAGCCAGCCCCCGTGGTCATCCTCGAACAGGTCGCGCATGACGTTGCCGCCCGCAGCCACATAGGCAACGAGCGTGACGAAGCGGACTCGCTTGTCGGAGGCGCGCACGGAATCTTCGGTCAGGCGCGAGCGGATATAGGCGGGCGAACGGTTGAAGCTGTGCACCAGCATCTCCCAGACCTGCTCCTGCCGCTCATGATCCTCGCAGACCGAGAAGGCCATCAGTTGATCGAGGGTCATGCCGTCATCGGCATAGACTGCGTGCAGCTGGGGCGAGACCGAGGCGAGCTTGAGCCGCTGGCGCACGACAGCCGGCGTCACCATGAAGTGCGCGGCGATGTCCTCGAGCCCCAGGCCCTGATCGCTCAGCACCTGCATGGCACGGAACTGGTCGAGGGGATGCAGCTGTTCGCGGTGGGTGTTTTCTGCCAGCGAGTCCTCTTCTGCAGAAATGTCGCTGCCCTCGCGCACCACACAAGGGACGGGCTGGGTCTTCGCCATCCGCTTCTGCTTCACCAGCAGTTCGAGGGCGCGGAAGCGGCGGCCGCCGGCGGGCACCTCGAACCGGCCGGTTTCCTTGCCGTCATCGTCGAGCTGCGGGCGAACATTGAGGCTCTGGAGCAGGGTGCGCCGGGCAATGTCCTCGGCCAACGCCTCGATCGAGACGCCGGTCTTGATCCGCCGGACATTGGCCTGGCTCAGGACCAGTTGGTTGAACGGAATGTCGCGCGACTGCGACAGGATGATCTTGGAAGCGGCGATTGCCATGTCAGGTCTCCGGTGGCGGACCGCCGGGAGCCTCTCTCCCAGCCCCTGGCCCGTCACGAAGCCCCCGGCTTCCCTTTCCCTCTATGGGGCGGGCACCGCCTGCCCGGGGCAGCGACGCCCTTGCCCCGATCCCGCCCATGGCCTCCCGCGGCGACCTCAGGCCGCCCGGGCGAGGTCGACCGCATCCTCTTCCGCCCGTGCGAAGGCGAGCAGGAAGTCCGCAGCCTTCGAGGCGGCACTTGCGGCCCGCACGATGGCGCGGTTATCCTCGCGCAGGATCGCCAGCCACGAGCCAAGGTAGTCGGCATGGCGCACGCTGGGCTCGATCCCCAGCGCGGCGCAGACGAATGCGCTGGTCATCTCGGCGCACAGTTCCTCCCGCCCATATTCGGGCGAGCCGAACCGGCCCGCCTGATCGCGGGAGAGGCGGCTCGGATGCCCGGTCCAGTGGCCCAGCTCATGGAAGGCCGTGCGGTGCCAGTTGATGGGATCGGGAAAGGCCTCGGGGCGCGGGATCTGGATGTAGTCGCGCGAAGGCACGTAGAAGGCTTCGCCGCCGACAATGCGGATATCGGCGCTGGTGGCGCGGATCAGGGCCTCGGCCTCGGGCAGCATCAGCGAGCGGTCGACCGGAGCGACCGGCGCGCTCAAGTCCTCGGGCAGGCCTTCGCACTGGTCGGTCGAAAAGACCGTGTAGCGCTTCAGGAACGGGATCGTGCCGGGCGTCCGGTCTTCCTCGCGGGCCCGTTCGCGCTCCCGCTGCGGAGTGTAGCGATGGGCATAGACCACGGTCATGCCCCGCTCGCCCTTGCGGACATTGCCGCCAAGCTCCAGCGCCTGGCGAAAGGTGAGGAAGCGGTTGGTGGTGAAGCCACGTTCGATCATCGCGCTCCACAGGATCAGGATGTTGATCCCGCTGTAGCGCGCCCGGGTACTGGCGTTGACCGGCAGGTCGAGGGCGGCGGCTGCCGAATCCCACGGCTGCACCCAGGGTAAGCGGCCCTGCTCGAGCTGGGCGATGATCCGGTCAGTTATGTCCTGGTAGAGGTCGGTCCGCTCAGGTGCGGAAGCGCGGCGTGCGCGGAAAGATGCCATGGCCTGTCTCCTGGGACGGACCGGCCAGGGGCCACTCCCTCTGGCTTCGGCACCGTCACGGCCGAAGCCGCCAGGCTCTCACTCTCCAACACCGTTGCCGCCGGTCGCGCGAGCGGTCAGCGCGATGACCCGGACAGAAACGCGCACCCTGACGTAGGCGGGCAATGGCTTGCCAGTCGCATGGCAGGCCGAAAGGCGGGGCCTGTCGGCTTTCACGGGCTGCCCTTGTAATCATGACCGCCGGCTCAGAGTGCGCGCGGGGCCCGATGGTTGAAGTCGCCGCGCCCGCAGGAGCAGGTCCGGCAGGATGTGCGGGATAGAGCGCGTCACCAGCACCGCTCCGAATCAAAGGGGCGTTGCGGGGTGTCCCCGCTCGAAGGGGTAGGCGGAGACAGCGCAGCGGCTCGGGCTCAGGGGAAGACTTTCCCCTCTTCACGGGGGCAATCTTGTGGCTTTCAGTCGTGCCGGAGGCGAAATAGCATGGAGCCTCTGACCCGGGAGCCTGAGGCAGGAAAGGCCGGACTCTTACCCCGGATGCCGCTTTCTTTGGGCCTGACTGGGACCGAACCGGCCGTCACTGCTCCTGGCGGGCGCAATCGATACACAGGGCGGCCTCGGGCCGTGCTTCCAGGCGCGCCGGAGCGATCTCGCCGCCACAGCGGATGCACTCACCATAGGTGCCGGCAGCGATTCGCTCCAGCGCGCGATCGACCGAAGCGATCTGGCGGCGAAGCAGCAGAGCCTGACTTTCCAACGAGGCGTCATCTTCCACTTCAACCGCTTGCTCGGAGGAATCGGCGTTCAGCGGTTCGGCAAGATCCTGCTCGATCCGTTCAAGACGCGCCTGCAATTCGGCCATCTGTGCTTCGAGACGCGCCTTGTGGGCCATGGTCCTGCTCCTGTTCCTCTCTGCTGCCGGCAAGTCTGGAAATGGGCGGAGAGACAGTCAATACCCGTCCGCTCCCGGTTGCGTAGCGCAAGGTCGAGCTAGTAGCAGCTTGTGCAATCCCCAGCACTGTCGCATCCTCCGCAGATGATGCGGTCTGCACTTGCCCTCGCACTTGCGGTTGTCACGACTGCTCCCGCCCTTCTGCCTGCTTCCGCACGGGCACAGGCCCGGCCGCCGCTTCCCGCCGCGGTGCTCACGCACATGAATGGACTCGACGCGCGCTGCACTGCGGCTGGCGGCAAGCCTGGCAGCGGGCACTACGTGATCGCTCAGGATTTCACCGGCGACGGCTTGCTCGATTACCTCCTGTCCGAAGGCGATTACGATTGCACTGGACGGCCTGGGCTGTTCCGAGCGGAGGGGCAAGCCCGGGTCGATATTTTTGTCACTGACCGGGCGGGCGCTGCTCGGCGGATCTATTCCGACAGGCTGATCGCCTACCGGGTACTGGCCGGACGTCCTGCCAGAGTGCAGATCGCACGCAAGGGTGCGCTCTGCGGCGCCGGGACGCCGCCGCAGAGCCAGTGCGCAGCTCAACTCGCCTGGAATGGCACCTCCTTTGGCGAGGCGGCATCGGTATCGCGCGGGGGCAGCGGCGCCTCGTCCGGTCCTGTTGCAATGCCTGAGGCCGCGCCGGGACCAACGTCCGAAGCGGGCTTCCTTGTCAGTTGCCGGGCGGACCTGATCCGCCGCGATGCCAGTGCTGCCCGCTGGGCCGATGATGAATGCCGGACCAACTGGCAGAAGATCTTGGCGAGTGGCCCGGCTGCCAATATGCTGCTCGCGGTTCTGCCAGCCACGGCAAGCGGCAAGCCCACCCTGGCAGAGACAAAACAACGGGCCGCTGCAGTCCGCTGGGCAACCCGGGCCAACCCGCCCGCCTTGGCGACAGGAACGCTGGGACAGCTAAGCGCAGCGATCGAGGGACGCGGATCGCCGGCAACAGTCTCGGTGAACTGGGCGAAGGTAGGCGCGGAAATCCCTTACGACATTGTCGGGGCGCTGCGCGTGCGCGGCCTCGCCATTACGGAAATGGCCTGCGAGAAGGTTGGCGTAGGGGCAGGAACGCGCACTTATGCCGGGACATCGGCAGAACGTGTGCCGTTCACGCTAACCATCGATCAACAGACCGCGCCCCTTGGGCACATGCAAAGCTATTACACTGCTACCATCAGCCTGGAGGCACGGCATCCGCCGCGCGGATCAACGACCGGCTGCGATTTCTGATCCTTGCCCTGTTCCGCGAAACCCGGCCTGCCGGACGTCTTGACGAGGATCCTCGAATGTTAACCGTATGCTAAGGCTCGAAGCGACGTGATCGATCCCGCTCTTCCATGGCTCAAGCTTGCGCTTTGTTCGGCGTTGATTGCATTCGCGGGTCCAGCACTGGTCAGGAACGGTGACCGCATTGCCCAGCTGACCGGGCTGTCCCGCTCGTGGATCGGCCTGATCCTGCTGGCGACCGCCACATCCCTGCCGGAACTGTTTACCGGCGTAAGCGCCGTCACGATCGCCGACGCGCCCAACATTGCCGTCGGCGACGCTCTGGGCAGCTGCGTTTTCAACCTGCTGATGCTGGTGCTGCTTGACGAATTATCCCGCCGGGATCCGGTATACCGCCGGATCGATCAGGGCCATATCCTGACTGCTGGCTTTGGCGTCATCCTGATCGGCACAGTCGGTGCATTGATCCTGCTGCGCGGGAGCGGGCTGGATGCCAGCGTTCGCCATGTGAGCGTCTACACCCCTTTCCTGGTGCTGCTCTACCTCATCGCCATGCGCGCCGCCTTTGATTTCCAGCGCCGGGTCACGGGGACACTACCGGTGCATGAGACCGATGCGGGCATGACCCTGCGCCAGGCGATCGGCCGCTATCTGCTTGCAGCCAGCATCGTGGTCGCAGCTGGAATCTGGCTGCCTTTCGTGGGTGTCGACATCGCCGAACAGATGGGCTGGCAGACTACCTTCGTGGGAACCCTGCTGATCGCCGCTACGACATCGGTTCCGGAACTCGTGGTCAGCATCAGCGCGCTGCGCATGGGGGCGGTCGACATGGCGATCAGCAACCTGCTCGGCAGCAATCTCTTCGACGTGCTGATCATCGCCATCGATGATATTGCCTACACGAACGGGCCGCTCCTGTCCTCGGTCTCCACTGCTCATGCCGTCACGGCCTTCACCGCCGTGATCATGTCCGGCATCTTCATCGTGGCGCTGTTGTTCAAGCCCGAAAGCCGGATCCGGGGCACGATCAGCTGGATCAGTCTGTCGCTGCTGATGGCTTACCTGTTCAGCGCCTATGCCAGCTTCCTGCTCGGACACTGAGCGATGCCTCGCTAGCGGACGGTTGTGATTCCACAAAAACCGCCTGCATAAAAATCCGATAAAAACAAAAAATGGAACAAGCGTTTACGCTTTGCGCACGGGAGCCCTTCGAGTCGCATCTGCCCCCTTCAGGATTTCAGACACGCTGCCGGAGAGATCCGGCAGCGTGACCGGTCACGTGAGCCGGTGACGGTGCAGCAGGCAGCGACCGGACTGCTGGCCGCGTCGAACGCGCCATATATAAATCCGGTGGCATGCTGTCATTTCTGGCCATGCCTCGGGTAAAGCCGCCCCGCACCGGCGGCACCTAAAAAGCCCATAGTAACTGTCCTGCGCAAATGGGCCGATCAGGCGCCAATGCGCTACCTGCTGACCCTGCTGAAGACGAGACTGTCCAGACAACCCGCAGGCGGCAGGTCCGCCCTGGTCTGGGTGATCACGCTGATGGGCCTCGCGCTTGCCGTGGTCGCACATTCGGTTCTCGGCAGTACCAGTCAAGTGTTGCCGGCACGCAAGACGGCCATGGAGCAGGTCGTCGGCGAGAGCCGTGCCGCAGAGGCCGGCGCGCCGCAGGGACTGCAAGCGGAACTCGAGCAACTCGCAGAACGAATGCCGGGCCGGAACGCGGTGCTGGTGCGGTCGGTCAGCGATGGCTGGGTGGCGGGCTTTCGCGGTGCGACGTCCTTTCCTCAGGGCAGCTTGCGGCGCATCTGGCTCGGGGCGGTCCTGCTCGAAGCCGTCGATCAGGGCGAACTCTCGCTCGATCAGCGCGTCCCTTTGCAGACAAGAGCGCGTGGTCCGGAACGGCATGAGCAGGTCAGCGCCCTCTTGCGGAAGGCCGTCGCCCAAGATGACCGCTCGGCCCAGGACGAAATTCTTGCTGGCTTGATGGGGCCGTCTGGCATGGCGGCATGGCTCGAACGTCGCGGGTTCGGCGAAGTTGCCTTCGGACCATCGAACCGGGACCTGGTCCGGCTGCCGCAAGGCAAGGCGGCCGAGGGCGGGCCGCCCGACGGCGCGACGCCCGATGGAATGGCCTTCGCGCTGGGCGAGCTGTTTGCCGGCAGGGTTCTCAAGGAGGACTCGACCGCACACCTGTTGCAGTTGCTCGAACAGGACGGTTCAAGCGCAGAAAGGGCAGGCTGGCTGGTCTCGCGGCTGACCGGGGCTTCCCCGCTTACCGGCCCGGCTGCCTCTGCGGGCGCGGTTGCCTTCCTTCGCGCCCGGACCGGGCAGCGTTATGTGGTCGTCGTTTCCACGTCAGGCGCAGGCAATCCCCGCTCGATCAGCGACAGGTTGCTCACCGATGTGATCGCGGCACTCCGGCGGTACTGATTACCCTGCGTCGCGGACAATGAGGCGATAGCCCAGGCCCGGCTCGGTCACGATCAGTTCGGGCTCGGACGGATTTTCCTCGAGCTTCTGGCGCAGCAGCCCCATGTAGACGCGCAGATATTGGAGGTCGGCGGTCGAATTGCCCCAGCCTGCGGCCAGCAGCCGCTTGTGCGTGACGACCTGGCCGACATTTCGCGCAAGCGCATGGAGCAGCATGTATTCCTTGGGGGAGAGCTTGATGGGCTCGCCCATCAGCTCGACTTCGCGCTTCGCAAAATCGATCCGCAAGGGACCGCCCTCGAATATCGCGGCATTGGCTGGCTGCGATGTGGCTCGCCGGACGGCGACACGGATCCGGGCCATGAGTTCGCCGATTTCGAAGGGCTTGTTGACATAGTCATCGGCGCCTTCGTCGAGCGCCGCGATCTTCTCAGCCTCCTGGTGCCGCGCGGAGATCACGATGATCGGGACCTGGCTCGATTCGCGGATCACGCGGATGACCTCCTTGCCATCCATGTCGGGCAGGCCGAGGTCGAGCAACACCACGTCGGGATCATGCGCAATGACGCCGCTGATCGCGGCATTGCCATCGGTTGCTACGGTGACAGTGCAGCCAGCCGCCTTGAGCACCGGTTGGAGAACGGTAATGAGCGCCGGTTCGTCATCGACCAGCAGCACGTGCCCCTGCATCATGCCTTCACCTCGCTGACGACCGGCAGGGTGATCGTGACGGTCGTGCCTTTCCCGCCGATCACTGGCGACATGAGTTTGACTGTTCCCTCGAAAGCTTCGACAAAACCCTTGGCAATTGCCAGGCCAAGACCGCTCCCCTGGGGCGAAGGCTCGCTGCGCTTCACCCGATAGAACCGCTCGAAGACGCGTGTCTGCTCGGCTTCGGGAACGCCGCAGCCCTGGTCGGTGACGGTCAGGACGCACTGATTGCGGTCGCAACTGCTCTGCACCAGAACAGGCATATCGGGCTCACTGTAGATGAGCGCGTTCTGGATGACATTGGTCACGGCCAATTCGAACAGGGCGGTGTCCGCAGTCACCAGGATTTCCGGATCGGTCGAGGATACCGAAATCTCGCGTCCGGCAAAGCGCGTGCGCAGCCGCTGGACGACCGCGCGCACGACGTCGTTTACCGAAAGGACCTGGCCGGCGATGCTGGGTCCGCCTGCCTGCAGCCGGCTGAGCTCGAGCAGGTTGGCTGTGAATCGGTTGAGCCGGTCGCACTCGTCGACGATCCCCTGGAGAAGCGCTTTCGAGGTTTCACGGTCGAACCGGCTGCCGAATTCGATCAAGCTCGAGGCCGAAGCGCTGATCGCGGTGAGCGGCGTGCGCAGGTCATGGCTGACCGAAGATAGAAGCGCAGATTTCAGTTCCTCGGTTCGGACATTGGCCTCGGCTTCCGCAATCACTGAGGCAAAGCGGGCGCGTTCGAGCGCCAGGCCAACGAGGCTCGCCAGCGCTTCCAGAAATGCCGGGTCCACTTGCGCGCCGCTGACGTTTTCGACGACCAGGGCGCCGACGCACGAGCGGCTGCCGTCAAGTCGGAAGGCAATACTGTCGCGGTGGCGAACGATACCGTCGCCTTCAATCGCCTGCCGGGCGAGAGCAAGGGCCTCGGGCCGCCTATCCGACGCGGGCAGCGCCTCGGTCGTTCCGTCCTTGAGACCGTAAAGCGAAAGCCGGAATCCGAGACGCCCCGGAACCGTGGTGGCCAGGGCGGCTTCGATTGCAGCCACGTCGGGTGCGGCCTGGAGCAACCTGCTGGTTTCGAGCAAGCTTTCGAGCTGGAGGTTCGTGCGGCCAAGTTGGAAGGTCTTATCCTTGAGCCTGCCCGCAAGAAGCCCTGAGACCAGAGCGCAAGCCGTGAAGATCAGCGGCGGCGCGAGATCTTCGCCGGACGACATCCGGAAGGTCAGGACCGGATCCGCCAGGAAAAAGTTGAAGATGGCAGAGGCCAGAAGCGCGGAGATCAGCGCAGGCGTCAGTCCCGAGCGCGCGCCCACCAGGGTAATGCCCAGCATGAAGAGCATCCCCGACGAGACCTCGCCATCGAGGATCGGCTTGAGCACGATGACAAGCACCGCGGTCACCGCGAAAATGACCGCAGGCGCGCGCCAGGCGCTCGCCTTGCTGATCATTGTCCGGCGTAATTCGTCTCGCAGGCTGGTTTCGGCAAAGAGGTCCATCGCTTGTCTTGTGTGCGCGCCGCCGGGCAGCGTCCATGCATAAAAAACCTATAATACCGGCCGCCGGCAAGCTGGGCTAGTTCTTCGCCAAGTAACGGACAGGAGATCCACCCATGAAGCGTACGCTTGCCCTTGCACTCCTCGCCTCCGGTGCGCTGGCCCTTTCCGCCTGCGGCCAGAAGCGCGCCCCTGAATCGCTCCCGCCCGAGCCTGGCCCGCAGGCGCCCGTGGCTGCCAATAACGGAGATTACGACGCCAACGGCAACTATATCGGTCCGGGCAGCCAGGCCGACCTGCGGCGCACGGCCGGCAGCGACCGGGTCTTCTTCGATTTCGATTCCTATGGTCTCGACGATACCGACCGGGCGACCCTTACCCGCCAGGCTTCCTGGCTGGCGCAGTATCCGAACGTGAATGTCACGATCGAGGGCCATGCCGACGAACGCGGCACCCGGGACTATAACCTTGCGCTGGGCGAACGGCGCGCCAACGCCGCGAAGAACTTCCTGGCTTCACTCGGAGTCGCAACGACCCGCATGTCGGTGGTCTCCTACGGCAAGGAGCGTCCGGAGGCGCTGGGTTCGGATGAGCAGTCCTGGGCCCAGAACCGCCGCGCGGTCACGATGGTGATCCGCTGAAATCGCCGGGCTGCGCATGGCCACGGCGATGAACAGCAGCACAGAGCGCGCCTTCCGGAGAGCAAGAGAAATCCTGCGCAAGGAAGGCGCGCTCAACTCCGCCGAATGTGAGGAACTGAAGGAGCTGTTCGACGAGGTGAACGGGACACAGTTCATGGCCCTGACCCAGGACCCCGATCATACCCGCGCACTGCGAGAGTTTGATCGCTACGTCCGGCGGCCGGCACTGCCGATCCTCGTCACAATGGTGACCCTGCTGATCATCAGCATCATCATGGGCGTCTCTGTGAGCATGCGACAATAGCGCCAGGCCGCTGGCGTCGCTTGGGCATGCGTTCAACCGAGCCGCGGCTGCATTGCTCCGGCCGCCGTCACGATCCTCGCACCGGCCTGTTCTGACGCGTTCGAACAGGCACCCCCGGGTGCGCGTCTCTTGCGGGCGCGCACCCTGTCACTGATCCAAGGCCAACTGTCCCGATGACAACCGACGCTGTTACCGACTTCTCCCCGATCGCGCTGTTCGCGCAGGCCGACATCGTCGTCAAAGTGATCATGCTCGGCCTTTTGGCAGCCAGCATCTGGACCTGGGCGATCATCGTTGCCCAGATCCTCAAGAACCGCAGGGCGCACGCGACAAGCGACCTGTTCGAGGCCGAGATCAGGGAAGCGGGATTTACCGGCGAAAGCAGCAAGCACCTCGCCCGCGATGCTTCTCCTGCAGCCGCCCTGTTCAAGGCCGCGATGGCTGAATGGAGCAAGTCGGTCCGGGCCAGGGCCAGCCTCGACAAGGACGCGGCCCGCGAGCGGATCGCCGACGTGCTCGAGGGCGCGATCGAGGGGGAAGTCGATCGCCTGTCCGAACGACTCAACTACCTGGCGACCATCGGCTCCATCGCGCCCTTCGTCGGGCTGTTCGGGACGGTCTGGGGCATCATGCGCAGCTTCACCTCGATCGCGGCATCGCAGAACACCTCGCTCTCGGTGGTCGCGCCGGGCATCGCCGAAGCCTTGCTCGCGACAGCCATCGGTCTGTTTGCTGCGATCCCCGCCGTTATTGCCTACAATCGGTTTGGTCACAGCTTGAACCGCTTTGAAGCGCGGCTGGTACGCTTCGCCCGATACCTGCGCGGCAATCTCAGCCGCGAACTGGACGCGCTCTGATGGCGGTCAACCTTTCGGGCGGTTCGGGGCGCGGGCGCCGGGGCTTCGGCGGCCGCAGCCCCATGTCCGAAATCAACGTGACGCCGCTGGTCGATGTCATGCTCGTGCTGCTGATCATCTTCATGGTGACGGCGCCGCTGCTCAGGGCCGGAGTCCCGGTGAACCTGCCCGAGAGCAAGGCCAAGGCACTTGGCGAAGACAAGGATCAGGTAACGCTGAGCCTCTCGCGCGACGGGCGCGTCTATCTCGACGATGTCGAGGTTCCCCCCGGAGCATTGCCCGATCAGCTTGCCGGCCTGCCGCGCTCCGCAGGCGGAGAGCCCCCGCTGGTAACCCTGCGGGCTGACCGGTCCCTCGACTACGGGCGCATCATGGAAGTCATGGGCGAACTCAACCAGGCAGGATTCAACTCGATTTCGCTGATCACCCTCGCGGCCGGCGAGGCAGGTTCGCAGGATCGGGAGAAGCCGGCGCCGTGAACGCAACGGTCGGATCCCTGCTTCCGACTTCGCGCGATGAGCGCGTCGGGCTGGTCCTGGCGGCAGGGCTCCATGCCTTGCTGCTTGCCGCGCTGGCCTGGAAGCCGGTCTCGGTGGCTCTGCCGCCTCCGCCTGAGCGCATGACCGTAACGCTGACAGACTCAGTCGGATTGACCTCGACGTCGCCGGCTCCTGCTGCCGAGGCTGCCGCCGACGTCGCACCGAGTCTCGGTGAGCCGGCGCCGCCTGCGGCGTCATCGCCCCCGATCGAAACCAGGGCGGCTCCTGAAAGCCCGCCCGCACCGCTTCCGGCGAAACCGGCGCCGCCGGCACCAAAAGCGGCGCCGCCCCCAAAGCCTCAGCCTGCTCCGAAACCCACCGCCAGCGCAGTCGCGAAACCCTCTCCTGCGCCCATCCCGGCACCGCGCCCGACGCCTCAACCCGCGCCGCGGCCTTCGCTGGCTCCTGCCCCGCCGCCAGTGGCCAAGGCGGCGGCCAAGCCCGCGCCCAAACCGGCTCCGGCGCTCCCGCAGCGTGCTCTTACGCCCGCGCCTGCTGCCCGCCCTTCGCCTGCTGCGGCATCCGCGCCCGCACGGCCCCCCGCGGCCACGAGCCGGATTGGCGATGATTTCCTGAAGGGCGTTCCGGCTTCACGTTCAGGCAGCCAGGCCGCGCGTCCAGCAGCCGCGCCGGGCGGCAGCCGGTTAGGCGACGATTTTCTCAAGGGCGTTTCTGGTGCGCAGACCAGCGGAACTGCCCGGACGCCCCCGGCAGCCGCAATCGGCCCCGCCGTGCAATCAGCGCTTGCCGGTTCCATATCGCGCCAGCTCAAGCCGCATTGGGTGGTGCCGCAAGGCGTCGAGACGGAAGCGTTGGTGACGGTGCTGTCGTGGTCCCTCAATCGCGATGGCAGCCTTGCGGGCTCGCCCCAGGTGGTCCGCCAGGAAGGCATCACCGATGCTAACCGCGCCCAGGCTGCCCGTCATGCCGAACAGGCGATCCGTGCGGTGCAGCTGGCGGCACCGTTCAATCTCCCCGCCGAATACCACGATGCGTGGAAGCGCGTCGCCTCCTTCCGATTTGACAGGAAATTGTCGCAATGACGCTGCGCATGCTGTTCGCCTTCGCCTTGCTCGCCGCCGCCCCTGCACAGGCGCAGCAGACCGAGCCGCAACCGGCCGAAGAAGGCGGGCTTTCCGGTACGGTGTCGGATGACAGCGAGTGGCAGGATCTCGGGATCGCGATCCCGGCCTTTGCGACCAACGCCGATGTGCCGACGCCGACCAGCGCAGGGTCGACGTCAGCATTGGGCCAGGCGCTCGCCCAGGTGATCAGCGCCAACCTCAGGAACAACGGGCTATTCAAGCCGGTCGGGCCTGAAAGCCTGCCAAGGCCCGGTTTCGAACAGGTTCAGGCTCCCGATTTCGCGGTGTGGTCCGCTCGCAGCGCGGAGATGCTCGTCCAGGGCTATGTGCGAGCCAACGGGGATGGGCAACTGACGGTTGGATGCTACCTCTATGACGTTGCGTTAAAGCAGCAACTCGAGAAAGCGGGCTGGACCGTTGCCCCTGCGGACTGGCGCCGTGCGGCGCACAAGTGCGCGGACATGATCTATGCCCGCCTCTCGGGCGAGAGCCCTTTCTTCGATAGCCGCGTTGCTTACATCGCTGAGTCCGGTCCCAAGGATCGCCGCATGAAGCGCCTGGCCATCATGGATTCGGACGGGGCCAACCACCGCTATCTGACGAGTGGGCAGGCAACTGCACTGACCCCGCGCTTTTCGCCGGATTACAAGTCGATCCTGTATCTGTCGTATCTCAACGGTCGCCCGCGCATCTATGTCTATGATCTGGCGGCCAATACCCAGCGCCTCGTGACGGAAACGCCAGGTCCCACCTTCGCCCCGCGCTGGTCGCCCGACGGCAAGTGGATCCTCTATTCGATGGCGACTGCTGGCAATACCGACATCTACAAGGTGCCGGCGAGCGGCGGGGCCAGTCAGCGCCTTACCGACACCCCGGGAATCGATGTCGGCGGCAGCTTCTCCCCCGACGGGTCGAGGATCGTCTTCGAAAGCGATCGGTCCGGCAGCCAGCAAATCTACGTGATGAACGCCGATGGTTCCGACCATCGGCGCATCAGCTTCTTCGGCGGGCGCGCCGCGACACCGGAATGGAGCCCGCGCGGTGACCAGATCGCATTTACGCACATAGTCGGCAATTTGCGCATAGCCGTCGTGAGCCCCGGTGGAGGGGACCTGCGTTATCTGACGGATAGCTGGCAGGATGAGGCGCCAACCTGGTCACCCAATGGCCGGATCATCCAGTTTTTCCGCACCGAGAAGGGCTCAGGCAAGGCCAGTGTCTGGCAGGTCGATCTTACCGGTCGCAACGAGCGGCGCTTGTCGACGCCGGGCGACGCCTCCGACCCTGCCTGGGGACCGTTGTTGCCGTGATAGGCCTTTACCGGCCACCGCAGTGCCATTGCCGGCGCGCGCGAATCAATTTGTCATTTTGCAGGTCGGCCAATGGGAAATCGACCGAACGCGAAATTGGCGCCTAGGCACCAAGCATCCGATCGACAAGCGCGGCAAGGACCATGCCGAGAAGGACGATAAGCGCGACCAGGATCGGCTGTTTCTCCTCGGGGCCTCTCACGCCGGGCATCAACGCATCAAGGGAAGTTCGGAGTCCATGTCTTCTTATCGGCCTTTAGCAAGGCGGTCGTTATTATGGTCTTTTTAGGTGCAGCTCGACGGCTCAGCGGTTAACCTCCAGCCTTTCCCGGCCATGTTGCCGGGGACGAAGCCGCATTTTACCCCTATGCGGCGCGAACCGCTCGGTGGCTGTCGGCTGGGTTGCTTGATCCCTTCTTCAGCGGACAGCCATCGAGCTACCTCCTTTGTCGGCAGGTGGAGCTCCGTGCGGAAGTGGTTCAAGCGCATATCACCGGATCGTGAGGTTCTCCTCGCCAACCGCTGGTTGCGCCCCATCGCGCATCGGCTGAGCCATCCGGAAATCTGGCATTTCAATCGCCGGAACGTCGCGCGTGGTGTCGCGCTCGGGCTGTTCGTGGGCTTTGTTCTCCCACTGGGGCAGATCGTGGTGGCGGCGCTGCTCGCTGCGACGGCACGAGGCAATCTGCTGGTCGCGGCTGCGGCCACCCTCGTTACCAATCCGCTGACCTTCCCGCCGATCTACTATGCTGCCTATCGTACAGGCTCATTCCTGATTGGGTCTGCGGGTGAGAGTCCTCAAGCGAACCGCGCTCACACTGGTGCGATGATGGAGGCGCTGACAAGCGCGTCGCTCCCGACCCTTGTCGGGCTCCTCCTGTTCGCGATTGTCTCTGCTGCTGCAGGCTTCGCGCTGGTCCATCTTGGCTGGCGCTTCTCATTGGCCCGGCAATGGCGTCGACGGATGCAGTCGGGCGCGGTGGACAGCTACCAGGACGGGAAGGATTGATGGAGCCACATCCGGGAATCCCTTTTCTTCGAGAAGCGCTCGTTCTGCTTGCCGCTGCCGGGCTTGCGGTTCCGCTGCTGAACCGGATCCGGGTAAATCCGATCCTTGGCTATCTGTTGATCGGCGGTGTGATCGGGCCATACGGGCTTGGGTTGCTTGCGGCTGACTATCCGTTCCTTTCGCACGCGGTCATTTCCGATATCGCCGGTGTTCGCGGGCTGGCCGAGATCGGCGTGGTTTTCCTGCTGTTCATGATCGGCCTGGAACTCTCGCTGGAACGGCTATGGTCGGGCCGCGCCCTCGTGTTTGGCATGGGATCGCTCCAGATTCTGCTGACGGCCGGTCTGATCGCCTGGATCGCGACAGGTCTTGGTGTGGAGGAGCCCACCGCCCTGATCGTCGGGGCAGCATTGTCCTTGTCGTCGACCGCGATCGTCATGCAGCTGCTCATTCACGGGCGCCGCCAATTTTCCGCGGTCGGGAAGACCGGCTTTGCCATCCTGCTGATGCAGGACCTGGCGGTGGTGCCAATTCTCTTCATGGTCGGCGTGATTGCGACCCCGGGCAGCGGTGGTCTCGCTGCCGGCCTGGCGGGGGCGTTGGGGAAGGCGACACTGGCGATCGTTCTGATCTATCTGGCCGGACGCCTATTGTTGAGGCCGGTACTGCGCCAGGTGGCGCAGACGCGTAGCCCGGAAATGTTCACCGCCGCGGTACTGCTGACCGTCATCGGGGTCTCAGCGTTGACCGCCCGGTTCGGACTGTCCATGGCGCTGGGCGCCTTTCTCGCCGGGCTGCTGTTGGCCGAGACCGAATACCGCCATCAGATCGAAGTCGACATCGAGCCTTTCAAAGGCCTCCTGCTGGGGCTTTTCTTCATGTCGGTCGGCATGGGCATCGACTGGCGTCAGGTTCTCGCCAGTCCGCTCGAGATTGCCGGGATGGTCACCGGGCTCTGGCTGCTGAAGGCCGTGGTCATTACGGGATTGGCCATCGCCTTCGGCAGGCCGCGGCATGTCGCTGCGGAAGCCGGGATGTTGCTGGGCCAGGGCGGCGAATTCGCCTTTGTCATCGTTGGGGTTGCAGCGGGCCTCGGTGTTGTTGGCGGCGTCCTTGAGCAACAAATCCTGATTGTCACCGGCATCAGCATGCTGCTGACCCCGGTGGTCGCACATCTGGCTCGGCAGCTTTCTGCGGCAATGGAGCGCAAGCGTCTCGCAGCCGCGGCTGACACCGATGAGAGCTTCGCCGATTGCGAAGGTCATATCATCATCGCCGGATTTGGACGGGTCGGCCAGACTTTGGCCCGCGCGCTGGATGCGGAAAACGTGGCCTTTGTTGCGCTCGATGCCGATGCGGCCATGACCGCAGGCCTGAAGGATCGGCACCTGCCGGTATTCTACGGCGATGCGTCGCGCAGCGAAATCCTGGCCAAGGCGGGAATAGATCATGCCGCAGCCGTCGTCGTGACGATGAACGATCCGGAAGCTGCCAGCCGGATTGTTCACCAGATACACCAGCGGTGGCCATCAATGCCGATCCACGCCCGGGCCAGGGATCCGGAGCACGCCCGCCGTCTCCTCGAACTGGGCGCCAGTTTCTGCACCCCGGAGACGGTCGAGGCGAGTCTCCAGCTCGCCGCCAATGTCCTGGTGGGCGCCGGCGTGGACGCCGAAGTGACCCGGCGCAGGATCACCGAGCAGCGCGCCTATGAAACAGGTGACAGCCCTTGAAGGAGAGAGCAGATGACCACTCACGGCAAGCCGGTCCTTGTTGCGACCGATCTCAGTGCCAGAACTGACCGCGCGGTTGACCGGGCAACGCAACTTGCAGGTGAGTGGGGCGTCCGGCTGATCGTGCTTCATGCCATCGAGCCGGATTCGCGGCTCCATGCCCGACCAGAACTCGCGAATCAGGCAATGCGGGAAGTCCTGGCCGATCCTGAAGCCGACGTGGACATATTGCCGGCTTTGGACCTTGCCCCGACGGCTATCGTCGAGGCCGCGAAATCTGCGGACTGCGGCCTGATTGTCACCGGCGTAGCGCGCTTCAATCACGTCGGTGACTACTTCATCGGCACGGCGGTCGACCATGTGGTGCGGCACGCGACGGTTCCGGTACTGGTCGTCAAGCAGAGGCCGCATAATGCCTATCGCACGATCGTGGTCGCTACCGACTACTCCAGCTGTTCGCGACTGGCTTTGCTTACTGCCGCGGAGTTCTTTCCCGATGCAGCCATCCACCTCGTCCACGCCTACCACGTCCCTTATGAGGCATGGTTGCGCTCCGATGAGGTGCGGGAGGACGTGACGCGCGAGGCGCAGCGAGAGCTCGATGCCTTTGTTTTGGATCCCGCCATCCCCGCCAATGTGCGGCAGAGGATTTCAGCCAAGCTCGTCTACGGTGAGACCCACACCGTGCTCTCCAGCACGGCTTACGAGCTCGGCGCGGATTTGCTGGTGCTCGGCACCCATGGCTCTGGCGGGTATTTCGCGGCGGTCATGGGCCGGATGGCGGAATCGTTGCTGCGCTGTGCCGATATCGACACATTGGTGGTCCGGGAAATCGGCTCGACTGGAAGTGAACACAGATAGCCTCGTTATCGGGTTCGAGACAATGTGAACGTGCTCGGCTAGGCTACAGAAGACCTGTCAGGGAAGGGTTCAGTTTGCCCCTTAGACTTACTCATCCAGCGCGTCTTGTTCCGTTGGTCTTCTCCGCGGCAATTGTCCTTGGCACGGTCATTCTCATGCTGCCGATCGCGCGCGCGGGGGCAGGTAGCGCCCCCTTTCTGACGGCTCTCTTCACGTCCACTTCAGCCATCTGCGTTACCGGTCTGATAGTACAGGACACCCCAGTTTACTGGTCCTCATTTGGCCAATGGGTGATCCTCCTGCTCTTCCAGGTCGGCGGATTCGGGATCATGTCAGCCGCAACATTGCTGGGGCTGCTGGTTGGCCGGGGCTTCCGATTAAGTGATCGGCTGCGCACGCGCGTAGAGCGCAGCCACTTCGATTTACACGATGCCCGCAGCGTTCTGCGCCTGATCCTGCTGGTTACGATAGTCGTCGAGGGTACGCTTGCCCTTTTGCTCACTCTTCGGTTGCACTTTGGTCATGGCTACGACTGGGCGGATGCCGCATGGCACGGCATCTTTCATGCTGTTTCAGCGTTCAACAATGCCGGATTTTCGACTTTCTCCGACAGCCTGATGGGCTTCCAGAACGACTGGCTCTTCCTCGTCCCGGTTATGCTTGCGATTGTCCTCAGTTCACTCGGATTTCCGGTCCTGCACGAAATCCGCAATCGCCGCGACGGGCCGGGGCCATGGACGTTGCACAGCAAGATTACCGTCTTGGGAACAGGCATGCTACTGATAGTCGGATTCCTCGCTGTTCTTATGGCGGAATGGAGCAATCCCGCCACGCTTGGCGCAATGCCCCTTGGCGATAAAATCCTGAATGGTGCCTTCCAGTCCGTCACGACCCGCACGACAGGATTCAATGCCTTGGATATTGGAGCACTTCAGGAAGAAACACTGCTTGTCACTTATATCCTGATGTTCATTGGCGGAGGTAGCGCTGGCACTGCAGGAGGCATAAAGGTCACCACTTTCTTCCTCCTTGGGATTGTCGTCTGGTCGGAAGCGCGCGGAGAACGCGACGCAGCTATTTTCGGGCGCCGGATAGGCCCGGCAATTGAGCGACAAGCCCTGACGGTTGTATTGCTTTCCACCGCACTTATCGGTGTGGGCACTCTGATCATCTTGTCCGCGACACACCTGCCGCTGCAGGCCGTACTGTTCGAGACGATTTCGGCATTCGCCACCGTGGGGCTCTCCACAGGTATCACGGCGCAGCTTGGACCGATTGGCCAGGTTGTTCTGATCATCCTGATGTTCATCGGCAGGGTTGGCACCATCACCATTTCTACTGCTCTTGCCATGGGCATGGGCCGAACAGCTTTCCGCTATCCAGAGGAGCGCCCGATCGTTGGCTAGGAATCCAAATCGCAATCGCGCAGAAACCGTGCTGGTAATCGGCCTTGGCCGCTTCGGCACCGCCGTGGCCTCCTCGCTCATCCGCATGGGCCATGAAGTTCTTGGAGTGGACGAGGATCTGAGCCGCGTTCAGGAAACCGCTGATCGCTTAACCCATGTACTACAGGCAGACTGCACTAGTCCCGAAGCCTTGCGTCAAATCGGCATTGCGGACTTCAAGACCGCGGTCATCGCAATTGGCGGCGACATCGAGGCAAGCATTTTGACGGCACTTGCCGTGATCGAGGCTGGCGTTCAGACTATCTGGGCAAAGGCAACCAATGAACGTCACGGCAAGATCCTGAAAAGCATCGGAGTCCAGAACGTGATCTACCCCGAAGCCCGAATGGGGCAGATGGTTGCTCATATACTGACGGGCAAGATGATGGATTTTGTCGAGCTCGATAACGATTTTGCAATGGTGAAGACCCGCACGCCGGGTGAATTGGTGGGGCTAACGCTGGAGCAGGCACAGGTTCGTCAACGTCATGGCGTCACAATTGTCGGCGTCAAGCGACCAAATGAGATATTCACTTACGCACAAGCGACTACCACTCTGGCGGAAGGCGATCTCCTCATCATTCTCGGCGAAGTTGAAAGGGTTGAGCGATTCGCTGCACAGACCTGAAAAACCCGCGCGCATTATTGTGCGTATTGAATTAATTCTGCTCCGGCGCGAAGCACAGCGAAAGTCACGCGGCCTCGCGTCGGAAGTGAGGAGCAAGCCGCCCATTGAGATTTTGCAAGCTCAGGCGCAACTGCTTCTCGATCTCGATCAGACCAAAGAATGCAGCCCCGACACCAATAATGAGCAGTCCATCGCGGATCGGGACCGACTGTGTGCCGAAGACGCGTTGCAGCGGTTCCAGGAAGGTTATCGCGAACTGCGCGGCTGTCACGACGATGACTGCCAACCACACGATCGGCGTGCCCTTGACCGCCCTCCAGTTCAGCGAGCTGCCGTAGATGTTGCGGATGAAGAAGAGGTGGAAGATTTCCAGCACGACCAGCGTGTTCACAGCCATGGTCTGGGCCAGCGCGAGTGAATATCCCTTATCCAGCGCATAAGCGAAGATGCCGAAGACGGCGACGACGAACAGGCCCGAAACCAGCACAATATGCCAGATCAGTTCGCCGGTGAGTAGCGGTGCATCGCGAGCCCGGGGTGGACGGAGCATGGTCTTTCTCTCGCTCGGCTCGAAGGCCAGCGCGATGCCGAGCGTCGTGGCCGTGATGAGATTGACCCACAGGATCTGGACAGCCGTTACAGGCAGGGACAAGCCGGCGAGCACGGCAACCACGATGGTCATCGCTTCGCCAGCGCTGGTCGGCAGGGTCCAGCTGATGACCTTCTTGATATTGTCGTAGACCGTCCGGCCCTGCCGCACGGCGGCCGCGATCGAGGCGAAATTGTCATCGGCCAGGACGAGCTCGGACGCTTCCTTGGCCGCTTCGCTGCCCTTGATGCCCATCGCGGTTCCGGCATCCGCCCGCTTGAGAGCAGGCGCATCGTTGACGCCGTCTCCGGTCATGGCGACGATCAGCCCTTGGGACTGCAGCGCGGTCACCAGACGCAGCTTGTCGGCAGGTGAGGTGCGCGCAAAAATATCGGTTTCCATAACCGCTTCGGCCAGTTGGTCGTCCGCCAGATCCGAAATGTCGGCACCGGTGAGCACGCGGCCGGTATTGCGAAGTCCTATCTGGGCGGCGATCGCCCGGGCAGTTGCGGCGTGATCGCCGGTTATCATTTTCACCCGGATGCCGGCGGCATGGCATTCCGAAACCGCTTCGATCGCTTCAGCACGCGGCGGATCCATGAGGCCGACAAGGCCAATCAGGGTAAGCTTGCCCTCAAGGTCGCTGGTGTTCAGAACCGTATCGTCCTGCCGCATGGTCCGCACTGCAAGGGCGAGAACCCGCTGCCCGTCCCCTGCGAGAGTCTCGACCGACCTTGACCAGTAGGCTTCGTCCAGGGGTTCGGTTTCGCCGTTGCAGTCCTGCTGGTCGCCGCACATCGTGAGGATCGCCTCGGGAGCGCCTTTGACATAGGCGAAGGCTTGCCCCTGATGGTCGTGGCACAAGACCGCCATGTAGCGCCAGGCCGCATCAAACGGGATGACATCAGTGCGCGTCAGGTGCTCGAACGCGCGCAGCGAACCATCGCTGATCTTTCCGGCAAGTGCGAGCAATGCGCCTTCCATCGGATCGCCTTCGACCCGCCAGTCGTCCCCGGATCGCACCAGCGAGGCATCGTTGCACAAGGCGGCTGCGCGGGCGAATTCCACCAGCACGGGATCGCCGCTCGCTTCGACTGGTTCTCCGCCCGCCTGCAGCATCCCCGCCGGGGCGTAGCCGGCACCCTCGATGGTATACTCACGGCCCGAAGACACCAGTGCTGCGGCCATCATTTCGTTTCGCGTCAGCGTTCCGGTCTTGTCGGTGCAAATGACCGAAACCGACCCCAGGGTCTCAATAGCCGGCAAGCGGCGGACAATGGCGTTGCGTTTCGCCATGGCCTGCACCCCCACGGCAAGCGTGATGGTGAGAACGGCAGGGAGCCCTTCGGGAATTGCGGCGACGGCCAGGCCCACGACGATCATGAACATTTCGTCGAAGGGCAGCTGTCGGACGAATGTCCCGAATGCAAGGATTGCGGCGCCGACAAGAAGAATGAACGCGGTCAGCCACCGGGCGAAGATGTCCATCTGGTGAACTAGCGGGGTGGTCAGCGTTTCGACCCGGGAGAGCATCCCGCTGATCTGGCCGATTTCCGTGCCGCCCCCTGTGGCCGCGACCACACCGCGCGCTGTTCCGGACACCACCAGCGTGCCACTGAAGGCCATCGAGGCGCGGTCTCCAAGCGAAGCATTCTCGGGCACGGGGGAGCAATCCTTGTCGACCGGAACAGATTCGCCGGTAAGGATCGCCTCCTCCACCTTCATGCCCCGTGCCTCGATCAGGCGCAGGTCTGCCGGAATCCGGTCACCTGGCTCGAGTAGCACGATGTCACCGGGAACAAGCTCCGACGCATCGATTGTTGCTCGCACACCGTTCCGCAGGACCGCCGAACGGGGGGCCAGCATCTGCCGGATCGCCGCCATCGCCCCTTCGGCGCGGCCCTCCTGGATGAAGCCGATGATCGCGTTGGCCATCACGACGGCGAGGATCACGCCGGTATCCACCAGGTGCCCCATCAGCGCCGTGATTACGGCAGATGCCAGCAACACGTAGATGAGAATGTTGTGAAAGTGCCGAAGGAAACGCAGGAAGGGACTGCGCGCTGCCTGTTCCGGCAGGCGGTTCGTGCCATACTTCTCCAGTCGGCGGCTCGCCTCTTCAGAACTCAGCCCGTTTGGCACGGCTTGCAGGCTGCGCAGGACGGCGTCCACCGGTTGGGCATGCCAAAGGGGATTGTGATCTTTGAGCATGCCCTCGGCCGTGCCTCCTTGCGAGCAATTCGTCCTTATGCCCCGTCGGCAACTGTCGGCAACGCTCGTCAGCCGCCAGTCGGTCGCGGCACCATACCTTAATGCGACAAAAGCACGGGGAGGCGCGGATCGTCGAAAACGGACAGTGTTGCCCCGCCCAGAATGAACTCGCGTAGCCGCGAATGACCGAACCCACCCATGACGAGCAGATCCGCGCCGAGTTCCTGGGCGCCTTCCTGCAGCGCTGTTCCGATCGACCGCTCGCCCAGTTGCTGGCGGACGACCCGGGCCGCAAGGCCGCGGCGGGAGAGGAGGCTAGCCACGGCACTGTCGTCCAGGGCCGAGGGGATGGCCTTTTCGTCTCCCACGATCAGGAAGGCGAGGTCCTGCACCTCTGGCAACAGTGCCAGCGCGTCACCCAGAGCCCGGGCAGCCGACTTGCTGTTGTCCCAGGCGATGACCACGGTCTTGCACGAGAACCCTTGCTTGTGTTGCGCCGGGACCAGCAGCAGTGGGCGGCCGATCTCGAACAGCAGGTTTTCGGCGATCATGCGATCGCTCATCATACCGCGCCGGTCGGCCCCGATCACGACAAGGTCGTGCAGCCGGGCATGATCCGCCAGCCATCCTATTACACCGCGCGAATGATCGAGATCCGTCGCGGTATGCGCGGTGATCCCGCGTCGCGCCGCCTCTGCCACCAGCGCTTCGGCATTGGCTCGGTTGGCTGCAACGCGCTCTGCCGATTCAGCCTCCATCTGGCTGTAGCTGCGTCCCTCTGCCGACGGCGGCAGATTGGCGTCGAGACTAAGCAGGAGCCCGGTAAGGCCTGAATTGGACGCAGCACAAACGCTCAGTCCGTAATGGGCCGCACCCTCATCAAGATCGAACGTATCGACTGTCGCATAAAGCATCACCAGTCGTCTTGAAGCCGCATGTGTCATGTGTGTCCTCGTCCCTTTCAGTCAGGAAACGAGTGGCCCGGTCGGCATGCTCTTGCACCGCAAGACAGCATCGGGCTCACCCGATGCGGTCCGACATCACGATCACAGGATCGTCAGAGGGGCCCGGCCCGCAGGAACAATTCTAGCCGGACCTCGCTTGACTGCAAGGCAATTAGGCAGCGCAATCCTGCGGGACGCAATTTCCAGATAAACCGGACAAGATCGCTGCAATAGTCTACAATGCCCCCTCACCGCCGAGGGATCCATGCCATGGACACCATCGTACGCCACAGCTGGCTCCGCCTGTTCCTGCTATCGCTTCTGTTGGCAGGTTTCGCGCAGGCGTGGGCCAACGCCCAGACGCAGCCCGGCAGAGATGAGGTGCCCGTTCTCACGATCGAAGGGGCCATCGGCCCCGCGACGGCAGACTACGTCGCGGGCGGCATAGCCCGGGCGGCCGAGCAGGGCGCGCCGATGGTGATCATCCGCATGGATACTCCCGGTGGGCTCGACACCTCGATGCGCGAGATCATTCGCGCCATCCTGGGTTCTCCGGTTCCCGTTGTGACATATGTCAGTCCCAGCGGCGCGCGCGCTGCGAGCGCTGGCGCTTTCATACTGACTGCGAGTCACGTGGCGGCAATGGCCCCGGGGACCAATGTCGGGGCGGCGACACCGGTTCAATTGGGAGCGCCGGCCGCACCCTCAACGCCCAAATCCAGCGATCAGCAGGCCGACGACAAGGGCACCTCATCTCCAGCGAAATCTGGCGGTGCCAGCGAGGCCAAGGCCCTCAACGACGCCATTGCCTACATTCGCTCACTCGCGGAAATGCGGGGGCGCAATGCGGACTGGGCGGAAGCGGCAGTGCGCGAAGCGGCGAGCCTCTCGGCCAAGAGCGCCCTTGAGCAAAAGGTCATCGATATCGTGGCCCGAGACGACGGTGATCTGCTCGCCCAGATCAATGGTCTCACCGTCGCCTTGGGCAATGGACAAGTCCGGCTCCAGACAGACGGAGTACGCTTGACGGAGGTCCTTCCCGATTGGCGTACCCGGCTACTGTCAGCGATCACCAATCCGAACATCGCCCTGATCCTGATGATGATTGGCGCCTACGGGCTGCTGTTCGAGTTCATGAACCCCGGCGCGCTGTACCCCGGTACAATCGGGGCCATCAGCCTTTTGCTCGGTTTTTATGCCCTGTCCGTCCTTCCGGTGAACTATGCCGGGCTCGCTCTCATCGTGCTCGGCCTGGCACTGATGGGGGCCGAAGCGTTCTCGCCCTCCTTCGGCATCCTGGGCATCGGTGGAATGATAGCCTTCGTTCTCGGCGCGACCATCATGTTCGATACAGATGTCCCGCAATTCCGTGTCGCGCTCCCGGTGTTGGCGGCGATCGCCGTCGCCAGTCTCGGCGCAACTGTGCTGACCATGCGACTGGCGCTACGGTCACGCCGGAGCAGCGTTGCGACCGGCCGCGAGGAAATGATCGGTGCGACCGGCAGCGTGCTGGATTGGCAGGGAACCGGCGGACATGTCCGGGTCCATGGCGAGCGCTGGAACGCCCGCGCCGTCAGCGAGCTTCACGCGGGACAGGAGGTCCGCATTATCCGGCTTCAGGGCCTGACAGTGGAGGTTGAACCCGCAAATTAGCTCTCGGGAAAGGAGACAGGCCATGGGCATGCTCGGAGAACTCGCATTTTACCTTCCGCTAATATTCCTGGCGCTGCTGTTCCTGATGGCGGCCGTGAAGATCCTGCGGGAATATGAGCGCGGGGTCGTCTTCACGCTGGGTCGCTTTACCGGCGTGAAAGGACCGGGCCTCATCCTCCTCGTTCCATTCGTCCAGCAGATCGTCCGGATGGATCTGAGAACGATCGTGCTCGACGTGCCTACCCAGGACGTAATCTCGCGTGACAACGTCTCGGTGAAGGTCAACGCAGTCATCTATTTCCGGGTCATCGCGCCGGACCTGGCCACGATCCAGGTAGAGAACTTCATGCAGGCGACCAGCGAGCTGGCACAGACCACGCTGCGTTCGGTCCTCGGCAAGCACGAGCTCGACGAGATGCTGGCCGAGCGCGACAAGCTCAACGCAGATATCCAGGAAATCCTCGATGCCCAGACCGATGCGTGGGGCATCAAGGTCGCGAACGTCGAGATCAAACACGTTGATATCGACGAATCCATGGTCCGCGCCATCGCGCGGCAAGCGGAAGCCGAACGCGAACGGCGAGCCAAGGTCATCAATGCCGAAGGTGAGCAGCAGGCAGCGCAGAAGCTTCTGGAGGCGGCTGAAATCCTCGGACAGCGCCCTGAGGCCATGCAGCTGCGTTATCTGTCGACGCTCAACGTCATTGCGGGCGAGAAGAGCTCGACAATCGTATTTCCCTTCCCGCTGGACTTCATGGAACTGCTCAAGGGGAGCAAGCAGGCACAGGAGGGCTAGCCATTCCGGAAAAACATCGCGGAGTGATTGATCTAAGGGTCCGGAGCCTCAGAGATCTTTTCCACCAATTCGATCCCTCGCCCATGGTCGGGCGCGACCTCGACAACGAGGTAGAGGCATACATCCTGGAGAGCGCGCTCGAGTTGCCGGAGCGCGCCTATCGTTTGGTGATCCATGTCGCCTCATCGGAAGCTGAACCGGTTGGCAAGGACACCATAGCCGCAGCCGTTCGCTCCTATTTCGCATATCGCAGCGACGTGCAGGCCAGGCGCCTTCGGCTCCTGCTGCGGGAGGGCAGGCATGCCTTGCTCGTAGGCCTGGGGTTCCTGACGCTTTGCTGGGGCCTTGGTTTTCTGGCTGTGGATCTTGTCCCTGTGCCTTTCGGTGACTTTCTCAACGAAGGGCTGTTGATCATTGGCTGGGTGGCGAACTGGCGCCCTGCCGAAATTTTCCTCTACGACTGGCGCCCCATGAAACGCCAGGGCGCAGTTCTCGATGCGCTTGCTGAAATGGACGTGCATCTCCGCATCGACCGCCCGGATAGCTCTGCCGAGCCGGAGTCCGGAACCAAGGCGCAGCGGGATATTGCTGGGAAGACAGTGATTATTTGATCAGCACGGAGCAACTGCGATGTCTTATTACTTCTCGAAAACCGTCAGCGCGCCATTGGATGAAACTGTCACTCAGGTCCGAAATGCGCTGGCTGATCAGGGCTTCGGGGTGATTACCGATATCGACATGGCAAAGACTCTCCGTGACAAAATCGACGTCGAATTCAGACCATATCGAATTCTCGGCGCTTGCAACCCGAAGCTGGCCTATGAAGCCCTGCAGGTGGAGGACAAGGTGGGGACTATGCTGCCGTGCAATGTCATCGTTCAGGAGTTCGCTCCGGGACGCTGCGAGGTCGCTGCAATCGATCCGGTCGCTTCGATGTCTGCCATCGACAACCCGGCCCTCCAATCAGCCGCGCAAGCGGTGCAACAGCGGTTACGCTTGGTAATCGAAGCAATTGGCTAGCTGGTTGTCGCGCTGCTCAGAATGGGAAAAACCAGTGAATCGCCGCAACAGCGACGACCCAGGTCACCAGGTTCAACGGTAGCCCGACCTTGACGAAATCCATGTAGCGATAACCCGCCATCTGATAGACGAGTACGTTGGTCTGGTAGCCGAAGGGCGTGGCAAACGCCGCGCTCCCCGCGATCATGACCGCGACGAGGAACGGACGCGGGCTCACTCCCATGCTTTCGGCAAGAGCCACGGCCAGCGGTGTTACGAGGACAGCGACGGTTGCGTTGGACAGCAGTTCGGTAAGCAGCAAAGTGCCGCCATAGAGTAGTACCAGCGCCATCAACGGGCCGAAGCCGTCGACCGACTTGACCAGCCAGTCGGTCGCTGACGAAGCGAGGCCGGTTTCCTCCAGCGCAATGCCGATCACCACCATGCCCGCGATCAGCAGCAGGATTTCCGGCCGCAAGCCGCCATAGGCTTCCTCAGGCCGGATGACCCGGACGAGGATAAGCAGGACCGCGCCGGCGAAGGCCGCAGCCGCGATGGGGATGAGGTTGAAGGCAGCCAGCGCCACGACCCCGATAAAAACGCCGACTGATGCCAGTGCCTTGGTAAGATCAAAGCGATGATCCTCGGCAAAATCGCGAGGGTCGCCAACGGCATCCCCGGCAATATCAACATGGCTGACATGATGCTTGGCTATTTCTGCGGGATCAGGTCCGTCGATCCGCGGCGATGACTTGAGCAAAGGCCCGGAAAACAGCATCAGATAGAGCCCGCCAGCCAGGGCAACGGCCAGCCCGACGGGCGTAATCTCGAAGATCGTGAAGGGCGCCTGCCCCGAAGTGCGGGCCATGTCGTCCACAAGCAGGTTGGTTGAAGTGCCGATAAGTGTGCAGCAGCCGCCCAGCACCGCCACATAGGACAGTGGCATCAGGAACCGCCTGGCATCGAGCTTCAGGGAATTGGCGACATCCCTGACAACGGGAGCCGCCATGACCACGATCGGTGTGTTGTTGAGGAATGCCGAACCGGCCCCACATAGCCCGATCATGGCCCAGATACCGGTCGCTCCAGTTTTTCGGCAAGCTTTGACCATGGCCCTGATCAGGCGATCGAGCAGGCCCGAAAGCTCCATGGCATGGGCAATGACAAACAGGGAAGCCAGCGTGATGAGCGCGGGGCTGCCGAAGGCGCTTTGGACCTCGCTTGGCCGGACTGCCCCACTGGCCAGCAGCACTGCCGCACCGGCAAGCGCGACGATGTCAGCGCGGATCTTGTCATGGATCAGGGCGGCGATGACGCCAGCCAGGACAACAAGGGTTATGATCTGTTCGAATGACATGACTGATGTCTCGCAAGCCCGGCTCTATTCTCGCACCGGCAATTCAGCAATCGCAAGGCTGTTAGCGCGGGCCATTTTTTGTGTGGTTGATTTCGCGAAAGGGTTCAATTTCTGTGCCGTGATCTGCTAGCCATCAAGAATGCCGGCGTTGTCCCCCATGTCTCCCTCTTTCCACACAAGGCAAGGGAAGCTTGCCGTCCTGGTAGGGTTGGCAGCATTGATCATGAGCGGGTGCAGCAGCAATGTGCCCGGCGAAGATCAAGCTGCGCCTAGCGACGCTGCAAGCGAGAATGTGTCAGAAGTTGCGCCAGGGCAGCCAACTGAAGCTACGCGGCTGGCCCCGATCGGTCGGATTGATCTGATCGCAGCATTTGGCCGGGCCAGCGATGCGGTAGCGGCTGGGCAAGCACTCCCCGATGCCAACCGCCAGCTGGTTGGCAGGACATTCAGTCTGAAGTTGCCATTTGGCTGCGACGGCGAAGCGGACAAGGAACGTCCGGCCTGGGCAGGCTGGACGCTTGATCGGAACCGGCAGGCCCTCAAACTGTCTGCGGCCCCTGAACGCTGGACTGATGCCGCTTGGGCAAAATCCATTGCCGGTGACATGGCTCACGAAGCCGTGGAGGGGTTCTGGATTGAACGGCCTTGGACCAGCAGCGAAGAATGTCCGGCTGGCAATCCGGCAAGCGAAAGTGGCCTTCCCGCCTCGGACGAACGCCAGACCATGGGCATTGCTCAGTTCTTCGCTCCGGATTCGCCCCGGACTTTCCAGCGCGGATCGCGGCCCTACGCGCACACAATCCGGGTTCGGGAGCCAGCAGATGTCGAAGGCCGCACCTACCGATTTGCCGTAAGCGGACGGGTAACGGGATTTCCCGACGGCCAGCCCATCCACTGCGTGCAGGATGCGCCTGATCGACGTCCTGTCTGCCTTATGGCGGTAGAACTGGCGCGGGTCTCTTTCGAGGACCCGCGCGACGGAACCGTCCTTGTGGAGTGGCGGAATTAGCCCGGACGGGAGCTTGGCTTATTGCCGCAGCTTGCCTTCGATCGCCTCGACATCGCCGTCCTGTTCAATTTCGCGATCGATTTCAGTCTCGGCCTGGGCGGCGTCGGCCGCTGGGGGCGCAAACCGAAGGACAAGGTAACCTAGCACGCCGGAAAGCAGCGAGCCCGTTATCACCCCGAGCTTGGCTTCCTCGATCAGGTCTGGTGACGAGGCGAAGGCAAGCATTCCGATGAATAGGCTCATGGTGAAACCAATGCCGCACAACACTGAGAGACCATAGACCTGCAACCAGGTCGATCCGCGCGGGCGTTGGGCGATGCCGAGTTTCACTGCAGCCCAGATCAAGGAGAAAATACCGAGCTGCTTGCCAATGAACAGGCCAGCAGCGATGCCCAGGGGCAGCGGCTCCAGCAGGCTGCCGAGGCTGAAGCCCTCCAGTGAGATTCCTGCGTTGGCAAAGCCGAACAAGGGCACGATCAGGAAGGCAGACCAAGGATGGAGCGCGTGCTCAAGCCTATGCAACGGGGAATCTGGAGAATCTGGCGCTCCTGGGGTTGCCACCACGGGCACGGTGAAGGCTGCCAGGACACCTGCAATCGTGGCGTGGACGCCAGAGACCAGCACAGCGAACCAAAGAAGGACGAAGCCCAGGAGGTACGGCGCCAGATGGCGTACGCCTGCCCGGTTCATTGCCATCATGGCGCCAAGGATGACGGCCGCTGCCAACAGCGCGATGCCTTTGATGCTCGCGGTGTAGGCAAGTGCGATGATGACGACTGCGCCCATGTCATCAACGATCGCGACGGTGGTCAGGAACAGTTTGAGGGCCGTGGGAACGCGGCTGCCCAGCAAGGCCATCACTCCGATGGCAAACGCAATGTCGGTTGCGGCCGGGATAGCCCAGCCCTGGGTGAGGCCGGACGATTGTGCCGTGACAGCCAGGAACACCAGTGCTGGCGCAGCCATGCCACCCAGAGCAGCAATGAAGGGCAACCGGCGCTGCTGCCAGGTCACGAGACGACCATCGACGAACTCACGCTTGATCTCCAGGCCGACGAGCAGGAAGAAAACCGCCATCAGCGCATCGTTGATCCAGAGGTGAGGCGTCATCGGCCCCAACTTCTCGCTGAGCACTGGCCCGGTCTGCACGTGCAGGAGATGGAAATAGCTGTCGGCGAGCGGGCTGTTCGCAACAATCATGGCCAGCACGGCCACGGCCATCAGAATGACGCCACCCGCTGCTTCACTCCGCAGGAAGTCACGCAGAGCTGAAGGAGGGTGAGAAATCGAAGGCATACTGGACCAATCCTGAATTTCGCGCGGTTGCCTGAAGCGCTCGCTTGGTTGACGCTCGCGGTGAACAAGCGGGCTTCTTCGATAGATGCACCGCCGGTAATTTTGAATAGCTGGCGGCAATCGGCATGCGTGCTCGACACGATTCGGCTCGAGCTTGATGGGTTGCCCACCGACGGTCCGTGATGTCGATGCTATAGGGATTGCTGTGGGCAGGTAAGGAGAGAGCGACATGATCGCCCGCCGAGTGATTACCCGGTGATTGCCAGATTGAGAAGGCTGAATAGAAACATGGAATATAATCGTTCTAAACCATGGAGTTGTGCGATTTAGGCCGTAAGGTCTGGTACTTCCGGTATCGCCGGCGCTAGGGCCAACGCTTCGTCGCAAAAAACTCTCCCTTTAAGGTAGAGTATAATTTCTGCTTTTCGGCTAGAGATCGCCGTGCGCTACCCAGCGCCCCGTATCAGGGATGGGATTCGCGATGGACTTTCTTGCCGGCATCGATTTCACGGCGCTACTGCCCTTCATCGCGGTCGGCTTTGCCGCGCAGATGGTGGACGGTGCGCTCGGCATGGCCTTCGGGGTCATCTCGAACACCTTGATGGTGGGCGTCCTGGGCATTCCGCCGGCCCTCGCCTCGCAGCGCGTGCACATCGTCGAATGCTTCACCACGGCGACGTCAGGCATCAGCCACCTGCTGCACGGCAACGTCGACAAGAAGCTGTTCTTTCGGCTGCTGATCCCGGGCATGGCCGGTGGCATCCTTGGTGCCTACGTCCTCTCCTCGCTCGATGCCTCGCTGGTGAAGCCGTGGGTCCTGCTCTATCTCTCGGCCATCGGCATCTACCTGCTGGTGCGCGGCATCCTCTATCCGCCCAAGATCAAGGAAGCGGGCTGGGTGGCGCCGCTCGGCCTGCTCGGCGGTTTCCTCGATGCGGCGGGCGGCGGCGGCTGGGGCCCGGTCGTGACCTCGAACCTGCTGATCCAGGGCGCCGATCCGCGCAAGGTCGTGGGCACGGTCAACACGGTCGAGTTTTTCCTGACGCTCACCGTCTCGGCCACCTTCATCTGGCATCTGGGCGTTGCAGACGTTGCCGGCGCCACGCTCGGCTTCCTCATCGGCGGTCTTGCCGCCGCCCCCTTCGGAGCCTGGGCAGCCAAGCACATTCCCGCCAAGGCCATGCTCATCATGGTTGGCGTCGTGCTCACCCTCACAAGCCTTTACGGCGCCTACAAGGCCTTTGCCTGACGGCTTGGCCGCGCCCAGCGCCAATCATCCGTTAACCAAGTTCTGCGAACACTTGCGCGTGGCGGGGGCGAATCTCCCGCCGGAGGGCAAGATCATGGCGCGGTTCGATGCCAGTGGAATGACCATCGTGGAAATGCGCGAGTTCGCCAGCTTTACCGCGGGCGAACAGCGCTACATCCGCCGCAGCCTCGACATCGCGCTCGAGCGCGGGGAGGCGATTGAACGCTGGGCTCGCAACGCCGAAGAGGCAGCCGCCATCCGCCGCCAGACCATCATGTACCGCGATCTCGCCGATCTGCGAGGGATGCTTCCGCAAGTCGAGGACGTCGAGACGCTCGATCCCTTCATGGGGCGGCTTGTGGCCCTGTCGGCCTTCGATCTCGCGCAGGAACGGCTCGACGGCTTTTCCGCCTACCGCTTCCTCTACGAACGGCTCCTCGGCGCTGAAGTGCGCCCCTGGCTACCTTCGGCCTTCTGCGGGGCCGCCGCGCTTCCGGTGATCCGGCCCACGCGCCGCCGCGAGCTTCTCCAGTCGATCAGCGAAGCCGCAGCCACCGCGCACGGCTGGTCGATGCGCGCGCCGCAGTTCTACCCCCAGTTCGTCGAGGCGGAAGCGGCCTGAGGCCCGTTCAGGGCACCAGCACGGTATCGCGCGCCACTTCGTTGGTCTGCGGATAGTCGAGCGTATAGTGCAGACCCCGGCTCTCGTGCCGGGCGCGGGCGGAACGCACGATCAGTTCCGCGCTCTGCAGCAGGTTGCGCAGTTCGATGAGATCCGTGGTCACGCGGAAGTGGCCGTAGTAGTCGTTGACCTCGTCAGACAGCATCTGGATGCGGTGCGCCGCGCGCTCGAGCCGCTTGTTGGTCCGCACGATGCCGACGTAGTTCCACATGAACCGGCGGATTTCGGTCCAGTTCTGCTTGATGACCACTTCCTCGTCCGAGTCCGTCACCCGGCTCTCGTCCCAGGCGCGCACTTCGGGCGGTGCCTCGAAGCTGTCCCAGCGGCGCAGGATGTCGCGCGCGGCCGCATCGCCGAAGACGAAGCATTCCAGCAGGGAATTGGACGCCAGCCGGTTCGCGCCATGAAGCCCGCTTTCGGTGCATTCGCCGGCAGCATAGAGCCCTGGCAGGTCCGTCCGCCCGTCGAGATCGATCAGCACGCCGCCGCAGGTATAATGCTGCGCGGGCACCACCGGGATCGGCTGGGTCGTCATGTCGATGCCCAGCCCCAGCAGCTTCTCGTGGATGTTGGGGAAATGCCCCCGCACGAAATCCGCCGGCATGTGGCTGATGTCGAGATGCACGAAGTCGAGCCCGAACTTCTTGATCTCGGCGTCGATTGCCCGCGCCACGACGTCGCGAGGCGCGAGTTCGAGGCGCTGGGGATCGTAGAATTCCATGAACCGCGCGCCAGTGCGCGGATTGATGAGGCGCCCGCCTTCGCCGCGCACTGCCTCGGTGATGAGGAAGTTCTTGACCTCGAGGTTGTAGAGGCAGGTCGGGTGGAACTGCATCATTTCCATGTTGGAGACGCGCGCGCCTGCCCGCCATGCCATGGCGATGCCGTCGCCCGTTGCGCCGCGCGGGGCGGTGCTGAACTGATAGACGCGGCCCGCGCCGCCGGTGGCCAGGATCGTCGCCCGGGCGGTATGCGCTTCCACGGTGCCGCTCGCTTCGTCGAGGGCATAGACCCCCCAGACCCGGCCAGAACCGGAATAGCGCGCGGCCTCGTGGCGGCCCGTGATCAGGTCGATGCAGGTGCGGCCGGGCAGGAGCGTCACGTTGGGATGTTCGCGCGCGGCCTTGAGCAGCGCCTTCTGCACTGCCGCGCCCGTGGCATCGTCGACATGGACGATCCGGCGATGCGAATGCCCGCCTTCCCGCGTCAGATGGAGCGAACCCGCCTCGGCGTTGAAGGGCACGCCAAGGTCGACCAGCCGGCGGATCGCGGCGGGCGCATGTTCGACCACGAACTCCACCGTCTCGCGGCGGTTCAGGCCCGCGCCGGCGATCATCGTGTCGCGGATGTGGTCTTCGAAAGTGTCGCCGGCGTCGAGCACCGCCGCGATCCCGCCTTGCGCCCAGTTGGTCGAGCCGCCGTCGAGCCCGCCCTTGGCCAGGACAAGCACGCGGCAGGTTTCAGCAAGCACCAGCGCTGCGGTCAGGCCCGCCGCGCCCGAACCGATGATCAGGACATCGTGACTTTTCAGATCCTGGCCGCTCACGCGCACTTCTCCTTGCCGGGCCACCTGCGGCAGGCCTCGCCCTCCTAGCTTGGGGTCAGCGAACTTGGAAGGCCCCCAGCCCCTTGGGGTAAGTAAAGCCAATCTGGACGTTTTTAACTTGTGTTAACTGTTTGCCTATCTTGTTTCGCACCCGCAGCATGGTAGTTTCCCCAGGGGCGCGTCAGGGACGTGGAGTGGGTTTTTATGTCCGGTTTTAGGCTTTTTTGCCTCTTCAACAGCCATCGCCCGATACGCCATCAGGTAAAGTGGGACGGCATCAGCTATACCGGCGTCTGCAAGCATTGCGGCGCCAGGATTCAGCGCAGGGACTCGGGTGGCTGGCGCCGGACAAGGCAATCGCTGATCGGGGCCGAGGACAACTGATGAACGCTGGCGGCAAACGCCGTGAAGAATGCTCGCCGGCGCTCCGGTGCTTCTCCGGCCCCCCCGGTCAGGCTGTCAGCCGTCCTCGCGCGGTTGGCTGGTCAGCGTCACGAACACGTCCTCAAGGTCCGCTTCGCGCGTTGAAACATCGACGATCGCATATCCCTGGCCTTGGACCAGCGACATGACTTCGCCGGCATTCATGCGGTCCTTGTCGTAGCCGATCTCAATCTGCCGCTCGCCCGAAATCACGCTCTTCAGGAAGACCGGATGTTGCGGTGCAACATCGACATCGCGGTCGAGTGTCAGCACCACGATTTTTTCCCGCGCCATGTCGACAAGTTCGCGAGTCGGCTTGTTCGCGATCAGTCTTCCGTGGTTGATGATCGCGATGCGGTCGCACAGTTCTTCCGCTTCCTCGAGGTAGTGCGTCGTCAGGACGACAGTCACCCCGTCGCGGTTGAGTTCGCCGACCAGTTCCCACAACTGCCGCCGCAGTTCGACGTCGACGCCCGCCGTCGGCTCGTCGAGAACCAGGACCGGCGGCTGGTGGACCATCGCCTTGGCGATCAGCAGGCGCCGCTTCATGCCGCCCGAAAGCGAGCGGGCATAGGCATCGGCCTTGTCCGCCAGGTGCACCGCCCGCAGCAGTTCCATCGTGCGGCGCATGGCCTTCGGCACGCCATAGAGACCCGCCTGGTTTTCCAGCACTTCGGCGGGCGTGAAGAACGGGTCGAACACGATCTCCTGCGGCACGATCCCGATCGAGGCCTTGGCGTTGCGCACGTCGCGGTCGATGTCGTGGCCCCAGATCTCGACAGTGCCCGAAGTCTTCATCACCAGGCCCGCCAGCGTGTTGATGAGCGTGGACTTGCCCGCGCCGTTGGGCCCAAGCAGGCCGAAGATCTGCCCCTGCGGCACGTCGAAGCTCACGCCGTCGAGCGCCAGTTTGCCGCCACCCTGCTTCTGCGCCTTTCCTGTGGGCGCATAACGCTTGACGAGATCGCGGATACGGATGGCGGGGACGGGTTCGGAGGCGGCTTCCATGCGCCGCTGCCTGCACCACCGCGCACCAAAACGCAATTGTCTGTGGCTCCCGCATTTGCTAGCGCGGCGCCATGATTCAGCCGCCTGAAACCGTCTTCACCGATCATCACCGCGTAAAGTGCGATGGCGCCAGCGACATTCGCGGCGGCGCCGCGCTGGGGCACCCGCGCGTCTGGCTCGAAATCGACGAGAAGGGCTACGTCGAGTGCGGCTATTGCGACAAGCGCTTCGTCCTCAAGGGCGGTCCTGCGGATACTGCGGCGGCTGCCTGAACGGCGTTGCGCTCGCAGGGGCATTGCGCTCTCTGGCCTTTGCTGGATGAGCGCTTATATCGGACGGCATGACCGATCCCGACACGCGCTCGCTGCTCTACCGCTCTGGCCTGCTCACCCCGGATGATGCCCGGCGCCTCACGCGCGATGCGCTGACGGCCTGCGACGATGGCGAGCTCTATCTCCAGTTCATCGCCAGCGAGAGTTTCGGGTTCGACGACGGTCGGCTGAAGACTGCCGACTATTCCCGTGACGCCGGTTTCGGCCTGCGGGGCGTTTCGGGCGAAATGACCGGCTTTGCCCATGCCAACGAGATTTCCGCCGCCGCCATCGCCCGCGCCGGCGAGACGCTGAAGCTGCTCGACCCGGCAAAGGGCCAGCCCGCTCCGCCGCCGCGCAACAACAACCGCCATCTCTACACCGAAGCCTCCCCGCTCGATGCCGTGCCGTTCGAGGCCAAGGTTCGCCTGCTCGAATCGATCGACGCTGCCGCTCGCGCCCGCGATCCGCGCGTGGTGCAGGTCTCGGCCTCGCTCGCGGGATCGTGGTCGGTCGTGGAAATCGTGCGCCCGGATGGTTTCGTCGCCCACGACGTGCGGCCGCTCGTCCGCCTCAACGTCTCGATCGTCGCGGAAAAGGATGGCCGGCGCGAGACCGGTTCCTTTGGTATCGGCGGCCGGCGCCTCTACGACGATCTCTTCGCACCCGAAACCTGGAGCCGCGCTATCGACGAGGCGCTTTCCCAGGCGCTCGTGAACCTCGAATCGGTCGCGGCCCCGGCGGGCGAGATGACCGTGCTGCTTGGCCCGGGCTGGCCCGGCGTTCTCCTCCACGAAGCTGTCGGCCACGGCCTGGAAGGCGATTTCAACCGCAAGGGAACCAGCGCGTTCTCGGGCCGCATCGGCCAGCGCGTCGCTGCACCCGGGGTGACCGTGATCGATGACGGCACGTTGCTTGGCGTCAATGGGCAGGGCCGCCGCGGCTCGCTCTCCATCGACGACGAGGGCACGCCAACCCAGGAGAACATCCTGATCGAGGACGGCATTCTCAAGGGCTACATCCAGGATCGCCTCAATGCCCGGCTCATGGGCGTGGCGCCCACCGGTAACGGTCGGCGCGAATCCTATGCCCATGCCCCCATGCCGCGCATGACCAACACCTTTATGCGCGCAGGCAACGACGATCCCGCAGAACTGCTCTCTCGCGTGAAGAACGGCATCTTTGCCAAGTCTTTCGGCGGCGGGCAGGTCGACATAACCAGCGGCAAGTTCGTGTTCTCCTGCACCGAGGCCTATCACATCGAGAACGGCAGGCTCGGCGCGCCGATCAAGGGCGCGACTCTGATTGGCGACGGCCCGACCTGTCTCACCAAGGTCACCGGGATCGGCAACGACCTCGCCCTCGATGAAGGCGTCGGCGTCTGCGGCAAGGGCGGGCAGAGCGTGCCGGCCGGCGTCGGACAGCCGACCTTGCTGGTCGAGGGTCTTACGGTGGGCGGTACGGCGTGACCGAGGCGGGCGCGGAGATCACCGGGGGATGCCCCTGCGGTGCCCTCCGCTACCGCGCCGCCTAACACGGATTCGTGCCCTATGCCTGCCACTGCCACGGCTGCCAGCGGCGGCAGGGCACGTCCTTCGCGCTCAACCAGCAGGTTCTTCTTGCGGGGTTTGTCGCGGAGGGAGAGGTCCTCGTATCGGAGGTCGAAGGCCACGGCGGAGCGCGGGTCGCGCATCACGCCTGCCCCCGTTGCCTGACGCGGGTCTGGACCGTGAACGACCAGCGCCCCGAAGTCGCCACCATCCGCACCGGCACCCGCGACGACAGTCCCGACCTCGTCCCCGCCTTCCACATCTGGACCTCCAGGATGCAGCCGTGGATCGCGCTTCCCGAAGGCGCCGTCCATTTCGCGCAGCAGCCCGAAAGTCGCGAGGAGTGGATGAACCTTGTCCTGCCCGAAGGTTTGCGCGAGCATCCGCGTTAGGCAGTCAGCACGGGTTCAGCCGGCCCGCGCTATCGATCAGGGATCGAATCGAAAGGAAGTGGCAGCCATGAAGAGAACCGCGAGCATCCTTGCCGCCGCGCTCGCCGCCGGATCGCTCCTCGCTGCGGGAACGGCCGCCGACGCCAAGCCTCGTCTCACCGCCGAACAGCAGCTTGCCAAGGCGCTGGAAGGCCGCGTCGCCGGCGAGCCGGTGGACTGCATCTTCACCCCCCGCGTCACCTCGACCCGCATCTACGACAAGACCGCCATCGTCTATGACGCGGGCAGCACGATCTGGGTGAACCGTCCCGATTCCGGAGCTTCGGCGCTCGACAACGACGACATTCTCGTCACCCGCCAGTTCGGTGCGCAGCTCTGCAATGTCGATGTGGTCCACATGGTCGACAGGACCGGCGGCTTCTGGCGCGGGTCGGTGGGGCTCGGAAAGTTCGTGCCCTACAAGAAGGTGAAGGTCGCCCAGGCGCACTGACGCATGTGGAAAGGCGAACGGCGGTGGGGTAAGGGGCGTCCATGACGCTCCGCCTCGCCACCGCCGCCGATGCCGCGGCCATCGCCGACCTCGGCCGCCGCGCCTTCATCGCAAAGTTCGGTCACCTCTACAGCGCTGAAAACCTTGCCGCTTTCCTGGATGACGCGCACACTGCCGCCAAGGTGTCGGGCGAACTCGCCAACCCGGACATGAAAGTCGCGGTGATCGAAGAGGACGGCCGTCTCGCCAGCTTCTGCAAGATCGTCCGGACGAGCGGACTCCCGCGCCACACTGCGGCCAAAAAGCCAATGGAACTCAAGCAGTTGTACACCGACCCCGATCTCATCGGCCGGGGCCACGGCGCGCGCCTGATGGACTGGGCGCTGGCCGAGGCGCGGGCCTGGGGCGCGGACGAGATCCAGCTTTCAGTCTATGCAGACAATCCGCAGGCGCAGAAGTTCTACCGCCGCTACGGGTTGGAGAAAGTCGCCGACATCGAATTCTGGGTGGGCGACCACTGCGACCCGGAGTTCATGTTCGCAGGGCCTCTCCAGCTCCCCGCCGAGGCCCGCAACCCCGGTCCCATGTGCAGGTAGGTGCTTTCAGGTGCCTTTAGGTGCCTTTCAGGTCGCTGCGTAAATCCCTATAGAGGCCCCATGTCATCGGTACGTCCCTGGCGCGATATCGCGCGTCGCAAGAGCCGCCAGATCATGGTCGGCACGGTCCCCGTCGGCGGCGATGCCCCGATCACCGTGCAGACCATGACCAACACCCCGACGTCCGACGCCGTCGCCACGATCGACCAGATCCGTCGCTGCGAGGAAGCGGGCGCCGATCTTATCCGCGTGTCCTGTCCCGACGTGGAAAGCACAGCGGCCTTCCGCCAGATCGCCCGGGCCGCCCGGGTTCCGCTGATCGCGGACATCCACTTCCACTACAAGCGCGCGCTCGAAGCGGCCGATGCGGGGGCCGCGTGCCTGCGCATCAATCCGGGCAACATCGGCAGCAGCGACCGCGTGGCCGAAGTGGTCCGCGCCGCCAAGGCCAACGGCTGCGCGATCCGCATCGGCGTCAACGCTGGCAGCCTCGAGAAAGACCTGCTCGAAAAGTACGGCGAGCCCTGTCCCGAAGCGCTCGTCGAATCCGCGCTCGACCATATCAAGCTGCTGCAGGACCACGATTTCCACGAATACAAGGTGGCGGTTAAGGCCTCCGACGTGTTCCTCGCCGTCGCCGCCTACATGGGCCTTGCAGAAGCGGTCGATTGCCCGCTGCATCTTGGCATTACCGAGGCAGGCGGGCTGATCGGCGGGACGGTGAAATCGTCCGTCGGCATCGGCAACCTGCTCTGGGCCGGCATCGGCGACACCTTGCGCGTCTCGCTTTCGGCCGAACCGGAAGAGGAAGTGCGCGTCGGGTTCGAGATCCTCAAGACGCTGGGCCTGCGCACGCGCGGCGTCCGCGTCGTGTCGTGTCCGTCCTGCGCTCGGCAGGGTTTCGACGTGATCCGGACCGTGGAGGCGCTGGAAAAGCGGCTGACGCACATCAAGACGCCGATCTCGCTTTCCGTACTGGGCTGCGTCGTCAATGGACCGGGCGAAGCCCGCGAGACCGATATCGGCCTCACCGGCGGCGGCAACGGCAAGCACATGGTCTATCTTTCGGGCGTGACCGACCACCACGTCCAGTCGGAGGACATGCTAGACCACATCGTCTCGCTGGTCGAACAGAAGGCTGCGGAAATGGAAGCCGCTGCCGCAGAAGCGGAAGCGGCAGCCTGAATCAGGTCCCGGTTGCGAGCGCCAGGGACAGGACCACGGCGTTCGAGGCGACGTGGGTGAGGATCGCGGCCACCAGGCCGATCCTGACGCGGATGTAGCCGAGCATCACTCCGGTCCACGCCTGCGGCAGGACCATCGGCAGGGCCAGCAGCGAGACCTGCGGGTAATTGGCCAGGTGCAGGGCCGCGAAGACCAGCACGGTCCCGTAGAATATGGCGGGAAAGGCGCTGGCGAAGCGGGGCGGAATATCCTCGCGCCGGCGCAGCTTCCACCACAGGACGCAGGCGGCGAGCGCAGTGGCGGCAAGGATCGGGAGGCCGATCAGCGGCTTGCCCCGGCCCAGCGCCACGAACGCCGCGAGCCCTGCCACGGTGACCGCCAGCGCCGCCAGCGCGCGGGGGCGTCCGCCCAGCCAGGCGCGGAAGAACAGTTCCTCCAGCACCGGCGCAAGGATCACCGCGCCGCCCCACAGCGCCAGCGGGCTCATGCCGTCGAAGGCATCGGGCGAGGGCAGGCCGAAGGCCTTCTGCCAGAGCAGCATGGCCTGCACCACCACTGCGCACAGCACCAGGATCTGGAACACGGTGAGCGTGGTCCACAATCGCCATGCGCCCGGCGCACGGAGCCCCTGGCCCCGCAAGACGGTGGGTTTGCGAAGGAAGGCGGCGAGTTCGGAAAGGGTCCGGCGAAGCGACATCGGGTCTTCATGCCTGCATTCGCGCAGCCACGCCACAGGGGACAAACGCCATTTCAGTGCCCGGATTGCCCGAAAGCCTCGCGTCGGCTAGGGGCGGGCCAGACTCTTACCTCGGCAAGAAGCACGGATCATGGCAGGCCATTCCAAATTCAAGAACATCATGCACCGCAAGGGCGCGCAGGACAAAAAGCGCTCGGCGATGTTTTCCAAGCTTTCGCGCGAAATCACGGTCGCGGCCAAGATGGGCATGCCCGACCCGGACATGAACCCGCGCCTGCGCGCCGCAATCAACGCGGCCAAGGCGCAGTCGATGCCCAAGGACAACATCGCGCGCGCGATCGACAAGGCATCCAAGGGCGAAGGCGATAACTACGAGGAAGTGCGCTACGAAGGCTACGGCCCCGGCGGCGTCGCGATCATCGTCGAAGCGCTGACCGACAACCGCAACCGCACCGCCACCAACGTGCGCACCGCCTTCGCCAAGAACGGCGGCAACCTCGGTGCCTCGGGCGCGGTGAGCCACGGCTTCGAACGCCTCGGCCTGATCGAATACCCCGGCAAGGTCGGCGACGAGGAAAAGGTCCTCGAGGCCGCGATCGAAGCGGGTGCCGAGGATGTCGAATCCGACATGGGCGATGGCGACGAGAACCCCGGCAGCCACCAGATCTGGGTCGCCGTCGAATCGCTGCACGAAGTTGCCCGCGAACTCGAAAAGACCCTGGGTGAGGCCGAAGGCGTCAAGCTGGCATGGAAGCCGAGCATGAAGACCTCGGTCGATGCCGACAATGCCGCCACCCTGCTCAAGCTGATCGACGTCCTCGAAGACGACGACGACGTCCAGACCGTCTGGGGCAATTACGATATCCCTGACGACGTCATGGAAACGCTGGGCTGATCGCCATGTGGCAACTGGCCGCGAAGGCGCTGCTTTCGGGCGTGCTGATCGCGGCCATTGCGGAAATCGGCAAACGCCTGCCTGCATTGGGCGCGCTGGTCGCCTCGCTTCCGCTCGTCTCGGTGCTCGGCATGGTGTTCCTGTGGAACGCGCGGCCCGACGCCGAGAACATGGCGATCCATGCCGAGGCGACGTTCTGGTACGTCCTGCCCTCGCTGCCGATGTTCCTCGTGATCCCGGCCCTGCTGCGTCATGGCGTGCCGTTCTGGATATCACTTATCGCCGGCTGCTTGCTGACAGTCCTGCTCTATCTGGCAATGATGCAACTGGCCCCGCGCATCGGACTGAAACTGTAAGATGATCATCCTCGGCATCGACCCCGGCCTCACCGTCACCGGCTGGGGCGTCGTCGCCAAGTCGGGCAGCCGGTTGAGCCACGTGGCCAACGGCCAGATCCGCACTGACAACAAGGCCACGATGGCCGAGCGCCTCGTCGAACTCGATTCCGCGCTCGCCGCCGTGATCGACATCTACAAGCCCGATACCGGCGCGGTCGAAGAGGTCTTCGTCAACGTCAATCCGCAGTCCACGCTGAAGCTGGGGCAGGCACGCGGCGTGGCGATGGTCGCCGTGGCGCGCTCCGGCATTCCGGTGGCGGAATATCCGACCAAGGTCATCAAGAAGGCGCTGGTCGGGACGGGCGGCGCCGAAAAGCAGCAGATCCAGCACATGCTCAAGATCCTGCTCCCCGGCGTTCAACTGGCGGGCGAGGATGCCTCCGACGCATTGGCCGTGGCGATTACCCACGCCAACATGCTGGGCAGCCATCGATAGCGGAACCAGCGGCAATCGGCGCCGCATTGCGGAAGCCGGAAGCCTGCAAGTCCACCCGCTTGCCCCTGCCTGCGTTCCCTGCCATAGGAACAAACCATGATCGCCAAGCTCACCGGCATTCTTGACGACACCGGGCCCGATTGGGCCGTGATCGACGTGAACGGCGTCGGCTACCTCGTCCATTGCTCGGCCAAGACGCTCACCCATCTCGGCCTCCGGGGTGACAAGGTCGTCGTCCACACCGAAATGCAGGTGAGCGAGACCGACCAGCGCCTGATCGGCTTTACCAGCGCGGGCGAACGCGCGTGGTTCCGGCTGCTGACGGCGGTGCAGGGCGTCGGCAGCAAGGTCGCTCTTGCAATCCTTTCGGCACTGTCGGTCGAGGAACTCCAGCGCGCCTGTGCCCACGGCGACAGCGCGATGGTGGCGCGCGCCAATGGCGTCGGCCCCAAGCTCGCCAGCCGCATCGTCAACGAACTGAAGGACAAGGCCGGCGGTCTTGCGGGCTATGCCTCGCCGGTCGGCCCGGGCGGCGAGGCCTTCGTCGCGCCCCCTGGAAATGCCAGCGCGGATGCGGTCTCGGCCTTGCAGAACCTCGGTTTCAAACCCGCCGTCGCCAGCAGCGCCGTCGCCGCAGCAGTCAAGGAACTGGGCGAGGATGCGGGGTTGAACGACCTGGTGCGCGTGGCGCTGAAGCGGGCGGCGGGATAACGAATGACCGACAACCCGCTCCTTTCCTCCGCCTCGCAGATCGAGGATCAGGACGCCGCGCTGCGGCCCAAGACGCTGGCCGAGTTCGTCGGCCAGGCCGGGGCCAAGGACAACCTGCAGGTCTTCATCGAAAGCGCCAAGCAGCGGCGCGAGGCGATGGACCATGTGCTGTTCTTCGGCCCTCCCGGCCTTGGCAAGACGACGCTGGCGCAGATCATTGCGCGCGAACTGGGCGTCAATTTCCGTGCCACGTCCGGCCCGGTCATCGCCAAGGCGGGGGACCTCGCCGCGCTGCTAACCAATCTCGAACATGGCGACGTCCTGTTCATCGACGAGATCCACCGCCTCAATCCCGTGGTCGAGGAAGTGCTCTATCCGGCGATGGAGGACCGCGCGCTTGATCTCATCATCGGGGAAGGTCCCTCGGCGCGATCTGTGCGGATCGATCTGCCACCCTTCACCCTGATCGGCGCGACCACGCGCCAGGGCCTGTTGCAGACGCCGCTGCGCGACCGTTTCGGCATTCCGGTGCGCCTGCAGTTCTATTCGGTCGAGGAACTTGAGCGCGTGGTCGCGCGCGGGGCGAGCCTGATGGGCATCGGCATCGACAAGGGCGGGGCGACCGAGATTGCCCGTCGCTCGCGCGGGACGCCGCGTGTCGCCGGCCGCCTGCTGCGGCGGGTGCGCGACTTCGCGCAGGTTGCGGGCGCGGAGAAGATCACACAATCGATCGCCGACAATGCTTTGACCCGGCTGGAGGTCGACAAGATCGGCCTCGATCTTCAGGATCGCCGCTATCTCACCATGATCGCGGACATCTACAAGGGCGGGCCGGTGGGCGTGGAGACCCTGGCAGCGGGGCTTTCCGAACCGCGCGACACGATCGAGGAAGTGATCGAGCCCTACCTGATCCAGCTCGGTATGATCGCCCGCACCGCGCGCGGGCGGTGCCTCAACGACCGTGGCTGGCAGCATCTCGGCCTTGCTCCGCCCTCGGGCCAGATGCCGGGGCTGTTCGGCCCGGACGAGTGACCGGTTAAGGACTTCCCGGCGGATCGGTCCCATATTGGCACAGAGTGGGCCCGGGCCGGTCGATGGTCCCGTTTTCGGGCAGATTCAACACCCGGAATCCGGTTAACGGCATTGCTCATGCTGGCGGCATCTGCGTTGTTCGATGGGTCGGGAAAGGCCGCAGGACGTTAACCCGTTCCTGCTAGGGCTCCCACCCAGATAGAACGAGAGCAAAGATCATGTCGGTTCGGATGGCACTGGCGAAACTGGCGGCGGCAGCCGCAGGCGGGGCGATGCTCGGCGGCGGCGCGGTGCATGTGTCGGAGGCACCCTCGAAGGGTGAAATCCACCACGTGAAGCCGGTCAAGGTGAAGAAAGCGAAGCCTGCCAAGCGAGTCGTCGCGCGCCGCGCCGCGCCACGCGAAGTGCATCGCGCGCGCCGCGTCGTCACCACCACGACCACCAGGACCTGCGAGCCGGCGCAGCAGATGGCGATGGTGCCGGTGCCCTACATGCCGCCCATGCCGCCCCAGCCTGTCGGTGGATCGGGTGGCGGCGTGCCCGTGGTGATCGGCGGCGGCGGCATCGGCGGCTTCGGGGGTGGCTTCTTCGGCGGGTTCTTCGGCGGAGGCAGCAGCGGCGGCAGCGTCGTCGTCTCCTCCACCAGCACAGGCTCCACCTCGACGTCAGGCGGTTCGACCTCGACGTCCGGCGGATCGACTTCGACCAGCTCGGGCGGCAGCTCGACCACGACGGGTGGGGTCTCCACCTCGACCGGCGGCGTCTCGACCTCGACCTCCACGTCTTCGGGCAATGTCTCGACGTCGAGCGGGTCGGTCAGCACGTCTTCGGGCAACGTCTCGACCAGTTCCGGCAACGTCAGCACCTCTTCGGGGAACGTGAGCACGAGTTCGTCGACTTCCACATCGTCGGGCAATGTCAGCACCAGCTCCTCGACGTCCTCGTCCACTTCGAGCAGCACCAGCTCGTCGACCTCGACTTCCTCTTCGACCTCCAGTTCGACCTCGTCCTCGACGTCCAGCTCGAACGGCGGGACGACGACGTCGTCGACCAGCGGCGGCACCGAGGTGCCCGAGCCTTCGATGGTCATCCTGTTCGGCGCGGCGGCCGCGGGGCTCGTCGCGCGGCGGCGTTACGGCAAGCCGAAGAGCGCCTGAGCAAAGGATTTGCTGCCTGCTCCGGCGGGCGGACGGGAAGGGCGGTCTCCGGGGGGAGCCGCCCTTTTTCGTACCTGGTTCGCGGTGCGGAAGGCGCGCAGCAAAAAGCCCGCCGGGTTGTCCCGGCGGGCCTTTCGTTCCGGCAGTGCCGCCAGCTTCTTACGAAGCGAGCTTGCGCAGCACGTAGTGCAGGATGCCGCCGTTCATGAAGTACTCGACTTCGTTGGCGGTATCGATGCGGCACAGTGCGGTGAAGGTCAGCTTGGTGCCGTCCTTGCGCGTCACTTCGACTTCCACGTCCTGGCGCGGCTGGAGGTTCGCGACGCCCTTGATCGTGAAGGTGTCGTCGCCCGAGAGCGCGAGCGAGGTGCGGTTCTGGCCTTCCTTGAACTGGAGCGGCAGCACGCCCATGCCGACGAGGTTCGAGCGGTGGATGCGCTCGAAGCTCTCGACGATCACGGCGCGAACGCCGAGCAGGTTGGTGCCCTTGGCCGCCCAGTCGCGCGAAGAGCCCGTGCCGTATTCCTTGCCCGCGATCACGACCGTCGGCGTGCCGTCGGCCTTGTGCTTCATGGCAACGTCATAGACCGAGCCGACCTCGTCGCCGTAGCGCGAGAAGCCGCCTTCGACGCCGGGGACCATTTCGTTCTTGATGCGGATGTTGGCGAAGGTGCCGCGCATCATCACTTCATGGTGGCCACGGCGCGCGCCGTAGGAGTTGAAGTCCGCCTTCGCGACCTGGTGCTCCATCAGCCACTTGCCCGCCGGGCTGTCAGCCTTGATCGAGCCGGCCGGCGAGATGTGGTCGGTGGTGATCGAATCGCCCAGGATGAGCAGCGGCTTGGCATCGATGATGTCGCTGACCGGAGCCGGCGTCATCGACATGCCTTCGAAGTAGGGCGGGTTGGCGACATAAGTCGAGCCGGCGCGCCAGGAGTAGGTTTCCGAACCCGTGACGTTGATCGCCTGCCAGTGCGCATCGCCCTTGTAGACGTCGGCATAGCGGGCCTGGAACATGGCGCGGTCCATGCAGCCGGCCATGGTGGTCGCGACTTCGCTGTTCGAGGGCCAGATGTCCTTGAGATAGACGTCAGCGCCGTCCTTGCTCTTGCCGATCGGGGTGGTGGTGAAGTCCTCGATCACCGTGCCCTTGAGTGCATAGGCGACGACCAGCGGCGGCGACGCGAGGAAGTTCGCGCGCACGTCGGGCGAGACGCGGCCTTCGAAGTTGCGGTTGCCCGAGATCACGGCGGCGGCCACGAGGCCGTTGTCGTTGATCGCCTTGCTGATCGGTTCGGCGAGCGGGCCCGAGTTGCCGATGCAGGTGGTGCAGCCATAACCGACGAGGTTGAAGCCGACGGCGTCCAGGTGTTCCTGCAGGCCTGCCTTGTTCAGGTAGTCGGTGACGACCTGCGAGCCGGGCGCCAGCGAGGTCTTGACCCAGGGCTTGGGCTTCAGGCCCAGCTCGTTGGCCTTCTTGGCGACGAGGCCTGCGGCAACCAGCACGCCCGGGTTCGAGGTGTTGGTGCACGAGGTGATCGCCGCGATTGTGACGTCGCCGTCACCGATGTCGAAGTCCTTGCCTTCGACCGGAACGCGGGTGGGGGTCTTCTTGTAGGTGTTCGCCATGTCGGCGTTGAACACGTCGTCGACTTCGGGAAGCGAGACGCGGTCCTGCGGGCGCTTGGGACCGGCGAGCGAGGGCACGACAGTGCCGAGGTCGAGTTCCAGCGTCGAGGAGAAGATCGGCTCGACCGACGGGTCGATCCAGAAGCCCTGCTCCTTGGCATAGGCTTCGACGAGCGCGATCTGAGCCTCTTCGCGGCCGGTGAGGCGCATGTAGTCGAGGGTCTTCTCGTCGATTCCGAAGAAGCCGCAGGTCGCGCCGTATTCGGGTGCCATGTTGGCCAGCGTCGCACGGTCGGCCAGCGACAGGGCGGCAAGGCCGGGGCCGTAGTATTCGACGAAACGGCCGACCACGCCGTGCTTGCGCAGCAGGTTGGTGCAGGTCAGCACGAGGTCGGTGGCGGTGACGCCTTCCTTCAGTTCGCCGGTGAACTTGAAGCCCACCACTTCGGGGATGAGCATCGAGACGGGCTGGCCGAGCATCGCGGCCTCGGCCTCGATCCCGCCGACGCCCCAGCCCAGCACACCAAGGCCATTGACCATGGTGGTGTGGCTGTCGGTGCCGACGCAGGTGTCGGGGTAGGCAACCGTCGCGCCGTTCTGGTCGGTGCTGGTCCACACCGTCTGCGCGATGTTTTCAAGATTGACCTGGTGGCAGATGCCGGTGCCCGGGGGCACTGCGTAGAAGTTGTTGAGGCTCTTCGAACCCCACTTGAGGAAATCGTAGCGCTCCATGTTGCGCTGGTATTCGATTTCCATGTTCTCTTCGAAGGCCTTGGGATGGCCGAACTCGTCAACCATGACCGAGTGGTCGATGACGAGGTTCACGGGGACCAGCGGATTGATCTTGCTGGTGTCACCGCCAAGCGTGGCGATGGCATCGCGCATCGCGGCAAGATCGACCACGCAGGGAACGCCGGTGAAGTCCTGGAGCAGCACGCGCGCCGGGCGGTACTGGATCTCGTTGTTCGATTCGGCGGGGTTCTTCTGCCAGTCGACCACCGCCTTCACGTCGTCGGTCGAGACGGTGAAGCCACCGTCCTCGAAGCGCAGGAGGTTTTCGAGAAGGACCTTCATCGAGAAGGGCAGGCGCGAGATGTCGCCGAACTTCTCGGAGGCCTTCTTGAGCGAGTAGTAGGCGAACTCCTTGCCGCCCACGTTCATCGTGCTGCGGGTGCCGAGCGTATCCTGTCCGACCTGGGTCATGGCTGTGCGTCTTCCCTCCTGTCGCGGCCGTTGCCAACGAATGCCGCGCGGGGAATCGCCCTTGGGCCTGGAGCCCGTGGCGGCGCGGCGGTTTACGGCCTGAAAGCGAGAGGGGCGATGCGCGCAAACCTGCCCCTCGTCAAGGGCGGGAGGGGCGCATTTTTCGCAAGTGCGGTGCGATTCGTCCGCTATTTCCGCTTATTGATTTGCAATTGCAAAAGCGGTCGGGTTGCCTGATCAGGCGGCCTTGACGGCAGGCGCGGTCCCGCCCTTGCGGGTCGCGTAGAGACAGCCCGCGACGATAAGGGTGACGCCTGCCAGCATCGAGGCGGTGACCGGCTCGGCGAAGGCTACCCAGCCGACGATGGCGGCCCAGATGAACGCGGTATATTCGAGCGGCACCAGCACTTGCGCTTCGGCGCGGCCATAGGCCCAGCTCAGCAGCATCAGCGATGCGGCCGACAGCAGGGCGGAGACGATCAGTAGCCACCAGACCGTGCCGGTGGGAAAGGGCGCCAGCCACCACGCGCCAAGGCCGAGAAAGCCGAACTGGACCAGCGCCTGGAAGAAGGCGACTTCTTCCGGCTTTGCCAGAAGCGCCTGCTGGCGTTGCAGGACCAGGTTCCATGCGTAGAGGACGGCCGAGACCAGCGTTGCGACGAGGCCCTTCACCGCTTCGGCATCGGCGGGGCCATCGAACTTGCCGCCCGCGATCACGATGACGCCCGCAAGCGCCAGTACGGAACCGCCAATGGCAGACCGGCGCACCTTCTCGCCCAGCAGCAGCGCGGCGAGGTAGAGCGCGATGAGCGGCGCTATGAACGAAAGCGCGATGCCTTCGGCCAGCGGCAGGCGGACGATGCCGTAGAAGAACAGCGTCGCCATGATGGAAGCGACCGACCCGCGCAGGAGATGGACCTTGAGCGTGGTCCACGCGGGCCAGCCCTGTCCCCGCCACAGCCAGAGCGGCAGCATCAGGAGCGACCCCGCAAGACCGCGCCAGCACATCGCGGCATAGGCGCCGATGGCGAGCGAGGCGGCCTTCATCACGCCGTCCATCAACGAGAACAGCGCCAGGCCGAACAGTGCGGCAAGAACCGGGAGCAAAGGGACGCGGTGATCGTTCATCGGTCATGCCATAGGCAAACCGGTTGCGTCTTGAAACCATGTTGTGTCCCGCGGCCGGGGATTCGGACTTCAGGGTGATTCAGCCTTCAGACAGGCGCGGCGCTTGATAGTGATCGGGGCTTGGGGCAGGACATCTTTGAAATGACGGCTCCCGCAGCCAAAATGCGAGTGAACGGGGAAGTGCGAAAAGTGAAGCGTGCGAATCTCGGGGCCGGCCTTTCCGGCATGCTTGGCGTGGCTGTCGTGGCGCTGACCTTTGCTTCCCAACCACTCGCGGCGAAGGCCGGAACTCAGGCGGGATCTCAGGCCGGCACTCAGGCCGGCACTCAGGCCGGCACTCAGGCCGGTCCGGTTGACCTGACCAAGCAGGCCAAGCCTGCGCCGGTCGTTGCTCCGACGGCAACGCCGACTGCGGCCCCCGCTGCATCACCCACAGTATCGCCCACTGCCGCGCCGGTCGAAGCGCCGACGCCTGTGCCTGCGCCGCACTGGACGCAGAGCGATGCGCAAGGCCTGCTCGCCATGATCAAGGGCATCGGCGCCGAAGGGCTGTTCCCCAGGGACTACCAGCCCGAGGCATTGTCGGCCGCGATCCTGAAGGGCGAAGGGCCCGAACTCGACGAGACGGCAACGCGCCTGTTCACCTGGCTGGCCGAGGACCTGCGCGATGGCCGCACACCGATGACGGCGCGCGTGCAGTGGTTCGCGGTCGACCCCGACCAGGACGTCCACCCGACCTCGCTGATCCTTGCTGATGCCCTTGCAAGGCACGACGTGAAGGGCGCGCTCATGGCACTGCTGCCAACGGTGCCGGACTATGCCGCGCTCAAGGCCGCGCTGCCCAAGGCGCAGACCCAGAAGCAGGCCGCGCTGATCCGCGCCAACATGGATCGCTGGCGCTGGCTGGCGCGCGACCTGGGCACGCAGTACCTGCTGGCCAACGTCCCCGAGCAGGTGCTCCGCCTGACGGTGCGCAACAAGATCATCAGCACCTACAAGGTCATCGTTGGCAAGCCCGGCAAGACTGCGACCCCGCAGCTGGCCGAGACGGTGGAAGGCGTGATCTTCAATCCCACATGGACCGTGCCGCAGTCGATCGTCGTCGGCGAAGGGCTGGGCGCACGTCTGGTCAACAACCCGCGTCAGGCCGAGCGCGAGGGCTACAAGGTGACCAAGGCGGGGGATGGCACGATCTATGTCGTCCAGCAGCCGGGCGACAACAACTCGCTGGGCCGGATGAAGCTCGACATGCCCAACGAGCACGCGATCTTCCTGCACGATACGCCCAACCGCAACCTGTTCAACCTGCCCGCCCGCGCGCTCAGCCACGGTTGCGTGCGCGTGGAGCGGGCGACCGAGCTGGCCATGACAATGGCGATCCTCGGGGCCGGGATGACTCCCGACGATGCCGTCGCCGCGCATACCTCGAAGGTCTATACCAAGGTGCCGATGACCAAGACATTCCCGGTCTATCTCACCTACTTCACCGTCGCGCGCGACGTGAACGGAATGCTGCGGTCCTTCCCGGACATCTACAACCGCGACGCGCCGGTGCTCGCCACCTTCGCCCAGCCCCGCCAGCTCCACACGACCCAGCGCAAGAGCAACGAGGAAGTCATCAAGCTCGACAATCCGCTCTAGGCCAAGCATGCGGACCCGCGAGAGCGTCTGTCGCCGCAAGGTGCGCTATGCCTCGCGCGGGGAGGCGATGGAGGCCGCGACTGCCAGCGGCCTCATCCTCTACGCTTATGCCTGCGATCGTTGTTTCCGCTTTCACCTGACCAGCCGCACCAAGGGCCGGCGGCGCCAGCCCGCTTCCGCTGAGCCGGGCCGGGTTCAGCCCAGCCCGAGCCTGTCGGCGTAGATCAGGCGGCCGCCCGAGAGGTGCCAGAGCGCCTCGTTGAAATCGGTCTCGCTCATGGCGAAGCAACCGTCGGAACGGCCGAGCTTGCCCCATTTGTCGAGCATCGCGGGGTCGGCGTACCAGGCCGGGTGAAGCACGATCGCGCGGTCGAGGACGTTCGAGTTTTCGGGCGAGAGGCCGCCGAGGCGGATCGAGGTGCCGTATTTGCCCTTGTACCATTCGTAGGTGACATAGGCCCCGCGCGAGGTGGCAAGGCTGCCCACGTCGTTCGAGAACGTCTTGAGAAAGCCGTCATGCTCCGGATCGGAGCCGCGGCCGTGCGCCACCAGGAACGAGCGAACCTCGCCCCGGTCGAGATTGGCGAAGTGGAAGCGCGGGAGCGAGGACGGCAGCGCGAAGTCGGCGATGGCGACAATGTCGGTCCGCCACAGCGATGCGCGGTGGCGCTCGACCTGCTCCTTGGCGATTTCCAGCACGCGGCGGTGCTGCTCCGTCGGGTAATAGGTCGCCGCCGCCACGCGGGGCGGAAATACCGCGGCGGCGGCGCTTGCCGCGACGCCTGCGATTACCGTTCGCCTGTCAACTTCGATGCTCATGTCCCGTCCCGTACCACGCGATTGCCTTATCCAGCGTGAACGCATCGCATTCTATGCGATTTCGACGGAATTTCCAGCATTCGCGCCAAGCCGAGCCAGCGCGTCGCCATCCACCCGCATCACGGTCCATTCGTCCATCAGGCGCGCGCCGAGCGACTTGTAGAAGCCGATCGCCGGTTCGTTCCAGTCCAGCACCGACCATTCGAGGCGCGCGCAATCGCGTTCGGTCGCAAGGGCCGCGAGGTGGGAGAGCAGCGCCTTGCCCAGGCCCGAGCCGCGTGCGGCGGGCTGGACGAAGAGGTCCTCGAGATAGATTCCCGGCTTGCCCTCGAAGGTCGAGAAATTGTGGAAGAACAGGGCGAAGCCCTGCGCCTCGCCATCGATCTCGCCGATCGCCACTTCGGCGTAGGGGCGCGGGCCGAACAGCTTCTCGCCCAGCACGGCTTCGTCGAAGCGCACTTCGTGGGCCAGCTTCTCGTATTCCGCGAGAGCGCGGACGAGGCGAGCCACAAGAGGCAGGTCGTCAGGCGTTGCGGCGCGGATGGAAATGCTCATCCGCGCCTTCTACCTTTGCCCTGCGAACTTGCAATCAGTCGATGCCGAGGGCGTTCTTGTAGGTTTCCAGGACCGCTTCCATTTCGCGGCGGTCATCGGGCTTCATTTTACGCAGGCGGACGATCTGGCGCATGATCTTGGCGTCGTAGCCGGTGGCCTTGGCCTCGTTGTAGACGTCCTTGATGTCGTCGCCGATGCCCTTCTTTTCCTCTTCGAGGCGTTCGATGCGCTCGATCAGGAGGCGCAGGCGGTCGTCGGCGGAATCGGCCATCGGGAAAGTCTCCGGGTAAGCGGGTGAATCGGTTCGCGCGGCTGATAGCGGCGCGACCGGATTCGGGCAAAACCGGGCCTGTGGATAGTCCGGGGATTAATGAGCGCCGGCGTTCTTCTTCAGGCTTTCGTCCATACGGGCGAGCTGCTCGGGCGTCGCCTCGGTCTGGTATCGGGCCTTCCATTCGGCGGCGGGCAGGCCATGGATCACCTCGCGCGCGGCGGCCTTGTCGCCCTCGAATCCGCCATCGACGATCCAGTCGGCGAGGCAGTTGCGGCAGAAGCCGGCAAGGCCCATCAGGTCGATGTTCTGCGCATCGTGACGATGCTGGAGGTGCTTCACCAGGCGACGGAATGCGGCGGCGGCGACAGCGTCCGGCAGTTCATCGATTGCATTCGTATCCACTGTAAACGTCCTTGGGTTTTGCACGGCCATCGGCCATAGCGCGTTTCGCCGGAATGATAAGGAGTACCAAAGCCGTGGCCAAGCTCGATCCTCGCGGACGCAAGGTAAAGATCCTCGCCACGGTCGGCCCTGCCAGCCGCGATCCGGAAATGCTCGAAAAGCTGTTCCGCGCCGGCGCCGACGCCTTCCGCGTCAACATGAGCCACGGCGAACACGCGATTCACGCCGAGACCATCGCCAACATCCGCGCGCTGGAAAAGAAGGTGAACCGGCCGATCACGATCCTGTGCGACCTGCAGGGGCCCAAGCTTCGCGTCGGCAAGTTCAAGGACGGCCGCGCGGTCATCCGCCATTCGGGCCACTTCACGCTCGATCGCAATCCCGAGCCGGGCGATGAAACCCGCGTCTGCCTGCCGCATCCCGAACTGTTCGGCGTTCTTCACAAGGGCCAGCGCCTGCTGATCGACGACGGCAAGCTGCGGCTGCGGGTGATCCGCGCCGACGAGAACGAGATCCTCTGTTCGGCCGAAGTCGGCGGCGTCATTTCCGATCGCAAGGGCGTCAACGTTCCCGATGCGGTGGTGCCCGTTCCCGCGCTGACCGACAAGGATCGGCGCGACCTGTCGTTCGCGGTTGAGCAGGGGGCGGACTGGATCGCGCTGTCGTTCGTCCAGCGGCCCGAGGACGTGGCCGAGGCGCGGCGCCTGCTGGGCGGCCACGGCTCGCTCATGGCCAAGATCGAAAAGCCGGCGGCGATTTCCCGGCTTGAAGAGATCGTCGAGCTTTCGGACGGCATCATGGTCGCCCGCGGCGACCTTGGCGTCGAGCTGAACCCTGAAGAGGTGCCGCCGCTCCAGAAGCGCATCGTCGAAACCGCGCGCCGCCAGGGCAAGCCGGTGGTCGTCGCCACGCAGATGCTCGAATCGATGATCGAAGCGCCGACGCCGACCCGCGCCGAAGTTTCGGACGTCGCCAATGCGGTCTATGACGGCGCCGACGCGGTGATGCTCTCGGCCGAAACCGCCGCCGGTGCCTGGCCGGAAGAGGCGGTCACCATCATGCACCGCATCGCCGCGCAGGTCGAAGCCGATCCGGGCTATGGCGCGCGCGTCCACTTCTTAGAGACGCTTCCCGATCCGACCACCGCCGACGCCCTTGCGCAGGCTGCGGCGAGCATCACCGAGACCTTGCCGATTTCCGGGATCATCGTGTTTACCGGATCGGGTTCCACCGCTCGCCGCGTGGCGCGCGAACGTCCCGGCGTGCCGATGCTCGTGCTCACGCCTTCGCACAAGACGGCGCGCAAGGTCGGGCTGCTGTGGGGCGCCCATGCCGTCAGCACCAAGGACATCGGCAGCTTCGAGGAGATGATCGCCAAGGGCAAGCGCATGGCGCTGCGCCACGGCTTCGGCTCGGCCGGATCCAAGCTCGTCGCGCTGGCGGGTGTTCCGTTCGGCACGCCGGGGGCGACCAACCTGCTCCACGTGGTGACGCTTACCGGCGACGAACTCACCCGCCACGGCGAATGAGGCGACGATAGACGGCCGGTCGCGCGTCAGCGCGTGCCGGTCCCTGTCGGTCGGGCTCAGCGCTCTCCGAACAGTGCGGAGCCGACGCGCACATGCGTCGCGCCGAGTTGCACGGCGGTTTCCAGGTCGTCGCTCATCCCCATCGACAGCCCGGACAGGCCGTTGTCGTCGGCGAGCTTGTCCAGCAGCGCGAAGAACGGCGCCGCCTCGATGCCTGCGGGGGGAACGCACATCAGGCCCACCACGTCGATGCCCTTCTCGCGCGCGTCGGCGAGGAGCGCCGGCAGGTCCGCCACGGCGCAGCCGCCCTTCTGCTCTTCCGCGCCGATGTTCACCTGAACGAAGCACGGCACCCGCTTGCCCAGCTTGTCCTGCGCCTTCGCCAGCGCCGCGACCAGACTGGGCCGGTCGAGCGAGTGGATGCAGTCGAACAGGGCAATGGCGTCCTCGGCCTTGTTCGACTGGAGCTGGCCGATGAGGTGGAGCGAGATGTCGGGATGCGCGGCACGGATCGCGGGCCACTTGGCCTGTGCTTCCTGCACGCGGTTCTCGCCGAACACCCGCTGACCCTGTGCGACAAGGTCGAGAATGGCTTCTGCCGGCTTCGTCTTCGACACCGCGACGAGCGTCACCTCGTCGGCCTTGCGACCGGCGATGCGGGCTGCGGAAGCGATGCGGGCGCGAACCGCATCGAGCGGCGATGAAGGGACTGCCTGTTCCATGGCGCGGTGCTATAGCGCCGGGATGGCAAAGCGCCAGACCATCCAGCGCGCGCGTGCGCCGCATCTGATCCTGCTCAGCGATGCACGCAACGATGCGGCGCTGGCCCGCGCGATCGCGCGGCTGCCGCGCGGGTCGGCGCTGGTCTTCCGGCACTATCACCTGCCTGCTCACGAACGGCGGCGGCGCTTTGCGGAACTGCGCCGGCTGGCAAGAGCGCGCGGCATCTCGATGATCGGCGCGCGCGTTCCCACCGCCTGGGGGGGCGAGGGCGTCTACGGAACTGCGCGCGAGGTGGCGGGAAGGCGGGGTATCCGGCTTGCCACCGCCCACTCGCTCGGTGAAGTCGCTGCCGCAGCGAGAGCAGGTGCCGACGCGGTCCTGCTATCCCCGGTTCATCCTACTCGCTCACATCCGGGAGCGCCGGTACTGGGCCCGGTGCGCTTCCTGCTGCTCGCGCGCCGGTCTCCGCTGCCGGTGATCGCGCTTGGCGGTATGACGGCGCGGCGTGCGGCGCGCTTGCCGGTGCATGGCTGGGCGGCTATCGACGGCCTCGCTTAAGCCATTGCTCCAGCGCGATTCCCCGCGGGATTCTTGACGCTGACTCCCTAACCGGCGCATGATGGCCAAAGCAAGGGCAGGGATACGCGCAATCATGGCTAGCCGGGCAGGATCGAACGCACGCGGAAGCGGCGCAGACTGGCGTGCCGTGCTGCGCCGCTCGTTGCGCCGCAGCCTCGAACTGATCGGCGGCGGCGTGCTTGCGGCAGCCATGCTGTTCCTGGCCCTCGCGCTGGTCAGCTATACCCAGACCGATCCTTCGGGCAGCACCGCATCGGGTAGCCCGGTCGAAAACTGGATGGGCCTGGCCGGCGCGTGGACGGCGGAGCGGGTGCTGCTGTTCTTCGGCCTTCCGGGCGCATTGCTCCTGCCTCTGCTGTGGGTCTTCGCGCGGCGCCTGTGGGACGCGGAAAGCGACCTGATCGATATCGACGACGACGACGAGGCGCCGCCGCCGCAGCGCTGGTGGCGCCCGGCGCTTCTTCTGCTGTTGGCGATGGCGCTGATTGGCACTGCGCTGGCGCTGTGGGGCGCGGGTTCGTCCAGCCGCCTGCCGGCGGGGCCCGGCGGCCTTGCCGGCCTGCTCGGCGCGACGCTGGTCAATGCGCTCGCGGGCCTCGTGCCGCAGGTTTCGCCGCTTTGGTTCAGCGTGCCCGTCGGTCTTGCGACGCTTGGCGGAGGCATCGCGCTGGCCAGCCGGATCTTTGCGTTCGACTGGGCGCGCATGGCCAGCCTGCCATCCTTCCTGCACCGCCGCGAGCGTGTGGAAAAGACCGGCGACGAAGTGCCGTTCGAGCCCACACCGCGAAAGGAAAAGCGCGAGAAGGAAGCCCGCGCCGCTGCCGAGGCGGTCGATGTCGAGGCCGCTCTCGCCCCGCGCAAGCCGACCGAGATTACCGACCCTTCGCGTGCGCCCGCGCCTGCCGCGGTCCAGTCCAAGGCGCGCCAGGGCGACCTGTTCGACAAGTACGAACTGCCCTCGATCGAACTGCTGGTCGAGGCACCGGCAGGCTCGGCGCAGAAGATCGACAAGCTCGCGCTTGAACGCAACGCGCGCCTGCTTGAAAACGTGCTCGACGACTTCAACGTCAAGGGTGAGATCACCGCCGTGCGCACCGGCCCGGTGGTGACCATGTACGAGCTTGAGCCTGCCCCCGGCATCAAGGCCAGCCGCGTGATCGGCCTGGCCGACGACATCGCCCGCAATATGAGCGCGATTTCCGCGCGCGTTTCCTCGATCCCCGGCCGCACCGTCATGGGCATCGAACTGCCCAACGCGATCCGCGACATGGTGAGCTTCCGCGAGCTTGTCGCCTGCGAGAAGTTCGCCAGTTCCAAGGCGCTCCTGCCGATCATCCTGGGCAAGGACATTTCCGGCGATCCCATCGTCGCCGACCTTGCCACGATGCCGCACCTGCTGGTCGCGGGCACCACCGGCTCGGGCAAGTCGGTTGGTCTCAACTGCATCCTGCTTTCACTGCTCTACCGGCTCACGCCTGCGCAGTGCCGCCTGATCCTGGTCGATCCCAAGGTGCTGGAACTCAAGTCCTACGACGACATTCCGCACCTCCTCTCGCCCGTGGTGACCGAGCCGGGCAAGGCCGTGCGCGCGCTGAAGTGGGCTGTCGAGGAAATGGAGCGGCGCTATCGCCAGATGTCGTCGATCGGCGTGCGCAACATTTCCGGTTTCAACGAGAAGGTCCGCGCCGCGCAGGCCAAGGGCAAGCCGCTGGGCCGCCGCATCCAGGTGGGCTTCGATCCCGACACGGGCGAGGAGCTGTTCGAGGAGCAGCAGCTCGACTACGAGGTCCTGCCGCAGATCGTGGTCATCGTCGACGAGCTGGCCGACCTCATGGTCACCGTCGGCAAGGAGATCGAAGTGCTGATCCAGCGGCTCTCGCAGAAGAGCCGCGCCGCCGGCATCCACCTGATCATGGCAACGCAGCGTCCCTCGGTTGACGTCATCACCGGCGTGATCAAGGCCAACCTGCCGACGCGCATATCCTTCGCCGTGACCAGCCGCATCGACAGCCGCACGATCCTGGGCGAGCAGGGCGCGGAACAGCTCCTGGGCAAGGGCGACATGCTCTACAAGCCCAACACCGACCCTATAAAGCGCGTCCACGGCCCGTTTGTGAGCGACGAGGAGGTCGAGAAGGTGGCCGATCACTGGCGGTCGCAGGGCAGCCCCGAATACGTCGATTCGGTAACCGAGGAGCCCGAGGACGGCGGCTTCGGCTTCGACGACATCGACAGCGCTTCCGACAACCCCGAAGATCGCAAGTATCGCCAGGTCTGCCAGCTCGTGTTCGAAAGCCAGAAGGCTTCGGCAAGCTGGATCCAGCGCCAGATGGGCGTGGGCTACAACACTGCCTCGAAGTGGATCGAGCGGATGGAAGCCGATGGCCTCGTCGGTCCGGCCAACCACGTCGGGCGGCGCGAGATCTACCGCGACAAGGACGGCAACCCGCTCTGACCGCCGTTCAGGTCCCGAGGAAGGTCGCGGCGACTTCCCTTGGCACCCGCAGCAGTCGTCCGCTGGCCCGGTCGATCAGCGCCCAGGTGGTCCGTGCGCTGACGATCACGCGGCCTTGCCCATTGCGGAATTCCACGCAGCGATCGAAGCGGGCGCCGGTCGGGCCTTCGGGAATGAAGGTTTCGGCCGTGACGCTCTCGCCCGGGCCGATGTTGCCGCGATAGTCGATCTCGTGCCGGGTCACGACCCAGACATAGGCCTCCTGGTGTGCCTGCGGTGCGACGGCGGACCAGTGGCTGGTGGCGATGTCCTGGATCCACGTCACCCACACCGCATTGTTGACGTGGCCCAGCTCGTCGATGTGCTCCGGGCCCGCCGTGAATGTCAGCGTGTGGCGATTGCTCACGCCGCGACGCCCAGTTGCCACAGGATGAAGGCGAATTCCTCCGCCGTCTCCTTCAGGCTCTCGAACCGGCCCGACTTGCCGCCGTGGCCCGCGCCCATGTTGGTCTTGAGGATCAGCTCGTTCTCGTCGGTCTTCAGCTCGCGCAGCCTCGCCACCCACTTGGCCGGCTCCCAGTAGGTCACGCGCGGGTCATTCAGCCCGGCGGTGACCATGAGTGGCGGATAGGCCTGCGGCTTGACCTGATCGTAGGGCGAGTAGGACCGGATCAGTTCGAAAGCCGCCTTGTCCTCGATCGGGTTGCCCCATTCCGGCCATTCGCCCGGGGTCAGCGGGAGATCCTCGTCGAGCATGGTCGCAAGGACATCGACGAAGGGAACGTGCGCCACGACCGCGCCCCACAGGTCGGGGTCGGAATTGATCACCGCGCCCATCAGCTCGCCGCCGGCCGATCCGCCCGAGATGCTGATTTTTCCGGCCTCGGTGAAGCCGCGCTCGATCAGGCCTTTCGCCACGTCGACGAAGTCGTTGAACGTGTTGGTCCGCGCCTCGAGCTTGCCGGCCTTGTACCATGCCCGGCCAAGGTCGTCGCCGCCGCGGATATGGGCGATGGCATAGGCGAAGCCCCGGTCGACCAGGCTGAGGCGGGTGGTCGAGAAGCCTGGGCCGATGGCGATGCCATAGGCGCCGTAGCCATAGAGATGCAGCGGCCCGCCCGGCTGACGATCCTTGCGCCAGACCACGCTGACCGGGACCATCGTGCCGTCGCGCGCCGCGATCTCCAGTCGGGTCGTCTCGTAGAGCGAGGCGTCGTAGCCACTCGGGATTTCCTGCACCTTGAGCAGCGTCAGGTGCCGGGTTGCGACGTCGTAGTCGAATACGGACGAAGGGCTGACCATCGATTCGTAGCCGACCCGCAGCACCTGCATCGCCCATTCGGGATTGTCGCCCAGCGAGGCTTCGTAGCTCGCCTCGGGAAATTCGATGGGCTCGATCCTGGTCGGATCATCGTAGTAGCGCACCTCGATGCGATCGAGGCCGCGAACGCGACCTTCCACGATGTAGAAGTCGCGGAACAGCTCGAACCCGGTCAGGTAGAAGTCCTGCGTGCCCTCGATCAGCGTCGTCCAGTTGCCCGGGTCAGAGAGCGGCGCAGTGGCGAGGCGGAAATTCTCGTGGGTGTCGTTGGTATGGATGTAGAGCACGCCCTCGCGCTCATCCACGTCGTACTCGACGCCTCTCTGCCGGGGCTTGACCAGCAGCGGCGGCGCCAGCGGGTCGTTGGCGGGCACGAGGCGAACCTCGCCGGTCTCGTGGTCGCCGGTGGCGATGATGAGCCACTTCTCGTTGGCCGAAAGCGCCGCACTGACGCGAAACCCTTCATCGTCCTCATGATAGAGTTCCACGTCGCTTTCCAGCGGCTGGCCGATCCAGTGCAGCCGCGCATTGTCGGTGCGCCAGTTCTCGTTGGCGAGCGAATAGACGAGCCCGGTGTCGTTCTTCACCCAGATCAGGCCTGACAGCGTGCCCGGAATCTCGTCGGGCAGGATCTCGCCGGTGGCGATGACCTTGATCCGCGCGGTGAAGCGCTCCGATCCGTTGTCGTCAACCGACCAGGCGAGGCGCGTTCCGTCGTTGGAGACCGCGATGGCGCCGAGGCGGAAGTATTCCTTGCCCTCGGCCAGCGCCACTTCGTCGAGGATCAGTTCGTCGGCGCTGCCGTCATCGGGCGCACCGACCGGGCGGCGCCACCACTTCTTGTATTCGGCGCCGTCCTCGTACTCGATCCAGTAGAGGAAATTGCCGTCCTTCTGCGGCACGGACTTGTCCGCTTCCTTGATCCTCCCGCGCATTTCCTTGAACAGCTTGTCGATCACCGGCTTCTGCGCGGCCATGCGCGTCTCGAACCAGGCGTTCTCGGCTTCCAGATGGGCCAGCACGTCCTTGTCGGTCACGTCCGGATAGCCGGGATCGCGCAGCCAGAAATAGTCGTCGGAAACGGTCAGGCCGTGGTGCGAGAAGCTGTGCGGCTTCCTTGCCGCGACGGGAGGAGTGGCAAGAGTCATTCGCTGCATCTATGTTGCCCGCATGACGCCCGCAAGGCGGGCCTATCCCATTCAGGACACACCCCATGCTTATGCACACCCACGAAGCCCGCCTCGACGCCTTGCGAAAGCAGCTGGCGAAGGACGGCCTGGACGGCTTCGTCATCCCGATTTCCGACGAACACATGAGCGAGTATGTCGGCGCCTACGCCCAGCGGCTGGAATGGCTGACCGGGTTCGGCGGTTCGGCCGGGACTGCCGTCGTCCTTGCGAACGAAGCCGCGATCTTCGTCGACGGGCGCTACACCCTGCAGGTACGCGATCAGGTCGACGGTTCGCTGTGGTCGTACCAGTCGGTGCCGCAGACCAGCGTCGCTGCCTGGCTTGGCGAACATGCGCCCAAAGGCGCGCGCATCGGCTATGATGCGTGGCTCCATTCCAAGGGCTGGGCGCAAGCCGCGCAGAAGGCCCTTGCAGATCGCGGGGCGACGCTCGTGCCCGTGTCCGCCAATCCGGTCGACGCGGTGTGGCAGGACCGCCCGGCGCCCTCGCTCGCACCCGCCATTCCCCACGCGGACGAACACGCGGGCAAGTCCGCCAGCGAGAAGCGCGCCGAAGTTGCCGAATGGCTGGCCGCCAGGGGGCTGGACGCCGCTGTCGTCACCGCGCTCGATTCGGTGGCATGGCTGCTCAACATCCGGGGCAGCGACGTGGACCGCACGCCGGTGGCACTGTCCTTCGTACTTGCCCATGCCGATGGCACCGCCGACCTGTTCATCGCGCCGGAAAAGGTCACGCCTGCGCTCCTCGCGCATCTCGGCAATGCCGTGCGCGTGCAGCCGCGCGAGGCTTTCGTGCCTGCGCTCAGGGCGCTCGCGGGGCGCAAGGTCGCGGTAGATCCAGAGCGGGCGGTGGCGGCGATCTTCCATGCACTCGAAGATTCCGGCGCCGAGATCGTTGCCGAGACGGACCCGGTCGTCTTGCCCAAGGCCCTGAAGAATCCGGTCGAGCAGGCTGGGCACCGCGCCGCGCAGGCCCGCGATGGCGCGGCGATCGCCCGCTTCCTGCGCTGGGTGGCCGTCGAGGCGCCGAAGGGCGGGGTGACCGAACTCTCGGCCGCCAACCGCCTCCAGGCCTTTCGCGCGGAAGGCGGGCTGCTCAGGGACCTGTCTTTCGACACGATCTCGGGCGCGGGACCGAACGGCGCCGTCGTTCACTACCGGGTGAGCGAGGAAACGAGCCGCGTACTCGAGCCGAACAGTGTCTACCTCGTCGATTCGGGCGGTCAGTACGTCGATGGCACCACCGACATCACCCGCACCGTGTGGATCGGTCCGGGCGAGCCGCCTGCGCTGGTGAAGGACCGCTTCACCCGGGTTCTCAAGGGCCACATCGCGCTTGCGCGGGCGGTGTTCCCCAAGGGCACCGCGGGCAGCCAGCTCGACAGCTTCGCGCGCCAGTTCCTGTGGGCGGCAGGCCTCGATTATGCCCACGGCACCGGCCACGGCGTCGGCAGCTTCCTCGCCGTCCACGAGGGGCCGCAGCGCATCGCCAAGGCATCCGGAGGCCAGGCGGGCACCGGGCAGGAACTCATGCCAGGCATGATCCTGTCGAATGAGCCTGGCTATTACAAAACCGGAGAATACGGCATCCGCATCGAGAATCTCGTGCTCGTGGAGCGGCGCGAAATCGAAGGCGCGGAAGGCGAGTTCTACGGTTTCGAGACACTGACCTTTGCGCCCATAGACCGGGCTCTGGTCGACGTGGCGCTGCTTTCGGGCGAAGAGCGCGAGTGGCTGAACGCCTATCACGCGAGCGTCCGCGCTGTCCTTGCGCCCCAGCTCGGCGGCGAGGATCGCGAGTGGCTGGTCCGGGCCTGCGCCCCCTTGTGACGGGATATTTGTTCACCTATTGTTCCGAAATCGACTCACGCAAAGGAAATCGGACATGATCGGCTACGTCACCGTTGGGACGAATGACCTCGAACGCTCCGCGGCTTTCTACGATGCAATTGCGGCGGAGATGGGTGTGGGCCGCATGATGGAATTCCCCACCGGCATCGCCTGGGGCGTTCCCGGCGGCGCTGCGGGGATCGCGGCGATGAAGCCCTTCGACGGCAATGCCGCCACGGTGGGCAACGGAGTGATGGTCGCGCTTGAGGCGAAGGACAACGCGCAGGTCGACCGGCTCCATGCCATCGCGCTCGCTCATGGCGGCAGCGACGAAGGCGCGCCGGGCTTGCGTGGCGGCGGATTCTACGCCGCCTACTTCCGCGATCCCGATGGCAACAAGCTCAACGCCTTCGTCATGGGCTGACATTCGCTTGCGCGGCGATGAACATGAATTCGCCTGCGCGACAAATTGCGACAAAAATCCGGCCCTGCCGGCATAGTCGCGCGACAATGCGCTCCTAGATAGGACCCACAGGAACTGCGGTCGTCCCCATCCAGTCCCCCCTGGGCAAGGTCTTCCCTCCCCCTCTCCTTGCCGAAACGGCGGGCGGCCGCAGTCTCCTCCCCCTTTCCTCCTCGTGGAGCGTGACAATGAAGAAATTCCAGCTTGCTGCTGCAGCCGCCGTCATGGCGACCGCCTCGGTCGCACTCTATGCGGCATCGCCCGCGATTGCGCAGAAGATGGACGCCGATGGCGACAAGACCATCACCTGGGCGGAAGCCAAGGCGAAGTCCGACGAAATGTGGACGAAGCTCGACGTCAACAAGGACGGCAAGCTCGACCAGGCCGACCGCGCCGCCAAGTGGGCCGAAAAGTTCGCCGAGATCGATACCGACAAGAACGGTTCGATCAGCCGCGACGAATTCATCGCTCATCACGAAGCCATGAAGGACCGAATGGGCGATATGCCGGGCGATCGTCCCGATGCCTCGCCTGGCGAACGTCCTGGCGGCCATCCTGACGGCATGCCCGGCCACGAAGGCCATCGTGGCAAGCGCGGTCCCGGCGGGCACCACGGCATGATGGGCGGTGGCATGCACATGCTCGGCATGGCCGATGCCAACAAGGACGGCACCGTGACCCGCGCCGAATTCGATGCCGCCGCCAAGGCACACTTCGACAAGGCCGACGCCAACAAGGATGGCAAGATCACGCCGGAAGAACGTCGCGCCGCGATGAAGGAAATGATGGGCAAGATGGGCCGCCCCGGCGAACGTGGCCCGATGGGCGCAATGGGCGATGGACCTCCGCCCCCGCCTCCGGCTAACTGATTGCCATGAACGAAGCGCCGATCCGCATTCTCCTGGTGGATGACGAACCGGCCCTGCGCGAACCCCTGGCGGACTATCTGGTCCGCCAGGGGTTCGTCGTAACGCAGGCCGGTACTGCCGCCGAAGCACGCAGCCGTTTACTTGAAACCGGTTGCGACCTGGTCCTGCTCGACATCATGATGCCGGGCGAAGACGGGCTGTCGCTGTGCCGCCATCTTGTGGAATCGAAGCGGCTTCCGGTCATTTTCATCACCGCGAAGGGCGAATCCACCGATCGCATCGTCGGGCTGGAAATCGGTGCCGACGACTATGTCGTGAAGCCCTTCGACCCGCGCGAACTCGTCGCCCGCATCCGTTCGGTCCTGCGCCGCGCAACCAAGCAGTCGAGCGAGGTTTCGGACGAGGTCATCTATGAATTCGAGGGCTGGCGGCTCGATCCGCTCAAGCGCCGGCTGATCGATGCCGAAGGCGCGGTCGTCGCCATATCCTCGGCCGAGTTCCGCCTGCTCATGGCTTTCCTCGACCATCCCCGCCAGGTCCTCGATCGCGATCGTCTGCTCGATATGGTCCAGGGCCGTGAAGCGCACCTGTTCGACCGCGCGGTGGACAACCAGATTTCGCGCCTGCGCCGAAAGATCGAGGTCGACAGCCGCAATCCGGAACTGATCCAGACCGTCTGGGGTGGCGGCTACATGCTCGCCGCCGAAGTCCGCAAGCGCGCCGCCGTCGAAGGCGAAGCCTGAACCGTGCGAGCCTTGCGCCTCTGGCCCCGTAGCCTGCAGGGACAGGTCCTGCTGGCGATTGCCTTCGCCCTGCTGATCGCGCAGACGATCTCGGCGGTGCTGATCTGGCGCGAACAGAGCCACCGCCGCGAATCCGGGATGGTCAGCTCCGCCGCGTTCCGGTTGCTCGGCCCGCCGCCCGAAATGCGGCGCAAGCATCACGGCGATGACGACGAGCGTCCGCCGCCGCCACCCTTCCGCGTCGACGTGACCGACCGTTCCCCCCAGCGCCCCGGCGAGCGCCGCCTCCCGCGCGTCGAGCACGAGCTTGCAGAGGTCCTCACCGCGCAGGGATATGACGCGGCCCAGGTTGTCGTGTTCCAGCGCGATCCGCTGCAAGACGAGCCGAGCCTTGAATTCATGCGCCGCCACCGGCGCGAACTCGCGGCGGTCTCGAAGGAACCGATGCCTCGCCTGGTCATCGCCGCTGTTCGCCAGTCGAGCGGGCAATGGGTTTCGACCCGCGTGTTCAGCGAAGGCGGCGAGATGCGCGTGCTTGCCCCACTCGTCGGGCAGACGATCGTGCTCTACTTCGTGCTGGTCGGCGTCATGGCGCTTATCCTGCGCCGCATCACCCGCCCGCTTAAGGCGCTGACCCGCCGCGTCGGCGATTTCGCCAGCAATCGTACGCTCGATGGACAGCTGGAACCCGAAGGGCCGGAGGATATCCAGGGCCTGATCGACGCGCACAACGCGATGGAAGCCCGGATCGCGGCCATGCTCGACGAGAAGGACGTCATGCTCGGCGCCATCGGGCACGACCTCAAGACCCCTCTCGCCGCCCTGCGCGTGCGCATAGAGGCAGTCGACGACGATACCGAGCGCGCGCGCATGGCAGCCACCATCGAGGACATCAACCGCTCGCTCGACGACATTCTCTCGCTCGCCCGCGTCGGTCGCCCTTCCGACCCGGTGGAGCCGACGGAACTTTCCGCTCTCGTCGCCGACGTGATCGGCGAATTCGAGGACATGGGGGAACCGGTCGAACTGGGCGACACCGAACGCGTCGTCGTTCCCCTGCGCGCCACCTGGCTGCGCCGCGCGCTGCGCAACCTCGTTTCCAACGCCATGCGCTATGGCGAAAGGGCGCGCGTATCGCTGGCCCGTGACGGGCGCACCGCCGTTCTCCGGATCGAGGACGATGGCCCCGGCATCCCCGAAGGCGAGATCGCGCGCATGATGGAGCCGTTCACGCGGCTGGAGGCATCGCGCAACAGCGGTACCGGCGGCACGGGCCTCGGCCTCACGCTTGCCCGCGCCATTGCGGACCAGCACGGTGGGACCCTGATCCTGACGAACCGCCACGGCCCCGGCGGCGAAATCGTCGGCCTGACCGCCACGGTGCGCCTGCCGACGGGTTAACTCCCCGCTCATCGGCGCGGGGCATAGTCAACCGACATCGGTCGGCGCATGATTGTCGTTCGTCGAAAGGACTCGCGGCCAGCCCGACCGGTTGCTAGTGCAACCAATCTTCATTGCGCCGGGGAGTCATTGTCCGCATGCGTACCATTTCACTTGTTTCGGCGCTTGCGCTGTCCATTGCTTGCCTTGCCGTTCCAGCCACTGCCCAGCAGGCCCCGGCCAACCCTTCCGCCGCCGCCGGCGTGCACACCGATCTTCCTCGCGTGGCGCATCCGTCGCACTATGCAATCTCGATCACGCCCGACGCCACGAACCTCACTTTCACCGGGACCTCTTCGGTCGACCTTGAAGTCACCGAGGCGAGCCCGGTGCTGACGCTCCACGCCCTCGACCTCAAGATCGCCTCGGCCACGCTCACGCCGGCCGGCGGCGCGGCCATGCCGGTCACGGTCACGATGGACGCGGCCAGCCAGACTGCACGCTTCGCCGCCGCCCAGCCGCTCGCGCCCGGCAAGTACCGGCTCGACACGACCTATTCGGGCGTAATCAACACCCAGGCCAACGGCCTCTTCGCGCTCGACTATCCCGACAAGGTCACCGGCAAGGACGTGCGCGGCCTGTTCACCCAGTTCGAGGCGCCGGACGCCCGCCGTTTCGCGCCCATGTTCGACGAGCCGATCTACAAGGCGACCTTCGATCTCTCCGCCGTCGTCCCGTCGAACCGCATGGCGATCAGCAACATGCCGACGATCAAGGAAGAGGATCTCGGCAAGGGGCTCAAGCGCGTCACGTTCGGCACCAGTCCGAAGATGTCATCGTACCTGCTGTTCTTCGCGCTCGGCGATTTCGAACGCATGGCCAAGGAAGCCGCGCCCGGCGTACAGGCCGGGATCGTCGCGCCCCGGGGCAGCGGCGAGCAGCCGCGTTTCGCGCTCGATGAGCTGGCGCCGCTGATCCCCTACTACTCCGAATACTTCGGCCAGCCCTATCCCCTGCCCAAGCTCGACAACGTGGCCGCCCCCGGCCAGTCGCAGTTCTTCTCGGCGATGGAAAACTGGGGTGCGATCCTGACGTTCGAGCGCATCCTGCTCAACGATCCGGCGATCACCTCGGCCTCTGCGCGCCAGAACATCGTCACCACCCAGGCGCACGAAGTGGCGCACCAGTGGTTCGGCAATCTCGTCACGATGGCCTGGTGGGAAGACCTCTGGCTGAACGAGGGCTTTGCCAGCTGGATGGAAACCAAGGCGACCGCCCATTTCCACCCCGACTGGTTCCCGCTGCTCGGCCGCGTCGAAGGGCGCGAGGCCGCGATGGGCCTCGACGGGTTCAAGACCACGCACCCGATCGTGCAGGAGATCAAGACCGTCGACGAGACCAACCAGGCCTTCGACGCGATCACCTACCAGAAGGGCGAAGCGGTCATCTCGATGCTCGAATCCTTCGCGGGCGAGACCGTGTGGCGCGATGGCCTGCGGGCCTACATGCGCGACCACAAGTTCGCCAACACGCGTTCCAGGGACCTGTGGCAGGCGGTCGAAAAGGCCGGTGCCCCCGGGCTGACTTCCGTTGCCACCGACTTCACCACCAAGCCCGGCATCCCGCTGGTCAAGGTGACCGGGCTGACCTGCCGCAAGGGCGTCTCCACGGTGATGCTCGAACAGGGCGAATTCAGCATCGACCGCAAGGACCAGGTCGCGGGTCAGCCGCAGCAGTGGAAGGTGCCGCTGCTCGTCTCCGCCGGCGGCGAGGCGACGCGCACGATCCTCGACGGCGGCAAGGGCACGGTCACCGTCAACGGTTGCGGCCCGGTCGTCATCAATGCGGGCCAGCTCGGCTATTACCGCTCGCTCTACACGCCCAAGATGCTGGCCTCGCTCAAGACGGCGATGCCGTCGCTGCAGCCCGTCGACCAGATGGGCCTGATTGCCGACAACCTTGCGCTCTCGACCAGCGGCTACCAGCCCTATGCCCCGGCACTGGACCTCCTCGCCGCGGTTCCGGGCAATGCCAATCCGGTCGTCGCGAGCAGCGCATTCGGGCGCTACGTTGGCGCGTGGCGTACGCTCGAAAAGGACCCGGCTACCCAGAAGCGGCTCGCCGCGAAGGTCGCCGCCACCTGGAAGCCGCGCCTCATGACGCTCGGCTTCGACCCCAAGGCGAACGAGAGCCTGCCGGATGCCGATCTGCGCTCCACGCTGATTTCGGGCTTCGGCACGATGGGCGATCCCGATGTCGTGGCCGAGGCGCGCCGCCGCTTCGCCATGCTCGCCTCGAACCCCAAGGCTCTCGACGGTCCGCAGAAGACGACCTGGCTCAACATCGTCGCGCGCAATGCGACGAAGGCTGATTGGGATGCGATCCGCCAGATGGCGGCCGCTTCGAACAGCGCGGTCGAACGCCAGTTCCTCTACACGCTGCTCGGTCGTCCCGCCGATCCCGCGCTTGCTGCCGCCGCGCGCGATCTCGCGCTGACCGACGTTCCGGGGAAGACCACGAGCGCTGCAATGATCGTCGCGGCGGCGGGGCTACACCCGGACGCCACCTACGATTTCGCCGTGGCCAACCGTGCGAAGATCGAGGGGCTGGTCGATGCGCAGAGCCGCGTGACCTTCATTGCCAGCCTTGCCAACGCGTCGAACGATCCGGCGATGCTGGCCAAGCTGGAGGCCTTCAAGGCAACCGTCCCCGCCGAAGCCTCGCGCCCGGTCGATCGGGTGATCGGTGGCTTAACCGAACGGGCAAAGGCGCGTCCGCTCTTCGTCAAGGGCCTGACCGACTGGCTCAACGCCCGCAAGAAGTGACAAGCCATCCGGGGCGGCTGTGCCGCCCCGGACCGGTTCCGGGCCCGGGCTTCCGTCGGAAGCAGCCCTCTAGCGCAGCAGCCCGCCCAGGATTCCGCGGGCAAATCGCCCGAAGGCCTCGCCGCCGATTGAAGAGGCGATAGAGCCCGCCATCGCCGTGATCCCCGAAGCCATCGGCGCCGCGCGCGATTTCTTGCCGGTGATCTGCGCCGCGATGACCGCGCCGGCCGACGATGCCACTGCCCCTGCGGCGGCCTTTCCGGCGCGCTCCCACATCGAAGGCGACCTCCGCGCCGAGGCGCGCTGGCTGTCCTCGCCCTCGGCCTCGATCTGCTGCGCGGCGGCGGCGGCGTCAGATGCCTTGCGTGCGAGAATCTCTGCGGCGGATTCGCGGTTCACCGCCGTGTCGTACTTTCCATCGAACGGGCTGACGGACTGGATGATTGCGCGCTCCTTCGGCGTCAGCGGTCCGAGGCGCGAGCGGGGCGGCGCGATCAGCGTGCGCTGGACCACCGAGGGCGCACCGTCCTCCTCCAGCGTGGAAACCAGCGCCTCGCCCACCTTCAGTTCGGTGATGACCGTCTCGACATCGAGATCCTTGTTGATGCGAAAAGTCTCGGCGGCGGCGCGGATCGCCTTCTGGTCGCGCGGGGTGAAGGCGCGCAGGGCGTGCTGCACCCGGTTGCCGAGCTGGCCCGCGATCTTCTCGGGAATGTCGATCGGGTTCTGCGTGACGAAGAACACACCGACGCCCTTCGAGCGGATCAGGCGGACGACCTGCTCGACCTTTTCCATCAGCGCCTGTGGCGCGTCCTCGAACAGGAGGTGCGCCTCGTCGAAGAAGAACACGAGGCACGGCTTCTCCGGGTCGCCCACTTCGGGCAGCGCCTCGAACAGTTCGGACAGAAGCCACAGCAGGAAAGTCGCGTAGAGCTTGGGGCTCTGCATCAGCTTCTCGGCGGCCAGCACGTTGACCATGCCGCGTCCCTGCTCGTCCACCTTGAGGAAATCGTTGATCTCGAAGGCAGGCTCGCCAAAGAAGCGATCTGCCCCCTGGCTTTCGAAGGCAAGGAGCTGGCGCTGGATCGTGCCCACGCTGGCCTTCGAGACATTGCCGTAGCGCGTGGCAAGCTCGCTCGCGTTCTCGGCGCAGGCAACCAGCACCGATTGCAGATCCGCAAGGTCGATCAGCAGCAAGCCGTTGTCGTCGGCATAGCGGAACGCGATGTTGAGCACGCCTTCCTGCGTCTCGTTGAGCCCCATCAGGCGCGCCAGCAGCAATGGCCCCATTTCCGAAATGGTGGTGCGGATGGGGTGCCCGCTTTCGCCGTAGAGATCCCAGAACACCGCCGGATTGTCGGAATAGGCGTAGTCGGCGATGCCCAGTTCCTTCGCGCGCGCCTCCAGCGAGGCGGCATGCTTGAACGTGGGGCTGCCAGGCATGGCTATGCCCGCAAGGTCGCCTTTCACGTCGGCCATGAACACGGGTACGCCGCGCGCCGAAAACTGTTCGGCAATGCCTTGCAAGGTCACGGTCTTGCCGGTGCCGGTCGCCCCCGCGATGAGCCCGTGGCGGTTTGCCCGGCCCAGGCGCAGCACCTGCCGTTCGCCGTTCGAACCCAGACCGAGGTAGATATCGTCCATGCGCAGCACCTTATCCGTTTGGCCCGAGACCAGTTGGCCCGAGACTAGGCCGCAGCCTTGTCCCTTGCGAGGGGTTTTTGCATCCGGAGCGGGTAACGGCTAGAGCGCGCAGGAACGCCATGACCCGTGCTCCCTTCATCCTGCTCGACGACGCCCGCAGCGAGGGCGCGAGTGATGCGCGCCTCTACGAGGACGCCGTCGAGATCGTCGTCGCGCGCCGCGCCGAGGAGGTCGAGGCCGCGCTTGAACGGATCGCGGCTGTCCCCGGCAACTGGGCAGGCTACCTCGCCTACGAGGCGGGCCTCGCGCTCGAACCGCGTCTCTTGCCGCTGGCGGCGGTGCGAACCGGTGCTGACGGCCCGTTGGTGTGGTTCGCGCGCTTCGACCGCGTCACCCGGATGCCGAGCGCGGAGGTCGAGCAGTGGCTGGTGCGCAATGCGCGCGGCCCCGGGCGCCTCGGTCCGCTCGGCCCTGCGCTGTCGTCGGGCGGCTATGCCCGCGCCTTCGACCTGGTGCAGGAGGCGATCCGCGCGGGCGACATCTACCAGGCGAACCTGACCTTCCCGCTGACCGGCACCTGGGATGGCGATCCGCTGTCGATCTACGGCGAAGTGCGCCGCGATGCGCGCGCGGGCTATGGCGGCGTGATATGGGACGGCGCGCATTGGCACCTCTCGTTCTCGCCCGAACTCTTCTTCAAGCTTTCCGGCGGAGAAGCGCGGGTGCGCCCGATGAAGGGCACTGCCCCGCGCGGGGCAACCCCCGAAGAGGACGCGCGCTTCAAGGCCGACCTCTCCGCCAGTGTAAAAGACCGCGCCGAAAACCTGATGATCGTCGATCTCATGCGAAACGATCTCGCGCGCGTTTCACAGGCCGGGTCGGTCAAGGTCGAGGCGCCCTTCGCCATCGAATCCTATCCTACCGTCCACCAGATGGTCACCACCGTGCGCGCCAGGCTTGCCCCCGGCGAGGACGTGCGCAGCCTCCTGCGCGCGATCTTCCCCTGCGGTTCGATCACCGGAGCGCCCAAGATCCGCGCGATGGAGATCATCCATGCCGCAGAACGGGACGCGCGCGGGCTCTATTGCGGCTCGATCGGACGGATCGACCCCACTGGCGAGGCGGCGTTCAATGTGGCAATCCGCACGCTGCGTCTTTCGAGCGATCACGCCGGGGCCTCCGGGGGCCGCGCGGTCATGGGCGTCGGCTCTGCGGTCGTTGCCGATTCGGCCATGATCGGCGAATGGCGGGAATGCGTGGTGAAGGGGAATTTCTTGCGTCTGTCCGCCGGCCATGCCGACCTTATCGAGACCATGGCCTTCGATCCGGCCAAGGGTATCGAACTGCTCGAACTGCACCTCGAACGCATGAAGGCCAGTGCGCTTGCGCTAGGCTACAGCTTCGACCGGCACGCGGTGCGCAATGCGATCCATGCGCTTTGCTTCGATCTCGACGCGCCCTCGCGGGTCCGGCTCGTCGTGTCGAAGGGGGGCGCCCATGCGCTCGATGCCTCGGCCATGCCGGCGCCGATCGAAAGCCTGACCTGCGCGGTGCTCTCGCTTCCGGTGTCGGACGGCGACTGGCGCCTGCGCCACAAGACCACGGACCGCGCCTTCTACGAGGCGGGCCTGTCCGCCGCGAAACGGGCGGGCGCCGGTGAGGCCCTGTTCCTGCGCGACGATGGCTTCCTTACCGAAGGCACGTTCACCAACATCTTCGTCGAGCGCGATGGCATTCTGCTCACCCCCCGCGCCGAACTCGGCCTGCTTCCCGGCGTACTGCGCCGAAGCCTGATCGAGGCCGGACGTGCGGTCGAGGCGGACCTGACGCTCGATGACCTTGCCGGCGGCTTCCTCGTCGGCAACGCGCTGCGCGGCCTCATCCCGGCTCGCCTGCTTGGCGCCTGACATCATGAACCAGCTCTCCCGGGCGCTTGCGCGCATCGCTCCTTCCCGTACCACCGCTATCACCGACCGCGCGATCCAGCTTCGCGCCGAAGGCCGCGACGTGATCTCGCTCTCGGTGGGCGAGCCTGATTTCGCCACGCCCGCGCACGTCGTCCAGGCCACCAAGGACGCGCTCGACGCAGGCGACACCAAGTATACCGCCGTCGTGGGCACAGCCGCCCTGCGCAGCGCCGCCGCGCTGCACTTCAGCCGTGACCTCGGCCTGGAAGTCCCGCCCTCGCAGGTGATCGTCAGTGCCGGCGGCAAGCAGGCGATCTTCCACGCCCTTCTCGCCACGCTCGATCCCGGCGACGAAGTACTGATCCCCAGCCCCTGGTGGGTCAGCTACCCTGAAATCGTGCGTTTCGCCGGAGCAGAGGTCGTGGACCTGCCGACCGACGCCGCAGGCGGTTTCCGCATTACGGCCGCGCAACTCGAGGCCGCAATCACCCCCGCCACCCGCTGGCTGCTGCTTAACAGCCCCGGCAACCCCACTGGCGCCACCTATCCGGCGCAGGAACTGCGCGCGCTGGGCGAGGTTCTGCGCCGTCATCCCCGCGTGCTGGTGATGAGCGACGACATCTATGCGCCCCTGCGTTACGGCGAGGGCCGCCACGCCACGCTGGCGGTGGAGTGCCCCGATCTCGCGGATCGCATCCTGACCGTCTCCGGCGTTTCGAAAAGCCACGCGATGACCGGTTTCCGGATCGGCGTCGCCGCCGGCCCCGCATGGCTGATCTCTGCGATGGGCCGCCTGCAATCGCATTCCTCGGGCAACCCTGCCTCGATAAGCCAGGCCGCTGCGGTCGCCGCGTTCGAAGGCCCGCAGGACTTCCTGCTGGACTGGCGCGAGCGCTTCCGTGCGCGCCGGGACATGGTCTGCGCGCGCGTTAACGCGATCCCCGGCCTGTCCACGCCTGTTCCCGATGGCGCCTTCTACTGTATGGTCGATGCTGCGCCGTTGATGGCGCGCTTCGGCGATGACGAAGCGCTCTGCCTCCATCTGTTGGAAAGCGGCGTGGCCGTGGTGCCGGCATCCGCGTTCGGCGGAAGGGACGGCTTCCGCATCAGCTTCGCGGCGGACGAGGCGAAACTCGAAGAAGCGCTGCGGCGTATAGAAAAGGCCGTTGCATGATCGATTTCTCCATCCTGTTCGAAGACGGCGAGGCGCTGGTCATCGACAAGCCGGCTGGCCTCCCGCTCGATCGTCCTCGCGCCGGTGGCGACAGCCTCGAGAACCATCTCGATGCCCTGCGCTTCGGCTTCCAGCGCGAACCTTTCCCCGTTCACCGTCTCGACCGCGACACCTCTGGCTGCCTGTTGCTGGCGCGCAATCCCAAGGCGCTGAAGCGTTTCTCTGCCGCCTTCGAGGCGCGCGAGGTGGAGAAGGTCTATCTAGGCATCGTCGCGGGCGAGGTTACGGGCGAGAAGGGTACCATCGACCTGGCGCTGTCCAAGGTCAGCTCCGCCGAGAAGGGCTGGCGGATGATCCCGGCCAGAAAGGGCAAGCCGGCACTTACCCACTGGCGCGTCGTCGCGCGAAAGCCGGGCCTCACGCTCGTCGAGTTCCGGCCCGAAACCGGCCGCACCCACCAGATCCGCATCCACGCGCTGGCCGGGCTCGGCCATGCCCTCGTCGGGGATCCGGTCTATGGCGATGGCAAGGGTGCGTGGCGCACCATGCTCCATGCCTCGGATCTAGTCGTTCCGCGCGCGGGCAAGGCGCCGATCGTCGCCCACGCACCATTGCCGCTCGATTTCGACGCCTTCGGCTTCGAGCTTCCGGATGCCGGGGCCTGACATGTCCCCCGACGCGATCGTCGCCAAGGCGCTGTCGCTGGTGGAGGAAAGCTTCATCGCCTCTGCCGGGCCGGGCGGCCAGAACGTCAACAAGGTGGCGACGGCAGTGCAGTTGCGGCTCGACGTCTTCGCCCTTCGCCTGTCGCCCGAGGTGTTCCACCGCGTAAAGGCCCTGGCCGGCAGCAAGATGACCGCAAAGGGCGAGATCGTCCTCACCGCGCGCAGTTACCGCACCCAGGAACAGAACCGCGAGGATGCCCGCAAGCGCCTCGCCGAATTGCTGCGCGAAGCCTGCAACCTTCCGCAGAAGCGCGCCAAATCGCGCCTCAACCGCGTCGGAAAGGTTGAGCGTCTGGCCGGCAAGAAGATCCGCGGCGCCGTGAAGGCCGGGCGCGGCAAGGTGAGGCTGGACTAGGGCCGGAAAACGCCCTTTCCGTTCGACGCGAACGCGACGCGGTGGAACTCAGTCCCCGCCGACGCGCTCGATTTCGGCGCCAAGCAGCGAGAGCTTCTCTTCAAGCCGTTCATAGCCGCGGTCGAGGTGATAGAGGCGGTGGACCTGCGTCTCGCCTTCGGCCGCAAGCCCGGCGATGACCAGGCTCATCGATGCGCGAAGGTCGGTCGCCATGACTTCGGCGCCGGTCAGCTTCTCCACCCCGTGGACTACTGCGGTGCGGCCCTTGGTCTCGATCCGGGCGCCCATGCGGTTCAGTTCCGGCACGTGCATGTAGCGGTTCTCGAAGATGGTCTCGGTCAGCACCGAGGAACCATGGGCAAGGCACAGCATCGCCATGAGCTGCGCCTGCATGTCGGTCGCGAAACCCGGATAGGGCGCGGTCGAGATCGTGACCGGCTTGAGCGGACCGTCGGCCGCCACGTAGATCCCGCCCTTGCGCGGTTCGACATGGACGCCCGCGTCGCGCAGTGCCTGTACGGTCGCTTCCATGTCCTCGATGCGCGCGCCGTTCAGCATCACTTCGCCGCCGGTGATCGCGGCTGCGCAGGCATAGGAGCCGGCCTCGATGCGGTCCGGCATGACCATGTAGGTCGCGCCGTGGAGGCGGTCCACGCCGTGGATCGTGAGGTCCGACGTGCCGATGCCCTCGATCTGCGCGCCCATCGCAACCAGCAGGTTGCACAGGTCGACGATCTCCGGCTCGCGCGCCGCATTGTGCAGGGTGGACTTGCCCTTGGCCAGCACGGCGGCCATCAGCGCGTTCTCGGTCGCGCCGACGGAGACCACCGGGAAGGAATAGCGCCCGCCCGGCAGGCCGCCGTCGGGAGCGATCGCGCGGACATAGCCTGCCGCCAGTTCGATCTGCGCACCTAGGGCTTCCAGCGCCTTGAGATGCAGGTCGATCGGGCGGTTGCCGATGGCGCAGCCGCCGGGCAGCGAAACCGTGGCCTCGCCCGCGCGTGCCAGCATCGGGCCCAGCACGAGGATCGAGGCGCGCATCTTGCGCACCAGGTCATAGGGCGCGACGGTCGACGTCAGGCGCGTCGCCTGCAAGGTCATCACGCGGCCGAAATCCTCCGGCCTTGCGCCCGCAATCGACGTGGATACGCCAAACTGGTTCATCAGGTGCTGGAACCCGTCGATGTCGGCAAGACGCGGCAGGTTGCGCAGCGTCACCGGCTCGTCGGTCAGCAGCGCGCAGGGCAGCAGGGTAAGCGCCGAGTTCTTGGCGCCCGAGACCGGCACGGCGCCCGAAAGACGCTTTCCGCCGCGAATGATGATCTTGTCCATCGCGGTCGTTTAGCCTGTTTGCCGGTCCGTGCAAGCGGCAGCGATACGGCGGCAGCGGACCGAACTTCGGTTGACATTTGCCGCCCGGGATTGTGCATTGCATCAAGAATATGAAACAACCTTCGGATATCGCGGCGGGATGACATTGAAAGAACAGCGAAAGCCCATCCGCAAGGCGGTCTTTCCGGTCGCGGGGCTGGGAACCCGCTTCCTGCCTGCGACAAAGGCGATCCCGAAGGAAATGCTGCCGATCATCGACCGCCCGCTGATCCAGTACGCGGTCGACGAGGCGCGCGAGGCCGGCATCGAGCAGCTCATCTTCGTGACCGGTCGCGGCAAGACCGCGATCGTCGAGCATTTCGACACGGCCTACGAACTCGAACACACGATGCGCGATCGCGGCAAGGTACTCGATATTCTCGCGCCGACGCGGATCCAGCCAGGCAATCTCGTGACCGTGCGGCAGCAGGTGCCGATGGGTCTTGGCCACGCCATCTGGTGCGCGCGCGCGGTCGTGGGGGATGAACCTTTCGCGATCTTCCTTCCGGACGAAATGATGATCGGCACGCCCGGCTGCATGAAGCAGATGGTCGATGCCTACGAAGACGTCGGCGGCAATCTCATTTCCGTGCTCGAAGTGCCCGCGGCAGAAGTGTCGAGCTACGGCGTCATCGCTCCCGGCGCCCGGGTTTCCGACACGCTGACCGAAGTGAAGGGCCTGGTCGAGAAGCCGAAGCGCGAGGACGCACCTTCAAACCTCATCATTTCCGGCCGCTACATCCTCCAGCCGGAAGTCATGCGCACTCTCGAATGCCAGGAAAGCGGCGCGGGCGGCGAAGTGCAGTTGACCGATGCGATGGCGCGGATGATCGGCCGCCAGCCGTTCCACGCCGTGACCTTCGCCGGGCGACGCTACGACTGCGGCAGCAAGGCCGGCTTCGTCGAGGCGACGCTCGCCCTGGCGCTCGAGCGCGAGGATATGGCCGAAGACGTGCGCGCGATCATGCGTCGCCTGCTGGCACAAAGCGGCGGCTAGGGCGAAGATCCGATCAGGGCGCGCGCAGGTATGCCAGGCACATCCGGCCGAGCTCGCGCTTGAGGACTTCCCAGTCATAGTCGTGCGCCGCTTCGCCTGACGAGCCCAGGCTGAGCTGGCGCGCAAGCGTCGCGAAGACGATCTTGTACGCGGAATTGGCCTTGGTCTCGTGGTCGCTGCCGCCAAAGCTCGAACGGTAGTGCAGCATGGCGTCCATGCCGAGTGCCGTCGCACGCAGGGCATGGTCCTTGCCCGGCTTCGACACCAGCGGGTCGAACGAGGCGCGCTCCATCGCCAGGCGCAGCAGCGGAGCATTCACGCGCAGCACTTCGGCATAGCCGGCAACATAGCGCGGCATGAACTCTTCGAGCGTTGCCGAAGAACCGAGCACTTCCTCGACCATGGCCTCCTCGGCCTGCGCAAGGTCCTCCAGCGCCCGCGCGATCACGGCGCGCACGAGGTTTTCCTTGCTCTGGAAGCGCAGGTAGATCGACCCGATGGATACGTTGCCGCGCTGGTTCACGTCCTGCAGCGTGAAGTCCTCGCTGCCGCGTTCGAGCATCAGCTCGCGCGCGGCGGAAAGCATGCGTTCGAGCGAGGCCTTGCTCCGCCCCTGCTGGGGCTTGCGACTCACCGTTTCGACCGCCAGCGCGGGCTCTTCCGCCTGCTTGTTTCCGCCACGTGCCATCTTTGCGTATGCTCGCCCGATAAAGGAATATTTGTTCTAGAATCCGAGAGTTCCACCTCTCGCACGATTTTCCTTCAAAGGCGAAGCCAAAAATGTCACCTCCGGATGCTTCGCGCGGGTTGACCGCCGCGAATTCTAAAATAGAATTATCCTTCTAAATGACAGCGATGTCCGTGGGAGTTTCTGGATGCGACGTTTGCGAATGGGGATGATCGGCGGTGGGCCGGGGGCGTTCATCGGCCCCGTGCACCGCTTTGCGGCGGAACTCGACCGCGAGATCGAACTGGTGGCTGGCGTTTTCTCCAGCGATGCAGGCCGCAGCGCGGCCGCGGGCGAGAGCTACCGGATCGATTCGGCGCGCGCCTATCCCTCGCTCGAAGCGATGTTTGCCGGCGAGGCCGCCCGCGACGATGGCATCGATTTCGTTTCCATCGTCACGCCCAATCACAATCACCTGCCCTCGGCGCGCGCGGCGCTCGCGGCGGGCTATCCGGTCATCACGGACAAGCCGCTGACCGCCACTCTCGACGAGGCGCACCAGCTTGCCGGGGTCGTCGCTGCCGCAGGCAAGCCGTTCGGCGTGACCTATACCTATTCCGGCTATCCCCTTGTCCGCGAGGCGCGCGCCCGCGTTGCCGCAGGAGAGATCGGCACCGTGCGCAAGGTCGTGGTCGAGTATCCGCAGGGCTGGCTTGCGGGACCGGCCGAAGGCAAGCAGGCCGAATGGCGGGTCGATCCCGCGCGCGCCGGGCTTGGCGGCTGCATCGGCGACATCGGCGTCCATGCCTTTCAGCTTGCGGAATTCGTCACCGGCCTGCGCGTGACCGAACTCCTCGCCGATCTCGGCTCGGTCGTCCCTGGGCGCCTGCTCGACGACGATTGCTCGATCCTTCTGCGCTTCGAAAACGGCGCGCGCGGCGTTCTGCTCGCCAGCCAGATCGAAGTGGGTGAACTCAACGGCCTGCGCATTCGCGCCTATGGCGACATGGGCGGCATTGTCTGGCGGCAGGAGGAGCCCAACACGCTCACCATCAGCCGCCTCGACGGCACATGCACGCTGGTCCGTTCCGGCACCGGTGTGCTCGGCGCCGACGCAGCCTCGCGGACCCGTACCCCAGGTGGACATCCGGAGGGTTATCTCGAAGCCTTTGCAAATCTTTACCGCGACTTCGCGGCCATCGTCCGAGGTGACGCCGCGCCGCTCCTGCCCGGTATCGCAGAGGGCGTGCGCGGCATGACCTTCATCCACAAGGCCGTTACCGCCAGCCGCGAGAATGCCGGCTGGGTCAAGCTCGAAGACTGAGGAGAGCCGATATGAAGACCATCAAGGGCCCGGGCATCTTCCTCGCCCAGTTCGCCGGCGACAGCGCGCCGTTCAACAGCCTCGAGACCATCGCCGACTGGGCCGCCGGCCTCGGCTACAAGGGCGTCCAGATCCCGAGCTGGGACGGTCGCCTGTTCGACCTCGAAAAGGCCGCGACCAGCAAGGATTACTGCGACGAGGTCAAGGGCATGCTGGCGGCCAAGGGCATCGAGATCACCGAGCTGTCGACTCACCTGCAGGGCCAGCTCGTGGCCGTGCACCCTGCCTTCGACGCGCAGTTCGACGGATTTGCTCCTGCCTCGGTCCACGGCAATCCCGCCGCGCGGCAGCAATGGGCGGTACAACAGCTCAAGTTCGCGGCCCAGGCCAGCCGCAACCTCGGCCTCGCCGCCCATGCCTCGTTCTCGGGCGCTTTCGCATGGCCCTACTTCTATCCCTGGCCGGCGCGTCCGGCCGGATTGGTCGAGGATGCCTTCGATGAGTTGGCGCGGCGCTGGAAGCCGATCCTCGACGTCTTCGACGAGAACGGCGTCGACGTTGCCTACGAGATCCATCCGGGCGAGGACCTGCACGACGGGGTGACCTTCGAGATGTTCCTCGAACGCGTCGGCAATCACCCGCGCGCGAACATCCTCTACGATCCGAGCCACTTCGTGCTGCAGCAGCTCGATTACCTGGCGTTCATCGACATCTACCACGAGCGCATCAAGTGCTTCCACGTGAAGGACGCCGAGTTCCGCCCCAACGGTCGCTCGGGCGTCTATGGTGGCTACCAGTCCTGGGTGGACCGGCCGGGCCGCTTCCGCAGCCTGGGTGACGGTCAGGTCGATTTCGCCGCGATTTTCAGCAAGATGGCCGCCAACGACTATGCCGGCTGGGCCGTTCTCGAATGGGAATGCGCGCTCAAGCATCCCGAGGTCGGCGCGGCCGAAGGCGCGCCCTTCATAGATCGCCACATCATCAGGGTCACCGAACACGCCTTCGACGATTTCGCCGCGGGCGGAGCTGACCGGGCGCTCAACGCAAGGCTCATGGGCATCGGCTGAGCGGCCGGTTCATCGCAGCGCGCCAATCGCCGGCGGAGCCCTGCTCCGCCGGCTTTTTCGTGCCTGAGTCCAGCAATCCATTTACCACGTTGATGATTATCCATGAAGGTTATTTGCTATGTGAATTTCTTATTGGAGAGTATCGGGAAGGTGCAGGGAGACTGTTCGCCGCTGCCAAAGCCCATGGCTATGGCAGGCGAAAGACTCATTATTTTACTTGATGGCGATGCTGCGCCATCCCTGCCGATCATGAGGGAAAATCGCTTTGGGTGCCGATGCTTGACAAACGTTCTGCACTCAATAGAATTTAGGTTCTAGTTTTTAGAATTCTAATCTGTTAAACGGCGGCGCCGAACGTGGCGCAACATGGGGAGGAAATACCATCATGCCGAAGTCAACCTACACTCGTGCTTTGCTGGCAGGCGCCTGCGCGCTCGCCTTCGCGCTGCCCGCGCATGCGCAGGACGCAGCCCAGGCCACCGAGGCAGAAGACACCAACCCCAACGTCATCATCGTGACCGCGCAGAACCGCGCGCAGAACCTCAACGACGTTCCGATCAAGATCGACGTCGTCTCCGGCGAGGAGCTGCAGAAGGCTGGCTTTGCCAGCATGAACGACGTCGGCCAGATCGCGCCGGTCGTGCAGGTCAACCAGGACCAGGGCACCGTGAAGGTTTCGGTCCGCGGCGTCGGCACCACCTCGAATGACGAAGCGCAGGATACTTCGGTCGTCATCAATATCGACGGTGAGTACATCAACCGCCCGAACGTGATGGGCATGGCCCTGTTCGACATCGACCGGGTCGAAGTGCTGCGCGGTCCCCAGGGTACGCTCTACGGCCGCAACTCGACCGGCGGTGCAATCAACTTCATCACCCGCAAGCCCGGCAAGGAATTCGGGGTCAACGGCTCGATCAGCTACGGCAACTACAACGCGATCCGTGCCGATGCCGGTATTGATCTGCCGCTGGGCGAGATCGCCGGCCTTCGCGTCGCCGGCTTCTACGATGAGCGCGATGGCTACAGCAAGCACCCCGCAGGCGGTGGCTTCTTCGTGTTCCCGGCCTACGCCGCTGGCCGTTCTGACGACAACAAGTCGTACGGAGGCCGCGCCTCGCTCCGCCTCGAGCCGACCGATCGTCTCTCGATCAACCTGGCGGCCGAGTATTCGCACCGTAGCTTCACCCCCGGCATCTTTGCCGCCGGCGACCTGAACGGTGCCGGCAACGGTCCCACCGGCGGTGCCTGCAACAACGGCTTCACCCAGGTTGCACCGGAATATGCGCAAGTGCTCTGCGTTCCCAGCAACACCAACCTGCTCTCGAAGGTCGACCGCAGCAATTATGCAGCGCCGCTCTTCGGCATCGGCCATGTCAGCGATCACACCTGGGCCGCACGCGGACGTATCGAATATGAGCTGAGCGACGCGGCAACGATCACCTACATTGGCGGCTATCGCAAGTACTCGGGCGATCCCGGTCGCCTGACTCTGCCGACGATCTATCAGTCGTTCGGCTACCAGGATGAAGCCAAGACGCAGAGCCACGAACTGCGCATCAACGGCACGGTCGGCGGCGTGGTCTATCAGGTCGGCGGCTTCTACTTCAAGGAAGACCTGGCCCGCGAAAGCGGCTTCATGCTGCCCAGCTTCGTCTTCGCCGACCCGCTCAATGATCCCAGCCTGTTCGGCAAGCCGGGCACGTTCCTCAGCTACTTCGGCCGCTACGTCAAAAGCGACAGCAAATCGGTCTTCGGTCAGGTCGAGGTTCCGCTGGGCGACAAGCTGACCGCGATCGGTGGCCTGCGCTATACCGACAACAAGCGCAACGCGACCTATCTCAACGTCGACCCCTTCCGCTTCAGCCTTGAGACCTTCTCGCTCGTACCGGACCCGTACATCGTCGGCGCCGGTCCAGGCCGGAAGGACTTCAGCAAGGTGATGTATCTCACCACCATTCCGCTCAAGAGCAGCGACAGCAAGGTCACGTGGCTGGCTGGCCTGAACTTCAAGCCGAACAGCGACACCCTGATCTTCGTCAAGGCGTCGACCGGCTTCAAAGCTGGCGGTTTCGACTCGGTCGGCACCTACAAGCCCGAGACCAACACCGCTTTCGAAGGCGGCTGGAAGCAGACCTTCGGTGATCATGGGCAGCACCAGTTCAACCTTGGCGCGTTCTACTACGACTACAAGGACCTGCAGGTTTCCGTACTGCTTGATACCGCCATCGGCGGCCAGATCTTCAATGCCGGCAAGGCGAAGATCTGGGGCATCGAAGCCTCGGCCGACATTGCCCTGGACGATCGCACCAACTTCCATGCCTCGGCCAACTACCTGAATGCCGAATACAAGGAGCTGCTCGCGCAGTTCAACGTGTTCGACACCACCGGCGAGATCAACGGCGTTGGCGATCTCGATCCCAACACCGACGGCATCCAGCAGCCGAACTTTGCCGGCAACCGCCCGCCGTTCTCTCCGGAATGGGTGCTGACCGCCTCGCTCGACCACACTTTCCCGCTGGGCGATATGGGTGGCCTGACGGCGCGGGTGAACACCACCTTCAAGAGCAAGTACTTCACCGACTTCTACAACTATCGCGACGGCACGCAGAGCGCGCTCAGCCAGACCGACGCGAGCCTCGAATACAAGCCCGAGAACGAGAAGTTCTCGATCACGGCGTTCGTCAAGAACATCGAAGGCACGCGCCCGCTGACCTACGGCAGCTTCGTTTCGGCCGGACCGGACGACATCTTCAACTGGCAGTTCGGCACGCCGCGCACCTACGGCGTCCGCCTCGCGGTCGACTTCTAAGTCGTACTCAGGTTCGCAAAACAGAAAGGGGAGCGGTTCGCCGCTCCCCTTTTTTGTTGCCGGAAGCCCCGGAGCGTTCAGCCCCAGGACGGGTCCTTGCCGGGGCGCCACTTGATGCTGCATCCGGCGCTCGGGTGCTGCGGCTGCGGGGCCGGGTCGCCCGCCAGCAGCGCATCGACCGCGCGGCGCATGTCCTCGCCGGTCACCGGCAAGTCAGTGCGCAGCGGCGGCAGGCCGGGAACCGGCGGGCGGTTGATCTTCGGCCGGCTCGCGTCGAACTGGCCCGCGTAGTAGAGCAGCCGATCGCGGTCGTAGAGGAAGAAGTCGGGCGTGCAGATCGCGTTGTAAGCCAGGGCCACGTCCTGGTCTTCGTCGTGGAGGTAGGGGAACGGAAAGTCCCTTTCCGCCGCCAGTTTTTGCATGTGCGGATAGTCGTCGTCCGGATAGTCGTCGGGCCAGTTGGACGATATCGCCACGACCTGAAGCCCCTTCGCCTCATACTCGCGCGCGAAATCGATGAATCCGTCGAGGATGTGCAGCACGAACGGGCAATGGTTGCAGATGAACGCCACCAGCAGCGCAGGCTTGTCCGCAAACTCCCCTATCTCGCGGATTTTCCCGGTCACGTCCGGAAGTGCGAAGGCGGGTGCGGGCTTTCCGTAGTCGAGTTGACGCGACAGGCGCAGCATCAGGCTTCTCCCTTTATTAGAATAGGTATTCTTTTTATCGTTTGTGCGCCGGGGATGCCAGCACTTCGCGCCGCTCCCTGCCGGCGGGCGTGGCGGCACTCCAAACTGCAAAGTCCACCTTTGCACCTTTGCAATTTTACCGTGGACAGCCCGTTCAATCCGCGCCATCGCCGACCCAAGCCGATGCCCCGATCGCGTTTCGACCATGGGCATCACAATGCCGGACACTATCAGGAGCGATGCCATGAAGGCCCTGGTCTGCGTGAAGCGCGTGATTGACTACAACGTTAAGCCTCGAGTGAAGGCGGATGGTTCGGGTGTTGATCTTGCGAACGTGAAGATGAGCATGAACCCGTTTGACGAGATCGCGGTGGAAGAGGCCATTCGCCTGAAGGAGAAGGGCGTTGTGACCGAGATCGTGGCGGTTTCGGTTGGGCCTGCGAAGGCGCAGGAGACGCTGCGCACGGCGCTTGCGATGGGGGCGGACCGTGCGGTTCTGGTGCAGGTGGACGACGGGGTCGAGGTCGAGCCGCTGGCTGTGGCGAAGATCGTCAAGGGCATTGCCGACGAGGAGCAGCCTGGCCTGATCATCACCGGCAAGCAGGCGATCGACGACGATTCGAACCAGGTCGGCCAGATGGTTGCGGCGCTGCTGGGCCGTCCGCAGGGGACCTTTGCCAACGAGGTTTCGGTCGAAGGCGACGCGGTCGTGGTCAAGCGCGAGATCGACGGCGGCTTGCAGACGGTGCGCCTGGCGCTGCCCGCGGTGGTCACCACCGACCTGCGCCTGAACGAGCCGCGCTATGCCTCGCTGCCGAACATCATGAAGGCCAAGTCCAAGCCGCTCGCCAACAAGACCCCCGCCGATTACGGCGTGGACGTCGCGGCGCGCCTCAAGACGCTGAAGGTCTCCGAACCGCCGGTCCGTTCGGCCGGGATCAAGGTGGCCGACGTCGACGCGCTCGTCGCCAAGCTCAAGGAAATGGGAGTCGCCTGATGACCAAGGTTCTCGTTCTCGTCGAACACGACAACGCCAGCGTCAAGGACGCGACCCTTGCCGCCGTCACCGCCGCGGGCCAGCTTGGCGAAGTGACCGCGCTGGTTGCGGGCGAGGGTTGCGATGCCGCCGCCCAGGCTGCCGCGCAGATCGCGGGCGTGGCCAAGGTGCTCAAGGCCGATGATGCATCGCTTGCCAACGCGCTGGCGGAAAACGTCGCGCCGCTGGTCGCCGGCCTGATGGCCGGTTACGACGCCTTCGTCGCCCCGGCGACGACCACCGGCAAGAACGTCGCCCCGCGCGTCGCCGCGCTGCTCGACGTGATGCAGATCTCCGACATCCTCTCGGTCGAGGGGCCCAGGACCTTCACCCGCCCGATCTATGCCGGCAACGCCATCGCCACGGTCGAAAGCTCTGACGCCAAGCTGGTGATCACCGTGCGCGGCACCGCCTTTGCCAAGGCGGCCGCCACCGGCGGATCGGCCAGCGTCGAGAGCACCGGCGCCAACGGCGACAGCGGCCTGTCGACCTTCGTCAGCGCCGAGATCGCCAAGTCCGAGCGTCCGGAACTGACCAGCGCCAAGATCATCGTCTCGGGCGGCCGCGCGCTCAAGGACGCCGCCACGTTCGAGCAGGTGATCACCCCGCTTGCCGACAAGCTTGGCGCGGGCATCGGCGCGAGCCGCGCGGCGGTGGACGCGGGCTACGTGCCCAACGACTACCAGGTCGGCCAGACGGGCAAGATCGTGGCGCCGGAAGTCTACATCGCGATCGGCATCTCGGGCGCGATCCAGCACCTTGCGGGGATGAAGGACAGCAAGACCATCATCGCCATCAACAAGGACGAGGACGCCCCGATCTTCCAGGTTGCCGACATCGGCCTGGTGGGCGACCTGTTCACGCTGGTCCCGGAACTGACGGGCAAGCTCTGACCGCTCCATGTTGGAAAGTTTCCCCGGGGAAACATTCCATATAGGTTACCCAACCGCACAGGCCCCGCCCCCACAGGCGGGGCCTTCCGCGTTCGGGCACATCGTTCGGGCTTGAACAAAATTTCCGCATCTGCAAGCTAAGCCAATGACTAAAGCAAGAAAAGTCTTGGTGTCGGCGCTGTGCTTCACCGCATTGATCGGCGAAGCGGCCGTGGGAAGGGAGCAGGTCGTGCTCAAGCCTTCCGGGCAGTGGAACATCAACTATGCAGACGAAAGCTGCCAGTTGGCCCGGACGTTCGGTGTCGGGGACCAGAAGACGTTGGTCCAGTTCGAAAGATTTGGCCCGGAGAACGGCTTCGCCCTGATGATCGTCAGCCCGCTTCTGAAGTTCCAGGAAAACTTCAGGGCGGTGCCCAACCGCATGCTGCACCCTACAAAGAGGCAGTATCTCGATACGGTGTTCCAGTTCCTTCCAGGCGGTGAACCGTACAAGCAGCCGGGCATCCCGGCCATGGATGCCGCAAGCCGTCAGCCGACCCTGATGGCTTTCCTGAGCCTTGAAGGGCCCCGGAAGGACGCTGCTCCCACCGCCACTGGCACTGCCTCCGCATCCGAAGACCGGAAGCTGACGAACGAGGAGCGGCTGGCGCTGGAAAAGGCCACGAACGCGCTGCTGGTCGAGCAGCCGTTCAACGATCCGATACGGTTCGAACTCGGTTCGCTCGCTCAGCCCTTTGCGACGCTCGCGGCATGCACCGACGATCTTGTCAGATCGTGGGGCCTCCAGACCGACCCGGAACACGCGGCGGTCAATCCGCCCAAGCCGATCGGCAGCCCGTCTGAATGGTTCGACGACAAGAAGCTGGCCGAAAGAGTGTGGAGCAAGCGGGAAAACGCGATCATCTACTTCCGGATGATTGTTTCGGACAAGGGGGCGCCTGAGAGCTGCGTAATTCAGGACTCCTCGCAGACTACCGAACTGCGCGATCTGTCCTGTCGGGCGCTGATGGGGAAAGCCCGCTTCACGCCGGGCACAAACGCGGCGGGTCAGTCGGTACGGTCCGTCTACCGCGGTGCGGTCCGGTATTTCACGAGCCGCAACTAGTCATAGAACCAAGGTCAGGCACTGGCTGAAGTCGTCGAGCACGTAGTCCGCGAAGGCCGCGCAATTGTTGAAGCCGTGCTTGCGGTAGAGCCGCAGGGCGGGTTCGAATGCCGGGCCGGTGCCGGTTTCGAGACTGACCCGAGCATGGCCTTTCGCGCGGGCGACGGCCAGAAGGTGGAGCAGGATCGCCTCGCCGATGCCCTTGCCCAGGAAGTCCGGGACTACGCGCATCGACTTGATCTCGCTGTGCGAAGGGTCGATCTGCCGGAGCGCGCCCATTCCGGCGAGGTCATCGTCCATCCACGCGGAATAGAATGTCACGCCCGGTTGCCGCAGCGCCTCGACAGGCAACGCGTGGACCTTGCAGGCCGGCGAGTGCGCATGCATCCCGGCAAGATGGAGCGCGACGAGGCCCCGTATCGCCTCGCCCGAGAGATCGTCTTCCACGATGCGCAACCTTGCCATCGGCGAAGCATAGCCGGGTCTTCCCCACTGGCAACATTGCGTAAGGGCCGCGCGATTGACTCGCCCCCTCGCGAGGCGCAGCTTCCGCCCGCTTGAGCCGAGCCTCAAAAAGGGTCGCCCCGACGCAAGCCACCTGCGGGATGCCGCCGATCGTACGCGCTCCCGCGTCCAAAAAGGGGAGACTGCCATGAACAAGCTTATGCTTCTGCCAGCACTTGCGCTCGCCTGTGCCACGCCGCTTGCCGCACAGGACTATCCGGTCGTGCCGGGCGACTACGTCACGGTCTCGATGATCACGGTCGAGGATGGCCATGACCTCGATTATGCCAATCACCTCGCGGGGATGTGGCGCAAGGGGCAGGACTTTGCGGTGAAGCAGGGCTGGATCAACAGCTACGAGATCCAGACCAACGAGAACAAGCGCCCCGGCGAGCCGGACTATTTCCTCGTGACCCGGTTCAGCAAGTTTGCCGACCCCGCGCAGGAAGAGGCGCGCGAGAAGGCCTACAATTCGTACATGGCGATGACCGCGGCGCAGATGCAGGCTGCTTCGGGCGAGCGGGCCAAGTACCGCAAGGTCATGGGGTCCATGCTCCTGCGTTCATGGAAGTGGAAGAACTGAACCCCTGACGGCGCGCGCTTCCGGCCATGCGCCGGAGGCGTTCGCGCTCAGCCGCTGTGCTTGTCCGCCTTGCGCCGGCCAAAGCGCATGCCCGTTTCCAGCCGTGCGCGCAGTTGGGCGTAGTAGGCCTCGAGGAAGGCCCGCTCGTCGCCCGAGCCGGCGTTCCAGCCGATCTTGCGGCAGATCGTCTCGGCCACTTCGCGCATGGCTTCGGGCCGGTTTTCGCGCAGGACCCGTTCCAGCACCTGCAACTCGTATTCGCCGTAGACGGCAAGGTCCGCGTCGGCGAAGCGATAGCGTGCGCCGGTTTCCTGCGAGAGACCGCGTGCGGCCTTGCCCACCGACAGCGCCTGTTCCAGCTTGCGCCGGGGCACTTCGACCACCCACGTCCCCGCGATCAGGTCGCCGCAGCGCAGGCGGTCGCGGTTGAAGAAGGGAAACAAGGCGAAGATCAGGAACCATGCGAGGCCCGCCCAGCCGGCGGTCACGGTGTCGCCCCCTTCCGCCCAAGCCGCGAACAGGAAGAGCAGCGGCATGAACAGCTCGATGTCGCGCACGAGGTTGCGGGCGATGACCGCTTCGGTCGTCAATCGCGCACCGTCGGTGCCGCGCGCGCGCGCGGCGACGCGGATGCCGGTAATGCGCTTGCCGGGCGTGGCGCCGCGCGGGCCAAGCTCGAAGAACAGGAACCAGGCGTTGCGGAACAGGAACAGCGCAATGATCCAGACCACGACCAGCGCCTGGGTGGCGCGGCCTTGCGGCGTGTCGCCATCGTTGAAGCTCAGGCCGACGCCATCGGCGACTTTCGCCAGGACCAGGGTCGCGCCGATCATCGCGCCGACGATCATCGCGAGATCGAGGAACAGCGCACCCGCGCGCGCGCCGCGCGATGCGAGGAGGAAGGGGATCGGCACCCCTTCCGGCGTGTTCACCATGCGCCGCCGTCGCGCATCGTGATCGAGCGGCGCCGGGGTGCGCGCGGTATTGCCCTTGCGCCGGAAGGGATTGGCGAGGGCCATCAGGCGCGCACTCCCCGGCCGAAGGCGAAGAAGTAGCCGGTCCACAAGACGAGCATGAAACCTCCGACGATCAGCCGCGAAGGCGTCGCGTCGACGAGCTGCCGGGCAAAACCTTCGAGCACGGCCGCGACCACCAGCATCAGCACGACGCCGGTCATCACCACCGCGGCCCGCCGTCCGGCCGCGGCCGCGGCGTCGACGACCGAGAGATCGCCGGGAAAGGCCATCGACCGCCCGATGTGCAGCCCGGAAGCGCCCGCAAGCAGTATCGCGAAAAGCTCTGTCGTGCCGTGGATCGAAAGCCAGCCCACGAAATCGAGCAGCAGGCCTTGCCCCTGATAGAGCCACAGCATCGCACCGAGGAGCGCGGTATTGTGGATCAGCAGCAGGATGGTCGGCAAACCGAACGCGAAGCCGAGGGCGAAGCACAGGATCGAGACTTGCGCGTTGTTGCTGAACAGGGCGGCGGCGAACACGCTCATCCCGTTCTGGCTCTGGTTTCCGAAAAGGGTCGCGCGCAGCGCCTCGCGGCTTGCCCCGGGCACGCGCTCGTCGGCGAAGCCTCCCGGCACGAGCGAATAGTACCACTCCGTATTGGCCGAGACCAGGAACCAGCCGACGGCGACGCCCGCGACCATCAGCAGCAGGGCGAGCAGCAGGTCGATGCCGAGGCCGCGCACCGCCGCGCTCCATTCCCCGCCGAGGAAGCGCCGGAACCACGACCAGAGCGAGGCGCGCGGGCCATAGACCAGGAACCACGCGCGCTGGGTCAGCGCTTCGAGATAGGCAACGAGCGCGGCGTCGAGCGAAGTCTCGCGGGCAATGGCGAGGCTCGACGCGACGGTCCGATAGAGCGTGGGCAGTGCCAGCAGGTCTTCGTCAGGAAGCCGGCGCATCCGCCCCGATTCCATGCGACGAACGATGCCTTCCAGCCGCTTCCAGTCGGCTTCCCGCTCAAGCCGGAAGCGGTCGGAACGCAGCGCTGCCTGTTCCGCCGCGACCGCCTGTTCGGGCGCCTTCGCGAACCAGCCGCCGACCTTGCCGGCGATTCCAGCCGCAACCCCGTTCATCCGATCCTCCCCTCGCGCTTGATCGCGAGATAGGCGTCGAGGAGCCGCGTCCCCACGGCGTCATGCGGCGCTTCCAGCACGCGAACGCCAAGGTGGCGCAGACGTTGCAGCACGAGCGCGCGCTGGCGCACGAGCGTGGTGGCGGTGACGGACTCGGCGACGGACTGCATGTCCTCCACCGGGGCCGACACGATCCGGGCAAGATCGGCGTCGGTCATCACCACGAACAGGACGAGGTGCCGCTCGACGAGGCGGCCGACGCTTTCGACCATCAGTTCGGCGCTGGTGGGGTCGGTGAAGTCTGAAAACAGCACGATCAGCGAGCGCCGCTGGAGCCGTGCGGCCAGCGTCGACAGGGCAAGCGTGAAGTTCGCTTCGCCCGGGTGATAGTCGAGCCCTGCGGCAGCGCGCTGGAGGCGGGGAAAGTCGCGGCTTGAGGTGATGAAGGGCGTGGCGACTTCGGGCCTAGCGGCAAAGCCGAAGAGGGCGACGCGGTCCTGCGCCTTCAACGCGACATAGGCGGTGGTCAGCGCGGCGGTGACGGCGCGGTCGATGCGCGGCAGGCCATCGATCGGCTCGCACATGGTCTGCCCGCAGTCGAACGCGAAGACGATCTGGTTGTTGCGCTCGACCTCGTATTCCTTGGCAAAGAGGCGGGCGTGGCGGGCCGAGCTTTTCCAGTCGATGCGGCGGCGGTCCATCCCCGGTTCGTATTCGGCCAGGGCCTCGAACTCTGCGCCTTCGCCGCGGATGCGGCGTGCGATCAGGCCGAACTGCGCATCGCGCAGGAAGATCTGGAGCGCGGGGCTGCGCACCGGTGCGATATTGGGCCAGACGCGGACGGACTGGTCGAGCGGGCGGCTCACCTGGCGGTGGGCAAGGCCCAGCGGCCCGGACCAGCGCAGCCAGACGCGGCCGAACACGCCGGTACCTCGCCGGGTCGGACTGATTTCGCCCGCGCCGGTCCAAGCGCCGCCATCCGGGATGAGCGCGAAGGCCAGCCTGCCGCCGGGGGCAAGGCGGGGGTCGCATTCGAGCGCGATTTCGGGGCGGGCGCGGGGCGATGCACGGTCAAGCTCTGCCGCCACGACCAGCCGCGCGGGCTCGCCCACTTCGGCATCCTCAGGCGCGATCACGCGCAGGTCCGCGAGACGGCCCGCGAGCAGGCCGTCGAGCAGGATCACCACCACGAGCGCGCCGCCCAGCGCAGGCGCGGCGATCCACGCGGCCGGAATCGTCGCGGCAAGGAGCAGCGCCAGCGGGGCGATGCCCGCCAGCACCATGACCGCGCGCCGGCTGGGAACGAGGGCGGCGGACCGGCTCAACGCGGGGCTTCCGTACCCTCGACCAGTGCGCCGACTATGGCTTCCACCTGCTTGCCTTCGATTTCCGCCGCCGGGCTGAGCAGCAGGCGGTGGCGCAGGACCGCCGTTGCCAGTGCCTTCACGTCGTCGGGGATCACGTACTCCCGCCCGTCCAGCGCGGCGCGGGCACGGGCAGCACCGGCCAGCAGGACGGCCGCGCGCGGGCTTGCCCCGGCCACCAGATCGCCGGTCTCGCGCGTGGCGCGGACAAGGCGGACGACATAGTCCACCACCGAATCGGCAAGCGTCACCGATGCGACGACGCGGTTGGCCTGCGCCAGCCGGTCGGCATCGGTCACGGCCGCGATACCCAGATCGGCCGGCTTCGGGGCTGTGCGGCCAGTGCTGTACTGGGTGACGATCCGCGCTTCCTCCTCGGCGGAAGGGTAGGGCACGAGGAGCTTGAACAGGAAGCGGTCGAGCTGGGCTTCGGGTAGCGGATAGACGCCCTGGCTCTCGATCGGGTTCTGCGTCGCCACGACCATGAAGCGGTCGGACAGGGCATGCACTTCGCCGTCCAGTGTCACGCGCCGTTCCTGCATGGCTTCGAGCAGGGCGGCCTGGGTCTTGGGCGGGGTGCGGTTGATTTCGTCGGCCAGCAGCAGTTCGTGGAAGATCGGGCCCCGGGTCAGGGTGAACTGGCTGGTCTGGAAGTTGAACAGGTTGGAGCCGAGAATGTCGCCGGGCATGAGGTCGGGCGTGAACTGGATGCGCCCGAAATCGAGCCCGAGGGCTCCGGCGAGGCACTGGGCAAGAAAGGTCTTGGCGGTTCCGGGCGGGCCTTCGAGCAGGACGTGGCCGCCGGCGAAGAGCGCGACGAGCAGGTGGTCGATCACGTCCTCCTGCCCGACGACCGCCTTCGCCACCTCTGCCCTGATCGCGGCCGAGAGGTCGCCGAGGTCGGCCAGTGTCATGTCAGGTGTCGTCAGGGTCACTTCAGGTGCCTTTCCATGGCTTGCAGCACGAGCGCTCTGCGGGCGAGGTCGTGGGGTTTGCGCGCTTCGCGCAAGTATTTGGCAGCTTGGGAGAAAAGTGGGCCTTCATGGCCCCGGCGCTGCTGTGTCGCGTCGATCTGGCGTTCGACCTCGTCGGGCGCCATGCCGCGTGGCAGGCCGAGCGCCAGCGCGATCCTTTCGCGCGTGGCATCGGCATAGGGCGCCGCGACGAGATGGACGCGGCCCGCCCGGCGGATGAGCCCGGCGGCGTTTGCGACGAGCGCGGCCTTGCCCGGCGCGATTTCGGGACCATGCCGCAGTGGCGGTCCGAAGCGGTGGAGGGCGCGCCATGCCACCGCGAGCGCGGCGAGGAGCAGGCATATCGTGGCGGCAAGGAAGGGCGGCTCGAAGGCCAGTGTCAGCAGGTTTCTGCTGGCGCCGAAGCCATTGAAGGTCATGTCGAAGGCGAAGGGCTGGCTACGGTTGTCAGCGGTTGCGAGGACCAGGTCGCGGGCGAGCATCGCAGTCGCCTTGTCGCCCAGCCCCCAGTTGTCGAGGAGATCGGGCTCGAACACCAGGACGACGGGGTAGAGATCGTCGTCCTCGCCGCCACGGTCGGGGTCGATTCCGGCAAGTCGGTTGAGCGCGGGGTAATAGCCGTCGTCATCCAGCCAGGCGGCGAGGATGCGACCGTCGCCGCCGCGCACCAGCGGGACCAGCCCGTCGCCCGACCCGCTTTCGACGCGCAGGTCGTCGGGCAGCCTGCCCCGGCGGTTGCCCAGCCGCCAGCCACCGGCAGGCTGCGACTTTTCCTCGCCGATATCGACCGTCACGTTGTCGGCAAAGCCGGGCCACTCGGGGGCCTGGGTCGCCAGAAGCTGGACCCATCCGCGCTTGGCCTTGCCCGAATTGACGCCCGCCGCGAACCATTTGGGCGTGACCACGATGGTTGGCCCCAGATAACGGCGGGCATCCACGACCTTTGCGATGTCCTTGCCTTCGGCATCGGCGGGCGGCGTGAGGATGAGCAGGCCCGGCGCGGTCTCGAGCGCGCGGCGGTTGCGCTGGCGCACCACGTCGAGACCCTCGGCCTCGAGCATGCGGGCCAGGCCCGCATAGCCGTTGAGGCCATGCCCGCCGACATGCGCGCCGCCGTTGTTGCCGCTGCCGCCGGTGTCGTTGCCCAGGAACCAGAGCAGCGCGACGAAGGCCAGCGCCCCCACCAGCAGGATGCCGATGACGCTGCCGCGCGAGAAGGGGGAGGCGTGCGGCGCAGTCATCCCGACACCAGTTCGGCCAGCGCGAAGCGGGCATAGGCATCGCGGGCCACCGACCAGTCTTCGGCACCCAGCGGTCGAAGCGCGTAGCGCGCGCGTTCGACCATGCCGGCGATGGAGGAGAAGGCCGCGCGCGCGGCTTCGGGCAGTTCCGCGATGGCCCCGATCTCGCGCGCTGTGCTGGCAGGCGTGAGCCATTGCGGCCGCGCCGCCGCGATCTGGCCGACGCTGCGGCGCAGGAGCAGGTGCGCGGCTTCGGCATAGAGCCCTTCGGCCGCCAACCGGTCCGCGTCCTCCAGCAGGGCGAGAGCTTCCTCGCGCGGGGGAATCCATTGCGGCACGTCGAGCCCGGACTTGCGCCCGCGATTGCGCAGCAGGGGCCACAGCAAGGTCCACGCGATCCAGATGGCGCCGATCACCGCGCCGACGAGAAGTGCGGTCTCGACCACGCCCCACCCGCTGCCGAGCAGGTGGCCGACCGGCGAAAGCAGCCATTCGAGGAACCGGCCGATGGCCTTGAGCCATTCCGGCGAGACCGGGGCCGGATCGGGCGGGACCGGGGCGAACTGGATATCGGAGGAGCCGTGCAGCGCGCGCCAGGCCGCCTCTGCGGCCGCCGCGTCATTCGTTGCCGGATTTGCCGCCGCGGATGCCGTCACCCGCAGATCGTTGCACGGGCCGCGCGCCTGGGCAAGACCCAGGGTCCTGACCTTAGCCCCGGATGCGTTCCATCGGGTAGGTGCCGAGCATCCGCACGCGCTTTGCGAAGAAGCCCAGTTCCTCGAACGCGAGGTCGACCGGGCGTTCGCCGGGGGCGCCCACGATATCGGCGTAGAATTCCGTCGCGGCGAAGCTGGCCCCGCGCTGGTAGCTTTCCAGCTTGGTCATGTTGACGCCGTTCGTCGCGAATCCACCCAGCGCCTTGTAAAGCGCGGCGGGAATGTTGCGCACCTCGAAGACGAAGGTCGTCATCGCCGGGCCGGGGATGGTCGCCGGGTCGAGCGGGGTTTTCGACAGGATCACGAATCGGGTGGTGTTGTCGTGCGCGTCCTCGACGTTTTCGGCGATGAGCTTCAGTCCGTAGAGTTCGGCGGCGATCTTCGGGGCGATGGCGGCGACGGTCGGATCGCCGAGTTCGGCGACATAGGCAGCGGCGCCAGCGGTATCGGCGTAGCTCATCGGCACGATGCCCCGCTCACGCAGGTAGAAGCGCGACTGGCCGAGCGCCTGGGGATGGCTGTAGGCGGCGGAAAACGGACCGTCGCCCAGGGCCATGAGGCTGGCGTGGATCTCGAGGAAGTGTTCCCCGATGATCGACAGGCCACTTTCGGGCAGAAGAAAGTGGATATCCGCCACGCGCCCGTGCTGCGAGTTCTCGATCGGGATGATGGCTTGTCCGGCGCGGCCTTCCTTCACCGCATCGAGCGCATCCTCGAACGAGAAACAGGGCAGCGGCAGGCAATCCGGCAGGGCTTCGAGCGCGGCGCGGTGCGAGTTTGCGCCGGGCGCGCCCTGGAAGGAAACAGCCCGCGCGGGGTCCTTGGCCGCGGCGGCGGCCATCTCCTCGACAAGGGCGAGCGCGGGTGCTGGATAGCTCTGCATGATGCGCGCGCGTTACGGCTGTCTGTCCTTTCGGGCAAGTGACATTGATTTTGAGCTTCAAACCATCTTGCGCTGCGGCGGGGGCCTGACTAGAGCGTCCCGCAAATCGCGCAGGTGTCGGCAGGGTGCCGGCGTGCGCCAATGGGGCTCGTAAATGGACGACCGTTTCAACACCATCGCCGGATGGACCTTGTTCGGGGGCATCGTGGCTCTGGGGCTTTCCAGCCTCTCGGCGCATTACTTCCTGGCCGACAAGGAACATCGCCCCGAAACGATGGGCTATGCGATCGAAGGCGTGGAAGAAGAAGGTGGCGCCGGCGCCGCGGCCGAATTGCCGCTGCCGAATCTCCTTGCCAAGGCCGACGTGAAGGCCGGCGAAGCGCTGTTCGCCAAGTGCAAGGCCTGCCACACGGCAGAGCAGGGCGGCGCGAACGGCATCGGCCCGAACCTCTACGGTGTGGTCGGTGAAGCGGTTGCCGCAGGTCGCGGCGGCTTCGCGTTCTCGGACGCGCTGAAAGCCAAGGGCGGCAAGTGGGACTTCGAAAGCCTCGACGCGTGGCTGAAGAACCCCAAGGCCTATGCTGACGGCACCAAGATGTCGTTCGCGGGTCTTCCCAAGGGCGAAGACCGCGCCAACGTGATCGTCTACCTCAACTCGCTCGGCTCGAACCTGCCGCTGCCCGCGCCGGTCGAAGTGCCGGCTGCTGGCGCCGCTCCCGCAGCCGTCGCCGTTGTCGGCGACGCCGCGAAGGGCGAGGCGATCTTTGCCAAGTGCAAGGCCTGCCACACCATCGACCAGGGTGGCGCGAACGGAATCGGCCCGAATCTCTTTGCCGTCTACGGCGAGAAGGTTGCTGGCGAACGTGGCGGCTTCGCCTTCTCCGACGCGCTCAAGGGCAAGGGCGGTACCTGGGACGACGCGACGCTCGACGCGTGGCTGACCAGCCCGGCCAAGTTCGCGCAGGGCACCAAGATGACCTTCGCGGGCATCGCCGACGCCCAGCAGCGCGCCGACGTGATCGCCTACATGAAGACGAAGAAGTAAGCTTCGCCTTCACTGCAATCCGAAAGGGCGTCCGGAGCGATCCGGGCGCCCTTTTCGCGTCAGGCCGCCGTTTCTTGCCGCAAGTCGTAGGCACGCTGGGCGGCGGAGACTTCGATCATGCAGGTCTCGGCCCATTCGATCATACCCGACAGCGCACCGACGAGGCCGCGCCCCAGCGGGGTGATCGCATAAGTCACCGAAACGGGTACGGTCGCCTCGGCCCGCCGGCTGACAAGGCCGTCGCGTTCGAGCGAGCGCAGGGTCTGGCTCAGCATCTTCTGGCTGACCCCCTCGATCCGGCGCTTGAGCGCGTTGAAGCGCATGTCCTCGGCCGAGAGCAGCAGGAGGACGAGCGCGCTCCACTTGTCGGCGATGCGATCGAGCAACTGGCGCGTCGGGCAGTTGGCGGCATAGACATCGCCGCGCGGGGCGGGGATGGCGGTCACTTCACGGTGACCTGGTATCGAAATCGTGCCTTCTTGCATGGGCAGGGTCGATAGCGCACCTGGTATCCATTGGAAACCACTGATGGAGAATCGCATGAAAGTAGCCGTTCTGGGCGCCAGCGGCCGCGCGGGGTCGGAGATCACGGCGGAACTCGCGCGGCGCGGCCACGAGGTCGTCGCCATCGCGCGCAAGCCGGAGGCGATCGCGGCCGCGCCGGGCGTCACGGCGGTGCAGGGCGACGCATCGGACCCGCAGGCCCTGGCCGCGCTGATCCGGGGCAGCGATGCCGTGATCAGCGCGCTTCACTTCGACGTGAAGGCCGAGACGCTGCTCTCCGCGCTCAAGGCCGCAGGCGTGCCCCGGTTGCTGGTGACTGGCGGGGCGGCCAGCCTCGAGGTTGCGCCCGGCAAGATCCTGTTCGATGCGATGGACCTGCCCGACGAATGGAAGCCGGCGATCCTGGGCGGCATCGCGTTCCTCAAGGACCTGCGGTCCGAGACCGAAATCGACTGGACGTTCTTCTCGCCCGCCGCCTTCATCGAGGTCGGCCCGCGTACCGGCACGTTCCGGCTGGGGACCGACCAGCTTGTCGTCGACGACAAGGGCGAGAGCCGGATCAGCTTTGCCGACTATGCCATCGCGATGGTCGACGAACTGGAACAGCATCGCCACCCGAGGGCGCGGTTCACCGCAGCGTACTGAACTCTCATACCGACTGGCACATACCGACAGGCGCTATGCCGCGCAGGCCTTGTCCATGATGGCAGCGCCGAGCGTATCGGGTTCGACCGGCAGGTACTGGTCGGCCCGATCCGCGTCGACCGCGTTGCGGGCCAGCACGACGCCATTGGCGGCATAGTCGGTTGCCGCAGCAACCAGCAGGCGCCGACCCGCGCAATCGTAGCGGAACAGCGCGATCTTGCGGGCGGCGTGGAGGCCGTGGGTCCCGGCATAGTCGAATCCCGCCCATACCTGGCGGACGGCAAAAGTCCGCTGCGGGCCGGGCGGCAGTTCGCGGACCGATCCGGGGCGCATCAGCACCTCGGTGCGATCCTCGGCCACGCCGACGACCTTCCAGTCGGCAGACCATCCCTTTGCCGCGATTCCTTCCGCCGCCGCCCCGCCGGAGAAGCCGAGGAGCGCGAAGGGAAGCAGCAGGCTGCGGATGGAGGTCATCGGGTGGCTTTCGGAAAACGTGCTGCGGTGGACGCCCGGATAGCCATGCCGGGCGGCCACGCCAGTTACGTGTTTCTACGGAGTCCCGCGTTGCGACAATCGGGCGGGCAAGTCCTAAGCGCTAGTCCGGCCGACCCTTGAAGCCTTGCGCGATGACGTACCATTCGGACGAATCCTTGCGGCTGGCGGGCGGCTTGGCGTGCTTCACGGTGGTGAAATTCTTCTTGAGAATCGCCAGGAGTTCGGTGTCGGTGCCTCCCGCGAAGACCTTGGCCACGAAGGCGCCGCCCGGGGCCAGCGTCTGGACCGCGAAGTCCACTGCCGTCTCGACCAGGCCCATCGTGCGCAAGTGGTCGGTCTGCTTGTGGCCCACGGTATTGGCGGCCATGTCGGAGAGGACGAGGTCCGGCGGCCCGTCGAGAGCGCTCTGGAGCGCTTCGGGGGCTTCGTCAGCCATGAAGTCCATCTCGAAGATGGTCACACCCTCGATCGGTTCGGTGGGCAGGAGGTCGATGCCGACGATCTTTGCCGCGGGCGCCTTCTTGCGCACGACCTGGCTCCACCCTCCGGGCGCGATGCCGAGGTCGACCACGCGCTTCGCGCCTTTCAGCAGGCCGAACTTCTCGTCCAGTTCGATCAGCTTGAACGCGGCGCGGCTGCGCCAGCCTTCGGCCTTGGCCTTCTTCACGTAGGGATCGTTGAGCTGGCGCGAGAGCCAGCGCGCGGACGAGGCCGTGCGCTTCTTTGCGGTCTTCAGCCGTTCGTGGGGATTCTTGTCGGAACGGCTCATGCGGCTTCGATCCTCTTCCTGGCGCGCGGGTCGGCGCCCCCGGCCATCAAACTGCGCAGGATCCCTTCACGGATGCCGCGGTCGGCGATGCCCAGCCGGTCGGCGGGCCATATGTCGAAAATCGATTCGAGTATCGCGCAGCCCGCGACGACCAGGTCCGACCGCTCGCGCCCGATGCAGGGCACGGAAATGCGCTCCGCCGGGGACATGGTCGAAAGGCGTCGGCTGATGTCGCGCATCGATTCGGCCGGGACGACGAGGCCGTCCACCGCGCGGCGGTCATATTGCGGCAGTTCGAGGTGGAGGCTGGCGAGCGTCGTCACCGTGCCGCTGGTGCCGAGCAGGCGGATGCGGCCCTGCCCTTGCGCCGCGTGGCGCATCGGGGCGACGCGTTCGGCGAAGTCGGCGAAGCCCTCGTCCACCCGGCGACGCATTTCGGCATAGGCGACGGCGCGGGCAACGGGTTCGTCGTCGATATGGCCGATGCTTTCGGTGAGCGAGACCACGCCCCAGGGCACGGATTGCCAGTCGAGAATGCGGGGGACGGTCTCGCCCGTCTCGACCAGCACCATTTCCGTCGAGCCGCCGCCGATGTCGAAGATCATCGCCGGCCCGTCGCCCTGTTCGAGCAGGATGTGGCAGCCGAGCACGGCGAGGCGGGCTTCCTCCTGCGCGGTTATGATATTGAGCCGGATACCGGTTTCCTCGCGCACGCGGTCGATGAAGGCCTGGCCGTTCGTGGCGCGGCGGCATGCCTCGGTGGCGACCGAGCGGGCGAGGTGGACGTTGCGCTTGCGCAACTTGTCGGCGCACACGTGCAGCGCGGCGAGCGCGCGGTCCATCGCCGCGTCGGAAAGGCGCCCGGTCTGGGCAAGGCCTTCGCCCAGTCGCACCACGCGGCTGAACGCGTCGATCACCACGAAGTGTTCGCCCGATGGGCGCGCGATGAGCAGGCGGCAGTTGTTGGTGCCCAGGTCGATCGCGGCATAGGCCTGGCGGTGGTGTGGCAGGGGCTTCTGCCACGGGCCCGGCCGTTCGGATGTGCGTTCCCCCGCCTGAGGCAATGCGGTTTCGGCAGGCGGCAAGGCCGTTTCGGCAAGGCCCTGCGGTCCGGCCTGACGCGCCTGTGCCGGTAGTGATTCCTGCGCTGCGCCGCCCCTTGACGAGGGCGGCCTTGTCTTGCCGGCAGACCTGGGCGGGAGGCTGCTCCCGGCATTGCTGCGTGGCGGACGGGACTTCCGTTGCCCCTTCTTCCTGCCGGAACGCGCGCCTTGCCCACTGGCCGGCGGAATGGATTCCGCCATAACATGAATTCGCTTATGTTTTCCCGCGCCGCATGATGCCGGCCGGGTACTTGACGACAATGCTAGCGATGCGGCGGCGGCGCCGCAAGGTCGGGGCCAAAAATGCCGTTTCAACCGCTTGACTCGCGCCCCGCTGCCGCCTAGTTGCGCGCCTCACGTTGCCCCGTCGTCTAATGGTAAGACTACGGATTCTGATTCCGTCTATCGAGGTTCGAATCCTCGCGGGGCATCCAAAACTTCCCTTTAAAGTGTGACCCTTAACCTCGTGCCCGAGGTTCTGATGGTACCCATGGGTTACCCTGTTTCCCCGCGTTTTCGTCGGGATTTGGGTCTTTTCATGCAACAAATCCGCGACCTTCGGGGCAAAGGCGTAGGCGACGCCATTCGGGTCGCGCCATCCGCATGCGCCGACTCTGCACCGGGCCCGTGGCTGGTTATCTTGTTCGGCCCACCCGGGAGCGAATTGGTCCCTAATCCGGCTGCACTCCGAAGCGGTCGGCCAACTCGTCGGCGTGGAAGCCGTGGGTGTAGGACTGGGGATCGAGCGGCAGCATGGTGGCGTTCCACTTTTCCCACGCTGCCTTGAGCGCGGCGAAGTCCTCGGGCTGGCGGTCCTTCAGGTTCGCCCGTTCGAGCGGGTCGGCAGCCACGTCGAACAGGAATTCGTTTTCGGCGATCCTGAGATATTTCAGGTTGCCCCGCCGCACGGCACGCTGGGCGCGGTTCTTGTAGCGCCAGAACAAGGCGCGTTCGGCGAGCGATCCACCACCGAGAGCCGGCGTAACGTCGACGCCGTCGCTGGGGTGGCCGGGATCGGGGGCGGAGCCGGCAGCGGCAAGGAACGTGGGCAACCAGTCCATCGAGATGATCTGTGCGTCGCTGGTCGTGCCGGCTCTCGTGACGCCGGGCCAGCGCACGATGGCGGGGATGCGCAGGCCGCCTTCGAGCAGTTCGGTCTTGCGACCGCTGAACGGCCAGGTGTCGGAGAAGCGCTCGCCGCCGTTGTCGCTGGTGAATACGACGATTGTGTCCTGTTCGGCCCGGTTCGCCTTCAGCGCTTCGAGGACACGGCCAATCTGATAGTCGAGACGGCGAACCATGGCGGCATAGATCGCCGCGCTGCCGCCATCGAAGTGGAACAGGGCGCTGGGGTCCTTCAGCTTGGCAATGCGGGCGGACTCACTGGCGTCGTCAGGGCCTTCCCATGGCCAGTGCGGTGCGGTGAAGTGCAGGCTCATGAACCATGGGGCCTCGCCAGACGAGGCTTCGCGGATCTCGCTTACGGCACGGTCGGCGAGGAGGTCGGTCAGGTAGCCCGCCCTTTCCACCGGCGTCGGTCCGTCCCACAGGTCTGGCTGGCCGTTGCTGGTGGCGTGGGTGTAATAGTCGACGCCGCCGCTGCGGATGCCCCAGAAGGTCTGGTAACCGCTCTTGAGCGGGTCGAAGTCGGGAAGGCTTCCAAGGTGCCACTTGCCGATGAGCGAAGTGCGATAGCCCGCCTTGGCGAGCAGCGAGGGCAGTGTCGGGTGCGAGGGCGGCAGGCCGATGTTGGGTCGGAACGCGAGTGGTTCTTCCAGGCCCACAGGCAGGCGATACTGATAGCGCCCGGTGATGAGACCTACACGGGTAGCCGTGCAGACCGCGCTGTTGGCATAAGCATTGGTGAAGCGAAGTCCCTGCGCTGCCAGTTTGTCGAGCACCGGCGTCTCGAAATCGCGCCGGCCATAGCAGGACAGGTCTGCGTAACCGAGGTCGTCAGCCATGATGTAGAGAATGTTCGGCCGCCTTGCGCGCTTGCTGGCAATCGCTGGCGCGGCGCCGAGAACCATGGTGGCGGCGGCTCCGCCAAGGGTGGCGCGGCGGGTGAGATTGAAGGAGGAGATCATGTGGCGGTCCGTGATTGCTGCTGGCAATGGACCCGCGCGTGGTCGCGTAAGGCCGCACAAGCCTATCGCGCCCTGTTTAAATGTCTATTTATTATGTAGACAATTTGCCTTTTGGTTGGCGAAGTTATCCTTGCGCGCCGGGCCGGCCCTCAAGCCGTCCCGGCGGTTCCGGGATATTGGCGCAGTGCGGTCCGGTCACGCCGGGGCAGCGACAGCAAGGCTCACAGGCCGGTGGCTGCCTCGCGTTCGGGAGGGTAGCGCGTGCCGACGACGGTGACGGTGGCGAGGAGGGCCTCGATCTCGGTCAGGTCGGTGCCGGTCAGGACGACGTCGGCCGCGCCCAGATTTTCGTCGAGGCGGTGCAGTTTCGTCGTGCCGGGGATCGGCACGATGAACGGGGCCTTGGCGAGTAGCCAGGCCAGCGCAATCTGCGCGGGCGTGGCATCGCGTTCTGCGGCGATCCTCTTCACGAGGTCGAGCAACTGGAGATTGTGCGCGAAGGCGGCTGCCTGGAAGCGGGGCAGGGTGCCGCGGAAGTCGCCATTGGCGACCTGTTCGGCGCTGGTCACGCCCCCGGCAAGGAAGCCCTTGCCGAGCGGAGAATAGGGCACGAGGCCGATCCCGAGTTCGCGGCAGGTGTCGAGAATGCCGTTGCTTTCGACCTGGCGCGTCCACAGCGAGTACTCGTTTTGCAGGGCTGCCACGGGCTGGACTGCATGGGCCCGGCGCACCGTGGGGGCTCCCGGTTCGGACAGGCCGAAGTGCTTGACCTTGCCCTCGGCGATGAGGTCGCGCACGGTTCCGGCGACGTCCTCGATCGGCACCTTGGGATCGACGCGGTGCTGGTAGAACAGGTCGATGGCGTCGACCCGCAGGCGCTTCAGCGATGCTTCGCAGACCTTGCGGATGCGTTCGGGACGACTGTCGGTTCCGCTGATGGCGCCGGTGTCGGGATCGATGTCGAAGCCGAACTTGGTGGCGATGACGACCTTGTCCTTGAAGGGTTCCAGTGCTTCACCGACCATGTCCTCGTTGGTCCAGGGCCCGTAGACTTCGGCGGTGTCGAAGAAGGTGACGCCGCGCTCTGCGGCGGCGCGGATGATGGAGATGCCATCCTCGCGGCTCAGCTTGTTGCGGTAGCCGAAATCGATGCCCATGCAGCCATAGCCGAGCGCGGAAACGGCGAGGCCGGACTGGCCGAGAGTGCGGGTCTGCATTGCGGGAAGCCTTTCGTGAAGCGATGGCGGGAGCCAAGGTTCGTGCGGCCTCCGGATAGACCAACCGGACTTCCTATATTAGATGCATATTTCTGCATGAATTTATATCAGGATCGCATGAATGTTTCGCACCGAGCTTGGCGATCTTTCGGTGTTCCTGGTCGTATCGGAAGAGCGCAGTTTTACCCGGGCGGCAGTGCGGCTGGGTACGTCGCAGTCGGCTGTGAGCCTGGCGGTGCGGCGGCTTGAGGAGCATCTCGGGCTCAAGCTGCTGGCCCGCACAACGCGCAGCGTCAGCCCGACCGAGGCGGGAGAGCAGTTGCTGGCGACGCTCAAGCCTTCGCTTGGCGACATCCGTGACCGGCTGACCTCGCTGACCCGATTGCGGGCCCGGCCAGCGGGGCTGGTGCGGATCACGACGAGCCGGCATGCCGCCGAGACGCTGCTGTGGCCGGCGGTCGATGCCGTGATGGCCCGCTATCCCGACATCGAGGTGGAAATTTCCATCGACGGGGCCTTGACCAACATCGTGGCCGACCGCTTCGACGCCGGGGTGCGGCTGGGCGAGAGCCTGGAGAAGGACATGGTTGCCGTGCGCATCGGGCCGGACCTGCGGATGGCCGTGGTTTGCGCCCCGGCCTATCTCGAAGGGCGCGAGCCGCCGCGCGGCCCGCGCGATCTGGAGGCCCATCGCTGCATCAACTTGCGCATGGCGACGCGGGGCAATCTCTATGCCTGGGAGTTCGAGAAGGACGGCCGGGCGCTGAACGTGCGGGTGGAGGGGGCGCTTATCGTGAATGACGCAGGCATTGCGGTGCGTGCCGCGAAGGCTGGACACGGCCTGGCCTGCGTGCTCGAGGACGAGGGCGTACTGCGCGATATCGAGGCGGGCAATCTGGTACGGGTGCTGGAGGATTGGTGCCCCCCCCTTCGCGGGGCATCATCTCTACTATCCGGACCGGCGCAACCTTTCGCCCGCGTTCCGCGAGGTGCTGGACGAGCTGCGTCTGCGCGCAGGCTGACTGCGTCGCGCGCCCTCTTGCGCTTTGGCGCGCCGCAGCCGAACTATGAGGCATGACAGAAGAAGAAAAGCTGCACGAGCTTACCAAGCGCAAGTTCTACAAGGCCGAACAGGAAGCAGGCTTCGTTGAAAGCCAGCCCCGGACAACTCCACAGCAACAGGACCCGGCCTATCGGCTGGCATTCCGCGACACCGACTTCCTCCTGCGCGAGGAACTTCGCCCGGTCCGCTTCCAGCTTGAGCTGTTGAAGACCGAAATGCTGCTCGATGAAGCTGCGATCGGATCAACGCTGGTCGTCTATGGCTCGGCCCGCATCCCCTCGCCCGACATGGCCGAAGCGGCCATGTCGACGGCGACCACGCCCGAGAAGAAGGCGGTGATCGAACGCCTCGTGGCCAAGGCGAAGTATTACGAGGAAGCCCGCAAGCTGGCCTATACGGCCAGTTCCTGCGGGCTGGTCGAGGAAGGCAAGCGGCAATTCGTGATCTGTTCGGGCGGCGGTCCTTCGATCATGGAGGCTGCCAACCGGGGCGCGCAGGAGGCCGGGGCTGAATCGATCGGGCTCAACATCGTGCTTCCGCACGAGCAGGCACCCAATTCCTTCGTTACGCCGCACCTCTCGTTCCAGTTCCACTACTTCGCGCTGAGGAAGATGCATTTCCTCCTGCGCGCGCGGGCGGTCGCGGTGTTCCCCGGCGGCTTCGGCACGTTCGACGAGTTCTTCGAGATGCTGACGCTGATCCAGACCGGCAAGATGAAGCCGATCCCGATCCTGCTGTTCGGCAAGGACTACTGGAGCCGCGTGGTCAACTTCGAGGCACTGGCCGAGGAAGGCGTGATCAACTTCGAGGACCTCGAGCTGTTCACCCCGGTCGAAACGGCGGACGAGGCCTGGAAGCACATCGTCGATTTCTACGATCTCGATTGTTGAGGCGGTGACGATCCGGACGCCGCGACTGGTCCTGCGCCCGGTGCGTCCTGAGGACGACCTGCCGGCGATGCACCGGATCATGCGCCAGCCGCGTGCGATGGCCTATTGGTCCACCCCGCCGCACGCGAACGAGGATGAGACGCGCGAGTGGCTGGCCAACATGGCGGACATTCCCGCCGCGCTTGGCGAGGATTTCATCGTCGAGCTGGAGGACCGGGTGATCGGCAAGGCGGGGTTCTACCGGTTCCCTGACCTTGGTTACCTGTTCGACCCGGATGTCTGGGGGCAGGGGCTTGCCCGCGAGGCGGTGGAGGCGGTGGTCGCGCGCGGCTTCGCGGTGCATCGGCTGCCGCGCGTCCAGGCCGATGTCGATCCGCGCAACAAGGCCTCGATCCGGCTGCTGGAGCGCCTCGGCTTCGTCGAGACGCACCGGCAGGCGCGCACGTGGCTGGTCGGCGAGGAATGGTGCGACAGCGTCTATTTTGCGCTGACGCCCGAGGCGTGGGATCAGCGCACCGCGTGATGGCCCAGCGGGCCGTGTCCCGCACCGAAGCCGGGCGCGGCGAGCAGGGCGGCGCGGACGAATTCGCGCGCGTCCTCGACAGCCTCGTCGAGGGGCGCGCCGAAACCCAGGAAGGTCGCGATCGCGCTCGACATCGTGCAGCCGGTGCCGTGGGTACTGGTGGTGGCGATGCGCGGCGCGGTCCAGGTGCGGGCCTCGCGCCCGGGCACGACCAGGCGGTCGGTCACTTCCGGCCCCTGGGCATCTCCGCCCTTGGCGACGTAGGCCACGCCGCGCGCCTGCATGGCCGCATCGCCGCCGAGCGCTTCCAGTTCGGGCACATTCGGCGTGGTCAGCGTGGCGATTGCCATCAGCCGCTCGAAAGCAGCGACCGTGGCCGCGTCGGCCAGGGCCGCGCCGCTGGTGGCAATCATCACGGGGTCGAAGACGATGGGCACGGCCAGGCGTTCCAGCCTGTCTGCAACGATGGCCGCGATTTCGGGCGAGCCGAGCATCCCGATCTTCACCGCATCGACGCCGAGGTCGTTCACGCAGGCGTCGATCTGCGCGGCGACCATGTCTGGGGCGACCGGCAGGACCGCATGGACGCCGGTGGTGTCCTGCGCGGTGAGGGCGCAGATGGCGGTCATGGCATAGCCGCCCAGCATGGTGATCGTCTTGATGTCGGCCTGGATGCCGGCGCCGCCACCGGAGTCCGAACCGGCTATCGACAGGATGCGGGGCGGGGCGGACATGTCAGCCCTTGAACTTGCGCGTCGTCGACGGCGGATGCTTGGCGTGGAGCGCCTTGGCCCGCGTTGGCCGGTCCATCAGTTCCCCGCCGCAATTGGGGCAGCGGTCGTCGAGGTCGTCGGCGCATTCGGCGCAGAAGGTGCATTCGAACGAGCAGATGAAGGCGCCGGGCGCCTCGGCCGGAAGGTCGGCGCCGCAACGCTCGCAATCAGGGCGCATTTCAAGCATTTCAGGCGGCCTTTCGCACGGCGTCGCAGATCTGGTCGACGACCGCTTCGACTTCGTCCGCATCGTCACCCTCGGCCATGACGCGGATGAGCGGTTCGGTGCCGGAGGGGCGGATGACGAGGCGGCCCTTGCCGGCAAGGCGGGCCTCGGCCTCGGCAATCGCCTCTTTCACCGACTTGGCCTCGAGCGGCTTGCCCCCGGTAAAGCGCACGTTCTTGAGCAGCTGGGGGACCGGATCGAACAGGTGGAGCAGTTCGCTTGCCGGCTTGCCCGAGGAGACGAGCGCGGCGAGGACTTGCAGCGCGGCGACGGTGCCGTCCCCGGTGGTGGCGTGGTCGGTCAGGATCATGTGGCCCGACTGTTCGCCGCCGACGTTGAAGCCTCCCGACCTCATGCGCTCCAGAACGTAGCGATCGCCGACGGCGGTGCGTTCCAGGGTGAGGCCGTGTGCGTTTAGGTGTCGTTCAAGTCCGAGGTTGGACATGACGGTCGCGACCACGCCGCCGCCGCGCAGTTCGCCGCGGGCGGCAAGCTGGGTTCCGATCAGCGCCATGATCTGGTCGCCGTCCACGGTCTGGCATTTCTCGTCGACGACAATCAGGCGGTCGGCGTCGCCATCGAGCGCGATGCCGATGTCGGCGCGGGTTTCGCGCACTTTTGCCTTGATCGCGTCAAGATGGGTGGAGCCGACGCCGGCATTGATGTTCTTGCCGTTGGGCTCGACCCCGATGGCGATGACTTCGGCGCCGAGTTCCCAGAGCGCGGAGGGCGTGACGTGGTATGCGGCGCCATTGGCGCAATCGACGACGATGCGCAGGCCGTCGAGGCGGACATTGTCGGGCAGGCTGGCCTTGACCGCATGGATATAGCGGCCACGCGCGTCCTCGATGCGGCGTGCCCGACCGACTTGCGCGGCGTCGGCCAGCGGCAGCTCCTGCAGGAGCATGGATTCGATCGTCAGTTCGGCTTCGTCGGAAAGCTTGTAGCCATCGGGGCCGAACAGCTTGATGCCGTTGTCCTCGAACGGATTGTGGCTGGCCGAGATCATCACGCCGAGGTCCGCGCGCATCGAACGGGTGAGCATGGCGACAGCGGGCGTGGGCATGGGGCCGAGCAGCACCACGTCCATGCCGACCGAGGTGAAGCCGGCGGTCATCGCGCTTTCCATCATGTAGCCGGACAGGCGGGTGTCCTTGCCGATGACCACGCGGTGGCGGTGCGTGCCGCGCTGGAAATAGGTCCCGGCAGCCTGGCCGACCTTCATCGCGATTTCGGCAGTCATCACACCGGAATTGGTCCGACCCCGGATGCCATCGGTGCCGAAGAACTTGCGTGCCATGAAACGTCCCGTGCCTGTTTGCGCTGCAATGCGTTGCATTGCCCGCCTACACCAATATTGTCACCAGCGCATGAAACAATCCGAACTTGCCACGAGCGACCAGGCGCCGGCCGCGCCGCCGATTTCCACGATCCGCGCCGGGTGGATCTTTGCCGCGCTGGTGGGCGGGCTGGCGCTGGGCCTTGGACTGGCCTTCGCAGCGCCAGCCGCGCTGGAGTCGGTGCTGCTGGTGGTGGAGCCCATCGGCAATCTCTGGTTGCAGGCCTTGCGTGGGACGATCGTTCCGCTGGTTGTCGCCCTGCTGTTTACCGGCATCGTGCAGACGGTGGCGGCAGCGCGGGCTGGCGCCCTTGCGCGGCGGGCGCTGCTGTTCTTCGCGTCGGTGCTGGCGGGCGGGTGCGCAATGGCCGCGGTGCTGGTGCCCGCGATGCTGGCCGCGTTCCCGATGCCCCAGGCGGCGGCGGATGCGCTGCGACAGGGCGTAGCGCAGATTCACGACAAGGCGGACGTGCCGGGCTTTGCCGCGTTCCTCCAATCCATAGTGCCCGCCAACGTGCTGCAATCGGCCGCGTCCGACCAGATCCTGCCGGTGATCCTGTTCACGTCGGTCTTCGCGCTGGCGGCGACGCGGCTGACCGATGTGCAGCGCCGGACGCTTGCGACGTTCTTCGAGGCGACCGCCAATGCGATGCTGGTGGTGATCGGATGGGTCCTGCTGGCCGCGCCGGTCGGCGTGTTCTGCCTTAGCCTTGCCGTCGCCGCGCATAGCGGCACGGCGGCGATCGGGGCGCTGGCGCATTATGTGCTGGTGGTGACGGCGGCGGGTGTCGTTGTCTTTCTTGCGGCTTACGCCGTGGCCGTCGTGGCGGCACGGCAGCCTTTCGGGCGGTTCGCCCGCGCGATGTTGCCCGCACAGGCGCTGGCGCTTTCGACGCAATCGTCGCTGGCGACCTTGCCCGCGATGCTCGGCGTGTGCCGTACGCTTGGTGTGCGGGCGCAGACTGCCGATCTGGTACTGCCGCTGGCCGTCGCCCTGTTCCGCGCGACGGGGCCGGCGATGAACCTCGCGGTGGCGATCTACGTGGCGCACTGGTTCGGGATGGAACTGACGCCCTCGATGCTCGTCGCGGGGTTTGCAGTCGCGACCCTGACCACGCTGGGCGCGGTCAGCCTGCCCGGGGCAATCAGCTTCGTGACCTCCATCGGCCCCATTGCAATTGCGATGGGTGTCCCGGTCGAACCGCTGGCGCTGCTGGTTGCGGTCGAGGTCTTGCCCGACCTCATGCGTACCTTGGGTAACGTGACCATGGACGTTGCCGTCACTGCGGCGGTCGACCGCGCCCACGGGCCCGGCGAGTAGCGTTTACTGCAACTGCCTTTCCGAAAATTTCAACGCAAAATCAGTACGTAACGGCTCTATCTGGCGCAACCGGCGCGCGCCTTGCGCGTTGGTATGCGAACGAAGTTGCACGAAGGACGCCAAGCCGATGGCCATTACCCTGCCTCCCCTGCCTTATGCCGACGACGCCCTGGCGCCGGCGATCTCCGCCACGACGCTGCAGACGCACCATGGCAAGCATCACAAGGCCTATGTCGACAAGACCAATGCGGCGATCGATGGGACGGATCTGGCCGGGGCCAGCCTCGAGCAGATCATCGCGGCTGCCGATGCCAAGGGCGACAAGGGCCTGTTCAACAATGCGGCCCAGAGCTGGAACCACGCATTCTACTGGAACAGCATGACCCCCGACGCGGCGACGCCAACGGGTGAGCTTGCCGCCGCGATCGACGCGGCATTCGGTTCGCTGGACAAGCTGAAGGCCGAGCTGGCCGCGCAGGGCACCGCCCATTTCGCCTCGGGCTGGGTGTGGCTGGTGTCGCGCGGTGGGAAGCTTGCGGTCGAACAGACGCACGATGCGGCGACCTTAGCCACGGGCGATGCGAAGCCCCTTCTCGTGATCGACCTGTGGGAACACGCCTACTATCTCGATCACAAGAACCTGCGTCCGGACTACCTGAAGGCGGTGATCGAGAAGCACCTCAACTGGACTTTCGCCGCCGAGAACCTGGCGCGCGAAGGAACCTGGACCTACCCGGCCTGAGCTGCGCCGGCCGTTGAATTATCGGGCGGTCCGCCCTCGTCGGGATCATCATCCATCCCGGCGAGGCGGCCCGGCTCGAACAATGCCTCGCCGAACAGGAAGCCTACCAGGTTGGGCTTGCCGATGTGGTCGAGCAACGCCGACACCGTCAGCAGGATCGGCACCGAGAGCAGGGCGCCCAGAACGCCCCAGATCCACGAGAAATAGCTGATCGAGATGAGGATCGCGACCGGGTTGACCGTGAAGCGCGCGCCCAGGATCGATGGCGTCACCACGTTCGATTCGACTGCATGCAGGCCGAGGAAGGCGAGGGCCGGCAGCAGGCCAACCGCGACGGTCGGGGCCGTGCCGAGGCCGACGAGACCCAGCAGGCCCATCATTACGAGCGGGCCCAGATAGGGCAGGAAGTTGAGCACGAACGCGAGGCCGCCCCACATCACGGGTGCGGCTAGGCCGAAGCTCCAGGCCCCCAGCGCAACGAGCACGCCGACTCCGAAGTTCACCTGCGCGACGGTGAGGATGTAGCTGGCGACCCGTTCCTGCACGTCGCGGAGCACCCGGGCGAGGCGCACCGACGCGTTGAAGGTGTGCCGGTCGAGCAGGATGCGCCGCTTCATCCGGATGCGCGCCTCGATCATGAAGAACGTCATCAGCAGCGTGAGCAGAGTTTCGAGGATCACGCTTGGCGTCGCGAAGGCGACCTGCTCGATCACCGAAGGGCTGGCGACGACAACCTCGCGCGCGGAATGCCCGGTGATGCGGGCAAGCTGGCGGTTGACGTCGGCGATCCACCACAAGTTGCCGCGCAACTCGGCGAACCTGCGCGCGACCTGGCGCGCGAGCGTCGGCACCTGGTCGACCATGACGAAGGCCGGTTGCAGGATCAGAAGCAGCGCCATGACCACGACCGCCACCAGGGCGAGGATCGCAATGAACGAGGCGAGGACGTTGGGCAGGCCCATGCGCGTCAGCCTGTCGGCCAGAGGCGACAACACGATCGTGAAGATCATTGCGGTGACGGGCGGCAGGAAGACCACCGATCCGATCGAAAGCACGAAAGGCAGGGCAAGGAACAGGCCCAGGCCAAGGAGCAGGACGATGGCCGATTGCAGGCGTGCGCGACGGTCGGGCAGGTCGTCGTCTGCCGGAGCGATTGAAGCGGAGTCGGGCAGAATCGGCTGGTTCACCTGTGGGACGGGCCTGCGCAAGGAGTAGGACCAGTTCCATTCACCGGGCCGCGCCGGCGATCAAGGGGCGCGAGGACCGGGGTGGAATTTTCTTTGCGCAGCGTGACCTTCTTGCCGGATGGCGGGAATCCGAAAATCTACGGGAAATGCGGGCCGATCAGCGGTGCTTGCCGGCCTGCACGGTTTCCTCGAGTTCGCCCATGATGGCTGAGTGAGCCTGGGCGTCGTCGGTGCTGCGCCGCGGAATCTGGCCATTCTCGATCATCTGGGAAAGTGCGGCGCGGGCGCGGCCGACGCGGCTCTTGATCGTGCCGACGGCGCAACCGCAGATCTGCGCCGCTTCCTCGTAGCTGAAGCCGCCTGCGCCGACGAGCAGCAGCGCCTCTCGCCGTTCGGGCGGGAGCGTGAGCAGCGCGCGGTGCATGTCCGAAAGGTGCATTGGTCCTTCCTGCGCAGCAGGCGCAACGAGGATGCGTTCGGCGACGGTCTCGTCATAATCGGCGCGGAAGCGGTTGCGGCGCATGTCCGTGAGGTACGCATTGCGCAGGATCACGAAGGTCCATGCGCGCATCGACGTGCCCGGTTCGAACCGTTCCTGCGCGGCCCATGCCTTGAGCAGCGTTTCCTGCACGAGGTCGTCGGCGAGGTCGGGCCGACCGCACAGGCCACGGGCGAATGCGCGCAGATGCGGGATCACGGAGGTGAGGTCGCGTTTGAACGCCGCCGGGTCGCTCGCCGGTCGCGGGGGCGTGCCTGCGTCAGCCATGCGACGAGTCGTCCAGCTTGTCGAGCAGTTGGGCAAAGGTATCAGGCAGCGGTTCGTCCAGCACGGAATCGTACAGTCTCTTCAAGCCGTCAGCCCATTCCGGAGCCTGTGGCTTTCCGCCCTTCCGGCGGACTTGACCCCGATTCATCGGTTTTTCTTTCGACATTCGCTCTGACAACGCCTCCCCCTCCAGGGATAATCCAAACAGACCGCAGGGCGCGGCAGATGCGTACCTACACTAACAGCCGACCGTTGCTCCAGCAGCGGTCAGCGGTGGTTTGATGTTGGAACGATATGGGGCGCCGTCGGTTCCCGCTTTGCAGCATCGCAGAACCATTTCCTTTGCGTGGCGATCGGTGCATGGACACGAATGCCAGATCGTTCCGGACGGGACGCAAGGAGGGAATCAGCTCAGGATGGAGAAGCTTCTTTCGGGAAAGAAGCTCACGCCGAGATGGTACGAGCGCTTTCCGCGCGGCGTGCCGCTGGGCATTTTCGGGCTGACGATGGCCGTGACCATGCTCAGCGTGTTCGCCATCGAGAACGCCGAGTATCGCCGGCAGACCGCGCAGACGGCGCAGACCGCGCAAGCCGTCGCATCGGGCCTCGAGCGCCGGTCGAACGCCAATGCCGCCTACCTGAGGTCGAGCGCCGCGCTCTTCGCCACGCAGCAGATGGTGGAAGCGCCGCTGTTCCGGACCTTCATCCGCCAGCTCCATCTCGATGGGCGCTATGTCGGGTCCGATGGCATCGGCTGGGCGATGAAGGTCTATCGCGACGATATTCCCACCGTCGAGGCGATCATGCGCGACGGGGGCAACCCCGGTTTCGCGGTGCGCCCGACACCCGAACCGGAACGGCCATTTGTCGTGCCGGTCATGTTCCTTGAACCCGATACGCCGCGCAACCGGCGGGCCATCGGCTTCGACATGTTCTCCGAAGGCGTACGCCGCACCGCGATGAAGGCGGCCGAGCGCACCGGCCAGCCCACAGCGTCCGGCCATGTCGTGCTGCAGCAGGAAGGCCGCCCGGATGGCCTGCCGGGCTTCCTTGTCTACATGCCGGTCTACACCCTTCAGGAAGACGGCCCGCGCAAGCTTCGCGGCTTTGTCTATTCGCCGTTCAATGCGCAGCGCTTTCTCGAATCGTCGATCGATGTGAACCATCTCGATGGTGCCGGCGTGCGGCTCTATGACGAAGATGCCGGCGGACTGGTCGTACTTGCCTCTGTTGCGCCCGCAGAGGTTTCCGGGCGGGTGATCCGGCGTCCGATCGACATATCGGGACATCGCTTCATGCTCGAGATCGAGGCGCCGGCGACTGCGATGCTGTCGGTGATGTCGGTGATGACGCTGCTGTTCGGCCTGCTGGTGGCGACCTTGCTGCTGGTGCTGGCGCGTCTGCTTACCCAGCAGGCAGTGGAGGACCGAATCGCGCTGGCGTGGTTCGAGCAGCAGTCCTCGATCCGCAATTCGCTGACCCGCGAACTGAACCACCGCGTGAAGAACACGCTGGCCAACGTGCTTTCGATCATTTCGCTCACGCGGCGCCGGGCCACGAGCCTGCCCGAGTTCGCGGACAGTCTAGAAGGGCGCATCCGTGCGCTCTCGGCGACGCATGACCTGCTGACCCAGTCGGATTGGGGAACGACGCCGATCGAACTGGTCATCCGGGCCGAGCTTGCCCCTTATGCCGGGGATACGCAGCGGCATGTGGAGATGGGAGGGCCGGAAGTGGAGCTGGCGCCCAACGACGCGCTATCGCTGGGTCTGGCGATCCACGAACTGGCCACGAACGCAGCCAAGTACGGGGCGCTCAGCGTCGAGAAAGGGCGCGTATCGGTCCGCTGGGAACTGGCCGGCGAAGGGCAGGCGCGGATCGAATGGGTCGAGCGCGGCGGTCCTCCGATCGATCAGGAGACAAAGCGCAAGCGCGGCTTCGGGACCGAGCTGATCGAGAAGATCGTGGCGCACGAATTGCGCAGTCCGGTGGACCTGCGGTTCGAGACCGAAGGTGTGCGCTGCAAACTGCTGGTGCCGGTCCGCCGGAAAAGCGACTTCGCCATACGACAAGGCCGCGCCTGACGGGGCGCGGCCTTGCGGTTTTCAGAGTGAGCCGGGATCAGCCGAGCGGACGGCTCGAGCCGAAGAACAGGGCCTGGCTGATCGCGGTGCGCACGGTCTGTTCCTGGAACGGCTTGGTGATGAGGTAGGTCGGTTCCGGACGGTTGCCGGTCAGCAGGCGTTCCGGATAGGCGGTGATGAAGATAACCGGTACCGACCCGATCTTCAGGATGTCGTCGACCGCATCGAGGCCGGAGCTGCCGTCAGCGAGCTGGATATCCGCGAGGACAAGGCCGGGCTGTTCGCGCTGGACGATCTCGAGCGCCTGGGTGCGAGTTGCGGCCATGCCGCAGACGTCGTGCCCGAGCGAGCGCACGAGGTCTTCGAGTTGCATCGAGATGAGCGGCTCGTCCTCGATGATGAGCACGGAGGTCGCGGATTCGCGGTCGATTTCGGCGATGGCGTCCTGCACGAGGCTTTCCACGTCCTCGGGCTCGCGGTCCATGATGTAGGCGGCATCGTCGATGCTGAAGTCTTCCAGCGTCGTGAGCAGCAGGGCCTGGCGGTTTGCCGGCGTCATCGCGGCCAGTCGTTCCTGGGCGGCAGCTTCGTGCTGCCCGAGGCTTCCGGACGAGCGGTCCGCCGTGTCGACATAGGCGGTCGACCAGACCCGGTTGAACGCATGGTAGAGCTGTGCGCGACCCTCGCCGATGGTGGCGCGCAGGTCGTCGTCGGCCAGCGCGGCCTCAAGCGTCGCGCGCACGAACGAATCGCCGGCCGACTGGCTACCCGTCAGGGCGCGGGCATAGCGACGCAGGTAGGGAAGTTGATTGGCAACCTTGGCACCCAGAGACATTCGTACCCCTTCCGACAGTATCGTGCGCCACAACGCACGGTACAGTCATCCGGTTCCCGGCGAAGGGCAAGCAGGATTCGGCATCCCGGCATCGGTCACCGAGGCAACCCAATCGGCAAGGAGATCAGGCGAAGCGGGCTTGCCGAAGCGGGCCGCGAAGTGGCAGCTTTCGAACACCTCGCCCGAATCCAGCGCGGAGCTTATCGCAACCCTGCACCCGGCTTCGTGAAGGCGCCGGGCAAGCTCTACGGAATGGCCATCGGGCAGTTGCAGATCGAGCAGCGCTGCCTGGGGCAGGTTCTGGGTGATGATTTCCTCGGCGCGGGCCAGTGTTGTGGCCACCTGCACACCAAAGCCGCGCTCGAGCAGAGCGTCCTCGATCGCCATCGCCACGAGCAAGCCGTCTTCGACGACAAGGACCAGCGGCGGTTCTTTGATGGTAGCCGTCACGTTCTGTCCCGCTTCCTCGAAAATAACGGGTTCCCGTAGTGCACATCCCGGGAACAAACCCTGTCATTTGACATAGCGCATCCAGGGCGGGGCTGATTTGTACCGCCGACAGGGAGTGCGGATGGCAAGAGACGACGAAACCGGCCTCATGGTGGAGAATGCCGCAGCGCGGTGTGCACAGTGCCCGCTTGCGACGTGCGAAGGGCTGCGCCAGCCACCCGATGAACTGCGCGCGTGGATCGCCGCGTTCCGCCAGGGCGAGGCGCGCTTTGTCAGGGGCGAACAGGTCTTTGCGCAGGGCTTGCGCCTGCGGCATCTCTACACTGTCCTCTCAGGCGTGCTGATGCGTACCCGGCTGCTCGAGGATGGGCGGCGCCAGATCATCAATTTCATGTTTCCGGGAGACTTCATCGGCCTGCAGGCGGCGCTTGACGGCGAAATGAGCCATGCGGTCGAGGCGGTGACGTCGGCCACGCTCTGCGTCTTTGCGCGGGACCGCTTCTTCGAACTGGCGGCACTTCAGCCGCGTCTTTCGTTCGACCTGACATGGCTTGCCGCGCACGAGGAGGCGGCGCTCGAGGAACACATCGTCTCGCTCGGCCAGCGCAACGCGCGCGAGCGGATGGCGGCCCTGGCGGTTTTTCTCGTCCAGCGAGGCATGGACACCGGGCTGGCCCCCGACGGTATCCTGCCGATCACCGTGACCCAGGGCCAGATCGCGGACATGTTGGGACTTTCGCTGGTCCATACCAACCGCACCTTGCAGGCGCTGCGGCGGATGGGGCTGGTCGACTGGACGCTTTCCGCGATCCGCATCCCCGACATGGATGCCGCCCGGCGGATGGCACGGATCGACGGCGTCGGCGCCTCTGCGCCGCGTCCGTACATCTGAAAATCGGCTCTGAAAAAAATTTCCAAAAAAGTTTCGCCCCCGGGAACCGCTCCACAAGACGCTCGTTAAGGGCATGTCACCGCCGAGACCCCCCCTCCCGTCCAAGCGGCTGGTGATACGATCCCGAAAGGTCCCCGTCGGAAGCGGCGGGGACCTTTTTTCGCGGAGTCGGGTCCCCGGTTGCGCTCGCGCGGCCGGGGAAGTCCGGGGGAAAGTTCAGTCGCTTCCCGAAAGCGCGTTGCGTATGCGGCCGAGCAGGCCGCGCGGCTTTTCGCGCCGTACGAGCGCGATCAGGTCCTCTGTGCGGAAGGGCTTGGCCAGAACGTGGCCCAGTTCCGCGGCGGACTGCGGGATCGAATCCGGCGTCGCGGTGGTGAACAGGATCAAGGGCGGGCTTTCGCCAAGCTGGATCGCCAGCTCGGCGAGCGCCCAGCCATCGTCGCGGTCGGCCAGATGGACATCAAGGATGAGAAGCGCGGGCACCGCCCGTTCAAGCCGTTCCATTGCGTGCGCGATGCTGGCGCAGATTTCGACCGGACTGGCCCCCGCCTCGACTAGCGCTTCGGCAATGTCGGTGGCGATCAGCCCGTCATCCTCGACGACGAGCGCACGTCCCAGCGGACCGGGCCGGCGGCGCCGCACCGGCTTGTCCTGGTCCTGGCCGGTCGTAAGCAAAGCAATCGTCCCTCATCTGCCTGCCATCCGAACGCTGTGACGCGCGCGACGTTCCGGCAGGCAGATGCTCCGGCCGGCAGGCAGGTGTTATCCGGCGATCAGCGAAGCGGCTTGTCGTAGATAACGTATGCCTTGTTGACGTGGCTGTCGATCGCTTCGGCGATTGCATTCATCCCCTGGTTGTCGTCGAGAATCCAGCCGATTTCCCCGCGCGATGCGCCATATTCACGCACCGAGTTCTGCCGGATCGCCTCGATCATCATGAAGGCGAGCTGGCTGGCGAGGCGCGAGGCCTGGAGGCGCTTGCGCACGCCCATCAGCGGCACGCGCATCGTGCGCACCCGAGGCTTGCGCAGCCAGAGCAGAAGCTTGGCCCAGTTGAAGGGGAAAAGCTTTCCTCCCATAGGCTTGAGCACTTCGTTCAGGTCGGGCAGCGTCATCATGAACGCTACCGGCTCGCCCTCATACTCCGCCACCATGATCAGATCCTCGCGCACGATCGGCTTGAACTTCTTGCCGGCGTACTTGATCTCGGTGTCGGTGAACGGGACGAAGCCCCAGTTGTCCGACCAGGCATCGTTGAGGATGTCGAGGATCAGCGCGGCTTCCTCGTCGAAGCGCGACTTGTCGACGTTGCGGATGCGGATCTTGGCGTTCTTGTGGCCCGACTGGACGATCCGCTGGATCAGCGGCGGGAAGTCCTTGGTGATGTCCAGTTCGTAGGTGTTCAGCGTCTTGGCTGGCTGGTAGCCGAGGGCCTTGATGTAGGCGTCGTAGCGCTCCGGCTGGTGGCCCATCATGACCGTCGGCGGATGGTCGAAGCCCTTGACGAGCTGGCCAGGCTCCTCCCAGATCGACATCGACAGAGGCGCAAGGACGCGGGTCATGCCCTTTTCGCGCAGCCATTCCTCGGCGCGGCCGATCAGCGCGCGCGCCACCGCTTCGTCCTCTGCCTCGAGCAGGCCCCAGTTCCCGGTTCCGGGACCCATGCCCTGCTGCGGGTCCATCGCCAGAGCGAGACGATCGATATGCGCCGAGATGCGGCCGACGACGGCGCCGCCGCGGCGTGCAAGGAAAAGTTGCACGTCGGCGTGTTCGAAGAACGGGTTCTTGCCCGGAGTGATCAGTTCCTCCGCTTCCATCCGCAGGGGCGGTACCCAGTTGGGATCGTCGGCATTCAGGCGATAGGCGAGGTCGATGAAGGCCTTGCGGTCAGCCTTGCCGGAAACGGGAGTGATGATTACTTCGCCCTGAGCCACGATCTTGCCTTTGTTTGCGGGTAAGCGGGATTTGCCGGGGGAACTGCGGTTCAATCCGGCACAATGTCAAGCCATCCGGCGCGTGTGGGAACGCCGAGGGCGCAAAAGACCGGGACCGACCTTGGGCCGGCCGGGAAAACATGGGTCTCATTGGAATTTCAGGCATGATCGCTACCGATACGCTCGACCATACCGCCGCCGCTCCGGCGCAGCCCACGCTGCCACGCGGACTTGCCGGCACGCCCGACGACAAGGAAATGCTGCGCGCTGCCGTGGAGCTGACGCGCGACATCGCGGTCGCACGGCCCGAAATATACTGGCCTGACATGCTGGCATCGGCCGCGCTCGGTTATGGCGCGCTGGCGGGAGCGATCCTCAGTGCCAATCCCTTCATCGCCACGCTCTGGGGTGTCGTGGCAGCGCTCGCGCTGTACCGCGCGCTGCTGTTCATCCATGAGCTGACGCACATCCACAAGAATGCGCTGCCGGGCTTCCGCTTCGGCTGGAACCTGCTCGTCGGCATTCCCATGTTGACGCCGTCGCTCATGTACGAGGGGGTGCACACGCTCCACCATGCGCGCACGCGCTATGGCACGGCGGACGATCCGGAATACCTGCCGCTGGCATTGATGAAGCCGTGGTCGCTGCCGCTGTTCATCCTTGTCGCGATACTGCTTCCGGTCGGACTGCTGATCCGTTCGGCCGTTCTGGTGCCGCTGGGCGCGGTTATCCCGCCCTTGGGCCGGCTGGTGTGGGAGCGTGCTTCGGCCCTATCCATCAATCCCGATTTCCGTCGCCGCCCGCCGGAAGGCGAGTTTGCGCGGATGGTGTTCTGGCAGGAGCTGGGCGCGTCCGCATGGGCCCTTTTCCTGGTGTGGTGGAGCGCGACGCATGGTTGGCGCCCGCTGCTGATCGGCATCGCCGTCATCTCGCTGACGGCGGTCCTCAACCAGATCCGCACGCTCGTCGCGCATCTGTGGGAGAACGAGGGCGATGCGATGACGGTGACGGGGCAGTACCTCGATTCGGTCAACGTGCCGCCGCCGGCGGTGCTGGCGCCGCTTTGGGCACCGGTGGGCCTGCGCTATCACGCGCTGCACCACCTGCTGCCGTCGATGCCGTATCACTCTTTGGGCGAGGCCCATTCGCGGCTGAAGAAGCACCTCGGACTGGAATCGACTTACGAGAAGGCCAATTACCGAGGGCTTCTGCCGCTGGTCGGCCGCCTCGCGCGCAGCACGATGATGCCGCGCTGAGGCGACCAGGCCGGCTCGCTCAAGCGGCGGGCCGGCGGTTCCAGGGCATCTTGGCCAGGAGCCTGGCCATCCCGCACCACCCGGTGGTGCCTGCCATGACGAGGCCTGCTCCGACGAAGGCCGAGAGCGCGACGAACGCGGTCGAAACCGTCAGCGAAAGCAGCACGCCGGCAAGGATCAGCGCGCCGGCCGTGATCTGTACCTGGCGCATGATCTCGAGCGGCGCGCGGCGGTCCTGTTCGACCGGAAGGCCGGCCGCGGCCCAGGCGTCGAGTCCGCCTTCGAGCATGTAGGCAGGACAGTCGGACATGGCGGACAGCCGCGCGGCGTTGCCGGCGGTGCGCATTCCCGACTTGCAATGATAGATCACTGCCTGCTTGCCGGAGACAGGTGCCAGTTTCGCAACCGGCACATTGCGTGCGCCGGGTATGCGAAGCCGGCGGTGTTCGTCAGGCTCGCGGATATCGATGAGGGTTGCGCCTGTGGCCATGAGCGCGCGGGCGTCGGCGGGGGAGATGGTGGGCATGTTCATGGCCACCATATATTAGATTTTACGAAAATTAGCAAGATCTAATTTAACGTCATTCCTCGGTGCGGATCAGCACCGTCTCGCCGATCAGAAGGAACAGCACGAACGGAGCCCAGGCCGCAAGGAACGGCGGATAGGCGCCGAAATTGCCCATCGCGAGCGCGGCATTGTCGAACACGAAATAGGCGAAGCCGAGCGCCATGCCGATCACGGCGCGCACGAAGAGGTGTCCGGATCGCGCAAGTCCGAATGCGGCCACCGCGCCCAGCAGCGGCATGAGCAGTGCCGACAGCGGGCCGGAAATCTTGTGCCACCACTTGCCGTCCAGTTCCGTGGTGCGGAAGCCCGCATCCCTGATCGCTGCAAGCGACCCGGTAAGCTGGGTGAGCGATTCGGCGTCGGCGTCCACCCGGCTGATCACGACCTGTACCGGCTCGACCGACTTCGCAAAGACCTCGCTGGCGGCAAGGGCGGTCTTGCGGGCGCTCTGCACGTCGAACATCACCGGCTCGCGGAAGCGCCAGCCGGGGTTGGCGTAGCTTGCCGAAGGGGCGGTGACGATTTCGGTGACCATGCCGGTCGGATCGCGACGATACCAGCTGACACCGGTCATGTGCATGGCCTTGCCCTGGCCTGCGACCGACCTCGCGAACAGGATGTTCGGGCCATCCTGCAGCCAGACGTTGGACTTTGTCGCCGATTCGACCGGGATCGGGCCATAGTCCACGTCCTGCCAAGCCTTCAGCGTGGAGGTGGACCTGGTGACGATCCGCTCGTTGAAAGCAAAGGTGACGACCGACGTTGCCGCCGCGACGAGGAACAGCGGAGCCAGCACCTGATGCGCCGAAAGGCCGGCCGCCTTCATCGCGATGACCTCGCTGTTCTGGTTCAGCGTCATCAAGGTGATGATCGTGGCCAGCAGCACCGAATAGGGCAGGAACCTGCTGACGAGCTGCGGCATGCGCAGCGACACGTAAGTCAGGAGTTCGCCCTGTCCGTTGCCGGGCGCGGCGAGGACCGCGCCGCTTTCGCTGAGCAGGTCGAGCATCTGCAGGACCAGCACGAGCATGAGCAGAACGGCGACGATCCGCACCGCGAACATTTTGGCGATGTAGATCGCAAGGGTGCGCGAGGGGAAGAATTCAAGCTGCATTGGCGGCCTCTTCCGTCGCACCGGTGGCGGCTTCGCCGGGCAGGCGCTTGCGCTTGAACAGCCTGCGCACCGCGCGCGAAATCTTGGAGAAAACGGTTTCGAGCGCGCCGATCGGCTGTCCGCCGGGAACGTATGCGATGCGCCAGTACATCCAGACGATCAGCGCCGCGAAGACCACGAACGGTCCCCACAATGCGATGACAGGGTCCATCCGGCCGAGTGCGGCCACGTCCTGCCCATACTGGTTGACCTTGTGGTAGGCCACGACGAGAACGATGGAGAGGAACACGCCCAGCGCCGATGTCGAGCGCTTGGGCGGCACGGCAAGCGCCACTGCGAGCAGCGGCAGCAGGAACATCATCACCACCTCGACGAGGCGATAGTTGAGGCTTGCCTTGGACTGGTTGCGGATTTCTTCGGAATAGCGGTCGTTCCAGCCGATCTGCAGCAGTTCGGGGAGGAAGTATTCGCGGTCGGCGTCGCCGCGCTGGCGGAACTGCTCGATGCGGGGCAGGTCGATGGGCAGGTCGTGGCTGGCGAAGCTCAGCACGCGGGGCGAAGCGATGCCGGGACCATCCTGCACGATCTGGCCGTCGGTCAGGCGCAGGATCACAGTGTCGGGGCTTTCCCGGTTGGCGAAGAAGCGGCCTTCGCGCGCGGAGATCACCATGACCTGGCCGTTGGCGGTCTGGATGCGGGCGAAGATGCCGCGCAGGTCGCGTCCCTCGTCGCGGCTGGCATCGACGCGCAGCGCGGTGCGGTCCTGCAACGAATTGAATTCGCCCACCCGGATCGATGCGCCAAGCGCACCGGAACGCAGTTCGAACTGGAGCTGTTCGTAGTAGTAGCGCGAAAGCGGCTGGAGGTAGCTGACGATCAGCAGGTTGAGCGCGGCCAGCGCGATCGCGAACATGTAGGGCACGCGCAGCAGGCGCGTATAGGACAGGCCGACCGCGCGCATCACGTCCAGCTCGGAACTCATCGCCAGCTTGCGGAAGGCGAAGAGGATGCCGAGCATGAGGCCGAGCGGGATGGCAAGGCTGGCATATTCCGGCAGCAGGTTCGCCAGCATCTTGAACACGACGCTTACCGGCCCGCCCTGCGTCGCCACGAAGTCGAACAGCTTCAGCATCTTGTCGAGGATGAGCAGCGACGCGGCGAGCACGAACACCGACAGCATCGGCACGAAGACGAGCCGGGCGATATAGCGGTCCGTGGCGGTAAGTAGTTTCACGGTCTCGGACTACTTGGACAGGGCAGGGAATCGTAAGGATTGCAGCGCAAGATCATTAAAGCTCCGAACCGGCGCAATCACGCGCAGAGGGAGTGCAGGTCAACGGACTAGCGTCAAGTTGCCGTCCGGGGAAGGAAAAAGCGGCACCCCGTTTGGGTCTTAACGAAAGTTATAGATCGCTAATTCAAAATGATATAGTCCCACTCTGGAACGGGATGCATTGTGGAGATTTCTCGGGTGTCATACGAACAGACGGGTAGTGCTTGGCTCGGTGGTTTCGCGCACGACAACGCCAACCCGGACAATCTCAACCAACTTGCCCTGTGGTGCGAGGAACTCACCTCCGCCGAACAGCGCGCTGGTTTCGAGCGCATTCTGCGCGAAATCTCGGACCTCGCATCGGGTCGTGGCGAAGCGGCTTCGCAGTGGATTTCCCTGCTTGCGGATTCCGGCGCATTCGAAAGTGCCGCGATCGCGATGATCCCGCAGTCGGCAATCTATACCGGCGGGCGCATGAAGGACGGATCGTTCGTCGCTCAGGTCATTCTCGATGGCGGCGTTGGCGCGCACTCGCGCAATGCGCAGAGCATTTCGATGGCCTGGCTTGCGGCGCTGCTGCGGGCTCTTGCGCGCCGCTCGGTCGAGAACCGTACCCGCAACGCTCACTGATCGCTTTCCAGCGGCAGGCAGGCATGGAAAACCGGGCTTCGAGCCCGGTTTTTTGTGCGTTCAGACGGGGCGCCTTGCGATCAGGCCTTCTCGAGCGTGCATTGCAAAGGGTGCTGGTTCTGCCGCGCGAAGTCCATGACCTGGTTCACCTTGGTCTCGGCGATCTCATAGGGGAAGATCCCGCAGACGCCGACGCCGCGCTGATGAACATGCAGCATGACCCGCGTCGCCTGTTCGAGGTCCATGTTGAAGAAACGCTTCAGGACCATCACCACGAATTCCATCGGGGTGTAATCGTCGTTGAGCATCAGCACCTTGAACTGGCTCGGCTTCTTGGGCCGGGCGCGGGTCTTGGTGGCGATGCCGATCTGTTCGTCGCCACCCGGACCGCGTGTGTCCTCGTCGCCCGCGCAGCGCTGGGGAACGGACAGGTCCGGAAGGGCGAGGCGATGGATGCTCATGATCGGTAGAATATCGCATTCCCCGCAACGAACGACAAGGGGCCGTGAAGCCGACCGTCGCAGATCGCTGGCCGCATGTCCCTTGAACAAGAAAAACGGACCGGACGACCAGCGCCCGATCCGCAATTCTTCGCATTCCTGACGGACGGGGCGTGCAGGCCGCCCCGCGCCGGCGTCAGGCGGCGTGCTTGATCTTTTCCACCGCGAGGCTCACGCGGGTCGAGATCGGCTGGAACGCCTCGTTGGCGAGCTTGAGCATGGCTTCGCTGTTCTTCGACGTGGCGGCGACCGCTGCGTCGAAGTTCTTGCGCAGCAGCGCCGACTGCTTTTCGAAGAATTCGGTCGGCGACTTGACCGAGGCGAGATCCTTGACATCGGCCGTCATGGTTTCGAATGCCGACTTGGTTTCCTCGACGTAGCCCTTGGTCATTTCCTGCAGGCCGCTGGCGAGGATCTTCGACGATTCGACGACCGCTTCGACGTTGCCCTTGGCAAAGGTGCCGGCATCGCCGAACGCGGCCTGGCTCTTCTCGAGAGCGGCCTTGGCCTTTTCCTGGGCGTCCTTGAACGCGTTCTGGATCTTGTCGGTGAATTCGGTGGTGGTGGTAGCCATTGCGAACAGTTCCTTCCTGGGCGCGGTCTTGCCTGCGCCGATTGTTTTCACGCGAGGAGTGGCGGTGAACGGACGCTTGTTCGCGGGCTTCACCGCAGGCTTTGCCGCTGCCGCAACGGGCTGCTTGGCGGCGCCAGCCTTCGAGGGCTTGGCAGGGATGGCACGAACCGGCTTTGCCTTTGCGGGCTTGGCCACCTTCGTTTCTGCCACCGTTGCCGATGCTTCGACCGGGGCGGGCTTCGCCGCCGGCTTCGCGCTCGCCTTGCGGCCGTTGCCCTTGCGCTTGGTGGCCGGGACGGCCTTGATCGCGGGGGCGGGTGCAGACGCGACGGGCGCTTCCGCTTCGATTGCGGGAATCTCCGGCAGCGCGACAGGTGCTTCCGTGACCGGAGCGGGTTCTGTCAGGCTATCCTTCACTTCATCGACCATCGTAGCGGCTCCTGCTTCCAGGCAGCGACTGACCATCAAAGGCAGATCGCCATCCTTGTTGCAGTGCACAAAATAGTTCAATTGCGGTCCGAGTCAAGGATTATTGTGCGGTGCACAAAACCATAATGGACCTACGTCGCTGGCTAACGGCTCCGCACGTAGCGGCCCGGCGCGTCCTCGATAACCTTGTCGCCCTTTCCGCCAGGATTGCGCCTGCCGGTCGCGCGGACCTTGCCGTCGCTCTGCCCGGCGATCCATTCGATCCAGTCAGGCCACCAGCTGCCCTTGGTTTCCTTGGCCCCGGCTACGAATTCGTCCAGCGTGGCAGGCGAGGCGGGGTTCAGCCAATACTGGTACTTGCCGGATTCCGGCGGGTTCACCACGCCGGCGATGTGCCCTGAGCCGGCAAGCACGAACTTCCACGACCCGGACAGGTGCCGCGTCAGCTTCCACACGCTCTGCGGCGGTGCAATATGGTCTTCACGGCCCGCCTGGATGTAGCACGGCGTTGCAATGCGGCGCAGGTCGACGGGCGTGCCGTCGACGGTGAGCGCGTCGGGCATCACCAGCCGGTTGTCACGGTAGAGATCACACAGATAGGCCTGGTGCCACCGGGTCGGCAGGTTGGTCGTGTCGCCATTCCAGTGGAGCAGGTCGAACGCCGGGTACTCCGATCCCAGCAGATAGTTGTTTACGACGTAGTTCCAGATCAGGTCGGTGCCGCGCAGCGCGTTGAAGGTCGCCGCCATGTACCGTCCGTCGAGATAGCCGTCGGTCGACAGGCTCTCGAGCATCTTGAGCTGGCTGTCGTCGATGAAGTTCCGGAGGTCGCCCGCATCCTCGAAATCGACCTGCGCGGTGAAGAACGTCGCGCTCGCCACCTTGTCCGCTTCGTCGCGCCGCGCCAGGACCGCCAGCGTCGCGGCAAGGGTCGTGCCTGCCACGCAGTAGCCGATGGTGTGGACGGCGGGCACCTTGAGCCGCTGGCGGACGTGGTCGATCGCCTCGATCTGGGCGCGCACGTAGTCGTCCCACACGATGTCCGCCATCGAGGCATCGGCCGATTTCCACGACACGACGAACACGGTCAGTCCTTGCGCCACGGCCCAGCGGATGAAGCTCTTCTGCGGGTTGAGGTCGAGGATGTAGAAGCGGTTGATCCACGGCGGGAAGATCACCAGCGGCGTCTCGAACACTTCGTCGGTCGTCGGTGTGTACTGGATGAGCTGGAACAGCGGGGTCTCGTAGACGACCTTGCCGGGAGTGACCGCGATGTTCCGGCCAAGCTCGAACGCCGCGGGATCGGTATGGGTCAACTGGCCCTTGCGCAGGTCGTTCAGGAGATGCTCCACCCCCTTGACCAGGTTTTCGCCCCGGGTCTCCATCGTCCGTTCGATCACGACCGGGTTGGTCAGCGGGAAGTTGGCGGGCGAGAGCGCGTCGGTCACGACCTTGGTCGCAAAGCGAAGCTGCTCCTTGCGCTCGGGCGACAGGCCCTGCGCTTCGTCCGCCATCTGCTGGAGCCTTTCTGCAAGGAGCAGATAGGTCTGGTGGATCAGCGCGAAGGCCGGCTGTTCGCGCCAGCGCTTGTCGGAAAAGCGGCGATCCTTGCGGGGAAGCTCGGCGCCTTCTCCATCGGGCCTTGCTCCGCCGGCGAACTGTCCCATCACCGTGCTCCACAGCGCCATGCTGTCGTTCCACAGCTTAGCCTGCGTCTCGGCCTGCGCGATCGGGAGTTGCCCGGCCATCGAGAAGAACGTCTGCGTCCACTTGCCGATGTCGCCCATCCGCGCCAGCAGCGGCTCGACATGGCCAGCCTGTTCGGCGCTGAAATCGAGCCACATCTTCTGCAGCTTGGCCGCAGACATCGCCCAGTGCTGGATTTCCGTCGGATCGGTCGCCGCCATCGAGGGCGCGAGCGGCGCGAACATGGCCCGGAACGCTTCGCCCTGCTGGCGCAGGAGATCTTCGAAGACGATCGAATCAGTGCCCGTTTCGCTTGTCATTCGTGTCCCCAGACGTTGCGCCGCTTCGACTATACACGTCATGTTACACCTTGTTAGCCCCGTCTTGTCCGGTGCGACGCCCGTCGAGAGCAAGGTTTCCACCGCTGGCCAATTGGCGTAAGGGCCGGATTGCGGCGATCCTGCCGCGTTCATTCGACGAGTAACCAAACCGTGGACGAAGAATTCTACCGCATGAAGCGCCTGCCGCCCTACGTCATTGCCGAAGTCAACGGCATGCGGGCCGCCGCGCGCGCCGCCGGTAGGGACATCATCGACCTCGGCATGGGCAACCCGGACCTGCCGCCGCCCCAGCACGTGATCGACAAGCTGTGCGAAGTGGCGCAGAAGCCCGATGCGCACGGCTATTCGGCATCCTCGGGCATCCCGGGCGTGCGCAAGGCCCAGGCCAACTACTATGGCCGCCGCTTCAACGTAGATCTCGATCCCGAGACCGAAGTGGTGATGACGATGGGTTCGAAGGAGGGCCTGGCCAGCCTCGCAACCGCGATCACCGCGCCCGGGGACGTCGTGCTGGCCCCCAATCCCAGCTATCCGATCCACACCTTCGGCTTCATCATAGCCGGGGCGACGATCCGTTCGGTGCCGACCACGCCTGACGAGCGCTATTGGGATTCGCTCGACCGCGCGATGAAGTATTCGGTGCCGCGCCCCTCGATCCTTATCGTCAACTATCCGTCCAACCCGACTGCGGAGACGGTAGACCTCGCCTTCTACGAACGCCTTGTTGCCTGGGCGAAGGAGAACAAGGTCTGGATCCTGTCCGACCTCGCCTATTCCGAACTGTACTATGACGGCAATCCGACCCGCTCCATCCTCGAGGTTCCGGGTGCGAAGGATGTCGCGGTCGAGTTCACCTCGATGTCCAAGACCTTCTCGATGGCAGGCTGGCGCGTTGGCTTTGCGGTTGGCAACCAGCGCCTTATCGCGGCGCTTAAGCGCGTGAAATCCTACCTCGATTACGGCGCGTTCACGCCGATCCAGGCTGCCGCCTGCGCAGCGCTGAACGGCCCGCAGGACATCGTCGTCAAGAACCGCGAACTCTACCAGAAGCGCCGCGACGTGATGGTGGAGGCATTCGGCCGCGCCGGATGGGAAATCCCCAGCCCCAGCGCATCGATGTTCGCGTGGGCGCCGTTGCCGCCGGCACTGACCCATCTGGGCAGCCTCGAGTTCTCGAAGCAGCTTCTTACCCATGCCGAAGTCGCGGTTGCCCCGGGCGTTGGCTATGGCGAGGACGGCGAAGGTTTCGTGCGCATCGCGATGGTCGAGAACGAGCAGCGCCTTCGCCAGGCGGCGCGCAACATCAAGCGTTACCTGCAAAGCATGGGCGTCAACGCCTCGGCGGCCTGAAGCCCTTGGCAGCATGACAGGAAAACGGCCCTTTCCGCACCTGCGGGGAGGGCCTTTCGCTTTACGGCGATCGGTCAATAGAGGAAGCTGGACCCCGCCGCCGGGCTTGGGCAACATCGGCGCAATCAGCAAGAGAGCGGATGCCGAACATGAACTTCCACGACCGCGTCAGCGTTACCATCGAAGACCACGTCGCCCACGTCCTGCTAGACCGGGCGGACAAGATGAACGCGCTCGACGATGCCATGTTCGAAGGCATCGTTGCGGCGGGCCACCACCTCCATTCCGTGAAGGGCGTCCGTTGCGTGGTGCTTTCCGGTGCCGGGCGGTCGTTCTGTGCCGGCCTCGACCTTTCCAGCATGGGCCGCACCGACCGCTGGAGCGGCAATTCGCTGACCGAGAGGACGCATGGCAATGCCAACCGCGCGCAGCAGGCGGCGATGGTCTGGCGCAAGCTTCCCATGCCGGTGATCGCCGCAGTCCACGGCGTATGCTTCGGCGGCGGTCTGCAGGTTGCCAGCGGCGCCGATATCCGCTTCATCACGCCGGACGCGCGGCTGGCGGTGATGGAAGTGAAGTGGGGCCTCGTGCCTGACATGGCGGGCTATGCGCTCTGGCGCGGCAACGTGCGCGACGACGTCCTGCGCGAACTGACCTACACCCACCGCGAATTCAGCGGCGAGGAAGCGGTGCGCTTCGGCTTTGCCACCCACGTCGCGGACGATCCCCTTGCCGGCGCCATGGAGCTTGCCAGGGTCGTCGCGGAAAAGAGCCCCAATGCCGTGCGCGGGGCCAAGACGCTCTCCAACCGGGCGCCGGACCTCACCGTCGACGATGTGCTCATGGCCGAATCGATCGCCCAGCACGAGCTGATGTATAGCCGCAACCAGATGGAAGCGGTGAAGGCAGGCATGGAAAAGCGAGCCGGGGATTTCGTCGATCCATGACCCTGACGGCAATGACCCAGGTTAAAGGTCCGGCATGAGAGCCATCCACGATCCCCACGGCGCGCTGGCCGGCGGGCTTGCCGCCATCCGCGCGCAGTACCAGATCCCGGCAGGCTTCACGCCCGAGGTTCTGGCCGCTGCCGAGGCCGCCGCGCAAAAGGCGCCTGCCGGGCACGCGGATCGCACCGAGATACCCTTCGTCACGCTCGATCCGGCCAGTTCCACCGACCTCGACCAGGCCTTCTGGATCGAGCCATCGGGAAGCGATCTAGTCCTGCGCTATGCGATCGCGGATGTCGCATGGTTCGTGAGCGACGGCGATGCCGTGGATGCCGAGGCCTGGAAGCGGGGCGAGACGATCTACCTTCCGGAAGGCAAGGCGGGTCTCTATCCCCCGATCCTGTCGGAACGCGCCGCCAGCCTCCTGCCAGATGGTCCGCGGCCTGCGGTCGTGTTTACGGTGAGGCTCGGCAGCGATGGCGAATGCCGCCTGGAAGGCGCCGAGCGCGCAATCGTCCGCAGCCGCGCAAAGCTCGCCTACGACAACGTTCGCGACGAGGACATGCCAGCCGGCTTCGCCGAGTTTGCCGCGCGGGTGAATGCGGCCGAGGCTGCGCGCGGAGCCGCCCGGGTCGATCCTCCGGAACAGGAGGTCGAACCTTTGGGCGACGGCCGCTACGCCCTGCGCCTCCGTCCACTTCTGCTGTCGGAAAGGCGCAATGCCGCACTTTCGCTGGCGACGAACCTTGCGGTCGCCGATGCCTTGCAGACGGCGGGCACGGGGCTGTTCCGGGTCATGGCCGGGCCGAGCGCGAAGGCCATGGCGCGTCTTCGCTCGACGGCGGCCGGTCTCGGGCTGGACTGGCCGGCGGACATCGACCTGAAGGCGCTCGAACGGACGCTCGACCAGAAAAATCCGCATCACGCCGCCTTCATGCTGGCGGTGCGCCGCGCCGGGAACGGGGCAGGCTATGCGCCGTGGATACCTGGCGTCACCCCCTGGCACGAGGCAGTGGCGGCCACCTATGCCCATGCCACCGCACCTCTGCGTCGACTGGCGGACCGGTATGTGATCCGCGCGGCCCTTGCGGTCATGGCGGGGCGCCCTGTACCTGCGGAGGTCGAGGATGCCTTTCGCCGACTTCCCGCGGTCATGGCCAAGGCCGAGGCGACCTCCGGCCAGATCGAGCGGGCAGTTATCGACCTGGCCGAGGCGGTGATGCTTCAGGGCCGGGAGGGCGAGCGCTTTGCCGCTTGCGTGACCGACATCGATGGCGACTCGGCGCGCATCCACCTTGCGGACCTGCCTGTCGTCGGCCGAACCCGAATTCCCGGGGCGACGCCTGGCCAAAGGGTCGACTTGCGCCTTGACGGCGTCGATCTGAGCACGCGACGGCTTACTTTCAGCGCCGCCGACTGACGATCATGCCCGTGATGCAAGAACCCCTTGCGGCATTGCCCGCTTCCGGCTAACCGCGCCAAACCACGCAGCTCCTGCGATCGAGGCCCGATGGCGGAGTGGTTACGCACCGGACTGCAAATCCGTTTACGCCGGTTCGATTCCGGCTCGGGCCTCCACACATATTATGCCTTCAAATCGGCCACCACACCGCAGGCGAGTTTGCCCCCAGAGTGGGGCGTTTCCGGGGATTATTGCCACTGTGAATCGGACGCACGGAGACAGAGAGCGCAGCGCGATTCCGGGCTCGAACCGCGTCTATGTGACCCGAAGTCTCCGAGCGCAAAACAGCAGCGACGGTTTTGAAGTTTTTCAAGCGCACGGCCAGTTGGTGCTTGAGAAGGACGCACAAGTTTTGTGACCTGACGGCCAATTAGGTCGAGCTAATCTGTCCGTTGTTCACCGAGCATGTCCCTGGAGCTGAGCCTTGGGAGCCGTTCGACAATTGCGGCGCATGGATCCCAAGTTAAATCTTAACGGTGCCGCGCGCAGGTGGAATTTCGACCGAATCGATCCTTCGCCGGGAATGTCGATGCACCGAATAGCAATCGCCTCGTTCGCAATCCTTCAGCTTGCCTCGCCGGCATTTGCACATGGGGGTGGGCTAAACGCACAGGGTTGTCACAACAATCGCAAGACTGGCGACTATCACTGTCACCGAAGCTCAAGCGGGGCTCAAGCGCCGCGCTTGCCACCGGTCCGATCAGACCGTAGTTCGTTCCGGAATTGCAGTGAGGCGAGAGCTGCAGGTGCTGCGCCTGTATATCGTGGCGATCCTGGATACGGGCTCAACCTCGATCGTGATGGCGACGGAGTGGGCTGTGAGCCATTTCGCGGACGTTAGAAATGCCAGGCCTATCTCGATGAAGCACAACACCGGCTGGGAATAACCGCTAGATTGAGGATCGGTATCGGCGGTACCCGGTCGATGGCGGGATAGCTGTGTGGCACAGTCTATGGCGACCGCTCCAGATTGCGCTGACCACCGGTTTTAGACCTCAACCGTCACTTTGAGATACTTCGCTGGAATTATCGTCTGCCCGGAATTCCCCTGGTTCTGTATTTCGAACGCCGTAGCCGCGGGGCGCTTGAATGACGAGGGCTGGGACATTTCTGCCGTTCACAGGTGATGTGTCGAATGGCAAGTCCTGCCATGAGCCGACGTCGCGCGCTGCGCCGACCGGCTATCAGACATCGACCGAGGCTGCGCCGGCTGCCTCCAGACCGCTTCCGGGCGAGCGACCCCGGAAAGCCGCCGCTCACTCAAAAACAGGCGTCGAGGATAAGACAGATTGGGGTGGGAAAGGCATTTCATCGTCTCACCAAAAACATCACTTCCAAGATTCATGAAAGTATGATTTTCTATTTTCATGAAACTTGGGGAAACGGCGGGCGGAGGCGGTGATGAGCATCTCCAGATCCAGGTTCCTGCGGCGACCAAACGCGATCTCGGCCAGCGCGCGCTCGATACCCGTGAGCCGATCCGCATGGTCGTTCTGAGGGCGTTGGCGGCCTACGGCGTGACGGTGCCCGAGGGCGCGATCACCGATCGGCGGAAGCGCAGCTAATGACTGACGATTTCGAAGCGCTGACCGTCGATCAATATGTTCGTGAGGCCGCGCGGACCGACCAGCGCAAGGGACCGGGAACGATCGGCTTCACTATGTTGGGTCTGGTCGGCGAGACCGGCAGCCTGCTCGCCGAAGCCAAGAAGAAGCAGCGCGATGCCGCATCCTACCTGGGCTATGCCGAAGCTGTCGCTGAGGAGATTGGTGATGTGCTCTGGTATCTGGCCGCAGTGGCGCGCCGGCATCGGCTGGCGCTGAGCGATATCGCCGCCGCGGCGCTGATCACCGACGGCGTCTATCGCGCCGGGGACAATGCTGCCCTCAGCCTGCACGCGTTACAGCCGGCGCATATAAACTGCTCGTCTTTGCCGATCTTGACGGGTTAAAGAACCTGAATGACGAGATGGGCCATGAGATCGGAGACAACGGCCTTCGGGATTTCGCGGACCGTGCCAGAAGCGCAATTCGGAAGAATGACCTCTTCGCCCGGATCGGTGGCGACGAGTTCGTCTTCTTAGGCTCAGGACTCACTGATCACAGCCAGAAGAGCACGGTGGCGGCGAGTGCGAGGGCGGAGAAGAAGACGGTTGGACAGCGGTCGTATCGCGTTGCCACGCGTCGCCAGTCCTTGAGACGGCCGAACATGATCTCGATGCGGTTGCGCCGCTTGTATCGGCGCTTGTCGTATTTGACGGGGATGGAGCGGGATTTCCGGCCCGGAATGCAGGGCTTGATGCCCTTTTGCTCAAGCGCGTCCCTGAACCACTCGGCATCATAGCCCCGATCGGCAAGCATCCACTGTGCCTTGGGCAGGTCGTCGAGCAGGGCCGCTGCGCCGGTGTAATCGCTGACTTGGCCGGCCGTGATGAAGAAGCTCAGGGGGCGGCCGTTGGCATCGGTTATCGCGTGAAGCTTGGTGTTCATGCCGCCCTTGGTCCGTCCGATCAGACGCCCGAGATCCCCTTTTTTACCCCAAGGCTAGACGCCGTGCGGTGGGCCTTGAGATAGGTCGCATCGATCATGACGGTCTGCGGCTCGGCCCTCTGGGCGGACAGACCTTCCATCATCCGGCCAAACACGCCCATCGCGCCCCACCGTTTCCAGCGGTTATACAATGTCTTGTGCGGCCCATACTCCCTTGGCGCATCCCGCCAGCGCAGGCCGTTCCGGTTGACGAAGATGATCCCACTCAGAACCCGCCGGTCGTCAACCCGCGGCTTGCCGTGGCTCTTGGGGAAATACGGCGCAAGCCGCGCCATCTGCTCGTCCGTCAGCCAGTACAGGTCGCTCATGCTCAGTCTCCTCGCGGAGCCTGAATCACATCCCCCTCAGCCAATCAATGGGTCCTGAGCCTAGCGGTCTGTTCTTCATGCGACAGCAATATCTTAAATCTCTTCCGCGGTTTTTCGCTTGCTCCCCGAGTCAATCGCAAATTAGTGTGCACGCCCTAATTGGGCGAACTATGTGTAGGTTCGTAGTGCATTTTACGCGGACTTAACGGAGGCTGGCAATAAATGAATACCCGGGATCGTATCGTCGTCGGCGCGCGTGCCCTCTTCAACGAGCATGGTTATGGAAGCTTCACGACAGCATCCCTTGCAGCGCAGCTAGGCTCAGGACGCATTGATTGGCTGTGAGCGACGTGATTCGACGACGCGCTCAAGCAAAAGGGCATCAAGCCCTGTATACTAAGCCGAAAATCCCGTTCTTTTCCCGTCAAATACGACAAGCGCCGATACAATCGGCGCAACCGCATCGAGATCATGCTCGGCCATCTGAAAGACTGGCGTCGCGTGGCGACTCGCTACGACCGCCGCCCAACCGGCTTCTTCTCCGCCCTCGCTCTCGCAGCCACCGTGCTCTTCTGGCTGTGATCAACGAGTCCTGAGCCTCGGGGCTATTCAGCATTCAATCTTCAGGCGCTACGCGAACGACCAGACCGCTCATCGCGCTGCCCAAGGTAATTTGGCACGACAGGCGCGAGTTATGCCGGCGGTGGTCAGAGCTTTCCAGCAGGTCGTCCTCGTCAGCGCCGCCTACCTCATCAACACCGTCTGGGCCGGCTTCGACATAGATGTGGCAGGTGGCGCAAGAACAGCAACCACCGCACAGGGCGAGCAGTTCGTCGAGACCGTTGTCTCGCAGGGCTTCCATCACTGACATGCCAGGGCTGGCCTGAAGGGTAAGTTTGGTGCCGTCGCGCTTGACGACTTTCAGATCAATCATCGCGTGCTTACTCATTAAGGAGACGTTCCAGCCGAAGCATCGGATGGTCAGGCCATTTCGAAGCCTTCGTAATCGCAATAGGCGACCTGCTCGCAGCGTCGGCGGTACTCGGGGCCTCCGCCGACGTAGACCAGCGTTCGGCGCACCACGCTGCCGTCCGGCTTGTGGGTGACCTTGATCCACCAGGCGTTGGTTTCAGCCATCAGCGTTCGTTCGAAATCGCGATAGATCGCCTCGGTCCAGGCGGCCTCGGCTTCTTCGGTCGGCTCGGCAACCACGAACCCGCGCGCTGCCATGTAGAGCAGCATCTGGGTGACCCATTCCGCCTGCAACGCGCCGCAGACGCCGACGTTGCAGAAAGCCGAGCCATTGTGAGGTCCGACCAGCGCGAAGAAGTTCGGGAAGTTGCGCGTCTGCAGACCGAGGTAGGTCGTCGGACCATCGGCCCATGCCTCGATCAGTCGCTGTCCGTCACGCCCGCGGATGTCGATGCGGTCGAGCGAGCCGGTCACGCCGTCGAAGCCGGTCGCGAAGATGATCACGTCGACTTCCAGCAGTTCACCGCCGATGATCACGCCGTTCTCGACAAACTCATCGATTGGTGCGGCCTTGAGATCCACGAGGTGGACGTTCTCGCGGTTGTACGCCTCGTAGTAGTTCGTCTCCATGGGCACACGCTTGGAGCCGAACGGATGGTCGGTGGGGATGAGCTTCTCTGCGACCTCCTGGTCCTTGACGCGCTGGCGGATCTTCCTGGCCACGAAGTCGGCAAGGAACTGGTTTGATTCCCGGCTGAGAAGCAGGTCGCGAAACCCACTCAGCCAGATGCCGTAGCCCGGCTGGTCGTAAAGCCTTTCGAAGAATTCCTCGCGCTCTTCGGCCGACACCTGCGACGCCTTGCGCGGATCGCGATGGTAGGGGAACGCGGTATCCGTCGTCTTCACATACTCGAGGATCGTCGGATATCGGGTGCGGATGAGGTTCATGTCCTCGTCGCTGAGCGGGGTGTTGCCTAGAGGGGTGCACCAGTTCGGGTTGCGTTGCAGGACGAACAGCTCTCCGGCGGTTTCCGCTACTATCGGAATGATCTGCACCCCGGTCGCGCCGGTGCCGAGAACGGCAACCCGCTTCCCGGCGAAATTCATGCCTGCAAGGTTGCCCTGGTCATCCCGGGGCCAGCGCGAGGAATGGAACGCCTCGCCCTTGAAGAGGTCTATCCCCTTGTAATCGGGCATCTTCGAAGCGGATAGCGGGCCGGTGGCGGATATGAAGAAGCGGGCGTGGACGATCTCGCCGCTGTCCAGCGTGATCTGCCACCGCTTTTCGTCATCGAGAAAGTGCGCGCTCAGGACCCTGGTCTTGAACCTGTAGTGGCGGCGGACGTCCATCGCGTCCGCGGCGGCATTCACATAGCGGAGCATTTCCGCCTGTCCCGCGAATCGCTCGCTCCACTTCCAGTCGGGGATGATGCCGGTGAGGGCGAAGTAGCCGTAGGCGTAGCTTTCCGTGTCGAGGCGGCATCCCGGATAGCGATTCCAGTACCAAGTTCCCCCGACGTCGTCCGCAGCATCGACGCCAAGCACCGACATGCCGTTCCGGTCGAGGAGATAGGTCTGGTAGATGCCCGTGACACCTGCGCCGACAACGACTGCATCAACAACGATGGGAGTTCCTGATTCTGACATTGCCATTCCTCAGCCTTGTTTCGGCGCTGCGTTCAGGGCTCACGGCCCGTTCTTGAATCTATAAAATTCACCTAATCAAAATTAGGTTATGTTGCAACAGGAATCCGGAGACTTCTCGGGTTCCCTAACTATATGGCGAAAATGCTTGAAATTACGCCGGGTTTCTCAGCGTCGCACATGGCGTTTTATGCGGACTTTGCGAAAATGGAGGTTAGGTTTGTGCCTATTCGCCGGTCCAGTTCGGCTGACGGCGTTGCGCCCATGCCTCACTGGCTTCGCGCCGATCCCTGCTGTGGGCGTAGCGTTCGATTCTCGGGTAGCTGAGGGAAACGGCCGCCTGCAGGGGGGCTTGCAGTCCGGTCAGGGCCGCTTCCTTGGCTGCCCGTGTCACGAGTGGGGAGCAGGCGAGGACTTTCGCCGTCCAACGCTCGACCGCATCGTCGATCTGCGTGAACTCGACGATCTCGTTGACGAGCCCGAACTGGTACGCCTGCTCATGGTCCAGTGGCTCGCCTGCGACGATCATTGCCATTGCAACATGGTGAGGCAGCTGCCGGATTGCGCGGTGGACGACGCCGCAATGTTCGATCACGCCGGCGCGCGCTTCGGGCAGCGCGAACCTTGTGCCCTTTGCCGCGACGATGATGTCCGCGCACATCGCCAGTTCGAACCCCAGGCCGAGAACGTGGCCGTGGACGGCGCAGATCAGCGGCTTGCTTACCGGACGCAGTTGTCCGCCGATCCCAGTAAGTCCTCCTCCGAACGACAGCCCCTCGTAGCCCGTCGGCGGTGCGTTCATGTCGCCGCCCGCGCAGAAGGCGCGTTCGCCCTTTGCGCGCAGGACGATGACCCAGACGTCGCTGTCGGCTTCAAGCCGCGCCCAGGCATCGCCGAGCAGCCGGTCCATCTCGTCGTCGATGGCGTTCAGGGATTCGGGCCGGTTCAGGGTGACGTATCCCACCCGCCCGGAGGCGACCGTTTCGACCGAAGCCATCGTTCGGCGCCCTCAGTGGGCCAGCATGCCGGCATCGACCAGATGCTCTGAGCCGGTGATGTAGGAGGACTCGTCCGAGGCCAGAAAGAGCACGAGGTTCGAAACCTCGGACGGATCGGCGATGCGGCCCAGGGGGATCTGTGCGAGCGCTTCGCCGCCTACCTCGTCGGTTGCCTCGACCATCATGGGGGTCTGGATGAAGCCCGGGTGCACCGAGTTGACGCGGATGTTGTGCTTGCCGAACTCGACCGCAGTTGCCTTGGTCATGCCGCGGACCGCAAACTTGCTGGCAACATAGGCGAGGCTTGGGAAGCCGTAGTTTGCGGCCATGCCGGCGATCGAGGAGATGTTCACGATGGAACCCCTGCGGGCCTTTACCATCACGGGCAGGACGGCGCGCATGCCGAAGAAGACCGAGTCCTGGTTTACCGCGCAGACCTTGCGATATCCTTCGTCGTCGAGGCTGTCCGTCGGCGCCATGGGGCCAAGGATGCCCGCGTTGTTGACGAGGATATCGATCGTCCCAAACTCTCGAACTGCGGTTTCGACGACGGCATTCCAGGATTGTGGGTCCGTGACGTCCTGCTTCAGGAACACTGCGTTGTCGCCCAGTTCTGCGACGAGGGCCTTTCCGGCCTCCTCGCTGAGATCGGTCAGCACGACCCGGGCGCCTTCCCGGACAAAGGTGCGCGCATGGGATTCGCCCATCCCGCGTGCCGCGCCGGTGATGATCGCGACCTTGCCATTCAAGCGTCCCATCAAACTCTCCTTCAACATGTGGTGCCTAATCTTGATTCATGCCATGATACCGATTCATCGGCGCGACGCAACGCTCCGTTGGCTGATGGCTTGGTCTGCGCATCGCTGCGCCAAAATTGCCGAAAACCCTAGTTAAAATTTATATTTATGCCATTTTCGCCCTTGGACGCTCCAAGAGGAGATCAGGAAGTCGGGTGGGTGATGGCGGTTGAATAAATGGTCTAGACTAATTTTGATTAGTCGAATAGCGTCGCTGAAAATCACGGGAGTCGCCGAAGCTCGCGGTGGCGGTCGATGTTGAGAGGAGATCACGGATGAAAGGCAGGGCGACTGTCCTCGTGGGGGCCAACCGCATCGAGACATGGGAGATCGACGTCCATTCGCCCGAACCGGGGGGCGCGCTCGTCCGCACTGTCCTCGGCGGCGTCTGTGGCAGTGACGTTCACATCATGACCGGGGAAGCCGGCGAGATGCCTTTCCCGATCATCCTTGGGCACGAAGGTGTTGGCGAAATCGTCGAGCTGGGGGCTGGTGTCAGCACCGACTATGCAGGCGTCCCGGTCAAGCCCGGGGATCTTGTGGTGTGGTCACCGATCGCGCTGTGCCACCGCTGCTATTCCTGCACGATCCTTGAGGAGACGCCCTGCGAGAACAGCCGGTTCTTCGAGGATGCGTCAAAGCCGAACTGGGGAAGTTACGCCGACTTCGCGTGGTTGCCGAACTCGATGCCGTTCTATCGGCTTCCTGACGGTGCGATCCCTGAGGCGGTGGCGGCTCTAGGTTGCGCCCTGCCGACGGTCCTGCGAGGCTTCGATCGCTGTGGTCCAGTCCGTTTTGGCGACAGCGTGGTGGTGCAAGGCGCCGGCCCGGTGGGCCTTTCGGCCGTCCTTGTCGCGGCGCAGGCCGGCGCGCGCGAGGTGATCGTGATCGACGCCGCGCCCGCGAGGCTGGAGGCGGCGGTCAAGCTTGGCGCAACCGCCACGGTGTCGCTCGGCTTGCCGCAGGACGAGCGCAAGCGCATGATCTACGACCGGATCGGCAAGCAGGGGCCCGATATCGTGATCGAGGCGGCGGGCGCATTGCCGGCCTTCCCTGAAGGCGTCGACATCAGCGGCATCCACAGCCGCTACATCATACTCGGGCTTTGGGGGGCAATCGGCACGCAACCCATATCCCCGCGCGACCTTACGCTGAAGAACCTCACCATCGGTGGAGCATCGTTCCCTGCTCCGAAGAACTATTACCATGCGATGCAGTTTGCAGCGCGGGTGCAGCACGAAGTCCCGCTCGCCGAACTGGTCAGCCACCGCTTCGGCATCTCGCAGGCGGCCGAAGCCTTGCATGCCACCAAGACCGGAACCGCGACCAAGGCGGTCATCGACCCGTCGATCAGCTGATCGAACGAGCCCGGCCGGACAGAATCTTAAGGACAGGAACAATGAACGCCCAAACTTCTACGGCGACCCAGAAGCATCGCGTTGCTCCGCCGCCACACGTGCCGGGCCATCTGATCCGGGAGATCGACGCATACGACCTGGACGGCCTGGAGCAGGGTTTCCACGAAGCATGGAAGCGGGTGCAGCAACCCGATACGCCGCCGCTCGTCTGGACGCCGTTCACTGGCGGGCACTGGATCGCAACCCGCGGTACCTTGATCGACGAGATCTATCGCAGCCCCGAACGCTTCTCCAGCCGCGTGATCTGGGTCCCGCGCGAAGCGGGCGAGGCGTACGACATGGTGCCGACCAAGCTCGATCCGCCCGAGCATACACCCTATCGCAAGGCGATCGACAAGGGCCTGAACCTTGCGGAAATCCGCAAGCTCGAGGACCAGATCCGGACCATCGCGGTCGAGATCATCGAAGGCTTCGCCGATCGCGGCCATTGTGAGTTCGGCAGCGAGTTCTCGACGGTGTTTCCAGTCAGGGTGTTTCTCGCGCTGGCCGGGCTGCCGGTTGAAGATGCCACGAAGCTTGGCCTTCTGGCGAACGAGATGACGCGGCCCTCGGGCAACACGCCGGAAGAGCAGGGGCGGTCGCTGGAAGCGGCAAACAAGGGATTTTTCGAGTACGTCGCGCCGATCATCGCTGCGCGCAGGGGAGGCAGTGGTACTGACCTCATCACGCGCATTCTCAACGTCGAAATCGACGGCAAGCCGATGCCCGACGACCGTGCGCTAGGCCTGGTTTCGCTCCTGCTGCTCGGAGGGCTCGACACTGTCGTCAACTTCCTCGGCTTCATGATGATCTACCTTTCCCGGCACCCCGAAACGGTTGCCGAAATGCGGCGCGAACCATTGAAGCTGCAACGCGGCGTTGAAGAGCTGTTCCGTCGCTTCGCGGTCGTTTCGGATGCACGATATGTCGTTTCGGACATGGAGTTCCATGGCACCATGCTTAAGGAGGGCGACCTCATCCTCCTGCCAACGGCTCTGCACGGGCTTGACGACAGGCATCATGACGATCCCATGACCGTCGACCTGTCGCGGCGCGATGTCACTCACTCGACTTTCGCCCAGGGGCCGCACCGCTGCGCGGGCATGCACCTCGCGCGCCTCGAGGTGACGGTCATGCTGCAGGAATGGCTGGCCCGCATTCCGGAATTCAGGCTGAAGGACAGGGCAGTGCCAATCTACCATTCAGGCATCGTCGCGGCGGTCGAGAACATTCCACTGGAATGGGAGCCTCAGAGGGTTTCGGCATGATGGATGACGAGAAGGCGCATTTCCGCAAGGTCCTCGGGCATTATCCGACAGGTGTCTGTGCCATCACCGCCAAAACGCCCGACGGCACCGCCACCGCGATGATCGTCGGCTCGTTCACTTCTGTCTCGCTTGACCCGCCGCTTGTCGGGTTCTTTCCTGACAAGCAGTCGAGCAGCTGGAGCGCGATTTCGGTTTGCGACGGGTTTTGCGTGAATGTGCTGGGATCGTCGCAGGAGGCCCTCTGCCGCCAGCTCGCGTCCAAGGACCCGCGCAAGTTCGAGGGCGTGGCACATACCTTATCCCCGCGCGGTGCCCCGCTGATCGACGGGGCCTTGGCCTGGATCGATTGCTCGATGCACTCGGTCAGCGAAGCCGGGGACCATCTGCTGGTGCTGGGTGCGGTCGAGAGCTTCGAGATCGCCACGCCGGGCGATCCGTTGCTGTTCCACAAGGGCAGTTACGGCAAGTTTACGGCCTAGCCCTTCGCAAAACCGTGCAGGGCAAGATTGGCGGCCTGTTCGGCGATCTGCGCCGGGCTGAGCTTGCCGGGGCGGTACCATGTGGCGCATGAATCAAGCATGGCGATCAGGAACTTGCGGACGAGAGTCGGATCGAGACCGCTTCGAGCCGAGCCATCGGCCTGGGCGGCGGCGATGAGATCGCGCCAGTAATTGTCGAAGCTGGAGTAGGCCGCCAGAACCCGCCCCTTCATCTCGGCGGGAAGGTCATCGAAGACGCGCGAGACGGCGGATGAATAGTCGTCGCCTGTCAGCAGAAACCCGATGTGCGCCTCGATCGCCGCCTTTAATCGCTCCAACGCGGTCGCAGAAGGCCCAAGGACTTCGACCTGGGCCATGATGTGGCGGTTGTTGCGGTAGATGCCCTCCATCATCACGGCCTCGACGAGATCATCCTTCGAGGAGAAATGGTGGTAGATGCTGGGGGCAAGCATGCCGGCACCCGCTGCAATCTCGGTAAGTTTCGCGCCGGCGAGGCCCTTCTGGCGAAGAGCCGTCGCAGCCGAGTCAAGAATGCGCGTCTTGCCGTTTTCTACTTGTGCCATAATCAATCTTCATCTGTCTCAGGCACAACTGATGCACCAGCGCTTTGCAATCAACCTGCAAATGGCACGTTTGGCACGCCAGCGGCAGGAGGATCAAGAATTTCGAAAAGCCCGCCCGCGAGAGGTTGCTGGGCGAACTGTTCGGCTCCGTAGCCCTGCGATCCGGTGATCAGGAACAGCCGGGAATGGTCGGTCCCGCCAAAGGCAGGGCGCAGGCCGCGCCGTACAGGCAATTGGCGATCTTCCAGCAAGGTGCCGTCCGGCGCGAAACGGCGCAGCATCCAGCTTTCGTAGAATGCCATCCAGATGCAGCCCTCCACGTCCACCGCCATTCCGTCGGGGTAGCCGTCTTCTGGCTTGAAGCGGAGGAAATCGCGCCGGTTGCGGAGGTTTCCGTCTGCGTCCACATCGTAGGCCCAGCTCACCAGCGGCATGGAGTCGTTGACGTAAGCGGTCTTGCCATCGGGGCTGAAGGCCGGGCCATTTGCAGTGACGATGTTCTGTTCCTGCGAGGAGACCGTGCCGTCCGCGGCGAGGCGGTAGAGTTCGCCAGTGTTCCGGGCGTCAAGGTTGCCGAGCGTGCTTTCCTTGTCCTCGGCCGTGGTGCTTTCGTCCCATTGGCTGCAGTCGCAGGAGCCTGACCAGTAGCGGCCGCTTCGGTCGACCACGCCGTCGTTCAGCCTCGCAATCCGGGGGTCGGAGATCGGATGAACGAGCGGGTGATAGATGTCCGCGTGCGGATCGATGTGGACGAACCCATCGGCGGAAGAGGCGATGAAGCCACCTGACGAACGTGGCGCTATGGCGCTGACCCACTTCGGCGGAACCCAGGTGCCCTTGCTGCCCGTTTCAAGGTTGAACCAGTTCACGCTGGGGGCTTCGATGTCCACCCAATAGATGCAGCCGTCGCGCTCGTCCCAGATCGTGCCTTCGCCGAGGATAGCCTTGGCATCCCAGAGGCACCGCCACCGATCACCTTCCATCATCTCGTCATCCCGCTTCCTGTATCGCGCAAGAGCGGGGGCTCTTGCCGGAGTGTAAACTCAAACCTAATCATGATTAGTCTGCGCGGGCAACCAAATTGTTGCTCAGGAAGCGTCGGGTCGATGACCGCCGTGGCGCTGGAATATTTCCTGGGAGCTTTCGCCGGCATATGAGCCGACGACAGCCTTGAGATCCTCGGTCCGCAGGCGGTTGCGGATCGCCGTTACCTCGGGTTCGAGATGAAGAAGGGCGTCGCTTTCGGCGATTGCCGAAGCCGCTGCGTGAAATCCGGCTGCCTCCATCGCCCGGTTGATCGACCGCTTCTTCATGGCCAGGACGGCAGGCGGCATAAGCTTCATCCGCTGGGCCAGACTCTCGCAACACGCGATCACTTCCGAAGCAGGGACCGCGCAATTGGCCCAGCCCCAAGCTGCCGCCATGCGGCCGTCGATCCGGTTGCCAGGCAGAAAGGCGAACTCCTTCGCGTGGCGAGAGCCGACGTGGCTCACCCAGGTGGGGGCGATGAAGCCTCCTCCGATCGGAATGGTGGGCTCGCTTATCATCGCGTCTTCGGCCACCACGAGGATATCCGCGAACGACGCAAGCTGCGCGGCAACGCCGATGCAATAGCCGTGGACCGCGACGATCACCGGCTTCGGGTGGCGCCAAAGGTCCAGCCAGCGTTCGACATAGGAAGAGAGCCGCAGTACGTCGCTGGTGGGGCCGCTCGTGGCATTGTATTCGCCCAGATCCATGCCCGAGCTGAAACCGCGACCGCTCCCGCGAATCCCGAGAACCGGTGCGCCATTGGCCTGTCGGTCCTTAACCAGCGCCGAGAATTGTTCCAGCAGGGTGGCGGAGAAGCTGTTCGCAGCTTGCGGGCGATCGAAGACGATCCAGTCGATTGCGTCGCCTTCCTCGAGTCTCACTCCGTCCACGGCATCCATCTCTCTCTCCCTGCTTCGGTCGTTGCGAGCAGTCTGTATGGCCTATTTACACTTGGCTTAAATTAGGGCAAACCTAAAATGAATTAGGTTGAAGTTGGGGTGCGGTGCCTCATCCGAGATAATCCGGACTTCAACTTGCGCAGTGTGCCGGCCAAAGCCCGGCAAGTGCATCGGGAGAGATGACTGCCATGTATGCGACAAGTGCGGATGAACGGAGGCACGCAATTGCCGTTCGCCATCCTGCCTGGATCTGGAACAACCTCCATTCCTATCTCGATTGGAGTCTCGGGGACCTTGCCGATCGGCCTCTGGTCATCGCCGACGAAGGGACGCTTACATACGGGGACGCAGCCCGCCTGTCCGTCGAGCTTGCCGGCGGCCTGAAGGCACGGGGCATCAAGAAGGGCGAAAGGGTCGGCCTCATCATGGCCAACGACCCGTTGACGGTGCCTCTGCTGTTCGCGATCTGGCGGGCAGGGGCAATCGCGGTCCCGCTCAACACACTGTATCGCCCCGACGAGATAAGGTTCGCGCTTGCTGAGGCTGGTTGCGCGCTGCTTATTGCGATGGACAGGTTCGCTTCCAGGAACTTCGCGCAGGAACTCGAGGAAGGCTTGCCGGGATGGCAGGCTGGAGCCTGCCACGATCTGCCGGAACTTCGCGGTGGCCTGATTTTTGACCGCGCCGCTCCCGGTCGCCTCGTTGAGAAACTCTCGGGCCAAGGTGGGGGCGCGGAAGATCATGAGCGCGTCGAAGGCGGCGATACCGCGCTTATCCTGTTCACGTCCGGCACGACCGGGTCGCCCAAGGGTGTCGAAATCAGTCACGACAACCTCCTGCGGGCGATGTACGCCGGGGCCTACCACCAGGCATTCGAGGACGGACGCAGGGCAGTGTTCTCGTTGCCTCTCTATCACGGCTTCGGACTTGTCGTCGGCCTTCTTTCGGGCATGGTTTCGGGCGGCGCGATCATTCCGCTGCTGCGGTTCGATCCGCACCAGATCCTTGCTGCGACGGAGCGCCATCGCGCCACCTACCTGATGGGAGTGCCGACTATGACGATCGCGTTGCTCGAGCAGGCCAAGCGCCAGCACTACGATCTGTCATCCCTGAATGCGATCCACAGCGCGGCCGCGCCGACGCCGAGCTGGGTATGGGAGGACATACGCGCGACGTTCGGGTGCGAAGAGATCATCACCAGCTATGGCCAGACCGAGGTCACCGCCACGGTCATCTGTACGGCGCCGGGGGATTCGATCGAGACGGTGTCGGAAACGCAGGGTCGGATCGTCGAGGCGGGCATCGCGGGCATGCCGGATCAGGGCGGCCGGATAGCGGAGTTCAAGATAATCGACCCCGAAACCGGTGCAGACCTGCCGTGGGGCGCCTCGGGCGAGCTGTGCTGTCGCAGTCCGATGAACAGTAAGGGCTACTTTCGGCGTCCTAAAGCGACCGCGGCACTCTTTCTCGAAGGTGGCTGGATCAGGATGGGAGACCTTGGGCAATTTCGGCCCGACGGAAACCTGTTCCTGACCGGACGCACCAAGGAGCTTTACAAGAGCAAGGGCGAACTCGTGTCGCCCAAGGAACTCGAACAGATACTCACGGCAAATCCGGGGGTATCCCAGGCGTTCTTCATTGGGATGCCGGACGACCAATTTGGCGAATGCGGCTGTGCTTGGGTCGTCAGGGCCGAGGGCAGCGGGATATGCGAGGGGGAGGTCATGGATTACCTTCGCGAACGCATTCCCGCCTACAAGATGCCCCGCGAGGTCTGGTTCATCGAAGACGAGGCCCTGCCCAAGACCGGCACGGGCAAGGTCCAGAAGGCGGAGCTGCGCAACATGGCGCTGGCGATGCTTGCAGATCAGAAGGCGGTTTGACGATGCGAAGCGATCAGGTTGCAGCCGCGTGGAAGGAACGCGAGCAATGACCCCGGCCGAGATCTCCCCGATCGAAGATATCATCCGCGAAGCCGTGGAAGGCAGACCCTTCATTCTCGTCGACGCGGATGACCGCGAGAACGAAGGCGACATCATCATCCCGGCGCAGTTCGCCACGCCCGCGCAGATCAGCTTCATGGCTTGTCATGCGCGGGGGTTGATCTGTCTTGCGATTACGCAGGAGCGTTCCTCGCAACTGCAGCTCAGGCCGATGGCACCGCGCAATGAGTCCGGCTACGGCACGGCATTCACCGTCTCCATCGAGGCGAAGGAAGGCGTCACGACGGGCATTTCCGCCCATGACCGGGCCAGGACAATTGCCGTCGCGGTCGATCCGACGAAGGGAGTAGACGACCTGGTGACGCCCGGGCATGTATTCCCGCTCACCGCCCGGGATGGCGGCGTGCTTGTCCGGGCCGGGCATACCGAGGCTGCCGTCGACATTTCCCGGCTCGGCGGGCTTACACCTGCCGGTGTGATCTGCGAGGTCATGAATGACGACGGCACTATGGCGCGCCTGCCGGACCTGAAGATTTTCGCCGCGAAGCATGGCCTGAAAATAGGGACGATCGCCGATCTCATCGCCTACCGTCGCTCGTCGGAGCAGCTCGTGGAGGAGATGGCGTCGGCGCCGTTCCAGAGCCACTTCTGTCCTTCGCCGATGACGGTGCACGTCTACAGGAACAAGATTGACGGAGGCGAGCATGTCGCACTGGTCAAGGGCGAGATCCGCGCCGACCAGGATACGCTGGTACGCGTACACCAGGTCGACCTGACCACCGACGTGCTCGGCTGGAACACGGCTTCGCCGGAATACCTGCGACGTGCCCTTCGTTTCATTTCCGATCATTCGGGACCGGGCGTTGTCGTGCTGGTGCGCGATCCCGATCCGGAATCCATTTCCCGCCGTGTCGCGGGCGGACGGCGCGAGTATCACGAGAAGAATGCCAACCGTGACTACGGCATCGGGGCGCAGATCCTGATCGATCTCGGCGTCCGGCAGATGACCTTGCTGACTTCGAGCAAGGCGAAGCTGGCCGCGCTTCAGGGGTTCGGCCTGACGATCAACGGACGCACCGAACTGCGGGAGAACCGTCCGGATTCCCCGATCCGCGTACGCTCCGATTTCTGAGCCCGACCCTTTGCGGCGCGTTACGCTACCGCTTTGACGGGCGCGGCAAACGCGGCGACGATCTGGCCGATGGTGTCTTCGACCGCATCCTCGAAGCGTTCCTCGTTGCTGCCGTTGCCGCGGGTGTGGATCACCAGAATGTTGAGGAACATGAAGCACGCCGTGATCAGGCGACGCTGTGCAGCCGCTTCACTGAGATAGGCAAGGCAGGACCGCAACAGGGCCAGCGTGCGAGCCAGTTGCGGCGCAACGTGATCGCCGAACTGGCCGAATTGCTGCGCCTGGTAGCGCTGCAGATAGGCTGTCAGGAATGCGGCGTAGGAATGATCGCCAAACGCATCGATCAGCTGGATCTGCGGGAGGAAGATCACTTCGACGATCGTGCGCAGGTCGGTCAGCTTGCCTTCGGCCTCGGCTTGCGAAAGCATCAGGCCGCGCATCTCTTCCATCTGGTTCATGCGGTAATCGAATACCGCCTGCACAAGCGAATCGCGCGAACCGAAGTGATACTGGACGGCGTGGTGGTTGCGCTGTCCGGCTTGAGACGCGATCTCGCGCAGCGAAGCCCCCTCTATGCCGTCCCGCGCGAAAAGAACTTCTGCCGCCAGGATAAGGGCGACTTTGGGGCCCTGGTTGAGGTGTGAACTCAACGGGGCAGGTGAGCGCGGGGCTGCTTTCTGGGGCATTTAAGCCATTTGGGCTAATGTGCTGCATTCGTCAAGAAACACCGGCCCCGCCACGCCTGTCCGACGGGTCCGCGAACCCGCGCCAAACCTTTACGCGCGGCATTTTTCCGATTGACGAACCCTGCACCTATGGGCATGTAACCCACATGGCTTAATTTTAAGGCACATGGGAGAGACGGCATGGCCATGGAAACCGGATTGATTTTTCACCCCTACATGCGTCCGGGCCGCACGGCCCGGCAGACCTTCGAATGGGGTGTCCAGAGCGCGGTTCACTGCGACAAGATCGGCTTCAGCTCGATGATGATTTCGGAGCATGCTTCCCAGATCTGGGAAAACATCCCGAACCCCGAGCTGATCATGGCGGCGGCTGCCCTGCAGACGACCAACATCAAGTTCGCACCGATGGCGCACATCCTTCCGCATCAGCATCCGGCGAAGCTCGCGATGATGGTGGGTTGGCTCTCCCAGATCCTCGAGGGGCGCTATTTCATGGGTATCGGTGCTGGCGCCTACCCGCTCGCATCGTACATCCATGGTATCAAGAACGGCCAGGACACGGCGTTCCTCAACGAGATGGTCCGTGAATCGCTCTTCATCATGGAGAAGATCTGGAAGCGCGAACCTTTCTTCTACGAAGGCAAGTTCTGGAGCGCTGGCTTCCCCGAAGAGGAGCCTGCGCAGACGGAAGAGGACGAGCAGCACATGCTCGCGAACTACGCTCCCTACGGCGGTGGCTTCCCCGAATTCGCCGTGACCGGCTTCAGCTACAATTCGCCTTCGATGAAGCTTGCGGGCGAGCGCAACTTCAAGCCCGTGTCGATCTTTTCGGGCATCGACGCCCTCAAGAAGCATTGGGAAACGTACTCAGAAGCGAACATAAAGGCGGGCTTCACGCCCGACCGGCAGCGCCATGCCGTGTCGCAGACGGTCTTCTGTGCCGACACCGACGCGGAGGCGAAGCGCCTCGTGATGGAAGGTCCGATCGGCTACTGCTTCGAGCGCTACCTGATCCCGATCTGGCGCCGCTTCGGCATGATGGACGGTTTCGCAAAGGATGCGGGCATCGATCCGCTTGATGCCGATCTCGAGTTCCTCGTGGACAACGTGTTCGTTGTCGGGTCGCCGGACACGATCGTCGACAAGCTCAACACACTGTTTGCGAAGTGCGGCGGCTGGGGAACGCTGCAGGTCGAGGCGCACGACTACTACGACGATCCGTCGCCATGGTTCAATTCGCTCGAACTGCTCGCCAAGGAAGTCGCGCCGCGCGTCAAGCTGCCTGAAGCGATGGCTGCGGCCTGAAATCAAAACTGCTCGGTGCCGGCGCGCCAGAAGCCGGCACCGGGTTTTCAACGAGAATATAGATGGGAGAAGGGACAATGACCAAATCGGATCATCGGTGTGCCGTGCGCAAGAGCGGAGTGGGCTATTTCGGCGGCGCAAGCCTTGTGGCACTCGCTTCGTGCTTCCTGCTGCCGTCGGTTGCTGCCGCACAGGCAGAGTCGGCTGAGCCGCAGGAGGAGATCGCCACCCAGGATATCGTCGTGACGGCCCAACGCCGCGAAGAGCGGCTGTCGAAGGTTCCGGTCTCGGTCGTCGCGTTCGGGGCCGAAGCGCTGCAGAACCGCAACATCACTAGCGAACAGGACATCGGAACGCTCGTTCCAGGCCTTCAGGTGAAGAACGGCCAGAACTCCAACCAGCTTAGCTACAGCATGCGAGGCCAGTCGCTGGACCCGTTCTCGGGCACCAGCCCTGCCGTGCTGCCCTATCTGAATGAAGCGCCGTACAACCCCGGCAACACGGCCACGGCCTTCTTCGATCTTGGTTCGATCCAGGTACTCAAGGGGCCTCAGGGCACGCTGTTCGGTCGCAATGCGACCGGCGGCGCCGTGCTTTACACCACGCCGATGCCTGGAGACACTTTCGGTGGATATGTGACCGTGCGCGGTGCATCGCGCGATTACGGGCAGATGCAGGCGGCGGTCGACCTGCCCATCGCCGAAGGCAAGGCAGCCCTTCGACTGGCCTTCGACGCGACGCGCGGCAATGGCTATGTCACCAATATCAACACCGGCAATACGTTGGGCGACAAGAACAGCCGTTCGGGGCGCGTCACCCTTTTGCTTACCCCGACCGACACGCTCAGGAACGTCACCATCGTCCAGTACGATCGCGTGAAGGGCACCGAAGGCGTCGGCGGCATCTACACCTACTATTCCGCGACCGACCCGCAGTTTGTCAGCGACGGCACTAACCATGTCCCGGTCAGCGGTCTGACCAACACTCTCGCCGCGATATACGGCACCAATGATGGGCCGGCCGCGCCTGGCTTCTGGCCGGGCGCCGTCGAGGGCTATACCAAATTCACCCGGGCAAATCCCTACAAGGTCTGGTTGCAGTACGATCTGCCGCACAGCGCGGAAAACGTGTTCGTCTCGAACACCACGGAACTCGAGATTGGCGCGGACACCAAGCTGAAGAACATCTTCAGCTACATGAACGGAAAGTCCAACACTCCGGGTAATCTTGGTGGCGGACCGTTCGGCTCATTGTGGCTGTTCAAGCTTGCGGGCATCAACGCCACTGGTGCTCCCGGCGGCCAGACGTTCGAGTCCAATACCTTCAGCGAGGAGCTTCAGATTCAGGGAAGCTTGATGGAGGATCGCCTCAACTATACCGCGGGCGTGTTCTACTCGAACCAGAAGCGCTTCGAGATCGTCCCGATCAACATCGGCGCGGACGTGGTCCCCGGCGGCATCGCAGACATCTCGTATGCCTATCGGAACCGGCAGGAATCGAAGGCGATCTTCGCGCAGGTCAGCTACAAGGTCACCGAGCAGCTCACGGCGACGCTTGGCGGTCGCTACACCTGGGAGAACGTCGGCATCCGGCAGGCCCCCGGCAACGTGTTTGGCGTCGATCCCGACTCGCCTGCCGCGGACCAGAGCAGGAAGCTTTCCGCTCCGGCCTGGACTGCCAGCCTGCAATACCAGATCGATCCCAACAACATGGTGTACTTCAACCAGCGCGGCAGCTTCCGTTCGGGCAACCTGAACGGCACGGTTGCGCCGTTCACCGACCCATTGACCGGCCAGCCGGCGAACTTCTTCAAGAACGAGAAGGTCCACGACTTCGAACTGGGCTACAAGTTCAACGGCCGCATTGGCGGCGCTCCGGTCCAGTTCAATGTCGCCGCGTACAAGGTGATCGTGAAGGACGCCCAGCGTGCCCTTTACGCCCTCGTGGGTGGTGCCCCGGCAGGTTTCACGGTCAACGTTCCTCAGGCCGAGACCCAGGGTTTCGAAGTCGACGCCTTCGCGGGTCTGACGTCGTGGCTCGATGTCGGGTTCAACCTTGCCTACACCGACGCGAAGTACACCAAGCGCAGCGTGCCGATCCCGTTCGTAGGCAATCTGCTGGTCGACTCCTATCCTGATGCTCCGAAGTGGGCAGGGTCGGCCAACATCGAGATCAAATTCCCCTTGCCCGAGGAAATCGGCAAGATCAGCCTTCGCGGCGATTACTATGGGCAGACGGGCTTCTTCTTCTCGAACACCAATGGGACGTCGACGCCCGGAACACATCTCGATGGGTACTGGAACGTCGGTGCAAGGCTGAACTGGAAGGAAATCATGGGAAGCCAGGTTTCTGCCGCTGTCTTCGTGAGGAACCTTACCAACGAATCTTACTACATTTCCGGCTATGCTCTGGGCGCGTCCAATGGCGTGAACACCGCATATCCGGGCGAGCCTCGCACCATTGGGGCAGAAATCTCCGTCAAGTTCTAAGCTTGCAAGCGACGTGGATCCGGGGCTGCACTTGTCAGTCCCCGGACCTGCGGGTTGACGTGATCGATTACTACCACTCGTTCAGCACGCGCTATAGCGGGCACTTGCGCAGCGACAGCGGATGTACATCATGACCGCCAACCGATGATCGCCGGCGATGAATTGCAATAGCGGAAGGGGCTCGCACGTTTGCGAGGTCTCGACACCAGCCAACGCTAGCGATCAGAGCGTTCAGCCCTAACCGGTGCGTTTGCTATGCCAGGGCCAGACCAAGCAATCAATCCCCGGAAGGGCGCTTGCCCAGCCGGGGAGTTGCGATGGCTTCTGGCTGCGACACTCTTGGTCAGAAGCGCATGCTGACACCTACGAGGAGCTGGTGTCGCGAGTAGTCGATGCCGAGGCTCACGTCTTCGTCCGCGAACTTCGCATTGGCATAATCGGTGTAGACGTACTCGATCTTGGGGAACGCGCGGTTGGAAATGGCGACTTCTCCGCTGGTCGGCGGCCAGGCAGACATGATCGCCGCTATCGCGCTTGTCTGGCCAGGAAGAAGGAAATCGCGCGAGGCTGACCCTCACCCGGATTGCGGTCATCGGAGCGGGATGCATCGGCAGCGCGATTGCTGCTGTGTTGGCGGAATCGGGGCGGGACATCGTGCTGGTGGCGCGGCGGCAACAGCCGCGCCGTGGCGGTCAACCGACAGGATCATACTTGCCGTTTTTTCGCGCACCAACATACCGGATCTTTCCTGCCGAACACAGTGCCGCAATATCCCTTCGCGCGGTCTTGAGGCTGACCTGCCAATGGGTCGAAAGGTCGTATGCACGGCACGGGTAGCCTGAGCCGACTCGGTCAAGAAACCAGCGCTGCCTGTAGTTCAAACCATCGATTATTGGGTCGCTTGCAGGGACGCTTATTGGGACATTTGTACGGTCATCCGGTGGCTTCTCGTGTCGCGGTTCCCGCGATGGGAGTAGCATCGACGGGCCCCTCGCGGGATAATCGGTAAGCTGAGGCGCGATGGCTGCGAGTTGCGAAATTTGGATCAGGTCCAGAACAAAGGCCTTCATCACTGATGAGCTTGTCAGGAGGCGGAGGAAGAAAACCGTTTCGGGACCGTGCTGGGCGGACATCCAGTGCTTAACTGTTCGCTCGCTTGCGCCGGTCGTCTTCATGATCTGCTTCACCGCGCCACGGTCACGGCCATGTTCGCGCCAGAGTAGCTCCGCGATGGTTTCGGCATAGGCCACTCGCCCGGTCAGCGCACCTTTCCACATCGGCAACCTCCTGCCCTTTTTCGGCAAAATCTTCCGCATCTTTTACCCATATACTCGATGACTGCGCGGGAGCGCGGAGAGGTCCGTCGTTTGCGCTGTTCAAGTTGATCGCCTGCTTTCGGCGGTACGGTGATCGAAAGGACGCAAATTGCGAGACTGGAGCCACGAGGATTCGGACGACGAAGGGAGGCAAGCGCGCGGTCTTGTACGCGCTGCTGAATACGTCCGCATGTCTACGGACCACCAGAAATATTCAACGGAGAATCAGGCCGATGCCATCCGGCACTATGCCACGCCTCGGGGGATCGAGATTGTTAGGACCTATGCAGACTCTGGCAAGAGCGGGCTGAAGCTCGAAGGCCGTGATGCCCTCAAGCAGTTGATCGATGACGTTCAGACCGGCGTTGCCGATTTCACGATGGTGCTCGTTTATGACATCAGCCGCTGGGGCCGGTTTCAGGACGCCGACGAAAGCGCTTATTACGAATATATCTGCAAGCGTGCCGGGATTGCGGTGCAGTACTGCACCGAGCAATTTGAAAACGACGGCAGTCCCGTCTCCACCATGATCAAAGGCGTCAAGCGCGCGATGGCTGGTGAGTACAGCCGCGAGCTTTCCGCAAAGGTCTTTGCGGGCCAAAGAAGGCTCATCGAGAATGGGTATCGTCAAGGAGGAGCAGCCGGCTTCGGCCTGCGACGCACTCTGGTTGACGAACGAGGCGAAACCAAAGGCGTGTTGGGGCGCGGTGAGCACAAGAGCATTCAGACAGACCGCGTGATCCTCACGCGGGGGCCAGACGAAGAAATCGCGATCGTACAGGAGGTGTATGCCGCCTTTGTCCATGGCGGGCAAAGCGAGAGCGCCATTGCCGAACAACTGAATGCTCGTGGGATCGTCACCGACCTTGGGCGGCCATGGACACGCGGAACTGTTCACCAGCTGCTCATCAACGGGAAGTACGTCGGCGACAACGTCTGGAATCGGCAATCCTTCAAGCTGAAGAAGAAGCGGGTTCGAAATGACCCGGCGATGTGGATCCGTAGCCCGGGCGCATTTGAGGAAATTGTCGCGCGCGACCTGTTCGATGCCGCGCAGTCGATCATTGGCGCGCGCTCGTTCAGGCTGTCGGATGCCGAAATGATCGAAGCGCTGCGTAAGGTTTACGAGACTAAGGGTACCCTCTCCGGCATCATCATCGATGAGTGCGACGGGGTGCCATCGAGCAGCGCATACTTATCCCGGTTCGGTAGTTTGCTGCGAGCCTACAGCCTCGTCGGCTATTCACCTGATCGTGACTACGCCTATGTCGAAGTCAACCGCGAGCTGCGGCGTCTCCACCCAGAAGTGACGCAGAAGGTGCTTGAAGGTCTGAAGTGTCAGGGCAGTGTGTCTTGGCGGGATTGCACGACCGACCAGATTATCGTGAACGACGAGTTCAGCCTGTCCGTCGTCATCGTCCGATGCACATCGACGCCGACGGGTTTGCTGCGCTGGAAAATTCGCTTCGACACCTCCCAGATGCCGGATATCACCCTTGTCGTCCGCATGGACACAAACAACCGGCAGCCATTCGACTACTACTTGTTTCCCCGACTGGACGTGGCTGCCGAAAGGCTACGGCTTGCTGAGGACAACGACCTGTTGCTCGACGCCTATCGCTTTGAGAACCTAGACTTCTTCTACGAAATCGCTGCGCCTGTCAGCGTTGCGGAGGCAGCCTGATGCCAGTCACTCACTCCCAGAACATCGAGATGATCCCGATATCGCGGATAACCGTGCTCAACCCCCGGGCACGCAACAAGCGGCAGCACCGGGAGATAGTGAACAACATCGAGAAGATTGGTCTCAAGCGCCCGATTACGGTCAGTCGTCGCCAAGGCCCGAGTGGGGCTCGATACGACCTGGTTTGCGGCGAAGGGCGGCTTGAAGCCTTTCAGATGCTTGGCCAGACCGAAATACCGGCGGTGGTGATCGAGGCCAGTGAGAGCGAATGCCTCGTCATGAGCCTCGTCGAGAACATCGCCCGCAGGGTCCAGCGCCCTATCGATATTATGAACGAAATCGGTTCCTTGCGCAGGCGCGGCTACACCGAAGCCCAGATCTCCCAAAAGATCGGCGTGACGAGTTCGTGGGTCAGTATGATTGCGACTCTGCTGGAGCGCGGCGAGGAACGCTTGCTGGCAGCGGTCGAGACTGGTCTCATCCCGATCAGCTTGGCGATGGAAATCTCGCGGGCGGAGACCGAGGGAGCCCAAGGCTTGCTGCTTGACGCCTATGAGACCGGGAATCTGAGGGGCAAGAAGCTGGCTTCAGTGCGTCGCCTGCTCGAAATGAGAATGCGCGGTCGAAGCAAGTTGATGCCTGCGTGCAAGCTGGGCCGGAAAGTGACCAACCGCAAGCTGACTGCCAGCGACCTCATGCAGGTCTATCAGCGAGAGGCCGAGAAGCAGCGCCTATTGGTGAAGAAATCGGATTTCACGCAGACGCGTCTTCTGTTCATCGTTGAGGCCATCAAGAACCTGCTTGGCGACGATGGATTTGTCGCGCTGCTGAGGGCGGAAGGCCTCGAAACGATGCCTCGTGCACTGGCAATGCGAATTGCGGGGGAATACGATGACTGACTGGGCAGCGCTGGACAGGCAATTGCTCGATCCCTCAACCGAGATCCGGGTTCGCCTCGGCTTTGAGCAGCATTCGGTGACGTTGAAGGTCAACCAAATCGTGCCTCTGAAATCACTGCGCGAAGGCGTTCGGGAAAGCCGTAAGTACGCGCAAATTGTAAGCTCTATCAAAGCCATTGGGTTGGTCGAAGCGCCAGCCGTAGTCCCGAACCCCAAGACTCCTGGGCAGTATTTTCTGCTCGACGGGCACTTGCGGATCGAGGTGCTGAAGCAGCTCGGCGTTGATACGGTCGAATGCCTTGTCGCCAATGATGATGAGACGTACACCTATAACAAGCGGATCAATCGCCTGCCTCCTGTTCAAGAGCACCGGATGATTGTGAGGGCCATTGAACGCGGCGTGACCGAAGCAGTGATTGCTGATGCCTTGGGACTTGAGGTGCACTCCATTCGGGCTCGTTTTCGCCTTCTGGACGGCATTTGCGCCGAAGCGGCGGACATGCTCAAGGAGACCAACTGCTCAATGCTGGTTTTCGACATACTGCGCCGCATGTCCACCCTGCGGCAAATTGAGGCTGCCGACCTCATGATCGGGCAGAACAACTACTCGGCCATCTTCGCCCGCGCCCTTCTCGCTGCCACCCCGTACGACCAGTTATCAGCCCCAGCGAAGAAGGCGCGAAAAAATGACATTTCCGGTCCGACCAGCCAGCAGATTTCGCGGATGGAGCGGGAACTTGCGACCCTCCAGGCGCAGGTGAAATCGGTCGAGGACAGCTACGGGATCGACAACCTCCACCTGACCTTCGCGCGGGGATACATCGCTAAATTGCTCGACAACGCTCGGATCGTCCGTTGGCTATCGAACCACCGACAGGAATACCTGTCAGAGTTTCAGCGCATCGCAGGGATTGAAACGATTGGTTCACTCTCTGCATCAACGCAGGAATAGGGCATTGTATCCCGGACCCATTAAGCGCGGGGGCCTTGATCACCGAGCGGATTAATCGATCAGCTGTGCATCCTCGCCTGGGCTGGGCGCCGAGTTGACGAATTGGGCCCATTTCAACGCGTCGGTGTGGCGCCTAAGCTGCAGCGAAGCAAAACCAGATAGTCCATCGCGTAATATGCATCCCGATCGGTCTTCGAGGCGACACGCAAACGGATATCGTCATCGAGCGAGTTCTGCCAATGTCCAAGCCGCGAGAAGGCGGGCAAAGGCATTTACAGCGCGTGCGGAGAAACCGGCGCGATGATCGCGGCAGGCTCGATAATGCTCGCTGTACCTGTTCATGACCACTGCGCTGTGGCCATCGCGGCGAGTAGGGTGAGCAGCGCTAAGTTCTACGCCTGCCAATTACGGCGGCGTCTCCATCCATTAGAGCGCCCTTGCGGCAAGGTCGGGTTGCTGTAGGTCGAACAAATGCGCCTTGCGGCCTATCCTGACATGCTTCCAATCACCCTCGCGCAGGGCTGTCTGTTAGGAGCCCTTCAAGCGGAACTACATCTCGCGTGCGACCGGCGGTGCGCTGACGAGCAAACTGAAGCAGACGGAGACTGCTGACGGAATAGGAGGCTCACGTCTGGTTCGTGGCGGGCCTACGCGGTAGGTACAGGTCACAGCGCGCGAGATCACGGATTTTTTGCGAAGGTCAGGCGACTCAGGGTGGGAGGGAGATCGTAATGAAAGATGACCAGGATTGCCGTCGCCCGGCATTGGAGCAGCTGGACGCATTGCGCGAGACCGTTGCGAGAGCGTTGGACGTGGCTGACAACCTTGGTCTCGGCATTGTTGGAATTCACCTGAATGACGCGCTTGAGCACCTGAACATGCTTACGCGCCGTCGGGACACTCCCGTTCTCAAGTAGTTCAGGGCGACCTTGGCCGCGCGCAGTTTTATTTCGCAGATCACGGCCGCCTATAGCCGTGGCAAGGAAATACAACATACGGCTCGAAGGCGTACCACGCCGACTACCTGCTTGCAGGGCGGCATCATGTCGAAGTGCGATGTGCCCATGCTGCAGGTCAACGTCTCAGGCTCCGCGTTCCGTCAATGGTGGTACAGAGGCTTCCGGGCGACACTAACCCCGTGCGTCGTCGTGGTTTTCCCTGCAGGAGCCGCTCAATTCCCTGCAGCACGTTGCAGGGAATTTTGCTCCGCGGGCCGCCAGTTCTGGGGCTTTGGTGATACTCATTTCGCGTCCAACCCCTGCGTTTCCGTGTGAATTCCCTGTAAATACGCGGATAGCAGGGAATTCGCGCCAGAGACTTCCTCTCATGCGACTGACGACACCTCCAACCGTTCTCGTGAAAAACTGAGCACAAGGGCTTGGGCGACGCCAGCCCACGCCTCGTCGCTTTGCGATTGCGCGCGCAGTCGGGGGCGGCAAAGCCGTGTCAAGGTCGTAAAAGACCGGGGTCGCACATGGAGGAGAAAATGGCCCGGTGACGGGCCCCTGACGTATTTCGCACATCGGGAAAGTTGCCGGCGATTGGCAGGGCGGGGCAGCCGTCCGATTGCCGTCGGCGACGGGGCTGCGAACGATCGCAGGTGGGTACAGGACAGATAGAATCGATCAGGTCGGCAGCGCCCGGGCTTATGCGCCGCGCTGCGACGGATTGCATGCGCGCGTCCCTGCCCGGTGAAACTTTACCTATATATCAATCACATAACCGCAGGGCACCCAGTGACTTGGATGCTCTCAGCGATGGCGCGCGCGGGCCGTCCGCGTGCTGCCTTCCAATCAGGAGCACACTTTAATGGCGCGAACGGGAATGTATGTACTTCAGGGTGTCGATCCGGCGGCAATTGCCGAGGCGCCCTTCGACGTGAAGGTCGTCGACATCTACAACGACAGCGGGGCGATGTTCACGCCCACCCAGGTTGCCCAGATGGGTGGCGGGCCGGGTTCCGCACTCTTGCTCGGTTACTTCAGCATCGGCGAGGCGGAAGTCTACCGGGACTATTTCAGCAGCATTCCCAAGTCCGCGCTCGGGCCGGAAAACCCGCAGTGGAAGGGCAACTACGAGGTTGCCTTCTGGACCCAGGAATGGCGCACAGTCGCCACCACCTACCTCGATAAGGTGATCGCCGCCGGCTACGACGGGATCTACTTCGACGTGGTGGACGAGTACCAGCAGGCCTGGGCCCAAGCCAACTGCCCGGGCGGTGCGGCCGGTGCAGAGCAGGCGATGGCCGACCTTGTAGCCTATCTGGCCGACTATGCCCATGCCAAGAACCCCGCGTTCAAGATCTGGGCAAACAACGCCGAGGAACTGCTGACCAACCAGACATATTTCAGCCACCTCGACGGCATGTTCAAGGAGAACCTGTTCTACACCGATTCGGGCTCGGCTCAGCCCAAGTCCGAGACCAGCTACAGCCTGCAAATGATGCAAAGCATGCTGGCGGCGGGCAAGGACGTGATCGCGATCGAATATGTCTCAGACCCGGCCAAGGTCACGGACGTCGAGGCCAAGGCCGCGGCGGCGGGCGTGGGCTACTACACCGCCGACATCGACCTCAACGGGATCAGCTATACCGGCGTGCTGCCGGGGCAGGTGATCCACGAGGACTGGAGCGGCTTGACCCCGACGACCACGACCACAACGACGACGACCGCGCCCCCGCCGGCCGACCTCGTGTTGAACGGCACGAGCTATGCCGATACGCTGACCGGGCAAGGCGGCAACGACAAGCTCTTCGGTTTTGCGGGCAAGGACGTGCTGGCCGGCAACGGCGGCAATGACTGGCTCGAGGGTGGTAATGGCAACGACCGGCTCACCGGTGGTGCCGGAGCGGATTCGTTCGTGTTCCGGGCCAGCGGATCCAAGCATATGGATACGATCACGGATTTCCAGCCGGGCATCGACCATATCGTGCTCGACCGCGCCGTGTTCACGAAGGTCGGCGCGGCGGGTGCGCTGGCAGATGCCGCTTTCTGGGAAGGCTCGAAGGCGCACGATGCGAGCGACCGGATCACCTACGATTCGGTGACCGGCACGATTAGCTACGACAGCGACGGGACCGGCTGGCACAGCGCGGTTGTCGTCGCGACGTTGGCGCCTGGTCTCCACCTGACCGCCAGCGATTTCATTGTAATCTGATCCGTCATCGGAATCCCGCTCCACGGTGCAAGGCCGTGGGGCGGGGCTTCAGGCAGCGAGCAGGCGCTTCACGCCCCAACCATCAGCCAGTCGGCGCAAGGTCAGGCTTGCCTCTGGTCGGTCTGCCCTTGAACGATATCAGCCTGGAAAAGACGAAGGCGAGCAGCATGGCGGCACCAACCGCCGTCGCCTGCACCCAGGCCGCGCGGCCCAGCAGTTCCGAGATCCAGACGAGCACGGTCAGGTGCACGCAATAGAGCGGCAGCGAATAATTGCCGAACCATTCGAACGCCGGTTTCAGCGCCTTTGGCGGACGGGATTGGGCCACTGCCCAAACTGCCAGCGGCAGGAACCCCATCACGAAAACCAGATCGCCATGTGCAACGCGGAGCGGCAGGCGCGGGACCAGGGCAATGGCCACAACCGGCAGGGCCAGCGTCAGCCACCACGGGAGCGCGGGGCCGCGGACGCCGTCCTTGTACTTGCGCCCCATCCAGACCCCCAGCACGTAGGACCAGCCCACGCGCGGCAGCCCCATCCACCAAGTGTCCCAGGTGGGTGCATCTACCCCCATCGTGTCGGATCCGTGCATGCGCACCGTAACGATCAGCGCCACGCCCAGTGCGAGCGCGAGCGCAAGCATCCAGCGCGTCGGAACCTTGCGCAGGACGAGCGCATGAAGGAAGTTGGCCAGCAACTCGTAGAACAGTGTCCATTGCGGCCCATTGTAGCGGTAGAACGGACCGGTCCCGGAGAAGCTCGGGATCATAGCCAGATCCAGCGCGAGCCAGAGCAGCAAGGTCAGCGGGTCCGCCATTCCGATGGCAAACGCGCGGGCTGTCGCCACCCCGGCGCCTACGGCGACCAGCGGCCAGAGCCGGACGAAGCGATCCCGCGTGAACGCCAGCGCACCGATCCCCGCTTTCAACTTGCGTTCGGTCGAAACCGCCAGCACGAATCCGCTGAGCAGGAAGAACATGTCCACGAACAGGTACCCGCGCACGAACGGTCCGTGGATGCGATAGACGAGATCGAGGTGAAACAGCATGATCGCCATCGCAGCGAGCCCGCGCAGCGCGTCGAGCTGAAACAGCCGTGGAGAGTGGTTCACCCCACCCTGATTTGCGGCATCGGTCAATTCGGCCCCTTCCCCTTGTGCGCCTATGCGACCTTTGCACCCGGCTGGCAGGTTTGCGCAATCAGTGACTTTCAGCGCAATCGGGCAGTCGGATGCTTCAAGGCAGACGCGGCGGCGAGCGCATGCCCCGAACAAAGAGGCGGCTGACTTCCGCCGCATCCACCGTACGTTCTTCCCTCGAGGGCAAATCCTTTGTCGTGACGTAGCGCAGCGCCGAGGTGGCGAGGTTGTGGAAATCCTCGATCGAGGCCTGGTCTGGCTTGGGCGCGCCAAATCTGTCGGTGACGGCGCAAAGACCCTTGCTCAATGCATGGATCTTGGCGTCGTAGAATGCTCGGGCCAGATCCGGGAATGCCTCGGATTCCTGGATCAGCAACCGGTGCAGGTGAATGTTGTCGCCTTCGCAATGATTGTCGAGCGCCTGCCGGGCAAGCGACGCAAGCGCATCTTCGAGCGTGGCGGCATCGGGTGCGGTATCGTAAGTCCGCTCCGCCTCTGCGACGATCCTGTCTTCAATGATGTGACGGAAGACGCCTTCCTTGTTTCCGAACTGCCGGTAGACGGTAGTCTTGCCGACTTTCACGACGCTTACGGCGCGATCGATGCTGGCGGAACGGTATCCATGGCGGAGGAACTCGTCCTCGATTGCATCCAGCATTTCCCGGATGCGGGCGGTGGACATCCGCACCGTCGTCGCCGGATGGTGCGAACGGGGCTGCGGCGGAGCAAACGCGGCGGGCGTTCCGGACGTGACGGAGCCATATCCGTCAAGGAACAGGGACACGGTTCGTTCCACCAATTGCCGGCGTTCTCCTTTCGACGGCAAGGGATGTCCAAGGAAGTACCGGCTACCGCCGATGCAAAGACTGGAAAACCGGATAACCGTTGCAAGCGCGTCTGTCGTCTGCAGGCAGCCCCGGTCGATCCAGGGCTGGAGGTGCACCGCATTCGCCTGTGAAGCCTGGCGGCGATGCTCATGCAGGGTCGAGGCCAGTTCGGGAAAATGGTTCGCCGCTTCGATGTTGTTGCGGAACAACCCGAAGTTCATCGGTTCGACATACCGCTCGAACATGCTCGTACCCATGTGGGCAAGAAACGCGTCGACGCTTTCCGCCGGGCCTTCGGCGGGCCCATGGTAGACATGCTTGTCGATCGAGGCGCGGACCGCGGCTTCGAAGAGCGCGCTCTTGGTGGGGAACAGGTCGTAGATGCTTTCCTTGCTCATTCGCGCGATGGCGGCAACGGCATCGACCGTCGTTCCGGCGAAACCTTCCCTTCGGAAGATTTCGCCGGCCGCCGCGAGGATGCGGGATCGCGGGTCAGGAAGGGCGCGCGCTACGTCTGGCACGTCTGCAAGGCTCATCGCGCGCATCTATCATCCAACGAAACGTTTCTCCAGCCGTGCGCCTACCGCTCCACAGGCGTCGGAGCACCCGCATCGCCGGGGACGATTTCAAGCCTGGCGATGGTGCCGGGGAAATGACTGCCCTTGGGGTAGTCGTCGGTAACCGGTGTATCGGCATCGAAACCGATGTCGAAGGTGTCGGTCATTTCCACCAGCTTTGACAGCGTGCGGGGAATGCGACCGCGCCCGATCTCCTTACCGTTGGCGGTGATGATCATCTCGCCGCCCGCGTTGTGGCCACCGTCGTAACGGAAGGAAAACCCGATCCGTGACGCGCCCGGCGCGACCGGCTGCGATGCGACCACCCTGAAATGATCCTCGGGCCGCTGCGACGTCGCGACTGTCACGGCCGGTCGGCCATCCACCAGGTAGAACGACCACCCTGCGAACTTCCCGCCGATTGCCAGAAGGGGACCGGTGCCCTGGCTCGATGCCACGTCGACTTGCGCGTCGAGCGTGAAGCCCCGGTTGAAGATCGGTGCGGATGTCGCCGCCGGAAGCGTGACCTCGCCCCAATAGACGTACCGCTTGCGCTTCGGCACGAGTGCGGCTGATGCGCTGAAGCGCGCCATGTCAAGCCTGTCGTCCAGCGGGTAGACATTGTTTCGCCGCGCTTCGACTTCGAAGAGGGCCTTCAGTTCCGCCAGCTTCTCCGGGTGTTTCGCAGCGAGGTCGTTGGCCTGGGAATAATCGCGGGTGAGGTTATAGAGTTCCCACTTGTAGTCCGTCGGCAGGACTGGATGGTCCGGCTTGCTTCGCAACCGGTTGACCGGCGTGGTGCTCGCCATCCAGCCATCGTGGTAGATGCCGTGATTGCCCATCATCTCGAAGTACTGGGTGTGGCGGCGTTCCGGCGCATCGGGAGCATCCAGCGTGTAGCGGAAGCTTATGCCGTCGACCGCTTGCTGCTTCACGCCATTGACGCTGTCGGGGATCTGCACGCCGGCAAGATCGAGGATCGTGGGCATCACGTCGACCACATCGGTGAACTGCGAGCGGATGCCGCGCCCGGAAATGCCCTTTGGCCACGAGACCACCAGCGGGTTGCGCGTGCCGCCAAGGTGCGATCCGTATTGCTTGAACCATTTGAACGGCGCGTTGGTCGCCCAGGCCCAGCCCCATCCCATGCCGGCAACCGCATCCGGCCCGCCAAGCTTGTCGAGCTGCGCTGCCAGCGAGGATGCGTCCTCCTTGAATCCGTTGGCGAAGACCGCCATCGGATTCGACTGCCCGTCCGGTCCCGCCTCGGGCGCGGCGCCATTGTCGCCCTCGATGAACATGACCAGCGTGTTGTCCGCCTCGCCCATGCGATCGAGTTCGTCGAGCATCCGGCCGATCTGCGCGTCCTGGTAGGACAGCATGCCGGCATAGACTTCCATGAGCCGGGCGTTGACCCGCCGCTGCTCGGGCGTAAGCGTGCTCCAAGCCGGAATTTCGTCGGGCCGGGTGGTATCCTTGGTGGTGCGCGGAACGATGCCGAGCTTGCGCTGGCGGTCGACCGTGCCCTTGCGCACGGCGTCCCAGCCATTGTCGAACCGGCCGCGGAACTTCGCAATCCAGTCGGCCGGAGCCTGCAGCGGGTTATGGGCGGAACCGGTCGCGTAATAGAGGAAGAACGGCTTGTCGGGCGCTGCGGCCTTCTGCGCGTGAATCCAGCCGATCGCGTCGTCGGCCAGCGCCTTGTCGAGCACGCCATCCCGCAATGTCGGGATGGGGCTGGTGTTGCGATAGAGCGCGGGGCTGAACTGGTTCGTGGAGGCCGCCATGAAGCCGTAGAAATATTCGAAGCCGAGGCCGGTGGGCCAAAGGTCGAACGGTCCGGCGGGCGAGACGAACGGCTCCGGCGTATTATGGTGCTTGCCGATCATCGCCGTGTTCCACCCGTGCTGGCGAAGGATCTCGGCGACCGTGGCTGCGCTTTTCGGCAGGTTGTTGTCGTATCCCGGAAAGCCGGTGGACAGGTTGGCGACCGTGCCGTTGTCGACGGCATGGTGGTTGCGACCTGTCAGCAACGATGCCCGCGTCGGCGAGCACATCGCCTTGGTGTGGAAGCGATTGAACACGATTCCGCGCGACGCGAGGCGGTCGAGGTTGGGGGTGGGTACCGGCCCGCCGAAGGTCGAGGCGGCCCCGAATCCCACGTCATCCGTCATTATCAGGACGACGTTGGGCGCGCCGGCCGGAGCGGTGACAGGCTTCGGGAAGGAGGGCACCGAATCGACATATGTGCGGCCAATGCTGCCCGCAAACGGCTGAGGCGCCTGGGGCAAGGCCTCTTGTCCTGTCGCGGTGCTCGACCAAAGTGCCAGGGGCGATGATATGGCTGTGAATATACGCAAAGCGCGCATTTTATGCCGGTTTCGGCGGCTCATGGCGAATTTGTATATGAACATTTTTACGAATCCTTCCCATGCTTCTGCATCAAATCTCTTGACCGGTCATAATTTGCGTACGATACGATAGCGTACACAACAAGTGAAAACCGGTAGGGAGAGCGCCGTGAAGATGATCAGTGCATTGGGTGCCAGCGCACTGGCGCTCATGGCATCGGCGGCCTTCGGGCAGGCGGTGGTGCCCGCCCCCGCAACTGTTCCCGCCTACCAGATCAAAGCACCTGCCGGTGCGCCCAATGTCGTCGTCATCCTGCTCGACGACGTAGGTTTCGGGGCCGCTTCAACCTTCGGAGGGCCGATCGAGACGCCGGCGCTTGGCCGGCTTGCCGCGGATGGACTGCGCTACAACCGCTTTCACACCACCGGAATCTGCTCGCCCACCCGGGCATCGCTGCTGACCGGGCGCAATCCGCACAGCACCGGCATCGGCGCGGTCGAGAACTCGTCCGACGAACGCCCCGGCTACAGCGGCTTCCACTCCAAGGACACGGCATCCATTGCCACTGTCCTGCGCCAAAACGGCTACAACACCGCGGCATTCGGCAAGTGGCACCAGGTGCCGGACTGGGAGGCGTCGCCGTCCGGGCCTTTCGATCGCTGGCCGACCGGCGAAGGCTTCGAGCGGTTCTATGGCTTCATTGGCGGGGAGACCGATCAGTTCGATCCGTCGCTGTTCGAAGGCACGACCCCCGTGATGCGGCCCGACGTGCCGAATTATCACCTGACCGAGGACCTCGCCGACAAGTCGATCGCATGGCTACGCACGCAGCATTCGGTCACGCCCGACAAACCGTTCTTCCTCTACTTCGCGCCCGGGGCGACGCATGCGCCGCTCCAGGTGCCAAGGGGCTGGAGCGAGCGATACAAGGGCAAGTTCGACCAGGGTTGGGACAAGGTCCGCGAGGAGACTTTCGTCCGCCAGAAAAGGCTCGGCGTCATTCCCGCTAACGCCCGGCTCACTCCGCGCCCCGATGGCCTGCCGGCCTGGGATAGCCTCACGCCGGACCAGAAGCGCTTCGCGGCGCGCACGATGGAAGTCTACGCCGGGTTTCTTGCCCACACCGACGCCCAGGTCGGCAAGCTGCTCGACAGTCTCGCGGCCAATGGCGAGCGCCAGAACACGATGGTCTTCTACGTCTTCGGCGACAATGGAGCGAGCGGCGAGGGCGGTCTGTCGGGGAGCGCGAACTATTTCGCCAACATCCAGGGGCTGCCCGAGACCGACCAGATTCGTGCCGCGCATCTCGATGCGCTTGGTGGCCCCGATGCCTATGCCCACTATCCCGCGGGATGGGCCTGGGCGATGAACGCGCCGCTGCCCTGGATGAAGACCGTGGCGTCGCATCTGGGGGGGACGCGCAACGCGATGGTCTTCGACTGGCCGGGGCATGTGGCTGACAAGGGCGGCATCCGGACGCAGTTCAGCCACGTCAACGACATCGTCCCGACGATTCTCGAGGCTGCCGGAATCACTGCTCCGTCGACTGTGGACGGCATCGCGCAGAAGCCGATGGACGGCGTCAGCCTGCTCTACAGCCTGAAGGACCCGAAAGCGCCCGAACGACACCTGACGCAGTACTTCGAGGTCTTTGGCCATCGCGCGATCTACCATGACGGGTGGATGGCCTCGGCGTTCCACAGCCGGTTGCCGTGGTCGGTCATGGGTTTTGGCGACAAGAAGTTCGAGGACGATCGCTGGGCACTCTACGATCTCGGAAAGGACTTCTCGCAGGCGCGCGACGTTGCTGATCGCAACCCCGCGAAGCTGGCCGACCTGAAGGCGCTTTTCGATGCGGAAGCAGCGCGAAACCAGGTCCTGCCGCTGCGCAACACCACGCTCGGGAACAACAAGGTTCCAAGCATCGCGGCCGGCCGCACCACGATGACCTTCCACGAAGGCGCGGTTGGCGTTCCGGAAACGGCCCTGCCGCGCGCCATGAACCGATCGTGGAGCGTCGATGCAGCTATCGACATCGCTGATGGAGCCGAAGGCGTCGTCGCCACGCTTGGCGGCCGTAGCGCCGGTTGGTCACTGTATCTGGACAGGGGCGGCAAGCCGACGTTCTCCTACCGCGTCTTCGACATAGAGGCCGTGACGCTGCGCGCCGCGCAATCGCTCGCACCGGGCAAGCACGCGCTGCGCTTCGACTTCGACTATGCGGGGCCGGGCTATGGCAAGGGGGCGCGCCTGCGCCTCATGGTCGATGGCGCGGTGGTCGATACGGGCGAGGTGAAGTCCAGTCCCACCGCATTCTATACGATCGACGAAAGCTTCGATGTCGGCTTGGACCACGGCTCGCCCGCCGGCTCCTACCCGGCGGGGACGGCTCCGGGCTTCGCGTTTCAAAAGGGCCGGATCGAGCAAGTGACCTTCAGCGCGCGCTGAAGGCTGGGCGTACGCGCCCCCATAGCCTGATCGCGCTTCATCAATCAGCAGGGAGAGAACAAGTCATGCATTCCAGGACCACCGCCGCCGTCTGGCTGGCGGGAGCAGCCATCTGCGGCCTTGCCGCACCAGCATTTGCGCAAGGCGCGGAACAGTCGGTCGGCGATGCTGCCGAGCAAGGCGTCGGCGAGATCGTCGTGACGGCGCAGAAGCGCTCGGAAAGCCTGCAGCGCACGCCCATCGCCATTTCCGCCATTCCTGCGGCCCAGCTCGACCTGCAAGGCATTGCCGAGGCCAAGGACCTGTCCGCCATCGCCCCCAACCTTTCGGTCGTCGGCGCTACCACCAATGCGACCGCCGCCGTCATCAGCATCCGTGGCATTCCGACGTCGGCCGACGAGACCCAGGGCTACGATTCCTCCATCGGCGTCTACGTCGACGGGATCTACATGGCGCGCAGCTCCGCAGCGACTTTCGAGGTTGCCGATATCGAGCGCGTCGAAGTCCTGCGCGGCCCGCAGGGCACGTTGTTCGGTCGCAATACGACCGGTGGCGCGGTCAATTTCATCACCCGTGCGCCGAGCAGCGAGGCGGGCCTCAGCCTGCGTGCCGGCATCGGCAACTACGACATGCGAACCGCGCGCGCGGTCTTCAACACGGGCACTCTCGCCGATAGCCTGCGCATGTCCTTCTCGTATCTCTACAAGCAGCGCGATGGCATCGTCGACAACCTGCTCGCGGCCGAGAACCGCGATCCGGGCAGTTCGCTGATCCACAGCGCACGCTGGTCGGCGCAGCTCGATCTTGGCGACAGGGTCAAGATCACCAACATTTTCGACTGGACCCGCGTCGAGGGCGTGGCCGGCTACCAGCAGCTTTCCGCTGTCGGAAACGGAAATACCACGGACTTCCCGTCGACCCTTTCGCTCGGCGGAAACGTGTTCCCGGTGGTGCAGCCCGCCAACGTCCTTGGCTACCTCAACGAGGCGACCTCGCTTGATGCGCGCTGCGGCACTCCCGTCTCGCAGATCTCGACGGAGCGTCGCACGCGCGTTTGCAACAATTCCGCCCAGCCCTCGGTCGACAAGCTCTGGGGGAACATGACCAGGGTCGAGGCGGACCTCGACTGGCTGACGATCCGGTCGACGACTGCGGCGCGCTGGTGGCGCAATCACATCGCCGGAAGTGATCTCGACGGCATGGGCGCAATCAGCGGTCCGGCATTCAGCCAGGCCAGCCTGCTCAACGGGATGCCGCTTCAGGTGTTGGACTTGATCCCGACGCTGTCGCCTGCCGCAAGAACCGCGCTTGCGGCGGCGCCGGTGCCGACAACGACGCAGGATCTCTTCAGCACCCGCAATGATCGACGCCAGAAGCAGTTCAGCCAGGAATTGGAGTTCGTCTCGAACTCTGGCGGGGCCTTCGAATGGGTCCTTGGTGCCTTCTACTTCAAGGAGAGCGGCGCGGAGTTCAATCCGCAGAGCTATGCCTTCGTGATCGATACCAACGCGGCGGTGTTCAACGCGGGCAACTTCGGTGCGCTGGCGCCGTTGCTGCAGGCCGGAAATCCCGCCCGCTACCGCGCGCTCGCCGTGCAGTCGGCGCTTGGATACACGTCCGACAGCGAATCCTTTGCAGTCTATGGCCAGGGAACCTTGCGGCCAGGCGGTCCCGACGGCCGCCTCGGGATCACGCTCGGCCTCAGGTATTCGTGGGACAGCAAGGATTTCCAGGTCTACCAGAACGGTGCCACCCCCTTCACTGATGCCCAGTTGCCTAACAACACAAGCAGCAAGAAGTTCAGCGCGCCTACCGGCAACCTGACCGTGGACTATCGTGCCTCTGACGATGTGAACCTCTATGCCCGCGTCGCGCGCGGCTATCGCTCGGGTGGCTTCAACGCGCGGCAGAACACCAGCTCGATCCCTCTCACGCCGTTCAACAAGGAGACGATCTGGTCTTACGAGCTGGGCATCAAGACACAGTTCAACAACCGCGTCCGTCTGAATGCCGCAGTGTTCTACAACGAATACAAGGACCAGCTCGTGACGCTGCCCGTACCGGTCGGCGAAGGTCAGAGCTTCGGCAACATCACGGTGAACGCCGGCAAGACGCGCTATTACGGAGCTGAGATCGAAGGCCGCTTCGTGGTTGACGATCACCTGTCGCTGGATGCGGCGGCCGGGTACGTGAAGACCGATCCGCGCGACTTTCCGGCCGGCGACGTCAACAACGTGATCCGCAATGTCGCATCGATCCAGCATCTCGGCTACGCGCCTGAATTCACGGGCAATGTCGGCGCGACCTATCGCCGTCCCATCGGCAGCCAGGATCTGACCGCACGCGTGGGCTACAACTACACGTCATCGTTCTGGATGTTCGGCAACCCGCTCACGGCGCCGTTTGGACGGCAGACCAAGGGCGACGCTCGTGGATTGCTGGATGCGCAGATCCGCCTCGACAGGATTGCGATGGGTTCCGCCGAGGCCAGTCTCACGCTGTGGGGCAAGAACATCACGAACAAGTCCTACGTCGTCCGCGCCGTGGACTTCGGCCAGCTCGGCTTTGCGACGACCATCTATGGCGACCCGCGGACCTACGGCTTGACCTTGGACGTCAAGTTCTAGCGATGCGAAAGCACACCCGGAGGTGATTGTGCACATCCGGGCGCGCTTGCGGCAGACGAAGCGCAAGCTTCGTCTGCCTTGCGAAATGGCAAGGAGGCCGGGCCGCGTGAAGCGTGGCCTTCGGTGGAGCGAAGCAAGGTGTCCAGGGAAGCGGAACAGCGGCATGCCGGAATGCGCCTGATCGAAGGCGGCACGTTCCTCATGGGCTCCGAGGCATTCTACCCGGAAGAGGCGCCCGTGCGCCGCGTCAGGGTCGACAGCTTCTGGATCGACGAGACACCTGTAACCAACTTTCAGTTCGCCGCCTTCATCGAGGCGACAGGCTACGTCACGGTTGCCGAGGTCGCACCTGATCCGAAGGACTATCCTGGCATGATACCGGGTATGGACCGGGCCGGATCGCTCGTCTTCCAGAAGACGTCGGGACCCGTCGACATGGCGGATGCTTCCAATTGGTGGCGTTTTACCTTCGGGGCTTGCTGGAAGCATCCACTTGGCCCCGGCAGCGACCTCGCCGGGCTCGAAGACCATCCGGTGGTCCATGTCGCATATCCCGATGCAGAGGCTTACGCGACCTGGGCGGGCAAGTGCCTGCCGACCGAGGCGGAGTTCGAATTCGCCGCGCGCGGGGGGCTCGATGGCCAGGACTATGCGTGGGGTTCCGAACTGGCGCCCGATGGCCGGATGATGGCCAACTACTGGCAGGGCCTGTTCCCTTTCGCCAATCAATGCCTCGATGGATGGGAGCGCACGTCGCCGGTGCGAAGCTTTCCTCCCAATGGTCATGGCGTTTACGACATGATCGGCAACACCTGGGAATGGACTTCCGACTGGTGGACCGCGAAGCCCATGCCCCCGAAGGCGAAGAGGTCATGCTGCCCGATCGACAATCCGCGAGGTGGCAGGCTCAGGGAAAGTTTCGACCCGGACCATCCGGGCGTCCGTATCGGTCGCAAGGTCATCAAGGGCGGGTCGCACTTGTGCGCCGCCAACTACTGCCAGCGCTATCGCCCCGCCGCGCGGCATCCGGAAATGGTCGATACCGCCACCTCCCACATCGGCTTCAGGTGTGTTGTCCGGGGATGACCGGACAGGATGCGCGCCCCGGTTCTCCGAACACCCGGTTCCAGTTTCGGCATTCCGGGATCAGGGGGCGGAGTGGGCGAGGATTTCGGGTACGGGGTACCCCCAGGCTGCATATTCGCTTGCAATAACCTGCGCCATCAGCCGGAGTTCGGCAGAGCTGTCGTTCATCCGGTGGCTCATGATGATCGGAGAAGTCGCCGCTTCGGCCAGCTCCCGGTAGACGACATCGTGGCTTCTTGAACGGCTGATGGACTCCGGGATGATCGCAAGGCCTTCCTCGGCCGCGACCAGGCCGATGGCGATCTGCAGTTCGCGCGCTTCGTGGGCAATTCTGGGTTCGAGGCCGTGATCGCGGAACAGCGAGATGACCTGGTCGGCATAGCTCGGACGCGGAGCGCGCGGATAGAGGATCTGCGGCTCGGCAGCGACCTGCTTCAGGGTGAGTGGCCGATCGTCGAGCGCAAGAGGATGGTCACGCGGCAAGGCTACGGCAAGGCGTTCGTTGCGCAGGATGATGCGCTTGATTGCCGGGTCCTCGAACCGGATGCGACCGAAGCCGACATCGATGCGGCCATCCTTGAGGGCGGCCAGTTGTTCGAGCGTCGAACTTTCGACGAGTGTCAGTTCCACGTCGGGCGCGCGCTTGCGAAAGGCGCGAATGAGTTCGGGTAACCTCGCATAGATCGTCGAAGCGACGAAGCCGATGGTGAAGCGCCGGCGCTCGGTCGCGGCGGCGGCCTTCATCATGTCGTGCATGTCGCCCATGCGATCGAGGATCTGTCGCGCCTGCTCGTGCAGCAACTGCCCGAGCGGGGTCATCGCCAGCGGGCGGGCGGTGCGGTCGAACAGGGCGCCGCCGATCTCCTCCTCCAGGTGCCGGATCGTCCGGCTCAAGGGCGGCTGGGCGATGTTCAGCGTTTCCGCTGCGCGCGAAAAACTGCGGGCATTGGCCACCGCGAGAAACTGTCGAAGTTGCCTGAGGTCCATCGTTATACTCTAAGGGTATGATCAATTGACCGCAATGATCTTTGATGGGGCGTTTCGGTCCCGATATTCTCCAGCAAAATTGCCTGATTCTGGAGAGGCGCGGCAATGACGGCAATGGATCGGATCGATACTTTCATTGTTGATGGGCCGATGTTCCGGCGCTCCGGCGTGGCCGGGTGGGCAGCGGCATTCGACTTCGGTTCGCAGCAGGCCCCGCGCCGAGAGGACGAGCGGTCGCCGAACCACGCTCGTCCTGAAGCCTGACGAGAGAAGGAACGCCAAGCATGTCCGCCGCGCTGAAAACCCGCATTGAAACGGCCGTCGTCGATGACGCGGAAACCGGGCAGTTCCGCTGCCGCCGCGACATCTTCACCGATCCCGACCTGTTCGAACTCGAGATGAAGCACATCTTCGAGGGGAATTGGGTCTACCTGGCGCACGAGAGCCAGATCCCCGCCGCCAACGACTGGTTCGCGGTCACGGTGGGGCGGACGCCGGTGGTCATCACGCGCACGAAGGATGGCTCGTTCAACGCCTTCATCAATGCGTGTTCTCACCGTGGCGCGATGTTGTGCCGTCGCAAGCGGGGCAACGGTCGGGTCATGGTCTGCCCGTTCCACGGCTGGAGCTTCACCAACGACGGCAAGCTGCTGAAGGCAAAGGACGAAGGTTCGGGGGCCTATCCGGAGTCGTTCAACCGCGATGGTTCGCACGATCTTGCGCGGCTGGCGCGGTTCGAGAGCTATCGCGGCTTCCTGTTCGGCAGTGTCAATCCGGACGTCGCGCCGCTGGCGGAATACCTTGGCGAGACGCGGGTGATAATCGACCAGATCGTCGATCAGGCGCCGGAGGGCATTGAGGTGCTGGCCGGAAGCTCTTCCTATATCTTCGACGGCAACTGGAAGTTGCAGATGGAGAACGGGTGCGACGGATATCACGTCAGCTCGGTCCACTACAATTACGCCAGGACAATGGGGCGGCGCGCCGAGGGCGGCACCAAGGCAGTGGACGCCAATGGCTGGTCGAAGGCAGTCAGCGGCGTCTACGGGTTCGACAACGGGCACATCCTGCTGTGGACGCGGGTGCTCAATCCCGAGGTCCGGCCGGTGTGGTCGCGCAAGGATGAGCTGGAGCAGCGGCTGGGCAAGGAGCGCACGCGCTTCATCGTCGAGCAGAGCCGCAACCTGGCGCTCTATCCGAACGTCTTCCTGATGGACCAGTTCTCGACCCAGATCCGCGTGGTACGCCCGATCGATGCCGACCACACCGAAGTGACGATCTACTGCTTTGCGCCCAAGGGGGAGAGCCCGGAACTGCGGGCTGTCCGCATCCGCCAGTACGAGGACTTCTTCAACGTCTCGGGCATGGGCACGCCGGATGATCTCGAGGAGTTCCGTACTTGCCAGGCCTCCTATGCGGGTGCGGGCGGGTTGTGGAACGACCTCAGCCGCGGCGCGCGGCGCTGGATTGCCGGGCCGGACGAAAATGCGCGCGAAATGGGCTTGAACCCGTTGCTCAGCAGCGAGCGCAGCGAGGATGAAGGCTTGTTCGTCCGCCAGCACGAATACTGGGCGAAGACCCTTCTCGAAGGCCTGGCCCGGCAGGAGGAAATGGCATGAGCGCGCTCGATGAAGTCTGCGCCTTCCTCCACCGCGAGGCGCGCCTGCTCGATGACCGGCAGTTGGATGTCTGGCTGGAATGCTATGCGCCCGATTGCACCTACTGGATGCCAGCCTGGACCGACGATGACGAGCTGGTCACCGATCCGCAGAGCCAGATCTCATTGATCTACTACGCCAACCGGCAGGGGTTGGAGGACCGCGTCTACCGGCTCGAGACAGAGCGTTCCAGCGCCAGCACGCCTGAGCCGCGCACTGTCCACATGCTTGCGAATATCGAACTGCTGGAAGATCGCGGGGACGAACTGGACGTGCGATACAACTGGCACACGCTCAGCCATCGTTTCAAGGTGACCAGCCAGTTCTTTGGCGTGACCTTCTGCACGCTGCGACGGAGCATGGACGGCTTCAGCATTGGCTCCAAGAAGGTCGTGCTGAAGAACGACTACATCCACCAGGTGATCGATGTCTATCATGTCTGAGTACGGGGCGCATTTCGCGGGTCGTTTTGACGGCAAGGTCATGGTCGTGACCGGGGCGGCGCAGGGGATCGGGCGCGGCGTGGCGGAGCGCGCGGCTGCCGAGGGCGCACAGGTCCTGCTGGTTGATCGTGCCGACTTCGTGACAGATGTTGCGGCAGCGATCGGGCCGAAGGCGCATGCGTTCGTGGCAGACCTCGAGGGGCATGCGGGCGCTGCGGCCGCCGTGGCGCACGGGCTTGCGGTTTTCGGTCGGATCGACATCCTGATCAACAACGTCGGCGGCGCGATCCGCATGCGGCCTTACGATCAGTTCACGTCCGAGCAGATCGATGCCGAAATCCGCCGCTCGCTGATGCCGACGCTCTACTGCTGCCATGCGGTGCTGCCGCCGATGCTGGCGCAAGGGGCGGGGACGATCGTCAACGTATCGTCCAATGCCACGCGTGGGATACGGCGCGGGCCGTACTCGGCGGCGAAGGGCGGGATCAACGCTCTGACCCAGAGCCTCGCCATGGAGTATGGCGAGCAAGGCATCCGCGTCGTCGCCACGGCGCCGGGCGGCACGAGTGCGCCCGCACGCAAGGTTCCGCGCAATGCCGAGGGCGACAGCGCGCAGGAGCAGGCTTGGATGGCAGAGGCGGTGGAGCAGGTGACCCGGTCCACCTTCATGAAACGCTATGGCACGCTCGAGGAGCAGATCGCACCGATCCTGTTCCTCGCGTCCGACGAGGCAAGTTACATTACGGGAACCGTCCTGCCCGTTGCGGGCGGTGATCTCGGCTGAGCAGTCCAGAAGGCTATCGAGAAGGCATCTAACATAGACAGCCCTTATGCCTGCGATTACGCTCGCGTGATGAGTGACGCCCCGCAGCACCGCCTGAAGATCGATCCGCGCGCCGTTTCCACGTTCTGGAAGGTGTGTGAAACCGGGTCGATCAGCGGCGCGGCCCGCGCGCTCAATCTTTCCCAGCCGTCCGTCTCGAACACCATTGCGCTGCTTGAGCATCGCCTTGGCGTTACCCTCTTCGCACGTTCACGCAGCGGCATCGTCCTGACGCCCGAAGGACTTGCCCTGCGCGACCGCGCCGAAGCAATGGTGCGGCTGCTTGAAACTGCGGTGGTCGAAGTCGATCACGCCGCCCGCAACATTGCCGGTCCATTGCGCATCGGCGGCACGCCGGGCGCGCTGGTAAGCATCCTTCCCGAGGCGGTCGCCCGGATCGAGGCGCAGGTTGGCCCCTTTGCACTCAGCGTGGTGGAAAGGCCCGATCCGCAGCTCGGCGACCTGTTGCGCAAGGGCACGATCGATCTTGCCTGCGTGACCACCGAGATCGAGGAATGCCCGCCTGACCTTGCCGAAATCACCGTGTCCCGCGACCCCTTCGCGCTTGTCGTGGGACGCCGCCACGACGGCCTTGGCGGCCGCGTCTCGCTGCGCGACGTGGCTGGCCTGCCCTGGGTCCTGCCTGAAGCGCAAGGCGCGTTTCGCCGGCAGGTCGATGCGCTGTTCCTTGCTGCTGGCGTTCCGGTGCCGCGCAACGTCATCCGTTGCGACTCGCTTCTGACAACCAAGGCCATCGTTCGCCATGGCGACCGGGTCACGATCCTTCCGCGTACGGTTGCCGCCGCCGAACTCACCATCGGCGTCCTGCGCGCGATCGCCATCGAGGAGGCGACGTTCGAACGCAGCGTGGGTATTCGCTACCCCGTCGACAGAGGCTTGCCTCCGCTTGGCCGTGCCTTCGTCGAAGCGCTTTCAAATCCATAGCTTGAGACAATGTTGCGCTCATAAGATGCTATTTTACCCGATGGACGGCCGGACATAAGTTCACCCGAAAGGCATTGGGAGAAATCATGATCGATCGTCGTTCCGTACTCGCCGGGAGCGTTGCCCTTGCCGCGACTCCCGCTCTTGCCGGAGTGAAAACCCGGAGACATCCCGATCCGGTGTTTCCGAAAGGTTTCCTCTGGGGCGCGTCGACCGCTCCGCACCAGATCGAGGGCAACAACACCGCGTCCGATCTGTGGTTTCTGGAAAACCAGCAGCCGACCGTCTTTGCCGAGCCATCCGGCGATGCTGCCAACAGCCTGTTGCTGTGGGAGCGCGATCTGGACCTGGCGCGCGATATCGGCCTCAACACCTATCGGTTCGGCGTCGAGTGGGCGCGGATCGAGCCGGAGAAGGGCCGCTTCAGCCAGGCGATGCTCGACCATTACCGCCGTGTCGTAGATGGATGCCGCGCGCGCGGGCTGGTCCCCATCGTCACCTACAGCCATTTCACCGCTCCGCGCTGGTTCAGCGCGCAGGGCGGGTGGACCAATCCCGAAAGCGCGGAACTGTTCGCGCGCTATTGCACGAAGGTCACCCAGGCCATCGGCGATGCGATCCATTCCGCGATCACGCTGAACGAGCCGAACATCCTGCTGATCCTCAAGCCCATGCTGCCGCAGGCGGTGTGGGATATCCAGAAGCTGACGCTCGAGACGGCGGGCAGGCGTCTTGGCGTCGAAAAGTTCGTCTGCGCCAATGTCGCCGCGTTCGAGGATCTGCCGGCGCTGCAGCATGGACTGCTGGCCGCACACAAGGCAGGCCGCGCCGCAATCAAGGCGGTACGTCCCGCTTTGCCCGTCGGCGTATCCATCGCCATGCTCGACGACCAGGCCGTCGGTCGCAATTCGATCCGTGACCGCATTCGCAGCGAACTCTACGGCGCGTGGCTGGACGTCGCGAAGGCGGACGATTTCATCGGCGTTCAGAACTACGAGCGCGCGCTGTGGGGTGACAAGGGGCGGTTGCCGGCGCCCCAGGACGCCCCCCGCAACTGGTCGGGCACGGAAATCTGGCCCGGATCGCTGGCCGGCGCGGTTCGTTACGCGCACGCCATGACCGGTCGTCCGGTGCTGGTCTCCGAACATGGCGTCGGCACCGATGACGATGCGGTGCGAGCTGCCCTCATTCCGCCAGCCCTCGGCGCGCTCAAGCAGGCGATGGACGATGGCGTGCCTGTCCTCGGCTATTGCCATTGGTCGCTGGTCGACAACTTCGAATGGATCTTCGGTTACAAGCCCCGTTTCGGCCTTGCCACCTTCGATCCCGTCACCTTCGAGCGCAAGGCGAAACCGAGTGCACGGGTCTATGGCGCGATAGCCAGGGCCAATGCCCTGACGGCGTGAATTCGAATTACCTGTGCGGCGCGGCGAGCTTGGTGCTAACCTTCGGCAATCGATTGCAATAAGCCGTATCCGGAGAGGCTGATGACCCGTTTTTCAACAGACGATCACCCGCATCGTCGCCAGAACCTGCTTACGGGAAAGTGGGTCCTTGTCTCGCCGCACCGCGCCAAGCGGCCGTGGCAGGGCGAGACTGGCGATCCCGCGCCAACGGGAGGACCGTCTCACGATCCCGGCTGCTATCTCTGCCCCGGAAACGCCCGGACAAGCGGTGAGCGCAACCCGGACTATCCCGGCGCCTTCGCCTTCGACAACGATTTCCCCGCCCTCATGCCCGACAATCCCGCGCCCGAAGGCGGCGATCCTGTCTTCCGCGTGGCCGAAGCGCGCGGGACCGCTCGGGTCATCTGCTATTCTCCCGATCACTCGAAGACGATGCCCGACATGGATGTCGCGGCCATCCGCAGTCTGGTCAATTGCTGGGCACAGGAAAGCGAGACGCTCGGTGCGCATTTTGCCAATGTCCAGATCTTCGAGAACAAGGGCGCGATGATGGGCTGTTCCAGCCCGCACCCGCATGGCCAGATCTGGGCCAGCGACTTCATCCCGACCGAAGTGGCGGACGAGGACCGGGAACAGGCAGCGTGGCACGCCTCGCGCGGGCGCGTGCTGCTTGACGAAGTCGCCGAACGCGAACTCGCCTCGGGCGAACGCGTGGTCGAGGCGAACGAGCACTGGCTCGCGGTCGTGCCCTGGTGGGCGACATGGCCCTTCGAGATATTGCTGGTCGCGCGCGACGGCGTTGGCCGGATCGAGGAGCTTTCGGATGCCTCGCGTGATGCCCTCGCGTCCATCCTGCGTGCTGTCACGCGCCGCTACGACGCGTTGTTCAACGCCAGTTTTCCCTATTCCATGGGCTGGCACCAGCGCCCGGCGGGCAGCTCCGATCCCGCTGCCTGGCGGCTTCATGCCCATTTCAACCCGCCGCTGCTGCGCTCGGCCACGGTGCGCAAGTTCATGGTCGGCTTCGAGATGTTCGGCGAAAGCCAGCGCGACATCACCCCGGAGACCGCCGCCGCGCGTCTGCGCGCGCTGGAGATCGACGCGTGACCGCGCTGCATGACCGGCTCCTTGCCGGCTTTGCGCAAGCGTTCGGGGGAGAGCCGGAGCTTGTCGTGCGCGCGCCCGGCCGGGTGAACCTGATCGGCGAACATACCGACTACAACGACGGCTTCGCCATGCCCGTGGCAATAGGCCAGGAAACGCGCGTGGCCTTCCGCCCGGGCGGAACCGGGCTCAGGGTGGCCGCTCTGGACTTTGCCGAAGATGACGCGTTCGACAGCGCGGCCCCGCAAAGGGCCGGCGGCGGTTGGCGCGATTATGTGCGCGGCGTGGTGGACGAACTCGTCCGCGCGGGGATTTCCGTCCCTCCGGGCCAGCTTGCGATCGCAGGATCGATTGCCAAGGGGACCGGCCTGTCATCCTCGGCCTCGCTCGAGGTTGCCGTCGCGCGTGTCCTGCTCGATGCAGCGGGTGAACGGATGGACCCCGTCAGCCTCGCGCTCCTTGCCCAGCGAGCGGAATGCGATTTCGTCGGCGTTCGCTGCGGCAATCTCGATCAGATTGCCAGTGCTGCCACGACGCGCGGCCACGCGCTGCTGATCGATTGCCGCACCCTGGCGCTCAGGCAGATCGCCATGCCCGCCGACGTGGCGGTGATGATCGTGCAGTCAGGCGTGGTGCGCGGATTGGTGGACGGCGAATACAACCAGCGCCGGCAGGAATGCGAACGCGCCGCCCGGACGCTCGGCGTGCCGGCGCTGCGCGACGTCGACGAGGGGATGCTCGACGAGGCGTGCGGGCGGCTTGACGATCTTGCCTTCCTTCGCGCCCGCCATGTCTGCGGCGACAATCGCCGGACGCGGGAGGCTGCCCGCGCGCTGGCCTCGGGCGATCTGGTCGCGATGGGGGCGCTCATGCGCGAAAGCCATGTCTCGCAGGGTCGGGACTTCGGCATCACCGTGCCCCATACCGACGTGCTGGCAGCGCTGATGAACGAAGCGATCGGCGAAGACGGCGGCGCTCGGCAGACGGGCGGCGGCTTTGGCGGCGCCGTCGTCGGCCTCATGCGACAGGACCGCGTCGCGGCTGTGCGCGAAGCGGTCCTTGCCGTGTATCGGACGCCTGCCGGAGACGTGCCTGAAATCTGTATAGAGGTTCCTTCGGATGGGGCGGGACCGGTCGGCTGACCGCCCGCCCGTCCGATCAGAACGCGATGCTGAGCGAGCCGCGCACCGAATAGTCGACGCTGCCCTGGATCTGCTCGGCGCCGCCGGCAAGTTGCCAGGTGTAGTCGAGACCGCCGGCCAGGATGCGGGCTTCGGTGGTCCAGCCCGATTTCATCGCGTCCGGCGTGAGGCGGAACTGGTCGCCGTCCTCGAAGTTGGCGACCGTGGTGCCCAGCTTGCCCGCCAGGCGCGAGCGATAGCCGCCTTCCAGTTCGACCGTCAGCGGCCGGCTTTCGCGCGTCGATTCGCCCGCGCTCCATGAAGCGGTAAGGCTGCCGGTGCCGCTGAGCAGGCTGGAGTTGCGCTTGGCGACGGTGAGGTAGATCTCGTCGTCGCCGCTTTCGGTATAGCCCTTCTCGTTCAGGCGGTACCAGTCGAAGCGCGCCATCGGCTTGAGCGCGAGCCCGCCGCCCAGCGCCAGCTTGTAGGACGCGCCGCCCTGGCCACCGAAGGTCCAGCCCTTCCACTGGCCATTGGCGCTGTAGGACAGGCTGTCGCTGTCCACTTCGCCGGTGAAGGTGCGGGTCGAATTCAGTGACACGCGGCCTACCGAGATCTTGGCATAGGCATAGAACGGTCCGGTGCCGGTGCGCCAGAATGCGCCAAGCTCGTAGTTGCTGGCGTCGGTCTTCTGGTAGCTGCCGGTGGAGATGCTGCCCTTGGTATAGGCGAACGAGAGGCCGACGTTGCCGATCCCAGTGATCCGCTCGATGCCCGAGGAAATGCCCCAGCCCTTGACCTTGAAGCCCGCCGTGCCAGTGTCGTCCTTGCTGCCCCGGAACCAGATCGGCTCCAGCCAACCGCCCGCGTTGCTGATGTCGAACAGCGAACTGTCGTCCATCAGGTGCCGCGAGGCGAGCCGGCCGCTGCGGGTGACGAAGTCGAACACGCCGCCGGCATAGTCGGGCAAGAGTTGGTTGAACTGTTCCTGGAGCGCGGCAACGTCTTCCACCTGCAACAGGCTGGTTCCGAGATCGTCGATCGCGACCGCCTGGGAATAGATCGCTTCGTAGGCGGCCGATTGCGGCGCGGTCAGTCCGAGTTCGCTTGCGGTCTTGCGAGTCACGTCGAGCACCAGCGTCTCGCCCACCACGCTGACGTCGCCGTTGAACAGCACCGGCAATTCGGTCGTCGTCGAATCGAACGACGGCGTTCCCTCGAGCGAGTCCGCCTTGAGGATGGTGTAGGACCCTTCCGCATTCTCCAGCGAGGAGATCGTCGCCGAGACCTTTGAGCCGCTGGCGAATGTCGCGGTGTTCACGTCGATCAGCGAGGCGGTGCCTTCGCTGCCATCGATGTAGACGTTGAGCGCGCCGCCGGATTTCACCGTCAGGGTATCGAACGAAAGCGTCGTCGCGCTGCTTGCGCCGAACGTGCCGCCGTTCACGGTCACGTCGAGATTCGCACCGTTGCTGATCGTGCCCGAAAAGCTCGAGGAATCTGACATCGTCAGCGTGCCCGCGTTGCCCGCGAGGTCGAGGTTGCCCACGAAGTATGCCGTGTCCGACATGGTCATCGTCGCCGTGCCGCTGCCGAAGTAGATCTTGCCTTCGTAGCCGCTGTCGCCCGACAGCAGGACCTGGTCGTTACCGGCATTGAGGTAGCTGTTGCCGTAGATCCGCCCCGTCGCGATATCGAGTACGTCGTTGCCGCTGCCGGTGTAGATGTTGCCGGTGATCGCGGCATAGATGGTGGGATTGCTGGCGTCGTAGCCGTCTTCCTCCTGCTCGTTCTCCTGCGCCAGCTCGTCGAGGTCGTTGAGGTACTGCTTGATCGTCACGCCGGTCGTGTTCGCGCTGACGTCGATCGCCCGCATGTCGTCGGTACTCGATCCGGTCACGGTGATGAAACCGGTGTTCTCGATGGTGGTAAGGGTGCCGGACTTGTCCTGGATGGCATAGGCCGCGCCTTCGCCCGGCGAGCTGATGTTGGCCTTGATCGTCCCGCTGTTCGACAGGGTGGGGACGGTCGATCCCTCGTTGATGAGCACGGCGATCGCAGTCTCGTCGACGGTGGTCGCGATGACCGAGCCCGACACGCCGATGCCGTTCGCCATCGTCACCGAACCGCCCTGGCCACCGATCACCACGGCATAGGCATTGGTATTGCTGTAGACCGAACTGGCGGTGATGTTGCCGTCGATGGCGAGCGAAAAGTCACCGTCCCTGCCGGTGACCTTGCCGATCGTGATGTCGCTGGTGCCGCCGATCAGCAGGGCGGGGCTGTTGCCGACCGAGGCGATCGAACCCGTTTCCTCCGATGCGTCGGCGACGCCGTCGCCGTCCTCGTCGGTGTTGGAGCTGTCGCGGTTGTAGGGAGCCGCGTCGAGCAGGATACCGCCCGCGACATTGCCGGTGACTTCGACCGCGGCCTTTCCGGTGCGCAAGTCCGTGCGCGACAGGGTCTGCGAGGTGCCGTCATCGGTGGTATAGGACGATGACTGCGCGATCGCGCCCTGGATGCGGAATGTGCCACCCACGTCGCCGCCCAGTACCACGCCTTGCGCGCCCTTGCCGACGACCGCAACGGTGCCTTCGATGGTCACGTCGCCGGTCACGCCCTGGGTCGAGATGCCCACGCCGTTGTCACCCAGGACCTTGATCGTGCCGGTATTCTCGATGCTGCCATCAAGGTCCGACTTCACGACGATGCCGCCCGAGTTGAGGCCTTCGACCGTGATCGTCCCGGTGTTCTCGATCGACGCCTTCGTCGTGCTTCCCGACCGCACTAGAATGCCGTAGCGGTCGCTGGCCGAGGAAATCGGGCCGTCGGCGATGCCGTTTGAATCGTCGTCCGAGACGGTGAAGGTCTCGGTGATCGTGATCGTGCCGTCATTGGTGATCGTCGTGGTCTTGCCCGCGTCGACGGCGATTCCGATGGCGCCATCCTCGCCTTCCACGTTCTTGATCGCGCCGCCCGAATCGATGGTCACGGTGTTGTTGGAATCGATCGTGACCGCAGGCTCGCCCGTTTCCAGCGTGATCTTGCCGTCGTCGCCGATGGTCAGGTCGCCTGCGGTGGAAGTCTTGACCGGCGTGGTCTGGCTGGTGGTGATGCTGGTCGCGGCATTGGCTGCCTGCGGAACCAGCAGCGCCAACGCCACGGGCGTCCCTGCCAGGGTCGATAGAATGGTGGTGGTGCGCAGACGGTCCATAAGCCCCTCATGTTCGGGAAAGAAGGCCCGCGCCGGGGTGCGGTCGGCGCGGGCCAGGTGTTGTGCGACCCGCAGGGGCGTCCTGCAGTATCGTTCGACAGGTCGGAGAGCAGGTGCGACTGGTCGTCACTTCTCGCCCTCCATCGCAGCTAACGGGCGGTTCGGCGCCGCCCTTCGCGCCCTTGCGAAAAAAGTTCCGGCGGAAACCAGGACGGCTCCGTAAATCTACGGTTCACCTTGGACTCGGCAGTCAGTTCCCGCTCCTCGGCGGAGCAAGGTGCGAAACGGCAGGTTTCCTTGACGTTCTACGGCGACGTACGATCGGAGGCGGTGGCAGGCGATGACGTCCTGCTGTGCCCGGCCGACCCCATTCACCGCGAGGCGCTGCACGACGCCGCGCTGATGAGCGAAGTCGCGCGCGGCTCGGTCGAAGCGTTCTCCGTACTTGTCGACCGCCATTCTCCTGCGCTCTACCGCGTTGCCATGCGCATGCTCTCGGACGGAGCGGAAGCCGAGGACGTGGTGCAGGACTGTTTCACCCGACTCTGGCAGAATGCACCGCGCTGGAAGCCCAGCGGGGCAGGTCTGGTGGGATGGCTTCACCGCGTCACCATGAACCTGTGCTTCGATCGCAAGCGCCGCTTCCGGGTGGTGACGGTCGAGACGCTGCCTGACCCTGCCGATGATTCCCCGCTGCCCGACCGGCGCATAGAAGCCGACCAGGCCGCGCGCGGTGTCGCCGATGCCCTGGCCGACCTGCCGGAGCGTTATCGCGCTGCCCTCGTGCTCTGTTATTACGAGGGATTCACGAATGCCCTTGCGGCAGAGGTCCTTGATCTCAATATCAAGGCCATGGAATCGCTTCTGTTCAGGGCGCGTCGGCAGATGCGCGGGCTTCTCGAGGCACGCGACATATCGACCGGCGATCTCGAGGCGCAGGCCTGATGGCCCGCGCTGTCCCCCGCTCGCCCGCCCTCCAGGAAGCCGCGCTCGACGCAGCCTTGGCACGCGCCGCCACCCCGTCCATGCCCGCCGGCCTTGCCGCCCGTATCGTGACGAGGGCGACCGCTCTGCCGCAGATCCCCGCCGATCCGCTGCCGGAGCCCGAAGTTGTCGAGGCAGCGCCGGTAACCGAGGCCGAAGTGATCCGCCTGGCCCCGGCAGCGCCGTTGCCGCAGCAGCCGCGCCGCATCGGGCGTTTCGCTATCGCCGGTCTCGGCGCAATTGCTGCCGGCATTGCCGCGATCGCGCTCGTCGGCCAGCCATCCCCGCAGTCCGGCGCACCGACAGGTCCGGCACAGGCACCCGCTCTCGTCGCGGCGCCTGCGCCAGCAAGTGTTTCCGGCCCCACTGCCCCTCCGGCAGAGCGCCTCGCCGCCGCCCCGCGCCAGGCGGTCCCGACCGCTACCGGGGTAAAGGCATCCTCGCCCGCGCCCGTCGCCGCGCCAGAGGCTCCGGTCCGGCCCGAGGCGGCGACGCCCGAAGTCCAGCTCGCCACTTCTGGCCAGCGGACCGCCGCCGACCCTGCCGGTCCACGCGATGAACCTGGCGCCGCGCCGCGCGTCGTCCCGCACGGCGGCCTGATGGGTCCGCCTGCGCCGCAGCAGGGCTGGGGCTTTGCCGGTGGCGCTCCCGGCGGTGCGCTACCGGGCGGCCAGCCGCTTCCCAGCCAGACCACGGGAACGATGCCGCCGCCTCCGCCCCCCGGCGGCCATCCCTGACCAATCCGCGTCCGCTTAACCCCTCGGGGGCGGACGGCGCGCTCGAGGCATCCGATGCAGCATCAACCCATTCTCGTGCTGACCACCGGCGGCACCATCGACAAGGCCTATTTCGACGCGCTCAGCGAGTACCAGATCGTCGAGAGCGGCATTCCCGCGCTCATTGCCGAAGCACGCGTCGCTCTGCCGTTCCGCATCGTCGAACTGATGCGCAAGGACAGTCTCGAACTGACCGACGCCGACCGCGCGCTGATCGCCGCCGCCGTGCGCGAGGCGCCCGAGACGCACATCGTCATCACCCACGGCACCGATACGATGACCGACACGGCCAAGGCGCTCGCGCCGATCGAGGGCAAGACCATCGTCCTCACCGGCGCCCTTTCACCCGCGCGCTTTGCCGAGACCGACGCCCCCTTCAACCTCGGCATGGCCTTTGCCACCGCACAGGTCGCCGCGCCCGGCATATGGATCGCTATGAGCGGGCAGGTTTTCGACGGTCTGAAGGTCCGCAAGGACCGCGCTGCCGGAAAGTTCGTGGCGGTTTAGGCGGATTCTAAGGATTCGGCGCGAACCGCTTGCCGATGGTCACCACGTCCTGAACCTCATAGCCGAGCGCATCGTAGAACCCTCGCGCGGCCAGATTGTCGCCGCGCACCATGAGCTGGATCTTGGGCGAGCCATGCGCCTTCAGCCAGTCTTCGGCGGCCAGCATCAATTGGCGCCCGATGCCCTGCCCGCGCCGGTCGGGCGAGGTGGCCAGGTAGTAGACCCAGCCGCGATGGCCGTCGAAGCCGACCATGACGCTGCCGTGCAGGTCTCGGCCCGCTTCGGCCAGCAGGACGACCGATGTCGGCGTCGACAGCGCGAGGTCGAAATCGGCGCGTGGGTCGTTCCACGGCCGCGTCAGTCCGGCAGCTTCCCACAGCGCGACCGTGGCTTCACGGTCGGCCGGGTCGGCAGCGCGGATCGTTACTCCCACTCGATCGTGCCCGGCGGCTTCGAGGTGTAGTCGTAGACCACGCGGTTGATGCCCTTGACCTCGTTGACGATGCGCGTCGCCACGCGGCTCAGGAAGCCTGCGTCGAACGGATAGATGTCGGCGGTCATGCCGTCGGTGCTGGTCACCGCGCGCAGTGCGCAGACACTGTCATAAGTGCGCCCGTCGCCCATAACGCCCACGGTCTTGACCGGAAGCAGCACGGCAAAGGCCTGCCAGATCGCGTCATAAAGGCCCGCGTTGCGGATCTCCTCGAGATAGATCGCGTCGGCCTTGCGCAGGATGTCGCAGCGCTCCTTCGTCACTTCGCCGGGGATGCGGATGGCAAGGCCCGGGCCGGGGAAGGGGTGGCGACCAACGAAGATCTCGGGCAGGCCAAGCTCGCGGCCCAGCGCGCGGACTTCGTCCTTGAACAGCTCGCGAAGCGGCTCGACCAGCTTCATGTTCATGCGCTCGGGCAGGCCGCCGACGTTGTGGTGGCTCTTGATCGTGACCGAAGGCCCGCCGGTGAACGATACCGATTCGATCACGTCCGGATAGAGCGTGCCCTGCGCAAGGAAGTCCGCGCCGCCGACCTGCCTGGCCTCGGCCTCGAACACGTCGATGAAGGTCTTGCCGATGAACTTGCGCTTGGCCTCGGGGTCGGTAACCCCGGCGAGGCCGCCAAGGAACAGGGCCGACACGTCCTTGTGGACGAGCGGGATGTTGTAATGGTTGCGGAAAAGGCTGACGACCTGCTCGGCCTCGCCCATGCGCATCAGGCCGTGGTCGACGAAGACGCAGGTGAGCTGGTCGCCGATCGCCTCGTGGATCAGCACTGCCGCCACGGCGGAATCGACGCCGCCCGAAAGACCGCAGATCACCCGGCTGTCGCCCACCTGCTCGCGGATCTCGGCGATCTTGGTGCGGCGGAACTCGGCCATCGACCAGTCGCCGGCGCAACCGCAGACATGGCGCACGAAATTGGCGATCAGCTTGCCACCGTCCGGCGTGTGCACCACTTCGGGGTGGAACTGGGTTCCGTAGTACTTCTTCTCATCGTTCGCGATCACCGCAAAAGGCGCGCCGTCGGACACGGCGACGATGCGGAAGCCCGGTGCGAACTGCGTCACCTTGTCGCCGTGACTCATCCATACCTGGTGGCGTTCGCCCACGGCCCACAGGCCGTCGAACAGTACGCAGGGTTCCGTCACGGTCAGGAAGGCGCGGCCGAATTCGCCCGAATCGCCAGGCTCGACCTTGCCGCCAAGCTGCTCGCTCATCACCTGCTGGCCATAGCAGATGCCAAGGATCGGCAGGCCGCTGTCGAACAGCACCTGAGGTGCGCGCGGGCTGCCATCGGCGGGCACGCTGGCGGGCGATCCCGACAGGATGATGCCCTTCGGCTTCATCCGGTGGAACGCCGCCTCGGCCTGGCTGAAGGGCGCGATCTCGGAATAGACCCCGGCCTCGCGCACGCGGCGGGCGATTAGCTGGGTAACCTGGCTGCCGAAGTCGACGATCAGGATCGATTCTGAAGGCTGGATGCTCATGGCTGGCCGATAAGCACACTGGCCGTTTCTGTCCAGATGGAGCGACAAATGTGACAGTTGCATTACACGCAACCGCAAGTGTCCTGTTCGCACTTGCAGCATACGCCGATAAGCGTATTTGCGCCCCCGGTTCCGATGCTTCCAGCCCACCCTGCCGGATGAACACGAACCTGGGAGGATGTCCTGCAAGGTGAACCACAACAGGAGGTACACCATGCGCGCCATTACAGCTATCGCGCTTCCGATCATCCTTGCCGCTGGTCTCAGCAGCATGATGTTCACCGCCACGCTCGCCTGAGCACGGCTGGAATGCGTTATACGACAAAAGCGGCTGCCCCGGCGGGGCAGCCGTTTTGTTCATCTGCTGACCACACCTTCTGACGGGCTTCAACCCGGAGCGCGCCCGCGCTAGTCATCTGCGGGATGACCGTCACCCGCTTCGCTCCCAGCCCCAACGGCCCGCTCCATCTGGGGCATGCATATTCCGCAATCGTCGCCCATGACCGTGCGAAGCGTGACAATGGCGAATTTCTGCTGCGCATCGAGGACATAGACGGGGCGCGCTCCCGCCCCGACCTGGCAGACGAATTTCGTGCCGACCTGCAATGGCTCCGCCTCGACTACCGCGAGGTTGCCCCCCAGTCCCAGCGCATCGCCTCCTACCGCACCGCCGCGAACGAGCTGCGGGCGATGGGCATCCTCTACCCTTGCACCTGCACCCGTGCCGAGATTGCCGCCGCCGCCGTCGCGCAGGGCCCGGATGGCCCGCTCTATCCCGGCACCTGCCTGCGCCGCGGGCCCGTTCCGGGTCCCGACGTCGCCTGGCGGCTCGACATGGAACAGGCCACGTTGATCGCCGGACCGCTGGAATGGACGGACGAGCGCCACGGCGTGCAGCAGGCCCGGCCTGAAATGTTCGGCGACGTCGTGCTCTGGCGCAAGGACGCACCGGCCAGCTATCATCTTGCGGCAACGCTCGACGACGCGACCGATGGCATCACCCACGTGACGCGCGGGGTGGACCTGTTTCGTGCGACCCACGTCCACCGCCTGCTCCAGCACCTTCTGGGCCTGCCGGTCCCGGTCTGGTACCACCACCCGGTGCTGGTGGAAGCCGACGGGCGCAAGCTCGCCAAGCGCCGCGATGCGCCGGCCCTTGCCGACCGGCGCCGTGCCGGAGAGGACGGGCGCGCGGTCGCCGCCGAGGTGCGCGCTACCCTATTTGACACTGGTATTTCGTTGTCCGACACCATAGATCAGAGCGCATGAACTACGTCCTGATCCCGCTGATCATCATCTTCACCGTCATGACGGTCGTGTCGCTCGTGCGCGGGATCATCGCGTTTCTGCACAGCACCCGGGAAGATCTCAATCGCGATCCCGCAGCCGGTGCCACCGCCAACCAGTTGCTGCAGAACAAGATGATGTTCAACCGCATCAAGTTTCAGGGCCTCGCCGTGGTGACGGTGGCGATCCTGCTCGCCTTCTCGCGCTAAGGCGCGGGCATCCTCGGAAATGGTGAAGCTCAACAAGATCTACACACGCACCGGTGATGACGGCACTACCGGCCTTGTCGACGGTTCGCGCCGTGCCAAGCACGATGCGCGCATGCAGGCCATCGGCGATGTGGACGAGGCCAACAGCCTGATCGGCCTTGCTGCCGTGGCATCCCCGGTCGCGACTGCTCGCGACTTGCAGCGTATCCAGAACGACCTGTTCGATCTTGGCGCGGACCTTGCCACGCCGGGAGAGGACTTCGCCCCTTCCGAGATGGTGCTGCGTGTGGTGCCGTCCCAGGTCGCGTGGCTCGAGACGGCGATAGACGCCCTCAACGAAGCGCTGCCTCCGCTGACCAGCTTCATCCTGCCCGGTGGCTCCGAAGTCGCGGCGCGGGTCCATGTGGCGCGCGCCGTGGTGCGCCGTGCCGAACGCAGCGCGGTCGCGCTTGCCTCGGTCGAGCCAGTGAACGCGCAGGCGCTCGCCTACCTCAACCGGTTGTCCGACTACCTGTTCGTCCTGGCACGGGCGACCAACGCCGGTGGCGACCCGCTATGGGTGCCCGGCGCCTCTCGCTAGGGGCAGGTGGACTTGGGTTTCCGCGCCCGCTAGGCACCCTCCCGATTCAACATATCGGCGAGGGAAGTTCACCATGATCAAGACGGTAGCTGTCATCGGCGCGGGCCAGATGGGTTCGGGCATTGCGCAGGTTTCGGCGCAGGCGGGCATGAAGGTCCTGCTCGGCGACGTCTCGATCGAGCTGGCGGACAAGGCCAGGGACAAGATCGCCAAGGGTCTTTCCAAGCTGGTCGAGAAGGGCAAGGTCGATGCCACGCTCGCCGCGTCGACGGTCGCCAACCTTCACACCTTCTCCGATCATGCCGCGCTGGCCGAGGCCGACCTCGTCATCGAGGCCGCGACCGAGCGCGAGGACATCAAGCACAAGATCTTCGAATCGGCAGGCAGGCACTTGGCCGCCCATGCGATCATGGCGTCGAACACGTCTTCGATCCCGATCACCCGCATGGCCGTCTCCTCGCCCGATCCGGAGCGCTTCATCGGCATCCACTTCTTCAACCCGGTTCCGCTGATGAAGCTGGTCGAGGTGATCCCTGGTCTTGCGACGTCGGTCCCGACGATCGAAGCGGTGCGTGATTACGTGGCGAACATCGGCAAGGAAATCGTGCTTTCGCAGGACGAGCCCGGCTTCATCGTCAACCGCATCTTCGTGCCGTTCATCAACGAGGCGGCCTTCGTGCTGGGCAGCGGCACCGGGTCGATCGTGGATATCGACAAAGGCGTCAAGCTGGGCCTCAACCATCCGATGGGCCCGCTCGAACTGGCGGACTTCATCGGGCTCGATACCCTGCTCGAGATCATGAAGATCTACCTCGCCTCGACCGGCGACCCGAAGTACCGCCCGGCCCCGCTGCTGCAGAAGTACGTCGAGGCGGGCTGGCTCGGCCGCAAGACCGGCCGTGGCTTTTACGATTACTCGGGCGAGGTGCCTGTTCCCACTCGTTGAGGCGGATCAAGGAACGGCAGGCGTGTAGCGGCGTAGTCTCCTTACAAGGAGACACGCCGTGAACGACCCCGAACGACCCGATCCCGCCAGTGCCCCCGAGGCCGTGAACCTCGAACAGCAGGACGCGGACGCGCAGGCCCAGACCGTCGCCGAGGAAGCGCTCGGCCGCGCCACCAGCGTCCTTGGCGAGCAGGACCTGGGCGAGCGCGTTTCGGGGCAGGCCGACGAAGGAGGCAGCGCGCCGGACCTGGTCGACCACATGCGCCGGATGGTCAGCAGCGGCCGCATCGACATGAGCGCCTACCGGGGCGAACGCAGCGACGACGACGAGGAAGGGATGTACGGCGAAGCCGGCATCGACGACGAAACGCCGCGCGGCGCTTACACCGCCGAGGATCTGGAAGACGACGAGCCGATCTAGGCCGTAAACTCATAAAGGGCACCATCGAGGCGCCGAAATGGCGAACATATCGGGCCGAAAGGTCCGCCGCAGGGGCTGGTTGCCCCTGCAAGGGCGTTTCGGTTCGAGATGGAAGCCATTCCGGCGTCCCTTCGGGATTTGACCAAAACGGCCATCTGCCGCGTCAGTCGGGCTTGAAATATCGACATATTCCTGCGCCCTCCTTCCTTGCACCTGGCCGTTTTGCCTCAAACCTCGATGGCGCCCTTTATGAGTTTACGGCCTAGGGCGAGGGCTGGTCCGCAGAGCCCGGTTCGACCAGCGCCGGATCGTCCGCGGCGTCGGGGTCCTGGTCCGGTGGCAACTGCCGGACCTCGATCATCTGCCCGTCGCGCTCGACATGGCCGATCAGCTTGCCCTTGCCCTCGTCGGGATCGGGCGCGTCCTTCGCCCATTCGTCGAACACAGGCCCGGCGGCGGCTTCGGCGGTCGCGCTCGGCTCGGGGGCGACCTTGTCTTCGCTGGCGACCTGGCTGGCGATGAGCGCCGCAGTCAGCAGAACGCTGGCGCCGAAGACCCACGCCGCTATGCGGTTGCGCGAGGATGGCGATGTCATGGGCGTTTCCTTCGCGTCATGGCTGCGTTGCCTTCTTGACCGCCCATGGATCGACATGTGCGGGCTTCGGTTTCTGGTCGACCGGTTGTTCGTCCGGGTTCGGCACCACCGACCACGCGAAGATCAGGATGGACGCGCCCCACCAGAGCGCGCGCCACCGGCTGGCGAAAACCGTCGAGATGCGCGGGCCGAACATGGAACCTCTTATCCCATCAAGAAGTTATCTCAGGGTTACCACTGAGCATCGCTCCTGATCGCGCGACTGCGGATAGCCCTGCAGCCCGGGGTGGCACAGGCCCGGATACATGAAGACGCTCCTTCCCGTACTTTCGCTCGCCCTGCTCTCCCTCCAGCCGGGCATCTCTCACGCCGGGGCCGTCGATCCGGAACGCGCCAGCTTTGCCCAGTGCGGCGTGGGCAAGAGGATCACATGCGTCGTCGATGGCGACACCTTCTGGTACGAAGGCGCCAAGATCCGCATGGCCGACATAAACACGCCCGAAACCTCCGGGCCATCCTGCGCCGCCGAAGCAGTGCTCGGCGCGCGGGCTACCCGGCGACTTACCCAGTTGCTGAACGACGGGCCGTTCACGCTGGAAGTGCGGGGCCGCGAAACGGATCGGTTCGGGCGCGCGCTGCGCGTCGTCACCCGGCAGGGCAAGAGCCTGGGCGCGATCCTCGAGGCCGAGGGCCTTGCCGAGTACTGGAAGGGCCGCCGCAGCGACTGGTGTGCGTGACGCGCCTCAGGCTGCGCGCAGACCGGTGAGCGACCTGGCCCCGCGATCCTGCGCGGAAAGCCCGTCGAACACGGCATCGACGATCCGCGCCAGCTTGTCTTCGCTCAACCGTTCCATGAACGTGGTCATGGTGTTGAGCGCGCAGTAGGGCGCGCACATCTGGTTCACCAGGCTGATCGTCTCGTCCACTTCGAGGCCGCTGAAGGCCCCGTCGCTCATCGCTTCGCCGATGATCTCGCCAAGGTAGTGGTCGGCCAGGTCGATGTAGCTGCGGACCTGCTCGAAGTAGTCGTTGCCGACCTCGATATAGGTCTGCAGCTTTACCGGGTCGGCCTCCCACTTGCGCCGCATCACCACGAAACGGCGGGCGAAGAACTCGTACATCTTGCGCCGTGGCGGCAGGTCGCTGGCAAGGACGTCCTCCATGATCTCGACCATGGGGTGGAACCAGTAGTCGGCGATCGCCTCCATCAGGTCCTCGCGCGTTTCGAAATAGCGCGAGAGGTTGGCCTGCGAGATGCCCGCCCGCGCCGCCAGTTCGGACAAGGTGAGACCGGCGCCGCCGCGCTCCTCGACGATGGCCTGCGCCACGTCGACGAGCCGGGCCCGCATGGCGTCGTGTTCGGTGCCGGATGAAGCCATGTCGTTGTCGCGCTTCCTGAACCTGGGATAAACGCATTGTAGGAGCGAGACCGCGTGGAAACAATGACCGACGCTGAAGGAAAAGATGCGATCCCTGCCTTCTGTCTGCAACCGTGTTCGGGTAGGGGCCACTCAACCGGTTACGCTCGTTACGAAAAGGTCGCCCGCCTGATGATCTCGCGCTTTCGTCCCGCCCTTGCATTGCTCCTCTCCGGCTGCCTCGGGGCTTGCGCCGCGCCGATGGCGGAAGGCGGGCATGGAGAGCCGGTCGAAGTCGGCATCGTTGCGATAAACGACTTCCATGGCGCGCTCGAGCCGCCCCGCCAATCGGTCAACGTGACCGATGCCGCAGGCAACATCCTGCCCGTGCCGGCGGGCGGCGCGGCATGGCTTGCCTCGGCGGTGGATTCAGTTCGGGCGGCGCATCCTCATTCGCTGACGGTATCGGCCGGCGACATGATCTCCGCCTCGCAACTTGCCTCCTCGCTCTATCTGGACGAGCCGGCGATCGGCGTGATGAACCGCATCGGCGTGGATTTCAACGCGGTCGGCAATCACGAGTTCGACCGGGGGCAGGATGAACTCCTGCGCATGCAGAACGGCGGATGCGAGAAGTTCACCGCCAGGCAACCCTGCGCGCTCGAACCCTTTGCCGGCGCGACGTTCAGGTATCTGGCCGCCAGCACCCGCCGCGCCGATGGATCGACGCTGTTTCCGGCCACGGGCCTGCGCACATTCGGCAGCGGCCGTCGCGCCGTCACTGTCGGCGTGATCGGGCTCACGCTCAAGGGTACGCCGAATCTGGTCAATCCGACCGGTATCAAGGGGCTGACGTTCGAGGACGAGGCCGACACGATCAACGCCGCCGTTCCCGTGCTCAAGGCAAAGGGCGCCGACGCCATCGTTGTCCTGATCCACGAGGGTGGCCGCACAAAGGGCAATCCGGATCCGCAGGGGTGCAACGACTTTGCCGGAGACATTCGCCCGATCCTCGACCGGCTGGATACGCGCGTCGATGTGGTCGTCTCGGGCCACACGCACTGGGCCTACGTCTGCGACTACGCGGCGCTAAACCCCGCCAAGCCGATCCTCCTGACCAGCGCGGGGGTATTTGGCGAGCTGGTGACCGACATAAGCCTGAAGATCGACCCGGTGGCGGGGCGCGTGGTGTCGAAGCAGGCGCGCAATGTCATCGTTCAATCGGTGCCCTACACCGCGACCCGCGGCCCCATTTCGAACACGCCGCTTTTCCCGCAGTTCCAGCCGCGCGCCGACGTGGCCGCGTATGTAGCGAAGTATGTCGAGGCGTCGAAGGAATACACCCAGCGCCCGGTCGGCCGGATCGACCGCGCCGCGCCCAAGAACGAGGGCGCGGAAGGCGGCGCGGGCGGCCCCTTGGGCAACCTGATCGCCGACGCGCAACTGGGCGCGACGCGCGATGCCGGGGCTCAGATCGCCTTCATGAACCCCTTCGGCATTCGCGCTCCGTTGGTCCCGGCCGCCGATGGCACGCTCACATTCGGCGACATCTACCTGTGCCAGCCCTTCGGCAACAACGTGGTGACCGAGACCATGACCGGAGCCGAGATCAAGGCGGTGCTGGAAGAAGGCCTCGACGACAACGGGCCCAGGCAGGCGCTCGCCCCGTCAACGGGCTTCGAGTTCCGCTACGACCCGGCGCGCACCTCGGGCGACCGCATCGTTTCGATCACGCTGGATGGCCAGCCGCTCGACATGACGAGGACCTACCGCGTGACCGTCAACGGCTTCCTCGGCCTCGGCGGCGACGGGTTCTCGGGCTTCGTCGGAAAGCCCGACACGGTAACCGGCCCGACCGACATCGATGCGCTGGAAAGCTGGATCAAGGCCGTGCCGGTGCGCAACGTGCCGCAGGAGGTGCGGGCGCTGGTGGTAAAGGGGTAAGATGGTCCTTGCGCCGGCCTAACCGCTTTTCGGCCACCAGGGCACGAACCCCGACGTCCGGCGGACATACTCGGCATAGCCTGGCCGCCGTTCCGCCATGCCCCTTTCCAGCAGGGGTTTGCCCGACCAGCGGGTGAGGGTGAACGTGAGGAACACCGGGCCGACAAGGCTCGCCAGCGCCACCCACAGGCCCGCGTCCGCTGCGGCAAGCCAGATGCCCCACCACACGCAGGCATCGCCGAAATAGTTGGGGTGGCGGGTGAAGCGCCAAAGGCCGGTGTCCAGCACTTTGCCCTTGCTGGCGGGATCGGCAAGGAAGCGCTTGAGCTGCTCATCGCCGACAGCTTCGAACAGGATGCCGACGAGCCATACCGCCGCACCCGCCACGGCAAGCGGGCCGAGTGGTGCGGGGGCCGTGCTTGCCAGAACGCCCAGTTGCGCGGGCAGGCAGGTCAGGAACAACAGCACGGCCTGCGGTGCGAACACGACCTTGAGCGCTGCCGAACCGTATTGTCCGCGCGCCCGCGCCTTGCCGAGGATGCGCGCATAGCGTGGGTCCTCTCCATTGGCGCGCCAGCGGGTGTAGAGATGCCAGGCCAGCCGGGCCGCCCAGATCGCGGCCATGGCGGCGATGAGGTGCGCCCGCACTCCCGGTCCGCCCGGAACGTGAAGCCAGGACACCAGCGCAAGCACCCCCATGCCGCCGCCCCAGACGGCGTCGATGAAGCTGACATCGTCGATGCGCACCGCCACGCGCCACAGCGCCAGCATGCCCAGCACGAGAACCACCAGGTTCACCAGAAGCGCTTCAGCCATCAGCTTTCTCCGGCAGCTTCGTCAGCCCGCGTTCCGGGTGCTTGGGCGTGACCGATCGATAGACCTCGAAGATCCGCGCCATGTCGGCATCGTAATCTCCGGTTGGCCAGATCGCCGGACCAAGGCCCCCGGTCTTGGTGCCATAGTCCATCAGCCCGACGTACATCGGGACCTTGGCCCGCAGCGCGATCTGGTAGAAGCCGGTGCGCCATTCGCCCACCTTGCCGCGCGTGCCTTCGGGCGCGATGGTCAACATGAAGCGGTCGCGGCGCGCGAATTCTGCCACCATCGCGTCGACCACGTTGCGGCGGGCCGAACGATCGATGGCAACGCCGCCCATGTCGCGCATGAAACCGCCCAGCGGCCAGCGGAACAGACTGTCCTTGGCCATGAAATGCGGGCGCAGGCCGAGGTCTTCGGTCAGTCCGATGAAGTAGAGAAAGTCCCAGTTCGAGGTGTGGGGCGCGGCGATGATGATGCAACGACCATCTTCGGGAGGGGTGCCCACCGCCTTCCAGCCGCGCATCCTGTAGAAAAGGACCAGCGCCTTGCGTACCGCCTGCGAAAGCAGGCTTGGCCTGCGATCCTCGATAGCCCCCGCCATATCCGTCTCCCCGCAGCGACGATAACGCGGGACCGGGGCGCTGTCTAACTGCCCATCGGGGTGGCTGCCTCCTCGCCTGCGTCGGGCCATGCGGCCATGCGGCGGGAGGCGGGGTTGAAGAACAGGCTGGGCAGCTTCACCAGCATCAGCGACTTGTGGATCCAGTAATCCGCCCAGCGCTCGCGCCAGCGTGCCTTGGCGCGGCCCTGTGTGTCGAGCCATGCGGCATAGGGCATCCAGTGGTCGGGCTCGTCCCTTTCCACCACTTCGAAGATGCGCTTCATCGCCCTGTCTGCACGGACGTGACGGTTTTCCAGCAGGATTTCCACCTGCCGCATTCCGCGCTGTTCGGTCAGCATGATGACCCGGCAGAGTCTCTCGAAGGCCTCGGGACTGTCGATCACGCCCTGCGTGTCGAGTTCGTCGATGGTACAGCCGAAGACCTTGTGGATGAAGCGGTCGATGTGCCCGCAGGTGCTGTCGACCGCCAGGGGCATGCGTCCCTGCAATTCGAACCAGCGCCGGAACATGACATAGTGCTTGCGCTCGTCCGCGCGGTGTTTCTCGATCGCGGCAATGAAGTCCGGGTCGTCCGGGCAGCGCACCCGTACCGCCTCCAGCACGCGGTCGAGCGAAGTGTAGCCCCGGTGCTCGTTGTAGATGTAGATCGATGCGAGCACATCGAGGAACCGGCGGCGGAAAAGGTCAATGGGACTTCGCACGATATGAAGATCGCACATCTGCGACTTTCGTTCCACCGCGCCCGTTAAGGCTTGCCTTGCGCCGGTGGCGGCATATGGGACGAAGGCAGTCTTTACAGGAACATGCCGCATGGCCATCTTCACCGACAACCCCAAGTTCGACTGGATCCTCAGGTGCGGCTGGAAGGGGCTTTGCCCGCGCTGCGGCAAGGGGCCGATGTTCCGGGGCTGGCTGAAGCTGCAGAAGACCTGCCCCGAATGCGGGCTCGACTACGATTTCGCCAATGCCGACGATGGCCCGGCCTTCTTCGCGCTGTGCATCACCGCCTTCCCGCTGACCTTCATCGCGGTCTGGCTGGAAGTGGCCTACGCGCCGCCGTGGTGGGTCCACGTGCTGACCTCGGTGCCGATCCTTGCCATCGGCTGCCTTGCCACGCTGCGCCCGTTCAAGGGCTGGCTGGTCGCCTCGCAATACGTGAACAAGGCGGTCGAGGCCGGGACCGAGAACCTGTGGGCCAAGCTCAACGCCCGCGAAAAGGATGGCGCGAACGGTCCGGGCCCTTCCGAGAGCTGATCAGCGCTTGCGGAAGTCGGCGACGATCTCGCCGCATTCCGCCAGTTCGGCCTCGTGGCCTTCCTCGCGCCAGCTTTCTTCCAGCGCCTCGGCCTCCCATTGCAGCATGGCGGGGTGGGCGAGGACGCGGTCGACCCATGCCTGTCCCTTGCCGACGTCAAGTCCGTAGGTGCGAATGCGGAAGGCGACCGGGGCGAAGAAGGCGTCGAGCGCGGTAAAGTTGTCGCCCGCCAGCCAGGGGCCGCCGAACCGGGCTAGTCCTTCCTCGAAGATCTCGCGCACGCGGGCAATGTCGCGCACCAGCGCCGGCCGCATCGGGCGCGGCTTCACCCGCACGCCGACGTTCATCGTGCAGTCGTTGCGCAGCGCCGAAAAGCCGCCGTGCATCTCGGCCACCGCGCAGAACGCAAAGGCCCGCGCCTCCTCGTCCTGCGGCCAGACCCCGCCGTGGCGTTCGGCCAGGTAGAGCGCAATGCCGAGCGAGTCCCACACCGTGCGCGTCCCGTCGATCAGCACTGGTACCTGGCCGGTCGGCGAGAAGGCGCGGAACTCGTCGTAGTTGACCGGCCGGGTGAAGGGCTCGACGCGGTCCTCGAAAGGAATGCCGAGCGCCTTCATCAGCACCCACGGGCGCAGCGACCAGCTCGAATAATTGCGGTTCGCCGTGACGAGGACGTAGCTCACGCGGTCACTTTGCCAGTTCGGCGTCGATCGCTGCCAGCAGCGCGGGGTCGTCAGGGGTGACGCCGGGGGCAAAGCGCGCCGCGACCTCGCCGTCGCGTCCGATCACGAACTTCTCGAAGTTCCACAGCACTTCCGGGTCCTCGGTCGGCGTCATGCCATAACCCTTGAGCCGGTCGCGGAATTCCTGCGCCGGCCCCTGCTTCGTTGGCGCGGCTTCGGTCAGCGCGGCGTAAAGCGGCTGCTTGCCCGGGCCTGTCACGTCGGCCTTGGCGAAAAGCGGGAAGGAAACGCCATAGTTGAGCTTGCAGAACTCGGCGATTTCCTCGTGCGACCCGGGCTCCTGCGCGCCAAAGTCGTTGGCCGGAAAGCCCAGCACCTCGAGCCCCTCGTCCTTGCGCGCCTTGTAGAGCGCCTCGAGTCCCTCGTACTGCGGGGTCAGGCCGCACTTCGATGCGACGTTGACCACCAGCAGCACCTTGCCGGCATGGTTCGCGAGGCTGTCCGCGGTTCCGTCGATGCGGGTGAGCGGTATGGCGGCGAGGGTATCCGGCAAGGCAGTTTCTCCCTTTGTTACTCGACGTAGTGCGCCGTCGTTCTGGCGCGCACCTCGTCGGCGGTGACGCCCGGTGCCAGTTCGACCAGGCGGAAGGGAGAGTTGTGGTCCGGACGCTGGAAGACTGCAAGGTCCGTCACGATCATGTCGACGACGTTGCGCCCGGTCAGCGGCAGGGTGCAGGTGGGAATGAACTTCGGGCTGCCGTCCTTGGCGACGTGTTCCATGACCACGATGATCTTCTTGACGCCCGCGACGAGGTCCATCGCCCCGCCCATGCCCTTGATCATCTTGCCCGGCACCATCCAGTTCGCGATGTCGCCGTTCTCGGCCACTTCCATCGCGCCCAGCACGGTGAGGTCGATCTTGCCGCCGCGGATCATCGCAAAGCTGGTGGCGCTGTCGAAATAGGCGGACTGCGGCAGCTCGCTGATAGTCTGCTTGCCGGCGTTGATCAGGTCCGGATCGACCTCGTCGTCATAAGGGAAGGGACCGATGCCCAGCATTCCGTTTTCGGACTGGAGCGTCACGGTCATGCCTTCGGGCACGTGGTTGGCGACCAGCGTCGGAATGCCGATCCCGAGGTTCACGTAGTAGCCGTCGCGCAGTTCCTTCGCGGCGCGCGCCGCCATCTGGTCGCGGCTCCAGCCTGCCTTCTGTCCGTCTTGCGTGCTCATCGGTTTCCTGTCCTGTCAGAATTCATCGGATCGGAGGCGGCACCAGGAACCAGCCGGCCCCGATGTGCTGCTCCAGCGCCAGCGCGACCGGCCCGTCCGGGTTGCGCAGATAATCGAATACCTCGTCGAAGTCGGCCTTGCGGTCGCCGGCGATGGCCAGAACGCACCAGTCCTCGCCGGCGCGGTTCAGCAGTTCCTGCTTGCGCGTCTCGCGGCCGCGCAGCAGCAGCATCCCGTCGATGCCCAGCGGGTCGAGCCCGGTCGCGGCAAGCAGGTTGGCAAGGTCCCTGGATGCGCTCTCGGGAAGGGTCGCGATCCACACCACCGCCGTCCCCGTGCCCCGTATGGCGCGCAGGCGGTCGGCAAGGCCCGGTGCCGGGGCGGGTGGGTCGGTCAGGTCGAACGGCTTTTCGCCGGGGTCCAGATCGACCAGCAGCGCACCGCGCTGGCCCGCGCAGTCGGTCATCCGTGGCACACCGGCCAGGCTCTTCTGGTCGAGCAGCGCCGAACGCCGCTCCTTCTTGCCCTTGGGCGCTTCCGCTGCCGCCAGCACGAACGCGGTCATCGCCGCATAGCCATCGTCCTGAACCTCGGCCTGGGGCAGGATGGCGGCAGCCGAAAGCGCTGGCGGATCGACCGGGCCGGGTTGCTCGGGTTCATCCTCGACCGGCGGCGCAATGTCCGGAGGTGGCACCGCCACGCCCCTGCCGACCGTCACCTCGCCAACGGCCACCTCGCCCACCGGCGCGCCGGGCGCTGCCGCCGTTTGGCCTGCCGTGCCCTTCGTTCCGCCAGCGCGCTTGCCGACCATGGTTCCACCGGCCGCGAGCGGCACCAGCGCCGCCGCCGCCACGCAGCCGCCAAGCTGCGTTGCGGCCATCGCCAGCACTGCCGCAAGTGGCAGCGCGCGCAATCTCACGCCGCCTCCCGCTCGCGAACGGTGCGGAACTCGATCTTCTTGTCGTAGGGCGCGCCCACGATCATGCGCTGCACATAGACGCCCGGCAGGTGGATGCTGTCCGGATCGAGGCTGCCCGCAGGCACAACTTCCTCCACCTCGACCACGCAGACCTTGCCGCAAGTCGCGGCCGGAACGTTGAAGTTGCGCGCAGTCTTGCGGAACACGACGTTGCCGGTTTCGTCGGCCTTCCACGCCTTCACCAGCGCGAGATCGGCAAAGATGCCGCGTTCGAGGACATATTCCTGCCCGTCGAAGAGCTTCGTTTCCTTGCCTTCCGCCACCAGCGTGCCGACGCCGGTCTTGGTGTAGAAGCCCGGAATGCCCGCGCCGCCTGCGCGCATGCGCTCGGCAAGCGTGCCTTGCGGGCAGAACTCGACCTCAAGCTCGCCCGAAAGGTACTGCCGCTCGAACTCCTTGTTCTCGCCGACATAGCTGGAGATCATCTTCTTTACCTGCCGCGTGCGCAGCAGCTTGCCGATGCCTTCGTTGTCGATCCCGGCATTGTTCGACGCGAAGGTCAGGTCCTTCACCCCCGAATCGCGCACCGCATCGAGCAGCCGCTCGGGGATGCCGCAAAGGCCGAATCCGCCACAGGCGATGAGCAGGCCATCGCGCAGCAGGCCTTCGAGCGCGGCGGCGGCATCCGGATAGAGCTTGTTCGACATTCAGGACTCTCCCTTTCGGAGGCGCTGGTAGCACAGGACATAAATCGAAAAGAGCGATTGTTTTTTATCGTAATCGATAACAAGCTCTGATCGGATGAAGCGCATTGCCCTCTACCATCTTGAAACACTTATGTGGATCGCGCGGCTCGGCACCTTTCGCGCGGCGGCGGAGCGACTCAACACTACCCAGCCCGCGATATCTGCCCGCGTCCGCGAGATCGAGGACCAGCTTGGCATCTCGATCTTTCGCAGGGAAGGCCGAAACATGGTGCTCACCGCACGCGGACGGCGACTGGTGCAGGAATGCGAGCCGCTTTGGGCAGGCTTCGAGAAGGCGCTGCTCACCGCATCCGGTTTCGAGGGCGCGACCGGCGTGGTGCGCATCGGCAGCGGAGAGATCGCGGCGGCCTCATGCCTTCCGGGGTTCGTCAACACGGTCGAACGCGATCTGCCCGGCGTCACTCTCGAACTGGAACTCGATCTTACCGCGCGCATGTTCCAGCAACTGCTGGGCGGGACGATCGACCTTGCCTTTCTTGCCGGACCCGTCGCCAGCCCCGGCATAAGGACCGCGCCGATCGGGTCGGTGGGGCTGGTCTGGGCGGCCAGCAGCGCCACGGCGGCGGCGGGCGGATTTGCCCGGCCGCTGCCGGTATGGTCGATTCCCGATCATTCGCCGCTGCACGGCGTGACTGTGGAATCGCTCGCAGCCAACGGCGTTGCGCCGCGCTCCATCGCAACCTGCAACAACGTGCGCACGCTGATCGAGATCGTCATTGGCGGCGGCGGCGCGGCGGTCTTTCCCGAACCGATGGTCCGGGCGGAGCTGGAGGCCGGTCGGCTGGTGGAAGTCCTGCCGCGCCCCGGCCGCACGGTGCGGTTCGAAGCCGCGATCCGCAGCACCGAAAGCGATCCCCTCGTGCTCGAACTGTTCCGCCGCGCCGGAGATCTGCGGATCGACGGCTAGCCCCTGTTCGCTCGGCTTCGCGCCAGAAGGCCTTCAGCCAGAAGGCCTTCAGAAAGCCAGCCCGAGCACTGCGCCAAGATCGGCCAGCGCCTGATCCCCGCCGGTCACCTTGATCGCATGCATCCCCAGACCGGCGGCCGGCTTGCAGTTGATGCCAAGGTCGTCGAGATAGACGCACTGGCGCGGCTCCAGGCCAAGCGCGTCGCACATCATCAGGTAAATGCGCGGATCGGGCTTCCTGACCCCGGCCTTGCTGCTTTCGATCACATGCTCGAACCGGGCGAAGATCTGTTCCAGTTCGTCGTGCGCGTCGGCGCTCCGGGCCATGCCAGCGCCGTGTCCGGCGGGCACGTTGTTGGTGATGCAGCCCAGGCGGTAGCCTTCGGCCGCCAGGCGGTCGAGCGCGGAAACCATTGCCGGGCGCACCGCGCCGGCGAGAACCGCCAGCACCGAAGCGCCGTCCAGCTCGTGCCCCAGCGCGCGCGCCTCTTCCGAGAACAGCCGGTCGAATTCCGCCGCGCCGATCTCGGCTCGTTCGAACAGGGCCCATGCGTTCGTGTCCGGGTTCAGGGCATTGATCCGCCGGACGAGATCGCGGGGAAGGCCGCGCTCGGCCTCGAGCCGGTTGAAAGCCTCGAAGGGCGAGGACGTGATCACGCCGCCGAAGTCGAAGATCACCGCTGCGTAAGTCATTCATCCTCCCGTGCCGTCTGCCCACTCCTTTAACCGGACGATGAAATCCGGCAACCTACCAATATGCCGGGAATTTGACGTGGATCATGGTGAGGCGCACTGTCCTGCGGGAGGGATAGGGAGCTGAAAACAGGAGGATCCCATGCGCTCCATTCTTTGTCCGGTCGATGCATCCGAAACCCTCGATGACCGGGTCGAAACGGCCTTGGCGCTCGCCCGCGCGACGAAGGGCCACGTCACCTTCCAGATTTCGACCCCGTTCGCGCAGATGGCCGTATGGGAACCGTTCGGCGGCGCCACGATTTCGGCCGCCGCGATTGCCGATGCGCGCGAGGGGGACGAAAAGCTCCAGCGCCAGCTCGACGCGCGCATGGCCTCGCAGGACGTGCCGTTCGATGTGACCATCGAGGATTCGGGTCATGTCGAGGCCGCCGCCGCCGCCGCACGCTTTGCCGATATCGTGGTCGATACGCTCGACCATCCCTCGCTCGAGGAACTGGTTCTCGGGCTGCGCAGCCCGGTCCTCGCGGTGCCGCGGGGCGTGCCGATGCTCACCTTCGATGCCCCGGTGCTGGTGGCATGGGACGGCGGACACGAATCGGCCAATGCCCTGCGCGCGTCGTTGCCGTTCCTGCGCATGGCCAGCGCGGTCCACCTCGTGACCGTGCGCGAGAAGGCCGATACCTTCCCCGCCTCCGAGGCTGCCTGCTACCTTTCCCGCCATGATCTCCATGCCGAGGTCCACGAAAGGGAGCGCAACGGTTCAATCGCGTTTACCCTCGAGGAATGCGCGCGCGAGGTGGGGGCAGGGCTGATCGTCATGGGTCTGTTCGGCCACAGCCGCCTGCGCGAACTGCTGGTTGGCGGGGTGTCGCGTGAAATGCTCGATCGGTCGCAGATCCCGCTGCTCCTGGCTCACTGAGGCTTGGCTGCGGCGCCGGCGCGGGCAAGGGCGAGGGGATGAAGATCCTCTTCCCGTCCCTCGCGCTCGTGCTGCTCGCCGCCTGCTCGCAGCCTTCCGATCCCGAACCCGTCGGTGAGCCGAGCGGAACCGCGATCCCCCAGCCGGCGCCGGCGTCGTCGCTCGATGCCTTGCCCGCGTCGCCTGCCAGCGCTTCGGCCAATGATTCGGCCAGCGTCCTCCCGGCAACCGTCCCACCGGCCTTCCGCGCGCTGGGCACGGAGCCGTTCTGGTCGGCAAGCGTGAAGGGGGCGACGCTCACCTACTCCACCCCCGAGTCGCCCGATGGCATCGCGATCCCCGTCCGCCGCACCGAACGCGACGGCAAGGCCGTGTTTGCCGGCACGCTCGATGGCAAGCCGCTCGAACTGGAAGTGGGCGCGGGCAACTGTTCGGACGGCATGTCCGACACCGTCTATCCGCTCACGGTCGTGCGGCGGATCGGCCCCGACATTCAGCGCGGCTGCGCTCGCTGACGCTTGCGAATCTCTTTGTGCACTGCGTCATGCGTGACTGCGCTGCGTGCCTGCAATCAATTGCGAACCGAACGGTCCTGTCTGGTTACGTCTGAAACAACCGAGAATTTCCAGTATTTCAGCTATTTGACCCATAAATTGCAAAAACTGCAACGAGGATTTCTCATTTCGCACTTGCACAAAAACAGGGTGCGTTGCATACAGATTCTGCCTTTCAGGCATCCTCTCCCAAAACTTTCCGACCCGGCGGGCAACTGCCGGGTCTTTTTTTTGTTCGCGTTCCGGACCCGCATTGCGCGTACCTGTCGGGCTCGTCACCGGGCGGTTCGCAACCAACCTGCTTCTCCAGCGTTTGAAATCCCGCCCGCCGGTTCCCACATCGGTTCTTGTCGGCAGTTCAAGGGGAAATTCACTCATGGCAGATGCGGCAACCGAAGCCCGGACCGAGGGGCGCACCGTGCGCCTGCAGGTGGCGGGCGCCCGCCAGGAAGAAAGCGGCCACGGCATCGCTCGCATCAGCCGGCATGTCATGTCGCAGCTCGGCGTGACCGAAGGCGACGTGATCGAGATCGTCGGCAAGCGCGCCACCGCCGCGCGGGTCATCCAGCCCTATCCCGAGGACGAGGGCCTCGAACTCATTCGCCTCGACGGGCTCCAGCGCGCCAACGCCGATGTCGGCTCGGGCGAGCATGTCGAAGTGCGCAAGATCGATTCGCGCCCCGCCCAGCGCGTCGTCTTCGCGCCGGCGCAGAAGGACCTGCGCCTCCAGGGCCCGGCGGTTGCGCTCAAGCGCAATTTCGCGGGGCGCCCGCTGGTCACCGGCGACCTCGTCGCGACGGCGGGGCAGCAGCAGGTCAACCGCACCGACATGCCGCCGCAACTGCGCCAGATGCTCAATGCGCCGGCGTTTGCGCTCACCCAGATCCGCCTCACCGTCGTCTCGACCAGCCCCAAGGGCGTGGTCCACATCGACGAGAACACCGAGGTCGAGTTGCGCCCCGAATACGAGGAGCCGCGCAGCTCGCGCGCCGACGTCAACTACGACGACGTTGGCGGCATGGGCGATACCATCCGCCAGCTCCGCGAGATGGTCGAGCTGCCGCTGCGCTATCCCGAACTCTTCACCCGCCTCGGCGTCGATCCGCCCAAGGGGGTGCTTCTCCATGGCCCGCCGGGCACCGGCAAGACCCGCCTCGCCCGCGCCGTCGCGAACGAGAGCGACGCCTCGTTCTTCACCATCAACGGGCCCGAGATCATGGGCTCGGCCTATGGCGAGAGCGAGAAGCGCCTGCGCGAGGTGTTCGAGGAGGCAACCGCCAACTCGCCGTCGATCATCTTCATCGACGAGATCGATTCGATCGCGCCCAAGCGCAGCGAAGTTCACGGCGAGGCCGAGAAGCGCCTCGTCGCGCAGCTCCTCACGCTGATGGACGGCCTGCACAGCCGCTCGAACCTGGTCGTCATCGCCGCCACCAACCGGCCCGACGCGATCGACGAGGCCTTGCGCCGTCCCGGTCGCTTCGACCGCGAGATCGTCGTCGGCGTTCCGGACGAAAGCGGCCGGCGCGAGATCCTCGGCATCCACACCCGCGGGATGCCGCTGGCCGAGGATGTCGACCTCCAGGAGCTTGCCCGCACCACGCACGGCTTCGTCGGCGCGGATCTTGCGGCTCTTGCCCGCGAAGCCGCGATCGAGGCTGTCCGCCGCATCATGCCGCGGCTCGATTTCGAACAGCAGACCATTCCTCAGGACGTCCTCGACAGCCTGCGGGTGGAACGCGACGATTTCCTCGAGGCACTGAAGCGCGTTCAGCCCTCGGCCATGCGCGAAGTCATGGTCCAGGCTCCGACCATCGGCTGGGCCGACATCGGCGGTCTGGACGAAGCGCAGGAAAAGCTGCGCGAAGGCGTCGAGCTGCCGCTGAAGAACCCCGAGGCCTTCCACCGCCTCGGCATCCGGCCGGCCAAGGGCTTCCTGCTCTATGGTCCGCCCGGCACCGGCAAGACCCTGCTGGCCAAGGCCGTGGCGAAGGAGGCGGAAGCCAACTTCATCGCGATCAAGTCGTCCGACCTCCTGTCCAAGTGGTACGGGGAGAGCGAACAGCAGATCGCGCGCCTCTTCGCCCGCGCCCGCCAGGTCGCGCCTTGCGTGGTATTCATCGACGAGATCGACAGCCTCGTCCCCGCGCGCGGCAGCGGGCAGGGCGAACCCAACGTCACAGCGCGGGTGGTCAACACCATCCTTGCCGAGATGGACGGGCTGGAGGAACTGCAATCCGTCGTCCTGATCGGCGCGACCAACCGACCCAACCTCGTCGATCCTGCGCTGCTCCGTCCGGGTCGTTTCGACGAACTGGTCTATGTCGGCACGCCGAGCATGTCCGGGCGCGAGCACATCCTGGGCATCCACACCCGCAACATGCCGCTCGCCCCCGACGTGGACCTCGCCCTGGTCGCCCGCGCGACCGACCGCTTCACCGGCGCCGATCTCGAGGACGTGGTGCGCCGGGCGGGCCTGAACGCCATCCGTCGCGGCGGCGGCAACGTCGATCAGGTCAAAGCTTCCGACTTCGACGAAGCCCTCGAAGACTCGCGCGCCACGGTGACCGAGCAGATGGAGGAAGAGTACGGCCGGATGAAGGGCGAACTGAAGAAGCGCGCGATGAACCCCGGTCCGCTCGGCTTCATCGTTCCCGGCATGGTCCAGCCGACGCGCGAATCGAAGCACGGCTGACGCCATGCGTTGCATTGTCGTTGCGAACCCGGCCACCCGGCCCGGTTCGCACCGACGCTCGCAACGACCAGTGCCTCAGTCCTCGGCGCCCTCCAGCGCAAAGTCCATTTCCACCACGATCCCGCGCACATCGAAGCGGCGCGCGATGGTTCCGCCAAGCTGGCGCTCGGACGAGCGGATCAATGCCGATCCGAAGCCCTCGCGTCCCGGCTTCGCGGCTGTCGCGCTTTCGCCTGCGGCCAGTTCCTCCCACAGCACTTTCGCGCGCGAGCCCTCGCGGCTCCACCGCACCCGCACAAGCCCGCCGGGCTGCGACCATGCACCGTACTTGACCGCGTTGGTCACCAGTTCGTGCAGCACCAGCCCCAGTGGGACGGCATGCTTGCCCGGCAGGACAAGCTCCTCGCCGGCCAGTTCGCATCGCTCCGAGGACGAACGATAGGGCGCGATGGCCTTGCCGACGAGGTCCGCGAAGTCGACCGTCTGGTCCTTGCCGGTGCCCTGCGTCACTTCGTGCGCGGTAACCAGGGCGTGGATGCGCTTGGCGATGCGGTCCACCGCGGGCGCTGCTGCGGCATCGCCGCGCGCGCTCATCTTCACGATGGCCAGAATCACCGCGAAGAGGTTCTTCACCCGGTGGTTGAGTTCCTTGGCGAGAAGGTCCGCTCGGTCGCGCGCCTCGGCGATCGCCGCCGCGCCCTCGGCCAGGGCCTCTGCCTCTGCCTTGCGGATCGCCTGCCACAGGCCCAGCGCCAGCGCGCAGACGATGACAACGAACAGCGCGGCCAGCGAAGGCAGGATCTTGGCCTCGGCCGCCGCCGCGCGCTGCACGGCCTGCTCCAGCCTGATGCGCTCGATGTCCTCGAGCTTGGCGACGGCACGGCGCAGCCCGTTCATGGCAAGCTGGCCTTCGTCGGAAAGCAGCCGTGCGTGGGCGTCGGGAATGCGGCGTTCCTCGACCAGCCGGACGACGCCCGCCATTTCCGCCCACTTGGCATCGCCCAGCCGCGAGATCTCGCCCACCAGCAGCGCCTGCTCCTCGGGCAGTTCCCCGCCCATCTTCTCGCGCAGGCGCCGGATCTCGATGGAATAGCGCTCCTGCCCTTCGCGGTAGGGTGCCAGATACCGGGTGTCGCTGGTGATGAAGTAGCCGCGCTGCCCGGTCTCGCCGTTCATCGTCGCGCGGATGATTTCGTCCAGCGAGGCAAGTATGCCGCTGGTGCGCGCCGCCTGCTCGCGCTGGGTGCGCTCGGCCTCGACCGTGGCGATGATGAGCGAGAACGTCCCGAGCAGGGCCAGGGCCACCACGGCGAACAACGCAAGCGTGGGAATGCGCGGGGCGCGCTGCCACCAGAGCACGCGGGATTGGGTTTCCCTTTTCATCGGGCGTGACTAACCGCTAAGCGGGAAGGGGGCAACGTATTGAAGCGGCCCCGGCAATCGCCGCAGGGTTGACGCGAACCGCCCCTTCGCCTATCGGCCACGGCCTGATTCCGGCCCGTCGCTTTCGCGGCGGCGGATGCCAGTTCACAGATTCGAATAGAAGAGAAAACCGATGAAGCGCACTTTCCAGCCCAGCCGTCTCGTGCGTGCCCGCCGCCACGGTTTCCGCGCCCGTACCGCCACCGTTGGCGGCCGCAAGGTGCTGGCCGCTCGCCGCGCGCGTGGCCGCAAGAAGCTGTCGGCCTGAAGCTGACAGCATAAATCCGGCAGGGGCTGGCGCGGGGTGACCCGAATCGCCACCATCCGGAAACGGGCGGACTTCGTTGCCGCCAACCGCGGGATCCGGGTCGCAAGGCCCGGATTCGTGCTGTTGGTGAACCGCGTCGCGAAGCCGGGCGATGATGCGTCCGTTGCTGATGCCGAGATGCGATTCGGCGTCACCGTCACCAAGAAGATCGGCAATGCGGTCGTCCGCAACCGAATGAAACGCCGTTTCCGCGCGCTCCTGCGCGAGGCGTTGCCGACCGGTGGCATCCCCGGCGCGGACCACGTGATGATCGGCCGCGAAGGCGGCGTCGAGCGCGACTTTGCGCTGCTGCGCGAGGAACTTGCCGTTGCGCTTTCCCGCGCCGCTGCCGGCAAGGGCGATCCGCCGCGCAAGCGTTCCGGCCCCCGCGTCCATCACGGACGCGGCAAAGGCGAAGGTCAGGGCCAAGGTCAGGGCCAGCGTCAGGACCAAGGCCAGAGCCAGGGTCCGGGGCCGAACAAGTGAAGCGCCTCCTCATCCTCATCGCCCGGGCTTGGCAACTCGGGCCTTCGCGGGTGCTCCCGCCCTCGTGCCGCTACAGCCCTTCCTGCTCGCAATATGCGATCGAAGCGCTGGAAAAGCATGGCGCGATTAAGGGTGGCTGGCTGGCAGCGAAGCGGCTATTGCGCTGCCATCCGTGGGGTGGGCACGGCTACGATCCCGTTCCCTGAGCCTTCCCCCGAACCGAATTGAAGCCGCCTCGCGCGGGCATTGACTGACAGGACGCGAAACACGGTGCAGAATCAGCGCAACCTCATCATGGCAGTGGTCCTTACCGGCATCCTGCTGCTCGGCTGGGACGTCGCGATGCGCTGGTTCTACCCGCAGCCGGCGCAAAAGCCCAAGGTCGAAGCCGCCGCATCGGCAGAACCCGCCAATGGCGAAAAGCCCAAGCGCACGCGCGAAGGCGGCCTCCAGAACGCGGGCGACATCGCGCTCGAGAAGAAGGACCTGGCCCAGGAACTGGCGGCCGGTCACCGCATCGCCATCGATGCGCCGGGCCTCAAGGGCTCGATCAATCTCAAGGGTGCGCTGGTCGATGACGTGACGCTCGCGCGCCACCGTGAAGGCGTGGACAGGAACAGCGCTCCCGTGCGCCTGTTCTCGCCCGCTGGCACCCCCGCGCAGCACTTTGCCCAGATCGGCTGGGTCGGTGAAGGCGTCGCAGCGCCCGATGCCAACACCATGTGGCAGGCCGATGGCGCGAAGCTTACCCCCCAGACTCCGGTCACGCTGCGCTGGACCAACGCTTCGGGACAGACCTACTCGATCCGCTATGCGATCGACGGCGACTACATGATCACGGCGACGCAGGGCGTCGCCAACACCGGTCCCGCGCCGGTCGTCGTCAGGCCTTTCGCGCTGGTCAACCGCACCGACAAGACCGCCAGCCTCGATACCTGGAACGTCCATTCCGGCCCGATCGGCGCGTTCGACGGCTCGGTGAACTTCGACAACAACTACTCGACCGTGGCCGAGGCCGAAGGCGGCGCGATTCCCTTCAAGGGCACCGCCAACTGGATCGGCTTTACCGACATCTACTGGCTCTCGGCGCTGATCCCCGATGCCAATGCCAAGGCAGAAGCCGCGTTCCGCTCGCTCGGCCAGGGCGTCTATCGCGCCGATCTCATCTATCCGTCGGTCTCGATCGCGCCGGGCAAGGCGCTGAGCCAGACCGTGCGTCTCTTCGCCGGCGGCAAGGAAAACGCGGTTCTCGAGAAGTACGAGGCTGCGGGCGTCACCAATTTCAGCCTGTCCATCGACTGGGGCTGGTTCCGCTGGTTCGAGAAGCCGATCTTCTGGCTGCTCGATTCGATCTTCAAGAAGGTCGGCAACTTCGGCGTCGCGATCATCCTGCTCACGCTCATCGTGCGCGGCGTGATGTTCCCGATTGCCCAGCGCCAGTTCGCCTCGATGGCGGCGATGCGCGCGCTCCAGCCCAAGATGAAGGCGATCCAGGAGCGCTACAAGGACGACAAGCAGAAGCAGCAGCAGGAAATCATGGAGCTGTACAAGCGCGAGAAGGTAAATCCTCTCGCCGGTTGCCTCCCCATCTTCCTGCAGATCCCGGTGTTCTTCGCGCTCTACAAGGTGCTGGTCCTGACCATCGAAATGCGTCACCAGCCTTTCGCGCTGTGGATCAAGGACCTTTCCGCGCCCGATCCGCTGCACGTGCTGAACCTGTTCGGCCTGCTTCCGTTCGATCCGCCCAGCTTCCTCGGCATTGGCGTGCTGGCGATCCTGCTTGGCATCACCATGTGGCTCCAGTTCAAGCTGCAACCCGCGGCAATGGACCCGGCGCAGCAGCAGGTCTTCGCGTTCATGCCGTGGATCATGATGTTCGTCATGGCCCCCTTCGCGGCCGGCCTGCTGATCTACTGGATCACCTCGAACCTGCTGACCATCGCGCAGCAGAAGTATCTCTACAGCCGCCACCCGCAGCTCAAGGCGCAGGCCGACAAGGACCAGGTCGACATCGACCGCGCCGTCACTCGTGAAAAGAAGGCGACTTCCACCCGGAAGCCGAAGGCGCGTTGACCCCCGAAGAACAAGCCGCTCACCAGGAACTGATCGAACAGGCGCGGCTGCTCTTCGCGGGCCGCGTCGAATTCCTGAAGTCCGCCCCCGCGCTCAAGTTCCTGCCCGACCCGGACGTGCCCGAGATCGCCTTCGCGGGCCGCTCCAACGTCGGCAAGTCGTCGCTTCTGAACGCGCTGACCGGGCGCAAGTCGCTTGCGCGCACTTCGGTCACGCCAGGCCGCACGCAGGAATTGAACTACTTCGAGGTCGGAGAGCCCACCCGTCTGCGGCTGGTCGACATGCCCGGCTACGGCTTTGCCAAGGCCCCGCCCAAGGTGGTCGAGACCTGGCGCCGGCTGGTCCGCGATTTCCTGCGCGGCCGCGTCGTTCTCAAGCGCACCTTGCTGCTGATCGACAGCCGGCATGGCGTGAAGCCGGTCGATGACGACATGATGCAGATGCTCGACGAAGCGGGCGTTGGCTATCGCATCGTCCTGACCAAGGCCGACAAGATCAAGGCCAGCGAACTGGAGAAGGTGACGGCAGAGACCATCGCCGCCGCCCGCAAGCGCACCGCCGCCTATCCCGAGATCATCGTCACCTCCTCGGAAAAGAAGATGGGCATCGAGGAACTGCGCGCTGCCGTCCTCCAGGACGCGATGGGCTAGGGTCAGGCCGGCCTGTCTGGCCGCCTTCGACAAGTCCAGTACAGCCATTCCGGCGCAATTCGCACTGTCCTACAGCTGGCGCGCGGCTCCACCGTCCGCGCGCCATGTCCCGCCGCGCTCATCTCCCGCCGATCCCCCGCAACGCCATCACGCGCTGTGGAACTTCCGCGCCCCCGCTCACCGAAGCGCGCCTTCGCGAAGCGCTCGCGAAGGTCGCGGGGTTAACTTCCCTGGACACTGTAAACTGCGTAAACCTGTTCATGCTCGACAGCAGCAACCTGAACGGCTACGCGCCCCGGAGGCGTAACAGGGCGAATGCGATGAAGCTGATCATCGGCAACAAGAACTACTCCAGCTGGTCCTTGCGCGGCTGGCTGGCTGCCAAGCAATCGGGCCTCCACTTCGAGGAAATCACCGTCCCGCTCTATGGCGAGGACTGGGACGAGGCCCGCCGTGCCGACGATCTCGCTCCGTCCTCGGGCAAGGTGCCGATCCTGTGGGACGGCGAAGGCCCAGACGCTCCCGTCGTGTGGGACAGCCTCGCGATCATCGACTACCTCGCCGACAAGGTCGGGCGCGACCGCTTCTGGCCCAAGGACGAGACCGCGCGCGCCATGGCTCGCTCGATGGTCGCGGAAATGCATTCCAGCTACCTGCCGCTGCGCCGCAACCTGCCGATGAACATCCGCAAGCGTGTCGAAGCCATCGAGATCAAGCCCGAGGTCCGCGCCGACATCGTGCGCATCCTCTCGCTCTGGGCCGAGGCGCGCGCGCGCTTCGGCAAGGGCGGGCCGTTCCTGTTCGGCACCTTCTGCGCCGCCGACATCATCTACGCCCCGGTCGTCTCGCGCTTCATGACCTATGGCGTGCCCGTCCCCGGCTTCGCCATGACCTATATGGAAGCGGTCTGGACCCACGACTGGATGCAGGCCTGGATCGAGGCGGCCGAGCACGAGGACTGGACGATCGAACAGTTCGAGGAGCCCGCGCGCTGATGACCGACCTTGATCCCGTCGTCCTGGCCGAACGGCTGATCGACTGCCCCAGCATCACGCCGGCCACCGGCGCGGTTTTCGATTGCCTCCAGGCCATGCTCGAACCGCTCGGTTTCGCGATCCACCGCTTCGTCGCGGGCGAAGCGCCCGACGGTCCGGTCGAGAATCTCTTCGCCATCCGCAAGGGCCCCGAAGGCGCGCGCCACTTCGCCTTTGCCGGCCACCTTGACGTCGTCCCGCCAGGCGAGGGCTGGACGTCCGGCCCGTTCAAGGCAGAGCGCCGGGGCGAACTGCTCTACGGGCGCGGCGCGGTCGACATGAAGGGTTCGATCGCCGCGATGGTCGCAGCCGTGGCCGAAATTCCGGCGGACGCGGGCACGCTCAGCTTCATCATCACCGGCGACGAGGAAGGCCCCGCCCGCTACGGCACCGTCCCCCTCATCGACCTCATCCGCCAGCTCGGGGCCGAGCCGGACCTTTGCCTGGTGGGCGAGCCCACGTCGGTCCACCGCCTGGGAGACATGGTGAAGATCGGGCGGCGCGGTTCGGTCAACATGTGGATCGCCTGCAAGGGCGCGCAGGGCCATGTCGCCTATCCCCACCTGGCCGACAACCCGATCCCCCGCCTCGTCGCGCTGCTGGCAGATCTCGATGCGCTCGTGCTCGACGGCGGCACCGAGTGGTTCCAGCCTTCCAACCTCGAGATCACCGACCTCGAGGTCGGCAATCCCGCCACCAACGTCATCCCCGCCGAAGCCCGCGCGCGCATCTCGATCCGCTTCAATGACCGCCATACCGGCGCCGAGCTGGTCGCCAGGGTCGAGGAGATCGCCCATCGCCACAAGGGCGAGGTCCGCGCGGTCATCTCGGGCGAGAGTTTCATCACCCTGCCCGGCGCCTTTTCCGCGATGATCGCCGATGCGGTGAAGGCCGAAACCGGGCTCGATCCCGAACTGTCCACCAGCGGCGGCACGTCCGACGCTCGCTTCCTGCGCGCGGTCTGCCCGGTCGTCGAGTTCGGCCTGTGCAACGCCACGATGCACAAGAAGGACGAGGCCGTCGCTATGGAAGACCTCCGCGTCCTCCAGCGCATCTACCGGCGGATTGCCCTCAGCGCCCTTTCCTGAGCACGATGTAGACCGCGCCCGCCCCGCCGTGCCGAGGCTGGGCAGGGCGTACGGCGGCGATGTTCGATGCGTGAGCGCTGTGCGCCAGCCAGTCGAGCAGCTTGGCCCGGATCGCCCCGCGCCGCGAACCGCGCAGGTCGTGTTCGTCGTGCGGGCGGTGCTTGCCCGCGATCAGCAGGATCACCCGCGCGCCCATCGCCAGCGCCTGCGCGATGCCGCCGGTCAGCCGGGCGTGGGCCGCGTCGAGGCCGAGGCCGTGCAGGTCGATGGTCACGTCCGGCACGATCGCGCCGCGCGCCAGCTTGCGGTCCCAGCTCGAATCGAGGCCATGGCTTTCCAGCGGGCGCTTGATCGGGGTCGGCGCGGGGGCGGGAAGCGGCGGCGGCACGCGGCCTTTGATCCGCCTGGCAGGCGGGGCGGCGACTGCCACGTCGGTTGCGGGCACTGCCGCCACGGCACGCGCCTTGGGGCGGGCGGGATGCATGGGCTTGATCGTCGCGGCGACCTTCTCCCACAGCTCCGCCTCGTCCGGCGAAAGGCCGCGCGGCGCGCGCATCAGCGCTGGTTCAGACGCTCGAGCGTCCCCTTCGGCAGGAGGAGCAGCGCGCGGCCGCGCGCGCTCATGCCGCCCGCGACCTGCCGTGCCTCCGCGCCGGCGCCCCAGAAGCTGTCGAAGCGGTTGGCGCCCTGGATCGCCCCTCCGGTGTCCTGCGCCACCCACAGCCCGCTCGCCTCCGTCCGGTCAAGCTGGAGCCAGACCGGCGCGCCCAGCGGCACGAAGGCGGGGTCGACCGCCACCGTCGAGCGGCCCGAAATGGGCACGTTGAGCGCGCCCACGGGGCCGGGCCCGGTCAGCTCGCGGAAGAACACATAGCTGCGGTTCTGGCGCATCAGCGCGCGGCCGGCTTCGGGATAGTCGCGCAGGTACTGCTGGATGCCCTGCATCGAACCGGGATATTGCCCCGGCTGGCTGCCGATCAGTCCGCGCTCGCGCATGAGCGAGCCGATGCCGGAATAGGGATGGCCGTTCTGCGCGGCAAAACCGATGCGGATCACGCTGCCGTCGGGCGCGCGCAGGCGGCCCGAGCCCTGGATCTGGAGGAAGAACAGTTCGACCGGGTCTGCCGCCCAGGCAATCTCCAGTCCCTTTTCGGCCAGTGCCCCGTCCTCGATCTGGCCGCGGTCGTAGTAGGGCACGAACACGCCCGCGTCGTCATAGCGACCGAGTGGCATCTTGCCGTCGGGCAGCGGTTGCGCATCGCCCGGCCTTGCCCGCACCAGATCGGGCGGCATAGCATAGACGGGAATGTCGTAACCGGGCTGGCGGGTGCGCACGCCCGCGATCTCCGGTTCGAAGTACCCGGTGACGAAGGCATTGCCGTCGCCCACCTCGGCGGTTTCGAAATAGGTCGAGAAGAACCGCGCCGCCTCGCCTTCGGGCCAGCCCGGTGCCGCGGCACAGGCCGGGGCCCAGTCGGCGGGGACGGTCAGCCCTGAATTGTCAGTGCGCTTCGTCAGGCGCGGGCACGACTGCACGAACGAGCGCAGCGCGGCGGCTGTGTTGTCTGGCTTGAACCCCAGCCCTGCGGCAATCGGGCCACGCGTCACGCCCGTCAGCGCGGCGGTGGCCGGCTTTGCCGCCTGCGGAGGCGAGGGCGGCGTCACCGGGCGGGGCCCGCCCGATTCGGGGACCAGTCGCACGCAGCCGCCCAGCAGCGTCAGGCCGAGCAGCAGCCCGACCGAAGTGGTGGACCTGGCGGTCGATTGTCCCCCGGACACCTTGCCCCTCAGGCTTCGTCGGTCTCGTCGAGCAGCCAGTCAGGATCGCGCGAGGTCAGATCGCGGCGGAAGGTCCACAGGTCGCGCGCGTCGATAGCGTCGTCGAGCGAACCGGCGACGACATGCCCTTCGGCATTGCGCGTGACCGAAGCGATGTCGGCGAGGAAGCGGACCGCGATGCGCGCCGTCGTACCTTCGATGGAAGCACCGATGATGCGCGCTTCCTCGATGCGGATCAGGCGGGCGTCGATCGTTTCGCCGGCGTTCGCGCGGGCGTCGATGGCCGAGGCAAAGCCTTCATAGACGTCGGCGTCGCAAAGCTGGGCCAGCTCTTCCTTGTCGCCGCGCCAGAACGCTTCGAGGATCATGCCGTAGGCGCCCTTGGCTCCGGCGAGGAACTGGGCCACGTCGAAGCGGCGGTCGGCAGCGATGATCGCGCGCACGCCGGCTTCGGCGCTGTTGTCGAAGGTCTGTGCTTCGGGAGCGGCCAGCTCGCGCGGGCGGGGAGCGAGCGCACCGGTCTCTGCGCTGCGGGCATTGCCCATCGAGCCGGGCTGGTGCGGCTTGGCAGAGGGATCGGGCTGTTCGATCCGGCGGCGCATAGGTTCCTCGTCACGCTCTGGGCGGCGGCCGAGCACCGAATAGAGGCGCAGGCCGAGGAAGGCCGCGATCATCGCCAGGATCACAATTTGAACAATCACGAGCAGGTTTCCCGAAACAGGCCGCGGCTTTTCACGGTCGCACGGCGTCATTCCAACGTGCCTCAAATAGGTACGAATTACAAATGAACAACGCGTGGATGACCCTTTGGGCGGACCACGTGGGCAAGAATCTCGCCGGGGCGTTGCGAATCAGCCTCGCCCCGGCTGCCGCTGCTGTCGGTACGGTCCTGCGCCGCGGCGCGAAATCAAAGGCGCATTGCCCGTTCCCGGCCATGATGCTAGGCGCCCCGGTCAAGGGAAACCCGATCAGAAAGCAGTCCTACCATGGCCGACGAAGGCAACATCATCTCGAATCTGAACCTTGAAGACGGTCCCGTGCCCAACGGTGCCGACACCTCGCCTGCGATCGGTCTGATCTCGCAGTACGTTAAGGACCTTTCGGTCGAGAATCCGAATGCGCCGGAAAGCTACCAGTGGGCCGAAGCGCCCGACATGGCGGTCGATTTCAACATCTCCGCGCGCGCGATCCAGCCCGAAATCCACGAGATCGAGCTGAAGATCAACGTGACCTCCAAGGGCGCGCAGGGCACGGCGTTCATCGTCGAACTGGCGTACTGCGGCCTCATCGGCATGCGCAACGTGCCCGACGACCAGGCGCATCCGTTCCTGTTCGCCGAAGGCCCGCGCATTCTCTTCCCGTTCGCCCGCCGCATCATCGCCGATGCCGTGCGCGATGCCGGTTACCCGCCGCTGATGCTCGAACCGATCGACTTCAACGGTCTCTACATGCAGCAGCTCGCGCAGGCCCAGGCGACCGCCGAGGCGACCCCCGCAGGCGAAGCGTAAGCAGATCCCGGTGGCCTTGAAGGACCGGACGTGAACCTCCTCAAGGCCACCGGCACGATCGGCGGGCTGACCCTGCTCAGCCGCGTGCTCGGCCTCGTGCGCGACAGCCTGTTCGCGCGCTTCATCGGTGCGAGCTTTGCCTCGGACGCGTTCCTTGTCGCGTTCAGGCTGCCCAACATGTTCCGCGCCCTCTTCGCCGAGGGCGCTTTCGCATCGGCGTTCATCCCGATGTTCAACAAGCGCGTGGCGGACCCGGAAGGGAACGGCCTGCGCGACGGGCTCGACTTTGCCGAAGCGGCGCTCGCGGTGCTGCTGCCCGTGTTGATCGTGATGACCGTGCTGCTCGAGGTCTTTGCCTGGCCGGTCACGTTCGTGCTTTCGGGCAAGTTCAACGGCGTAAGTGCCGACCAGTTCGCCTATGCGGTGGAACTGTCGCGCTGGACGATCCCTTACCTCATGCTGATCAGCCTCGTCTCGCTGTTCGGCGGCATCCTCAACTCGCTGCACAAGTTCTGGGTCAACGCGGCCGCGCCCATCCTCCTGAACCTCACGCTGATCGCGGCGCTGCTGGGCTTCCATTCGGACGATCCGCTGGTGACCGCGCGCAACCAGGCCATAGCGGTGTCGGTTTCGGGTGCGCTCCAGCTGTTCTGGCTGGCCTGGGCCTGCCGGCGCAATGGCGTGCGCCTCAGGCTGCGACGCCCGCGCCTCTCGCCCGAGGTCAAGCAACTGCTCAAGCTGATCTGGCCGGCGGCGGCGGGCGCGGGGGCGGTGCAGATCAACCTCGTGATCTCGACCGCGCTGGCTGCATCGCTGCTCGACCACGGCAGCGTGACCTACATCTACATGGCCGACCGGCTCAACCAGCTGCCGCTCGGCCTGATCGGCATCGGTCTTGGCACGGTGCTGCTGCCGACCATCTCGCGCCAGCTGGGCGGGGGCGAGGACGCAGCGGCGATGGAGACGCAGAACCGGGGCATGGAACTGGCGCTGCTGCTGACCCTGCCCGCCACGGTCGCGCTCGTGCTGTGCGGCGAACCGATCGCCGCTGCACTGTTCGGCTATGGCAAGTTCGATGCGCTCGACACGCACTATACCGCGCAGGCGCTCGCCGCCTTCTCGATCGGCCTGCCGAGCTACATCCTGGTCAAGGTGCTGACGCCCGGCTTCTATGCGCGGCAGGACACGAAGACACCGGTTCGCTTCGCCACGATCTCGATGGTGGTGAACCTTGTCGGCAACCTCGCGCTGATCGTTCCGCTGCGGCACATGGGGCCGCCGCTGGCAACGGCAATCGCCTCGACCGTCAATGTCTGGCTGCTCTATCGCACGCTGGTGAAGCGCGGGCACTTCGTGGCCGATGCGCGGCTCAGGCGCCGGGCCTGGCGGCTTGCGCTGGCGGCCGCCGCGATGGGCGGCATGCTGTGGGCAGGGCAGGGACTGGTCATGCCGTGGGTCCACGGCACCTGGACCGTGCGCATCGCCGCGATGGGCGGACTGGTCACTGCGGGGGTGGTCGTCTATGGGCTAGCCGCCGTCCTGACCGGGGCTTTCCGGGCAGGCGACCTCAAGCTTCTCCTGCGGCGCGGCCGCACCAACTGAAGGCAAGCAGAATGCGTATCGTTTCCGGTATCCAGCCCACGGGCAATCTCCACCTCGGCAACTACCTGGGTGCGATCCGGAACTGGGTGCGCATGCAGGACGAGTGGTCGGCCAAGGGCGGAGAATGCCTCTATTTCCTGGCGGACCTCCATGCCATCTCCATGCCGCACAGCCCCGCCGAACTCGCCGCCAACACGCGTGAGATGGTGGCGGCGCTGGTTTCCTGCGGAATCGATCCCGACAAGTCCGTCCTGTTCAACCAGGCGCAGGTCCCGGCCCATGCGGAAATGCAGTGGCTGCTGAACGGCACGGCCCGCATGGGCTGGCTGAACCGCATGACGCAGTGGAAGGACAAGGCTGGCAAGAACCGCGAGGGCGCCTCGGTCGCGCTGTTCACCTATCCGGTGCTCCAGGCCGCCGACGTGCTGCTTTACCAGGCGACGCACGTTCCGGTGGGCGAAGACCAGAAGCAGCACCTCGAACTGGCCCGCGACGTGGCGCAGAAGTTCAACAACGACTTCGCGTCGGAAGATGCGCCGGTGTTCACGCTGCCCGATCCGATCATCCCGCCCGAGGCCGCGCGAATCATGTCGCTGCGCGACGGTTCGGCCAAGATGAGCAAGTCCGACCCTTCGGACATGAGCCGCATCAACCTGACCGACGATGCCGATGCGATCATGCAGAAGGTCAGGAAGGCCAAGACCGATCCCGAGCCGCTGCCGGGCACGATGGAAGGGCTTGCGGGGCGTCCGGAAGCGAACAACCTCGTCGGCATCTACGCAGCCATGGCGGGCATTTCGCCCGCCGATGTGCTCGCCCGGTTCGAGGGCCAGGGCTTCGGCCAGTTCAAGCCGGCGCTTGGCGAACTTCTGGTCGAGAAGCTTTCGCCGATGGCCGCGCGCTATCGCGAACTGCGCGAGGACCGGGCCGCGCTCGACGCGATCCTTGCCAAGGGTGCGGAAAAGGCGCGCGCCCTGGCCGCCCCCACGCTGGCGCGGACCTATGACGCGCTGGGTCTCGTAAGAGGCTGATTTCAGTCCGGAATGGCTGGAAAATATGGCTGCCTGCAACTTATGTTGCAGGCACCATTCAACGTGCATTCAGCACCTCCCGTCCATAAGTACGGCATGCTAAGCACAGGTCGCGTCCGGTACGTTCATGGGAACGAGGTGCGGCGGACTGCGCCCAAGGAGTCGCAAGGATGAAGTCTCTTTTGCAGAACAAGCGTCGTCGTCTTGTCGGCATGGTCGCGGTTCCGCTGATGCTGGCCGCGCTCGGCGGCTGCGCATCGCCCTTCAATGCCAACGTGAAGCGTTTCCAGACCCAGCTTCCCGCGCCGCAGGGCCAGACCTTCGCGGTCGTGGCCGAGGATCCCAAGGATGCCGGCGGTCTCGAGTTCTCGCAATACGCCTCGCTGGTCGCGGGGCAGATGCAGAAGCTCGGCTACAGCCCGGCCAGCCCCGAGAGCGCCGACCTGATCGTGCGCTTCGACTATGGCGTGGACCAGGGCCGTGACCGCCTGCGCGAGACGGGCTTCAACGATCCGTTCTGGGGGCCGTGGTACGGTCCCGGATACAACGGTTACTGGGGTCGCCCGGCATTCTACGGCCGTCGCGGCTGGGGCTATGGATGGTACGATCCGTTCTTCTGGGGCCCGGGCAACAGCGGGGTCGAGGTGACCACCGTCTACACCAGCGGGATCGACATGAAGATCGACCGCCGCGTCGATGGCCAGCGCCTGTTCGAGGGCAAGGCCGAGGCGGCTTCTCAGTCGAACCGGCTGTCCTACCTGGTGCCGAACCTTGTCGAGGCGATGTTTACCGATTTCCCCGGGCACAACGGTGAAACCGTAAGGATTTCAATCGCTCCCGAGAAGAAGACGGTCAAGAAGGTCAATTGACCCGAACGGCACCTGAAAGCACCTGAACATACACGAAGGGGCCCGGCGGCGACGCGGGGCCCCTTTTTTCAGCCCTTGAGAGCCGCGAGGCCGCCGGTCGATCCGAAGCCGCCCTCGCCCCGCTGGGTGGCGTCGAGCTCATCGACCTCGACCCACGATCCTCGCGTGACAGGTGCGACGACGAGCTGCGCCACGCGGTCCCCCCGGCGGATCGAGAAGGTTTCGGCCCCGAGGTTGATCATGATGACCTTGAGTTCGCCGCGATAGTCGCTGTCGATGGTGCCGGGCGTGTTGGGTACGGTGACCCCATGCTTGAGCGCGAGGCCCGAGCGGGGACGCACCTGGATCTCGTAACCATGCGGAATCGCGACGGAAAGGCCGGTGGCGACGGCATGGCGCCCGCCGGGAGCAAGATCCACGTCCTCGGCCGAGACCACGTCCATGCCCGCCGCGCCCTCGGTGGCGTAGGCGGGAAGGGGAAGGTCCTGCCCGTGGGGCAGGCGCTTCACGAGGACGGGGATTTCAGGAGAGGACATCGGCAATTCTTTCGATGAGCGCGGCCGCCGCCGCGTCCTTGGGCATTTCCGGGAGGCTTTCGACGCCGCTGCTGCTGACGATGTGCAAGCCGTTGATTTCACCGCCCATTGCGTGAGTGGCGACATCGTTGGCGACGATCCAGTCTGCGCCCTTGCGGGCCAGCTTGGCGCGGGCATGGTCGAGAACGTCGTTGGTCTCGGCCGCGAAGCCGACGACCAGCGGGGGGCGGCGGCCGGACTTGCAGAGCGTGGCGAGAATGTCGGGATTCTCGACGAGCTGGAGCGGCGGGACCGCGCCCGATCCGTCCTTCTTGATTTTCTGCGCGGCCTCGCCGGCGCTGCGCCAGTCGGCAACGGCCGCGACCATGATCGCGACGTCGGCGGGGAGCGCGGCATCGACCGCCGCCGCCATCTGTCGCGCCGTTTCCACGTCGATGCGCGTAACGCCTTGGGGCGTGGGGAGATTCACCGGGCCGGCGACGAGCGTGACCCTGGCCCCGGCGCGCGCGGCGGCGGCGGCGATGGCGAAGCCCTGCTTGCCGCTGGAGCGGTTGGCGATGTAGCGTACCGGGTCTATCGGTTCGTGGGTGGGGCCGGCGGTGACGAGGACGTGCCTGCCGGACAGGCGCCCGGCCGTTCCCGACATGCGGGCGATTTCGGCAAGGATGTCAGCCGGTTCCGGCAAACGGCCCGGTCCGAACTCGCCACAGGCCATCGCGCCTTCGCCCGGCTCCATCACGGCGATGCCATCGCCGCGCAGGGTGGCGACGTTGCGGCGCGTCGCGGGGTGCTGCCACATGCGCACGTTCATCGCAGGCACTGCCAGCACGGGCTTGTCGGTGGCGAGGAGCAGCGTTGTCGCCAGATCGTCGGCGATGCCGGCAGCCATGCGGGCCATGAGGTCGGCCGTGGCGGGACAGACGACGACGAGATCGGCCTGGCGCGAGAGCTGGATATGGCCCATTTCGACCTCGTTCTTGAGGTCCCAGAGCGTGGTGTGGACGGGGTTTTCGGAGAGGGCCGCCAGCGTCATCGCGGTGACGAAATGGGCGCCGCCCTCGGTCAGGACGCAAGTGACCTCGGCGCCCTCCTTGCGGATCAGGCGCACGAGTTCGCAGGCCTTGTAGGCCGCGATGCCGCCGCCGACGATGAGCAGGATGCGCTTTCCCTTCATGGCCGCGCTTGTGCAATGGCAGGCCCTCTCGCGCAATCCTTTTGCGTGTGCGGAGGCCTTGGGGCACAGTCCATCCCGGAGAAGACAAGAGGGGGATGTGACTGATGCGACTTGTCCTGACGGCGCTGGTATTCCTGGCGGGGCTGTTCGACCTGTTTCTTGCCATCGGCTTCCTGACCGGCCCCGAGCAGGCGGCGACCGGGTTCGGCATCGCGGCGACGGGCACCGGCGGAATTTCGACGATCCGGGCAGACTTCACCTCGTTCTTCGGGGTGGCGGCATTCTGCATGATGTGGGGCGCATGGCGGCGCAATGCCGACCTGCTGCTGGTGCCGGCGCTGCTGTTCGGCACGTCGTTCGTGGGCCGGGCGATCGATCTCGTCGCGTCGGGCGCCTATCCCGGCTGGCAATTGCCGATGCTGGTCGAGGCCGGGCACGTCGTGCTGCTGCTTGCCGCGTGGCGGATGCTGCCACACCACCGGCTGGACGAAATCGCCGCCTGACGGATCAGGCCCGGCGATCCTTCCACCTGCCCCAGAGCGCGAAGACCGCGCGCTGGGCGGGGCGTTCGAACCGCGCGTGGCTGACGAAGCCGGCGGCAATCGCCATCGCGACGTAGGCGAGCATGAACAAGGGCTCGCGCGCGATGTCGCGGCTGCCGAGCGTGGCGTCGATCAGCAGGACCAGCGCAAGCTGGATCGGGATGTGCCACAGGTAGATGCCATAGGAGGCATCGCCCAGCTTCTGGCCGAAACGCAGCCAGCCGCGCTCGTCCGAAAGATCGGCCGCGAGCGCCAGGAAGAGCACGGCGAAAGTGCCTGCGACGGTTGCCGCATCGCCGCCGCGATAGCTGGCCTTGAGCGCGAAGGCTATGGCCACGAGCGCCATGCCCAGCGGCAGCAGGCTGGCCGGACGCAGCCAGCCCTTGAGCGCGGCGGCATAGGTGGCGCAGCCAAGGAAGAAGTATCCGATGCAGGCGAGCACGTCCTTGTTCGGTGCCTCGTCGAGCATCAGGCCGAGCAGCAGCGTGCCGAGAGGCAGGGCCAGGAGAAGCGGTGCGCGGCGCAGCCACGGCAGGACCAGCCAGAACACGAGATAGGCGAGGATTTCAGTCGAGAGCGACCACGAGGGGCCGTTGAACGACTGGTCTTCCTGCCAGCCCCAGTACTGCATCAACGGGATCGAAAGTAGGAAGTGCTTGAGATCGTTGGTGTGATACACGAACTCGGTGCCGTGCTGCGCGACGTATGCCGCCTGAAGCAGCGCCATGAGGCCGAGTGTCAGCAGGTGCAGCGGCCAGAGCCGAGCGATGCGCGCAGGCCAGAAGCGGCTCTTCGCACTGGCATCGGCGAGATAGACGTGGGCGAAGACGAAGCCCGAGACTGCCCAGAAATACTGCACGGCGACGTGGCCGTGATCGTAGAACCAGCCCAGTGCGTCGTACCAGGGTTCGATCTTGCGGTTGACGTTGAAGTGGCGTTCGACCGGCGGCACGAAGAAGTGCTGGTAATGCCAGAACAGCACCATGACCGCCGCGAAGAGGCGCGACAGGTCGAGCGCGTGGAAGTGCCGCTTGGGCAGGCGCAGGTGGGTGAGGTCGTGGGACAGGTTCAGTTCAAACGTTCAAGACACGAACCGTCATGCTGAACTTGATTCAGCATCCATTCTGCGGCCCGCGCTGTCCGTGTGTGGGGAGAGTTGGACCCTGAAACGAGTTCAGGGTGACGATGGTTTTGCAAAGAGTGCGTCGTTTCGTGCACTTCAGCCCCACCAGCCGAGGGCGTGGGTGCCGATGACGAGGGCGCCGCCGGCAAGGAAGGCGAGGAACTGGCCAGACAAGCCGGAGCCGCGCTTGCGGCGCTTGCGCTGCCACATCAGTTCGATGCGCGGGAGCGGCGGGGCTTCGGGCGCGCCGCCCTTGGCGGGGAAGCGGTCCTCGATGCGGCGGATGAGATCGGGGATGCGCAGCAGGGTCTGCGTGTCCTCGCGGATGCGCTCGGCAATCGCGGCCTCGGGACCAAGCTCGTCGCGAATCCAGTTGCGCACGAAGGGAGCGGAGACATCCCACATGTTGATGGTCGGATCGAGCTGGGTGGCGATGCCTTCGACCATGACCATGGTCTTTTGCAGAAGCAGCAGGTGCGGCTGGGTCTGCATGTCGAAATCGCGGGTGATGGCGAAAAGGCCGTCGAGCATCTGGCCGACGGACAACTCGCTGACCGGCTTGCCGCGCATGGGTTCGCCCACGGCGCGCAGCGCGGTCGCGAATTCGTCGACCGAGTGGTAGCTCGGCACGTATTGTGCCTCGAAATGGATTTCGGCCACGCGGCGGTAGTTTCCGGTGGTGAGGCCGTAGAGAATTTCGGCCAGCCACTGGCGAGCGCGGCGGTCGATCCGGCCCATGATGCCGAAGTCGATGGCGGCAATGGTGCCGTCGGGCTGCACGAAGAGGTTGCCCTGGTGCATGTCGGCATGGAAGAATCCGCCGCTGATCGCCTGGGTCAGGAAGGCGAGGACGAGCCTCGAGGCCAGCGCCTTGCGATCGTGCCCGGCGGCTTCGAGCGCGGCAGTGTCGCTGATCTTGATGCCATCGATCCAGTCGAGCGTCATCACCCGGCCGTTGGTGCGGTCCCAGTCGATGGCGGGCACGCGGTAGCCGGCGTGGGCCTTCATCACGTCGGCCAGTTCCGATGCCGACGCGGCTTCGCGGCGCAGGTCCAGCTCGCGCACGGTCCAGCGCTTGAAATTGGCGATCACGAGACGCGGGCGCAGGCGCTCCGCCTCGCCGCCGAATGCTTCGAGATGGGCGGCGGCCCATTCGTAGGTGTCGATGTCGCGCGCGAGCTTGTCGCGCACGCCCGGGCGCAGCACCTTGACCGCGACCTTGTGGCCTTCAGTGGTGACCGCGCGGTGGACCTGCGCGATCGAGGCCGCGCCGATCGGTTCGGGATCGAACTGCGCGAAAAGGGCTTCGAGCGGCTTTTCGAATGTGCGTTCGATCTCTGCCCGGATCAGCCGGTAGTCGACCGGCGGCAGGTTGTCCTGCAGGGCCAGGAGGTTGTGCGCCGCATCCTCGCCCACAAGGTCGGGGCGGGTGGCAAGGGTCTGGCCGAGCTTGATCGCGGCGGGGCCGATAGCACGGAAGGCGCCGGCATAATCGGGATCGCGCGGCTGGATCGTGCCGAGCCGCGCAATCCGGCACAGCGTGCGCACCGGCGACGGGGTGTTCGGATCGTTCTCGATCCCGCGCAGGGCGCCATGGCGCGCGAGCGTGCGGCCCCAGCCGAGCAGCCGGCGGATGTGGGTGGCGGGGAGGGTCAAGCGATCAGGCCTTCCACCCCGAGTGGATCGCGACAAGGCCGCCGAGGATGGGTTCGACCTTCGTCCGGGTGAAGCCCGCGGCGCGGATCATGCGCTCGAATTCGGGCATGGGCGGAAAGCGGCGGATCGATTCGATCAGGTAGCGGTAGGAATCGGCATCGCCCGCGATCATCTGGCCGATCCTGGGGACCAGCTTGTGCGAGTAGGCATCGTAGACTTCGGCAAAGCCGGGCCATTCGGTCGTCGAGAACTCGAGGCAGAAGAAGCGGCCGCCGAACTTGAGGACGCGGTACGCCTCGGCAAGCGCGCGGTCGACGTGGGTCACGTTGCGGATGCCGAAAGCGATGGTGTAGGCGTCGAACGCACGGTCCGGGAAGGTCAGTTCCTCGGCGTTCTGGCGTGACCATTCGAGGCCGGTCAGGCCGCGCTTCTCGGCGCGTTCCATGCCGACATTCAGCATGTCCTGGTTGATGTCGGACACGGTGATCGCGGCGCCCGAAGGCGCCATGCGGAAGGCGATGTCGCCGGTGCCGCCGGCCATGTCGAGGATCGCCTCGCCCGCGCGGGGACGCACGCGGCGCACGAACTTGTCCTTCCACAGGCGGTGCATGCCCACGGACATCGCGTCGTTCATCACGTCGTACTTGCGCGCCACATTGGAGAAGATCGCGCCGACGCGGGCTTCCTTCTCCTCTGCGGGAATGTCTTCGTAGCCAAACGATGCGGTTTCGGGGCTGGTCATGTCGAGTGCCTTTAGTGGGGAATTGCCCGGACGGCAAAGGCTGTTAGGGGTTGGCGGGTCATGCCTGAACTTCCCGAAGTAGAAACGACCGTCCGTGGCCTCGCAACCGTCCTTGACGGGCAGGTGATACGCCGCGTGGCGGTGAACCGCGCTGACCTGCGCCGGCCTTTTCCCGAGGACCTCGCCCAGGCGCTGACCGGTGCGCGGGTGACGGGCATGGGACGCCGCGCGAAGTACGGCCTGATCCACACTGACCGCGAACGCACGATGGTGTTCCACCTGGGCATGTCGGGGCGCTGGAGGATCGATCCGGAAGACATCGGCAAGCACGACCATCTTGTGCTGGAAACGGGCGAAGGGCGGGTGCTTTCGCTAAACGATGCGCGGCGTTTCGGTTCCGTCGATCTTGTCGATACCGGCAGGCTGGAGGAATGGCCGCCGTTCGCCGCGCTTGGGCCCGAACCGTTGGGGCCGGGACTTAAGGCGCGCCATCTGGCGAAGGCATTCGAGGGCCGGATCGCGGCGGTGAAGCTCCTGCTGCTCGACCAGCAGATCGTGGCCGGGCTGGGCAACATCTATGTCTGCGAGGCGCTGTACCGCGCGCGCATCCACCCCGAGCGCGAAGGCGGCAAGGTTTCGGCAAGGGCGCTGGGCCTGCTGGTGCCGGCGATCCGCGCTGTGCTGGAGGAGTCCATCGCGGCGGGCGGTTCCACCTTGCGCGACTATGCGCGGCCCGACGGCGAGCTTGGCTATTTCGCCAAGGACTGGCGCGTCTATGGCCGCGAGGGCGAACCCTGCCAGTGCGGGGGCGTGGTGAAGCGGATCGTGCAGGGCGGGCGCTCGACCTTCTTCTGCCCCAGGTGCCAGAAGTAGAGGCCGGGCGCCGCCGCGATCCGGTTTGCGGTCAGGCTTCGGTCTTGAGCACGCCGCGACGAAGCTGGTCGCGTTCCATCGACTTGAACAGGGCGGTGAAATTGCCTTCGCCAAAGCCTTCGTCGCGCTTGCGCTGGATGAACTCGAAGAACACCGGGCCGATCTGGGTTTCGGAGAAGATCTGCAGCAGGAGGCGGGGATCGCCCTCTTCGGTGGAGCCGTCGAGCAGGATGCCGCGCTTCTGCAGTTCCGCCACCGGCTCGCCATGGCCGGGCAGGCGTTCGTCGAGCATTTCGTAGTAGGTCGCGGGCGGCGGGGACATGAAGGGGGTGCCAATGGCCTTGAGCTTGTCCCACCCGCCGAGCAGGTCGTCGCAGGCGAAGGCGATGTGCTGGATGCCCTCGCCGTTGTAGGCGCGCAGGAACTCCTCGATCTGGCCGCCGCCTGCCTTGGCTTCCTCGTTCAGCGGAATGCGGATCTTGCCATCGGGCGCGGTCATCGCTCGGCTGGTGAGGCCGGTATATTCGCCCTTGATGTCGAAGTAGCGGATCTCGCGGAAGCCGAACACGCGCTCGTAGAACGAAGCCCAGTGCGCCATGCGCCCGCCGTAGACGTTGTGGGTCAGGTGGTCGATGGTGTGGAAACCCGCGCCGACGGGATGCCGGTCCACTCCGGGGAGATATTCGAAGTCGATGTCGTAGATCGAGAGGTCGCCGAACTGGCCGCCTTCGTAGCGGTCGATGAGATAGATGATCGAACCGCCGATGCCGCGGATCGCGGGCAGGCGCAGTTCCATCGGTCCGGTGCGGACCTCGACCGGCTCGGCCCCGCGCTCGATAGCGGTGGCATAGGCCTTGGCCGCGTTGCGCACGCGCCAGCCCATGCCGCAGGCCGATGGGCCGTGCTCGGCGGCGAAGTAGGCCGCAGGGCTGCGCGGTTCGTGGTTGGCGATGAGGTTGATGCCGCCCTGGCGCCAGAGCTGGACCTGCTTGGAGCGATGGTTGGCGATGTGGGTGAAGCCCATGCGCGCGAAGACTGGCTCGAGGCTGCCCGCTTCCGGTGCGGAGAACTCGATGAATTCGAAGCCGTCGAGGCCGAGCGGGTTTTCGAACAGGTCGGTCTGGCCCTTTGTCTGGATGCTCACGCGTCACTCTCCATGCGATCGTCCGCCGTGCGGGATATCGAGCGGATGATACCACAAGCGGCTTGCGTGGTCCGCGCAAAGTGGGCAGGGATTTACGGGTGGGGCGCGCCAATGCTGCGTCATATCGCTCAAATGCGCGGATTTTCTGCATGGACGAAATAGATCGAAACATTCTTGCGCAGCTTCAGATGGATTCGGGGCGTTCGCACGCGGACCTTGCCGAGGTGGTCCACCTCTCGGCCTCGCAGGTCTCGCGGCGCATCTCGCGGCTTCAGGCCGAGGGGGTGATCCGCGGCCAGGTGGCGCTGCTCGACGAGCAAGCGCTGGGCCTTCAGGTGGAGGCCTTCGTCGCGGTGGCTATGGCGAGCTATGCGCCCGACGCGGTGCGCGCGTTCCACGACCGCATCTCCGCACTGGAAGAGGTGCTGGATTGCTGCGCGACGACGGGCGCTTCCGATTATCTGCTGCGGGTGGTCGCACGTGACCTGCGCGCCTACTCGCGGCTGATGAACGAGGAAATCCTTGGTCACGGCGATGTCGCCAGCGTGCGGTCGAGCGTGGTGCTGGACCGCATCAAGCGGACGACGGCGCTGCCGCTGGGCGGGCCATAGGCGCGGCGCGCGCCGTTTCCGTCGAGGGGGGGCATAGCCGGCGAGGGCATTTCGGCATCTTTTTCATCGATCCGATCTATGACCCGGCGCGCCGAGCGGGTATCTGAATCGTCCGCACTTCAAGAGGGCATGGGATGAGCGATCGCGCTCCGCTGATCGACAGGAAGTTTGCCAGCCGCGTCGACTGGAACCTGATGCGCACCTTCGTCGACATCGTTCGCGCAGGCGGGATCGGTGCGGCGGCGCGCCAGCTCAATCGCCAGCAGCCGAGCATCAGCGCGGCGCTCAAGCGGCTCGAGGATCATGTCGGCGCGAGCCTGCTGGTCCGCACCGCGACCGGGGTCGAGATGACGCCGGCCGGCAAGGCGATGATGGCGCTTTGCGAGGACATGCTGGAGACGGCGCGAATGGTGCCACACCAGATCGCCCAGGCGACGAGGCGCGTCGACGGGTTCGTGCGCATCCAGATCGTCTCGGGCCTCGTCTCGGCCGAATTCGACGAGGCAATCGCCAGTTTCCACCGGCGCAATCCCGCCATCCACATCGAGATCAGGGTGTCGCCCTGGCGCCAGGTGCTCGATGCGCTGGAGCAGGGGGAAGTGGAAATCGGCGTGGGTTATGACGGCAGCGTGCGCGGAAGCCTGACCTACGAGCCGCTGCTGGTGGAGCGGCAACAGCTCTACTGCTCGCGATCCAGCCCCTACTTCGGATATCGCGTGAGCCGGTTGCACGAGTTGAAGGACGAGGGCTTCGTCCTGACGGGCGACGACGAGATCGAACTGATCACCAACCTGCGCCGGCGCTACCGGCTGGGCTCCAACGTCGGTGGCATGGCAGAGGACATCAACGAGGCGCGGCGGCTGATCAAGCTGGGCGTGGGCATCGGCTTCCTGCCTGTGCCCGCCGCCGAGGCGGAAGTGGCGAGAGGGACGCTCTGGCCGATGCTTCACGCCGATTTCGAGCCTTCGTACGACGTCTATCTGCTGGCGCGGGCGGAGCCGGCGCGCGACACCGCGACGCAGCTGTTCTGGGACGAGGTGTTCCGGCGGGTGAGGGCTTCGAGCCGGGCATAGATCAGGTCTATGCCTTTCATGCAGTATTTGCGTCTGCCATAATGATGCGCCGCAGCGCAGGTTTTCGGTCACCGAACGGAGCTGCGGCATGTCCACGAGTCACAAGAAGACCAGTCCTGTCGATCTGATCCCGCCCGCGATGATCGCAGTTGTCCTGTTGTTCTGGGCTTTCGCGCCCAAGGCGATACTCGACAATCCGTGGACGCTGGTGGTGACATCGCCGCTCATCGTGATCGTGGTCCTGCTGCTTGAATTCGTGTTCGAGCGCCATGAAGGCTGGCGGATCAACCGGCAGGAGTTCCTCACCGACCTCTATTATTCGGTGCTGAGCGCGACGGTCATATCGTGGCTCACGCAGAAGCTGGCCGAAGATCCGCTGCTGGCGGTCAAGTCATCGCTTGGAATTACCACGCAATGGGCCGCGCAGATGCCGTGGCTCGCGCAGGTTGCCCTGGTGATCTTCCTCATCGAGTTCGGCCAGTACTGGATGCACCGGCTGATGCACAACTCGACGCCGTTCTGGCTGACCCATGCGCCGCATCACCACATCACGCAGCTCAATGCCGCCAAGGGCGCGGTGGGCAATCCGATCGAGCTGTTCCTGATCAGCCTGAGCGTGGTCGCGCTGTTCGACCTCGACAAGACCGCGATCTTCGCGGCCCTCAACACCACGGGCGTGATCTCCACCTTCGCCCATGCCAACGTGCGCGCCAATCCGCCGATCTGGTATTCGTTCTTCTTCACCACGATCCGGCACCACAGCCTGCACCACTCGACCGACTACGAGAGCACGCGCTGCAACTATGGCAACTCGCTGATCCTGCTGGACCGAATCTTCGGCACCTATCGTGAGGGCGAAGGCGTGCTGGTGGGGCAGGACGACCGCAGGCGGCTCTCGATCCTCGAACAGACGCTGTTTCCGTTCCAGCCGCTGATCGACCGCTTCAAGGCGCGGAGACGAGAGCGCGACGGGGCGGCGGGCGATGCCGGAGGCCCAGCCGCCGCATGACGACAGCGCCTTCCGGACTGGTCGACGCCGCCCGCGGTGCCCTTGTCCGGGGCGATCTGGAAGCGACGAATCGCGCCGCCGCCGCGATGGTGGCGGCAAGTCCCGGGGACGCCGAAGGCCACTTTCTGCTGGGGGTGGCCGAAGCCGGTGTCGGGCGTATCAAGGCGGGCATCGGGCACATCGAGCGGGCGGTGACGCTCGATCCGAGAGGCGAATACCTCGCGCACCTCGCCAAGTTCTATTGCCTTGTGCGCAGGGACCGCGACGCAGCGAACGCGCTGCGCAGGGCCGAGGCCGCACCGCCCGCCGACGCGCTGGGCCGCGATACGATGGGCTGCGTCTTTGCCCGGCTCGGCGACCATGCTGCCGCGCTTCCCCATTTCGCCGAGGCCGTGCGGCTGCGCCCCGACATTGCCGAATATCGCTACAACGAGGCGGTTACCCTGAACTTCCTCGGCCGCGTCGATGAGGCCGAGGCGGCCATCGAGGCGCTGCTGGCGCAAGCGCCCGGCCATGCGCGCGCGCATCACCTGCTGGCGGGCCTGCGCCGACAGAGCGCTGAGCGCAACCACGTGGCGCGGCTTGGCCAGGCAAGGGCTCGGGCCCGGGGCGGGCGTGACCGGCTCCTGCTGGGCTATGCGCTGGCCAAGGAACTGGAGGACATCGGCGAATACGACCACGCTCTCGACACGCTGTGCGAGGCCAATGCCGAACACCGGCGCAACCTGCCCTATGCGTTCGAGCGCGACGCCGCGATCTTCGATGCGATCGAGGAAAGCTGGCCGATGTTGCGCGATGCGGCACCGACGGCGCCGAGCAAGGCGTCCCCGATCTTCGTCATCGGCATGCCCCGCACCGGCACGACGCTGGTCGATCGCATCCTCGGTTCGCACCCCGAAGTCGAAAGCGCGGGCGAGTTGCAGGCAATGCCGCTGGCGGTGAAGAGGGCGGCGGCGACCAACAGCGCGACGGTCATGGACCCGGAAACGATCCGCGCGGCCACCGGAGCCGACATGGCGGCGGTCGGTCGGGATTATCTGGAGCGTGCCCGCCACCATCTGCGCGGCGGGGCTGCGCGCTTTACCGACAAGTTTCCCGGCAACTTCCACTATGCGGGCTTCATTGCCCGTGCCCTGCCCGAAGCGCGGATCGTCTGCCTGCGGCGTCATCCGATGGACACGGTGCTGAGCAATTTCCGCAACCTCTTCGCGGTCGGCTCGCGGTACTACGACTACAGCTACGACCTGCTCGACATAGCGGCCTATTATGCCCGGTTCGACCGCCTGATGGCGTTCTGGCGCGAGGCGCTGCCCGGGCGCGTGCTGGAGCTGCGCTACGAGGATCTGGTCGCGGACCAGGAAGGGCAGACCCGGCGGCTTCTGGAGCACTGCGGGCTCGGCTGGTCGGAAACATGCCTGGAATTCCACAGCAACGCCGCGCCGGTTTCGACGCCGAGCGCGGCGCAGGTCCGCCGTCCGATCTACGCCGATTCCGTCGCGCGCTGGAAGCGGCATGGAGAGGTGCTGGGGCCTGTCGCGCGCTTCTTCGAGCAGACCGGCATCGCGATCGATTGAAGGGAGTGCAACGGGCATGCCACGACTTTTCCTGTTTTTCGCGGTCGCAATCGGGGCGGGGCTGGTCCAGCCGGCGCTTGCGGTCGAGGAACCTGCGGCGCGGGTGGCGAAGTGCGGGACGACAAGCTGCCTGATCGTTTCTGGGCGTCGTGCCGACGAGGCCTTGCCGGTGCGGGTCAACGGACACGAGGTTCAGGCTGAGGGCGGGCGGCGGTGGCGTGTCCGGGTGCCGGTCGCAACGGTCCGCGCATGGTCCGAACCTCTTGCGCGGACGATAGCGGTTTCGGTCGGGGAGACCTGGCAGGAAGTGGCGTTGCCTATCGGACTGCTTGGCCATTCGCACGATCTGGCGATGCTGGTGGTCCGGGTGAAGTAATAACTGGAGCTGAGCAAAGTAATAAAACAACAAATTTGAGTCGAATATTGAAAGTTTCCTTTCCTGACGCTATGTAAGCGGCAGCCGCCGGAGAGTGGCGCATGCCCAAAGCACAGGAGATGAACTTGAAAGCTGCTCTCGTGGCAATCGCCACTCTTTCCATCGCGACCACGGCGCATGCCGAAGGCGCGAACCCATTCGCCAAGGATCAGGCTGTTCTCGACCTCAAGGGGCTGGACCTGTCGACCGCCGACGGGCAGCAGCGCCTTGCCATCCGCATGGACCAGGCCGCGCGCGCGGTCTGCGGCGACCGGCTGGCCAGCGTGCATCTTGCGCTGGAAAGCAAGGCGCGCGAGTGCCGCAGCGCCGTGGTCGCTGACGTTCGCGCACAGATCGAGGCACGCATGGCCGCAACCGGCGGAACCGCGAACGTCAAGCTGGCTTCGCTTCGCTGAGCCGCGGCTGATCGATCGGTGGCCGGTTGGCCGCCGATCGGGCTGCGTGCGGGCTTATCGCCGGGGCAGCATCCGCCCGGGCCACCAGGTCAGCGTGTGCACATCGTGGGCGGAAGTCCACAAGCCCTTCTTCGTGTAGCGCAAGGCGCCGCTGCCTTCGGCCTTGCCGATGCGGGCGCGGATGGCCAGCGTCTTCGGGTCGATGACGACCAGCGTCTGGTCTTCGGTGGTCCGCAACCACACCAGTCCGCCGCCCGTATCGATATCGCCCCACTTGAGCACCGGCCCGACCTTGGCGCGGCCAGTCACCTCGCCCGTTTGCGGATCGACGCGGGCGACGGTGCCATCGCCCTGTTCCTGTACCCAGACCGCCGCTTCGCCCGCGACGAGGAAGCCGGGTTGCTTGCCGAGGGCCGTGCGCTTCGTCACCGCGTTGGCGGCGGGGTCGATCCGTTGCAGCGACTGGCCCTTGGCGCTGACGGCCCAAAGCGCGCCGTGCCCGAAGGAAAGGTACCAGGTGCCGGGATCGACCGGGATGGTGGCGACGACGGCGTTGGTCGCCGGGTCCACGCGCGAAACCGCGCCGTCATCGTTGTCGCTTGCGATCCAGATCGAGCCGGCGCCGGCCACGACGTTGAGTTCGCCGTCGCGGTTGGCGATGCCGGTCGGGATCGTCGCGATCTTGCGCGCGGTGCGCGTGTCGATGCGGACGAGCGCGTTTTCCTTGCAGTCTGCCACCCATAGCGAGCCGCCGTGGACCGCCATGGCGCCGCAGGGCTTGCCCATCGGCACTTCGGCCAGCCGCCCCTTGCGGGACCAGCGCTCTACCCGGCCGGCGTTTGTCGCCCAGACCGTATCGCCATCAACCGCCAGGAAATCGGCAAAGCCGGGGACTTCGATGACCTGCTCCTTTGCGGGGGCGGCGAGGAGCGGGGTCGACGCGAGGGCTGCGCCGATCACCGCGAGCGGGATGGAAAGCTTGCGCATCTTCATGCTCCCGCCGCAACGAAGGCGCGCCAGCCGCCAAGGTGGGTGATGTCCCGCGCGCCGACGAGGGCGCGGGGTTCCGCGACGAAGCCCTTGACGCTGCTGCCATCGGCAAGCGTGACCGTGCCGATCGCCAGCGGCGGCGGCACTTCGGCCACGAAGCTGCCGAATTCGGCGACCCCCAGTTCGTAGACCTCGATAGCGATGGCGCCGCCGTCCTCGCTATGGATCAGCGCAGGCTTGGGCGGCACGCTGTCGGCCATGGCGTAGAGGCGGTAGTTGGGGGCGGTTTCGAACGCGCCCACGAATTTCGCGTCGCGCGAGGTGAGTTGCCAGTGGAGCGGCATGTCCTTGAGATGGGCGCCAACGACGGCGAGTTTCACGGTCTGCATCTTGCCCTCCAGGTCGAGCGGAGGTGGTGGTGGGAGATCTGCCACGGACAGATAGGCTTCCGCCGCGTCGAGAAGCGCCAGGTCGGTGTCGGCCGGCCCGATCAGGGTCACGCCGAAGCCGGTCGCGTTGGCCCGCGAGCCGGCCGGCACGGCGAGCGCGGCCATGTCGAGCAGGTTCACGAAGTTGGTATAGTACCCAAGCGCACTGTTGAGTGCGATTGGTGCGGCCAGCAATTCCGCCACCCGATAGGTCGTGCCCGTGGTGGGAAAGGCCAGCAGGTCGATGCTTTCCCAGAGCGTGTCGGCGTGTCGTTTCAGTTCGGCGAGCCGGTAGATGCCGTTGAACAGGTCTACCGCGCCGATGTCCTGCCCGGGCGCCACGACTTCCCGGACGGTCGGGTCCAGGGCGTCGGGATTGTCGGCAAGGAGGCCGGCCAGTGCGGCGGTCCGTTCGGCAACCCAGGGGCCCCCGTAGAGAAGCTGCGCTGCTTCCTGCAGCGGGGCATAGTCGATCTCGACGATCCGGCCGAGCGTCGAAAGCCGGTCCAGGGCGCGGTCGTAGAGATGTTCGGCCTCGACATCGCCGAAGAAGGCGCGCTGGTCGCGGCGGGGCACGCCGATGGCGCGCATCTTCCGTGGTCGGTCCGCGAGTGGTTTGGAGAAGGCGTCGGCCGGATCGAACCCCGCGACGATGCCGTCGACAATGCGCGCATCGGCGGTGTCGTGGGCGAAGACGGTTATGCAGTCGAGCGTGCGGCACGCCGGGACGAGCCCGCGATTGCTCCACCGGCCCTTGCTCGGCTTGAAGCCGACGAGGTGCTGGAACGCGGCGGGTACGCGCCCGGACCCTGCGGTGTCCGTGCCGAGGGCGAAGGCGACGAGCCCGGCCGCCACCGCGCTGGCCGAGCCGGAGCTGGAGCCGCCACTGACATAGGCGAGGTTGTGGGCATTGCGCGGGGCGCCATAGGGGCTGCGCGTGCCGTTGAGGCCGGTCGCGAACTGATCGAGGTTGGTCTTGCCGACGCAGAGCGCGCCCGCCGCGAGCAGGCGCTCCACAACCGTCGCCGACGTTGCGGGCCGATAGGCGAAGGCCGGGCAGGCGGCAGTGGTGTGGAAGCCGGCGACGTCGATGTTGTCCTTTACCGCGAAGGGGACGCCCGCGAGCGGGAGGTCCTCTCCGGCGGCGAGGCGCACATCGATGGCGCGAGCGGCTGCCAGCAGGGCTTCGGGACTGGCGCGGCTGATCCAGATTTGCGGCTGGACCGCGTCGTAGGCGGCGAGCCGGAGCAGGGTGGCCTCTGCCACGGCCAGTGCGGTGGTCTGCCCGGAGTTGACCGCTGCGGCAATGGCGCGGGCGGTGGGGCGCGGCGCCGCCGTCATGCGTGCCTCGTCAGGGCGAGCATCGGCGTGCCGGGCTGGACCGACTGGCGCTCCTGCGCATAGAGCGCGGCGACAGTGCCCGCCCCCGGACTTTCGACCCGGCATTCCATCTTCATCGCCTCGATGATCGCGATGGTCTCGCCGGCCTCGACCTCGTCGCCCACCGACACGAGCATTTTCCAGACGCTCCCGCCGAAGGGTGCTTCGACGAGGTCCGCGCCATCGGGCACTTCGACGGTGCCCGCTTCGGCCGCTTCGGGTTCGACCAGGTCGGTGCGGTCGAATTCTCCGCGCCTTTGCCATTCGGCGCGTTCCTCGTCGAAAGCGGCCTGACGCCTTGCCTCGAACTCGGCGATCCCTTCGGCATTGTCGGCCAGGTAGCGACGGTAGTCGGCAAGGCGGAACTCGGAAGGCTCGATCCGGATCGAGCGCCGGCCCGCGGGAAAGTCCCGCCGCCATTCTTCAAGCTCTTCGGCGCTGACCGGGTAGAAGCGGATCTGGTCGAAGAAGCGCAGCAGCCACGGCTTGCCATCGATGAAGGCATCGGTCTGGCGGTGGGTGTTCCACACCTGGATGGTGCGGCCGAAGAGCTGGTAGCCGCCGGGGCCTTCCATCCCGTAGATGCACATGTAGGCACCGCCGATGCCGACCACGTTCGGCGGCGTCCAGGTGCGCGCCGGGTTGTACTTGGTCGTGACCAGCCGATGGCGGGGATCGACGGGCGTCGCCACCGGTGCACCGAGATAGACGTCGCCCAGGCCGAGGACGAGGTAGTTCGCCTCGAAGATCAGGTTCTCCACCGCCGCCACGTCGGGCAGGCCGTTGATCCGGCGTATGAACTCGATGTTGTCGGGACACCATGGCGCGTCGTCGCGCACGGCGCCCATGTACTTCTCGATCGTTTCGATCGTGGCCGGATCGCGCCAGCTCAGCGGCAGATGGACGATGCGCGAGGGGATGGTGAAGTCCTCGAGGTCGCCCAGCCGCTCCTCTGCCGCGATCAGGACCGAGAGCGCGGCCTCCTGGGTCATCGCATCGCCGTCGAAATGGAACTGGAGCGAGCGGATGCCCGGGACGATGTCGATCACGCCGGGCAGGGCGAGCCGTTCCAGCTCGGTCATCAGCGCCTGCACGCGGATGCGCAATTCGATGTCGAGTACGATCGGCCCGTATTCTACCAGGATGTTGCGGTCGCCCTGCTGGCGATAGACGGTCCGGGGGCTGCGCGGGCTTTCATCGATGACGGCGAGGATGGGCGAGAGCGTCTCCATCGGCCTCCCCGGACAGCCCTGCGCGGGCTTGCCGGTTTCGAGGAAGCGCCGTTGCTGGTCGTTCGCCGCGGCGGCATCCGCGCAATTTACCGGAACGAAGCGGAGCTTGTCGCCCGGCGTGAGCTGGCCGATCTTCCAGCGGTCCGCCGCGATCACCACGAAGGGGCAGACGAAGCCGCCGAGCGAGGGACCGTCCGGTCCGAGGATGATCGGCATGTCGCCGGTGAAGTCGACCGCGCCGATCGCATAGGGATTGTCGTGGATGTTCGAGGGGTGCAGGCCCGCCTCGCCGCCGTCCTCGCGCGCCCACTGCGGCTTGGGGCCGACAAGCCGGATGCCAGTGCGGTTGCTGTTGTAGTGCACCTGCCATTCAGCGGCGACCAGCGTGTCGATGTCTTCGCGGGTGAAGAAGTCGGGTGCGCCGTGCGGCCCGTACATGACGCGCAGCGCCCATTCGTTCGACAGTTCGGGCAGGTTTGCGGCGGGAAGGGCGGGCTGCGCCGGTTCGTCGCCGAGATGGAGCGTGTCGCCCGCCAGCAGGCGGCGCGCGGCGTGACCGCCGAACTGGCCGAGTTCGAACGTGCTGCGGCTGCCGAGGTACGGCGCGATGTCGAGGCCGCCGGCAAACAGGATGTAGCCGCGCATCCCTCCGCCCGAGGCGCGACCGAGCGCGAGCGTCTGGCCAGCGGCAATGTCGATGGCCATGCCGCGCGGGACAGGCTGCCCGTCGAGCCGCGCCCCGAAATCCGCGCCGGTCACGCACACGCGGGCGGCTGTATTGAACGTGAGGGTCGGGCCGGTGATCGCCACTTCGAGACCGGCAGTACCCTCGGGATTGCCGAGCAGGCGGTTGCCGAGCCGGAACGACAGGTCGTCCATCGGTCCGGATGGCGGGACGCCCACTGCCCAGAGCCGCTGCCGTCCGGGCCAGTCCTGCGCCATCGTCGCGGTGCCGCCGCTGACGACGGTTATGCTGCGTGGCACGTGAGCGACGTGAGACAGGGCGCGGGTGGAGACCTCGCCGCTGGTGAAGGCGGGCGAGCGCACGACATCACGCAGCCAGCGCAGGTTGGTTTCGAACCCGTCAATGCGACTGCGGTCGAGCGCGTCCTGCATCGCCGCCACTGCTGCCTCGCGTGATTCGGCGTGGACGATCAGCTTGGCCAGCATCGGGTCGTACCACGTGCTGACCGTGGTTCCGGCCATGCACCATGTCTCTGTCCGGACGCCTTCCGGGAAAGTCACTGCGGTAAGGGTGCCCGAGGTCGGACGATAGTCGAGTGCGGGATCTTCGGCATAGAGCCGGACCTGGATCGAGTGCCCGGATGGACGCGGCGGGTCGTCGTCGAGGAACCCGAAATCGCCGCCGCCGCCCCGGACCATCCATTCGACCAGATCGACGCCCATGACCTCTTCGGTAACGCCGTGTTCGACCTGGAGGCGGGTGTTCATTTCGAGGAAGAAGAATTCCTCGCGCTCGGCATCATAGAGAAATTCGACCGTTCCGGCCGAGCGATAGCCGGCCGCCTGACCGAGGCGGATGGCGGCGGCGATCAGTTCGCTGCGCACCGCCGGTGGAAGGAGGGGAGCGGGCGCTTCCTCCACGACCTTCTGGTTGCGCCGCTGGAGCGAGCAGTCCCGTTCGCCGAGCGCCACGATACGGCCGCGACCGTCGCCGAAGATTTGAACCTCGATGTGCCGCGCCTGGCGAATGTAGCGCTCGAGAAAGACGCCGGCATCGCCGAAATTGCCGAGGCCCTGCCGCGCCACCGCGGAAAAGCCTTCGCGGACGTCCGCTTCGTCCTCGCAGACGCGCATGCCGATGCCGCCGCCTCCAGCGGTGGCCTTGAGCATTACCGGGTATCCGATGCCGTTCGCGGCCTGGACCGCCTCGGTCTCGTCGGTCAGCAGATCGGTGCCGGGAGCCAGCGGGACACCGTGGGCCGCGGCAAGCGCGCGGGCGCTGTGCTTCAGGCCGAAGGTCCTGATGTTGTTGGGCGTGGGACCGATAAAGACGATGCCTTCCTTCTCGCAGGCTTCGGCGAACTCCACGTTCTCGGCAAGGAAGCCGTAGCCGGGGTGGATTGCCCCGGCGCCGGTGCGGCGGGCGGCATCGAGAATTGCAGGGATGTTGAGGTAGCTTTCCGCCGCCCGCGCCGCGCCTATGCAGATTGCCTCGTCGGCAAGCACGACGTGCAGCGAATCCTTGTCGGCCTCGGAATAGACCGCGACCGAACGCAGTCCCATGCGCCGCAGGGTACGGATGATCCGCGTGGCGATGGCGCCGCGATTGGCGATGAGGACGGTGTCGAAGTTCATGCTGTCACGACCATGCGCGCGGGGGTGGGGTTGAAGCCGTTGCAGGGGTTGTTGATCTGCGGGCAGTTCGACACGACGACGGTGACGTCCATTTCCGCGCGAAGATCGACCGTCAGCCCCGGTGCCGAGATGCCGTCGACGATGCCGAGCGATCCATCGGGCTCGACCGGAACGTTCATGAAGAAGTTGATGTTCGAGACGATGTCGCGCTTGCCGCGTCCTTCCAGCAGGTTCGCTTCGAGGAAGTTTTCGACGCAGGCATGCTCCGACTTGGTGTGGTGGCCGTAGCGCAGCGTGTTGGACTCGCACGAGCAGGCGCCGCCGATGGTGTCGTGATAGTCCACCGACGTGGCGGTGATGGTCATCATCGCGCGCCCTTCGTTCGAGCGCAGTACCGTACCTTCGCGCAGGAACAGGTTGCCCTGCGCCGCGACGGTATCCTGGGCGCTGTAGCGCTCTGCATCGTCGGCGGTGGCGTAGAGCAGGAAATCGACCGCCTGGTTGCCTTCGAGGTCGACGATGCGAAGGGTCTGGCCCGCCTTCACGTGGTGGAGCCACGGCGCGCGGGCAGGCACGACGACGTCGTGCAGAACGGTGCCGGAAAGCCCGGAAAGATGGGGATCGACGCTCATGGTGACCGGTTCCTTCTCAGCGGCGGAAGTAGTCTTCGACGTTCAGGTAGGCGCGCAGGCCTTCGGGCGTTGCCGTGCGGATCGGATCGTCCTGGGGCGTGACCGGGCCTCGCCAGGCGGTCGCCCGCAGGGGGGTGGACGTCCATTCGGGGCGCGGGTCCAGCACGTGCGGGCAGTTCGCGATCACGACGATCACGTCCATTTCCGCGCGCAGGACCATGCGGCGGCCAGCCGGGAAAGGGCCGACATCGGGTACGATGGTGCCATCGGCCTCGATTGCAGCGCCCTTGAAAAGGTTCACGCACGGGTGGACGTCGCGCCGTTGCAGACCGTGCTTCGCCGCGCCCAGCAGCAGGCGGTCACGACCGTTGGGGAAGGACCCGCTGTTGCGGCCGTCGCCATAGCGCGCGGCATTGCTTGCCGCGTTCGACGTGCCGCAGAAGGCATCGTGCGTGCCCGCGTCGTCCTCGACGATGCTCATCAGGACGCGGCCCATGTCGGAGAGCAGCAGCTTGCCCTGGCCGAGGTAGGCGTTCCACTGCACTTTCACGGTGTCAGCCACGTTGAGCCGCTCGGTCGGCATTTCCGCGTTGAACAGGAGAAGCGAGGCGCAGGCGTCGCCCTTGATGTCCACGAGTCGCAGCCGCGTTCCGCGCGACAGCCTGCGCGTGGCATATCCGCCGGCGGCTATCGTTTCTTCCCAGACGAGATCGTCGGCGGCCACGCCGGCCGGCGTGTCTTTGGCGACGGGCGGCAGGACCGGCATGGCCTCGACCACGGTGCCGGCCATGGCGCGGGCGTGATCGCGGGCTGCGAGTGGATTGGCGAGTGTCGCGCTCATGCGGCGGCTCCGTTGCTGCTTTCGCCCGCATCCGGCTCGTAGAGCGGCGGCAGGAGGGCGGTCGTGGTGACGAGCTTGAGCTGGTGCACCCCGCGCACCCGGCGCAGGGCATCGCACAGTTCCTTGAGGCGTACCGCCGGCCCCTGCACGAGCAGGACCTCGAGCGACTGGTCATCCTCGAGGAAGACATGCTGGGAGGAGATGACCTCCTTGAGGTAGTCGGCCTGGGTCTGTGCGAGCTGGTGACGCACGCGGCCCCGGTCGCCGCGGTAGACGATGGTGATCGTACCGGCGAGCATCTCGTCGGGCCGGGTGTAGGCCTCGTGCTCGGCCAGGGCATGGCGGATCAGTTCCGCAATAAGCTGCGAGCGGGAAGGCAGGCCGCGTTCCTCGACCATCATGTCGAGCTGGCGGAAGAGTTCGCCGGGCAGGCTCATCGAGAGCCGGGCAAGGCTTGAAGGTTCGGTGGTCACGTCAGGCCCCCTCGTGGATGTGAACGTCTTGGGCGGGGATTGCGGGTGCGGCTGCGCCGGGTGCGGCGTCCGTGTCCTTGCGCAGGGCCAGGTCGTAGACTGCCGTCGCGCCGAAGCGGTGCGGTGCGTGCGGGTCGTGCCGGCGCTTGTCGAGCGCGATGACGCGGGTGCCCAGCGTGAACGCTTCGCGCAGGTCGTGCGTGACCATGATGATGGTCAGGGCGCGGTCCTGCCAGAGCTGCCGGATCAGCGCGTGCATGTCGGCGCGGATGCCGGGGTCGAGCGCGCCGAACGGTTCGTCGAGCAGGAGGATGCGCGGGCGCTTGATGAGCGCCTGGGCGATGGCGAGGCGCTGCTGCATCCCGCCCGACATTTGCGCGGGATAGAGGTCCATGGAGTCGCCGAGGCCCACGGCTTGCAGCATTTCCGCAGCCCTCGCCGCCGCCTCCTGTCGCGCACGACCGAACAGCCGGGCCATGAACGGCGCCTTCTCGCATTCCAGGCCGAACATGGTGTTGTCGAGCGCGGTGAGATGCGGGAAGACCGAATAGCGCTGGAACACGACGCCGCGATCGGGACCGCATTCGGGGGCGAGCGGCGCGCCGTCGAGGAGGATCTGCCCGCGCGTCGGGCGCTCCTGCCCGAGGATGATGCGCAGCAGGCTGCTCTTGCCCGCGCCCGAAGGGCCGACGATCGAGACGAACGAGCCGGCTTCGATGTCGAGGCCCACCTTCTCGAGCACGATCTTGTCGCCGTACTCGACCCAGACGTCACTGAGCCGGAGGATGGGGTTGGCCACCGCGCTCACCGGCCTGCTCCATGGGCCCAGGGGAACGCTCGTCGGCTCAGCCTGGCGAGCGCCACGTCCATGACTATGGCCAGAAGCGCGATCCAGGCGACATAGGGGATGATCACGTCCATCGACAGGTAGCGGCGGACCAGGAAGATCCGGTAGCCCAAGCCGACGTCCGAGGCGATGGCTTCGGCGGAGATCAGGAATACCCATGCCGGCCCCAGGGCAAGGCGCACTGCGTGGATCAGGCGAGGCATGGCCTGGGGAAGGGCGACACGGATCATGATCTGCCAGGAGCTTGCGCCCAGCGTCAGCGCCTTGACGATCTGTTCGCGAGGGAGGTCGCCCACGTGCGAGGCGATATCGCGTACCATGACCGGGGCGATGCCGATGACGATGAGCGCAACCTTTGCCGTCTCGCCCAGCCCCAGGGCGATGAACAGGATGGGAAGCAGCGCGATCGGCGGGATCACGGCAATGCCCGTGACGAGGGGGCCGATGGTGGCGCGAAGCGGCGGCAGCACTCCGAGGACCAACCCGACCAGAAGGGCCATTGCCGTCGCGATGCCGAGGCCGAGACCGAGGCGCTGGAGGCTGGCGAGCGTGTCGGCCCAGAACAGGTACTGCCCGGACAGCGGGTCCACTTCGAACAGCAGCGAGGACATCGCACTGGCCATGCCGGCGGGCAGGGGAAGGATCTTGTCCATCGGGTTCGCCGCATGGCGCTGCGCCGCGACGAACAGGTAGATCAGCACCAGCGCGAGGATCGGCAGGGCTCCGAGAAGGAGGCCGTCGTTCCGCCGGACGTGCCTGTTTACCCAACGCATGATCGCTCCCTTCTTCCCTCGGCCACGGTGGCGCGGCGCTCAGAGCTTGCCGTCGGCGGCCAGCTTCATGAAGCTTTCGTCGAAGCGCAGGGTGACGTGCTGCGGATCGCCAAGGGTCTTGCCGCCGGGGAAGGCCATGCCGACCGCATCGGCCGAGGCGGCGCCCTTGAACAAGCCCTTCGAGAAGCTGAAATCGCGGACCTTGGTCATCGTCGTCACGAGCGCGGGCGCGGTGGCGGCGTCGACGGCGGCCTTGGGTTCGCCATAGAGGAACGTTGTCTTGAGCTGGCTGTCGAACGCCTGCGGGGTCGAGCCCGAGAGCTTGGCCATGGCGGCCCGCGCAGCCTTGCCCTGTTCGTCCTGCCGCTGCATCAGGGCGACGGTTTCGTACCAGATGCCTGCCAGCGCCTTGCCGAGATCGGGATTGGCCTTGAGCGTGGCGGTATCGACCACCAGAAGGTCGACGATCTCGCCCGGAATGTCGGCGGAACTGAAGACCTGGGTGACGCCGGGCTGAGCCTTCATCACCGAGAGCTGCGGGTTCCAGGTGACCGCGGCGGTCACGTCAGGCGCGCTGAACGCACTGACGAGATCGGCGTCGGAGGTGTTCACGGTCCTGACGTCGGTCGGCTTCAGACCCGCCTTTTCCAGCCCGCGGGCGAGCAGGTAGTGGGACACCGAAAGCTCGACCAGATATGTTTCGCGCCCCTTGATGTCGGCAAGCGAATTGCCGCCCTTCAGCAGGATGCCGTCATTGCCGTTGGAATAGTCGCCGACGATGATCGCGCTCGTGTCCTTGCCGCCCGCGGCGGGAATGGTCAGCGCGTCCATGTTGGTGACGGTCACGCCGTCGAACTTGCCTGCGGTGTACTGGTTTACGGATTCGACGTAGTCGTTGACCTGTACGACGTTGATCCTGATGCCGTACTTGTCGCCCCACTTCTTCACGATGCCGGCCTGCTGGGCATAGGGCCAGGGCATCCATCCCGCATAGATCGACCAGCCTATGCTGAACTCCTTGCGGGGTTCGGCATGGGGCGCACCAGAGGGTGAGCAGGATGCGATCAGCAACGCCCCCGCGAACAGACCCGTCATACCGAGCTTGCCAATCAGCGTGACCATGATTCGATCCCCTTTCGCAGTGCAGCATCATTCGGCGATGCCTTCTTGTCCATCGAAAAATATTACCAAAGAAAAAAAGGGTAATAATATCGCGCAGGTCGCGATGGTGTGGCTCAGCCCACCCGGCCGTGGGGTCCCACCGAAGCACTCCGAGGTCCATCTTGGCGGGCGCACGCGAAACCGGGAGTTTCGCGATCTGGTCCGAGGCGAATCAGTGAGGCGGGCGATTCGCGCTCAGTCGTTGGTGGCGGGAGCAGGACCTGGTGCTCGTCCAACTCGGCGGGCAATTGGCCAATAGCTTGCAAACCGCGGATTTGTGCGATGCGGAATACGATATGTTCATACTGAGCAGGTGCGGAATTATTACGCTTGACCAGTTCCGTAATATCCATACCGTAGAGCATGTCCTGCCACTCACAGGCGGACGGGAAACTATCGAGGGTGCTGACGGCGCCAGGTCGAAAGTCGACATCGACCGACCCCGTACCAGGCCCCGTGCAAGACCGCGTTATTGCTGAACTACGGCCCGAAGAGGCCATAAGGCGCCGGCCCTGCCCGAGCGCCCCGGGGAGTGATGTCACCGAACCACAGGCACAACAGCTAGGGGGCCGAAGTGACCATGAAGATGATCCGAAACACGCTGCTGGGCGCGACCATTCTCATGGGCGTCGGCACCAGTTCCGCATGGGCGCAGGAACCTGCCGCCGAAGGTGAACCCGCAGGAGGCTCGGGCGAGATCGTCGTTACCGCCACGCGGCGTGCAACCTCGCTTCAGGATGTGCCGATCAACATCAGCGCCGTGGGCGCCGAGCAGCTTTCGCGGCAGCGCATCGACGACGTGCGCGACATCGCCGATTTTACCCCAGGCATGACCATTTCGGATACCGGACCGGGTTCCACCGGCACGATCGTCCTGCGAGGCCTCAATGCGTCGGACACGGACACCACCGGGGCGTCGTATGACGACTCGCTGGGTGTCTATCTTGGCGAAGTCCCGATCTACTACGACTTCAAGATGCTCGACATCGCGCGCGTCGAAACGCTGCTCGGGCCGCAGGGGACGCTTTACGGTCTGGGGACGCTGGCCGGCGCCATCCGGAACATTCCCAACCGGCCCGACCTTACTGCCTACCAAGCCGAGGCGCATGGCCGCGCCTATGGCAAGTCCCACAGCAGCCAGGTTGGCTACCAGGCCGACGGGATGATCAACATCCCGCTCGTGACGGACCATATCGCCTTCCGTTCGGCCACCGGTTACTTCTACGATCCAGGGTTCATCGACTACCCGCTGCTGCTGCAGACTCCGGGCGTCTCGCTCCCGCAGCCCAGCGGCCCTGACGGGGTTACCGAGGCGGATTACGCGGCGAACCTGAAGAGGCGCAAGGACCTCAACTTCGAGAGGACCTTTACCACCCGTAACCAGTTGCTGTTCCAGCTCAACGAAGACCTCAAGGTCAACTTCACCTATGCCTACCAGCAGACGAAGACGGACGGCGGGCAGTACAACAGCAACGGCGTGCTGGGCACGGGCAAGTACGAAAGCGCGGGCCGTTACGTCGAGCCGGTGAACCGCCACGCCCACCTTGGCAGCATGGAAGTCAACGCCAACCTCGGGGGCATCGCCGATCTCGTTGCGACGACCGCCTACACGACCGTGAAAAACCGGGCGCAGTCCGACAACACCGATCTGCTGCTCGATCTCGATTATGGCTACGAAACCTTCCCTGCCTTCTCGAGCTGGAACGAGAGCGAAGACGAGCGCAAGCAGTTCAACCAGGAAGTCCGGCTGGTTTCGCGTCATGGCGGACCTTTCAGCTGGGTGCTGGGCGGTTTCTACAATCAGCAGAAGCGGCACCGCGACTATATCGAACACGTGCCCAACCACCCCTGGGTGGAATTCGGCACGCAGCCCAATCCGGACGAGGTCGAATACGCATCGTACGTGACGTCCAAGGTGACCGAAAAGGCAATCTTCGGCGAGGGCACGTTCCGGGTGACGCCTGCCTGGCAGGTCACCGCCGGCGCGCGCTACTTCGGCTACAACTCCAAGATCGCCGGGGCGCTGGTGGTTCCGCTCATCGGCGACCCCGTCAGCCCCTATGACCTGACGCCCGCGGGCGGCACGGCCAAGAAGACCGGCTGGGTGTGGAAGTTCAACAGCTCGTTCAACTTCACGCCCGACATCATGCTCTATGGCACCTACAGCAAGGGCTATCGCATTGGCGGCCCCAACAGCGTTGCGCCTTGCCCCAACCCGCTGCCGAATGATCCGGATGGCGACAACATCAATAATACGCAGCTTCCCTGCGGGTTGCCGAACGAAGTGCAGTACGGGCCGGACACAACCAGGAATGCGGAAATCGGCCTGCGCGCCCAGCTTTTCGAACGCAAGCTGACGTTCAATTTCAACGTGTTCCAGATCAAGTGGGATGGCATCCAGGTCGATTCCGCGACGTTGAACGGAATCGTCGGCATCACAGTCAACGGCGGCAAGGCCAAGTCCGAAGGGTTCGAAACCTCGTTCCAGCTGCGCCCCGTGGACCGGCTGTCGATCCAGGGTACCTATTCCTATGTCAACGCCCGCCTGACCGAGGATGTGCCCGACAACATTCCGGTCAACGACCCGGCGGGAACCTATCCCAGTGCCCCGACCAAGCTCGATGCGCTGGCGGGTGATCGCCTGCCCGGATCCGCGAAGAACAGCGGCAGCCTGGGCGTGACGTACACCATGCCGTTCAAGGACGGACAGCTCGTCGCCGACTGGACCGCAACCTATCGCGGCAACGTGGTCACGCGGCTTGGCTGGGACAGAGCCTATGGCGACAAGCTGCCGGGCTACGTCCTGCATCGCGCGTCGCTGACCTACGATACCGACCGCTACAGCATCGGCCTGTTCGCCAACAACATCTTCGACAAGTACGCGGTGGCTTCCGTTGCCAACGACCGTTCGCGGGTGGGTCTGAACGACGGGGTGGTGCTGCGCTACTACAAGCGGACCGTGATCAATCCCCGCACCGTCGGGATCGAGGCGCGGTTCAGGTACTGACCGAAGGCCGGGCGCGGCGCCGTTCCGCGCCCGCTCAGATGCCGCAAGGGGCTCCGGTCGGGAGTCCCGCACGGAGAACACCATCATGGCTTGCCTTGTACCTTCTTGCCGAAGGCACCAGCCCGCGCGGCTGCTGGCGGCGATCGCCCTGGCGCTGGGCCTTTCCGCAACGCCGGCAGCGGCAGTCGGAAGCGCGCAGTCGCCCCCGCTGTTCGCCGAACGCTGGATCGACGGGACCAATGGCGCGGAGCCCGCGACCCAAGTCCAGGCGCTCGACGCTGATACCTTCGTCATCCGGCAATCGGTCCACAGCAATTTCGAGGCGCCGTTCCTCTATCTGCTGTTCGGCCGTGACCGGGCCCTGCTGGTGGACACCGGCGCGGAAGGCGGCTCGATCCGCCCGACCGTAGACCGGCTGGTCGACGAGTGGCTGGCTGCCCACAAGCGCAAGCGGATTGCGCTGGTCGTCGCGCACAGCCACAGCCACGGCGACCACGTTGCCGGGGACGCGGCGTTTCAGGCTCGCCCGGATACGACGGTCGTCGGCCTCAAACCGGCGGATGTCGCCGCCTTCTTCGGGATCGGGCACTGGCCTGACGAGGTCGTCCGTTTCGACCTTGGCGGGCGGGCGCTTTCCATCCTGCCCACGCCCGGCCACCAGGCCGCCGCGATCATGGTCTATGATCCTCGCCTGAAGATGCTGCTTTCGGGCGATACGCTCTATCCCGGTCGACTTTACGTGCCGGTCAATTTTCTCGTCGACAACCGGGCAAGCGTCGACAGGCTGGCCAAGTTTGCCGCACGTCATCCGATCCGTGCGGTGCTTGGCGCCCACATCGAGATGTCGCGCACGGCCGGCCGCGACTACCCGCACGAGGCGGCCACTCATCCGGACGAGCATCTGCTGGAACTGCCGGCGAGCGCAATCGCGGAACTGGATGCAGGACTGAGGGCCAGTCTCGACGTGCCCGAGAAGCCGCAGGTCCATGACCATTTCATTATCTATCCCGTGGCTCCCCGGCCCGAATGAACTGGGCGGCATAGATGAGGTCTATGACTATCATACCGCAATGGCATCTGGCGGTGATGGGGCGGTTCCGGGACGCTTCGTCAGCCGGGAAAGGTCGCCTTTTCGGCCGGGTCGGAACTTCAGGACAGGCATAGCAAGGGAAGTCGAATGAACGGAGTTCGCGTAGGCAATCGCATCATCGGGGCGGATTCGCCGGTGACGATCGGCTGGGAGAACATTCCTCGGGTCGAGGGCGGGCCGATCAGGCGTTTCGTGTTCACCTGGTTTCAGCCGGCAGTGCTCTTCGCGCTGATCCTGTTCTGGTACTATGCCCCGAATTCCATCGCGAAGGCATCGACGGCCATCGGTATCGGAATCGGCTTCAAGGTGCTGTTGCTGGTGCTCGAGTGGGTCAATCCTCGCTACGCAAGCTGGCGGCTGACGTGGAAGGAGCTGATGACCGACCTGTTCTACGTCGGGCTGGGCTATACTGTGCTCGACCTGGTCGAACACTACATCGGCAGCGGCGCGGTGATCGCGGCGGTGCGCCATAGCTTCGATTGGGACAAGCTGTCGTGGTTCACGGGGTGGCCGCTTCTGGTGCAGGCCTTCGTGATCTCGTTCATGTTCGATTTCGGGCAATACTGGATGCATCGCGGGATGCACAACTGGTACCCGTTGTGGCTCACCCACTCGGTCCACCACTACATCACCCAGCTTAACATCAACAAGGGCGCGGTCGGCAACCCGGTGGAACTGTTCCTGATCGGGTTGGGCATAGGCGGGTTCTTCGACTTCCTGCCGCGCGCCGCGCTGCTCGCCGGGGCCATCGGCATGGCGGTCGGCACTTACCAGCATATCAATGTCCGCTTCAACACGCCGCGCTGGTGGCGCTTCCTTTTCAACACCACCGAACACCACAGCCTGCACCATTCGCGCGACTTCGAGGCGAGCCGCAGCAACTATGCCGGCACCTACATCTTCATCGATCGCATGTTTGGCACCTGCGTCGATGGCGAAGCCGAACTGCTGGGCATGGAAGGCGGCCGTCGCATGTCGATTCGCGAGCAGATGACGTTCCCGTTCACCGAAGCGTGGAAGACGATGAAGGAGCGCTTCGGCCGCGGGAACTATTCCGGGCCAGAGGCGGTCCCTGCGGAATGAAAGTCCGGACTATGTGCGTGGAGGCCAAGTGAAACTGCACTTCATAGACTGGATCTGGAACGTGCGCGGCCGGATTCCACTGGCTCCGGGCCAGACCGCCGAGATGGCTATCGGCAGGCTCGATCCACTGTTCCATGAACCCGGCACCACGCATGCCTGTGCCGATCGCATGCTGACCTTCAGCAAGAAGGACCCGGCCGCGCAGGACAGGATGTCGGTCTTCGACAGCGGCGTGCTTGTCGTCGAGCACGATGCGGCGGGGCCGGTTCTGTCCTACCGCCTGGCAAGCCGGGCGCTGCTGTTCTGCTTCCTCGCGCCGCTGCTCTTCCTTGCCTTCAGCCAGTTGACCATCCTGGCCGGCAAGCTGGAGCGCCCTGCCGCCGAAGCAGCGGCCGGTGCCAAGGATGCGAAGAAGAAGGAAGACGCAGTCCCGCGGCTCAACCCGGTCGACAAGTTCCTCGGCGCGCCCGCACCGGAAATGCCCAAGGCCGAGGCTGCGGGCAAGGCCAAGGAGAAGGACAAGATGCCGTCTCCCACGCCCGCCTATGTCTTCGCGACATTGTTCGCGGTGCTGTATGCCGTCGGACGGATTCTGGAGGCGAAGCTGGTTCACCGACTCTTCAGCAAGCGCCTGCAGGAAAGCTGATTCCCCTCGGGCCCGCATGACGGTCTGGCTGCAGTTGATGCCCGGCTGGTCGAGAGTTCGACGAAGCTGTCGGGATGATTTTGGAAAAGAGGCTGGAGCGGGTAGCGGGAATCGAACCCGCATAACTAGCTTGGAAGGCTAGGGCTTTACCACTAAGCTATACCCGCATTTTCAGTCACTTACGTGCCTGCTTGCCCTGCCGTTTTACAGGCTGTTTTACAGCTGCCTCGGCAATGCGCTTGCCGATTGCCACGACGATGGCCGCTTCGTCAACGTATCTTTTGCGGATTGTGGCGACCTGGTCGGAGCTCCACCCCATGACGCTGGCAATCTGATCGTCGGTCAGCCCGCCACCCGGAAGCGTCATGAGCTTGGTTGCGAACGTGCCGCGGAGATCGTGGAGATGCTTCGCCTTGTCCGCTTCGTCGTCGTAGGCCGCGCGGTGGACGATGCCCTGGCCATCGTTGGCGAGCGAGCGGTACTTGTTGAACTGGGCCGACAGCGTTGCGGGCTGCACGGGGTTGCCATGAGCCCCGACCAACACCGTTTCGATGCCGGGCTTGCGCGTACGGGCGCGCAGCTCCTCGAGCAGTTCGCGAAGCCCTGGAATGATCGGCATGACCGTGCGCTGGCGCTTGCCGGCCGACTTCTTCTTGGCCGTTCGTCCGATATGTGTGTCGAAGACTTCGTCCCGGCGCAGGGCGCAAAGATCGGCGCGTCGCATACCGGTGAACTCGGCCAGCTTGCGCGCGTCGACCAGCCATTGTGGGGCGACGGCATCGAAAGCAGCACAGTCTTCCGGGAGCCAGATGATCTCCTCGCGATTGCCGCCCTTCCATAGGCGCGGCACCGGCTGCGCGGGGTTGCACGCCATCAGGCCCTGCAGCAGGCCATACTTGGCCATCATGGACAGCACCTTCACATGCTCGTCGGCGGTTCGCAGGCCATTTGCGTCCGCCATTTCATCGCGCCACTTCACGATCTTCGACGTGGTGCGCGGATCTCCGAAGACCCGAAGCGGGACCTTGCCCCACTTTTCCTCGATCTTTGTGCAGCAGTCGCCCCACAGGCTGCGCGTGGATTCGGCGAAGGCCTTCCATTCGCGGCTCCGCTGCCACCTGGTGGACAGGCCTTTGACGGTATCCGCCGGCTCGTCGCTAGCCTGCTGTGCTGCGGCGATCGCGGCGATATCAGCCTTGGTCAGGCGCGGTTGGGTTGCCTGTTCCGCTACTCGGATGCGCGGCCCGCCGCGCCAGGCGTAGATGTACCAGCGAATCGGCTTGCCCGACTTGGCGGAGCGAACGAAGTGAACACCGGCCACGGACATTGCTTACCCCAGCTTGCCGCTCTGTTCCCATGCTTCCCATTCATCGCGCGGAACAGCTGGGAAGGCGCGGGTGTCGAACACCTGAATCGAGCCGTCAGGGGATACCTTGATCGAACACACGTCAAGTCCAGCTTCGCGCGCGTATTCGACGGCCGCGCGGACCTTGGCCTTCTGCGGGTAGCCCTTCGGCTCACGATCGACGTTGCGGGTAGCTTGCGATGCCATGGCTCAATCACCCATCATCATGGCGAGGACAGCCTTGCGGACCTGCATGCCGAATGCGGTCAGCAGGCGGCCGCGGTGGCGGTCGGAGGAGAAGTCGCACAAGCCCAACGGGCGTAGCAGTGCTATGTCCTGAGGATAGGCGTAGCACCCTTCGTGGCGCATCACGGCCGCCGCGAGGGCGCATCGCACGTCTTGCGGCAGGCAGATCGCATACTCCTCGGGGTCGGGCACGTCGGCCAGGTGCTGGCGAAGCGCGCGATCGTAAGCGCGCTGCTGCTCGCCCCAGTCGACCACCCGCGAGTCAAGGATCGGTTCCAGGATCACGCGGTGACCTCGCCATGCTTGCCGACCTGGTTGCCCCAGCTGCTCCAGCCTTCCCGCGTGGACCGAGCAAAGAGTTCGATGCGGGGGAAGAAGCCGAAGAGAGACTCAAGGTCCGAATAGACCCTGTCCGGCTTCCTGCTGTGTTCGCGCTTCGGTTCGACGATCAGCTGGGGGACGCCGTGATCCAGCACGCGCAGGCCCTTGCCTCGCTTGAACAGCAGGCAGGGTTCGACCTGCTTACGCGTGTACTTGCCCATGCCGATCGGGCAGGGCGGCACGTCGTCGGTGAACAGGTCCGCCTGGTTGGGGCGCAGCTGGCGTTGCTTGGCCCAGTAGAACAGGTCCGTGACGTAGACGAAGCCCCACGCGCGCCCGAGCTCGATCGCCTGATCTAGGTGGCTACCGATCGCCCACATGACGAGCACGGCGTTGCTGGCGGAGATCTCCGCTACGGGCAGGGCCTTCATGTCGTCGATCGACATGGTCGGATAATGATCCTCGCCCTGCTTTTGCGTTGGCGTACGCTGTGCGCCGGACCAGAGCACGGTTTGCCATGCCGGGTCAGCGTAGAGCAGCTGGAAGCGCTTGCCGGCGAGAGAGGCAAAGGGGGTATCCATCAACCGAAGATCCCGAACTTCCAAGGCTCGAGCCCTGCTTCGCGCAGCAGCTTGGTCGCATCACGAACCTGCCTCTCAGCATTGAGCATCCGCTTCTTGAGAGTGTCCTGGTCGCGATGGAGCTGGCCTGAGTTTCGGATCAGCGAAACGACGAACTGCCAACTTGGCGCATCCTTGTCACGGATCGGAGCAGGCACGATCGTCCGCAGCTTGTCGCCATCTAGTTCGATCAGTCCCGCCCAGTCCGGTACTTCGTCCTTGCGCACGAGTGCAGCCGGCGTGACGTAGAAGAACCGATCGGAATAGAGACGTGCTTCGCGCTGCTTCACAGCATGGTCGCGCATGAAGTCCTGCCGAGAAACCTTGATCTCGTACGCAATCGCATGGAACCCGGCCGACCCGTTGGCGCTGATAGTCCAGAAATCGCAACGCCGATCGCGGCCGGACATGGACAGCTCAGTGGCGAATATGTCGTCACCAGCGCGCTTGATCAGCGCTGCAAGGATGTCGTCTGCGGTCATCCGCGCGCTGCCTTGCCGATGTTTCCCTTGTGCACATCAAAGGTGTAGACGGTGACCCACGGGTTGTCGGCCCACCTGGTGCCGGACTCGCCGTGCAGGCTGTCCCAGAGATCGTGGTAAGCGTCGTCCGCATAGATGCGCCACTCGAGATCAGCAGACCCACGGTACGCCGGAAGGAGTCCACCGACCGCGCCCCGCTCAAGACCTTCTGCGCGACAATCCGCCGCGCTAATTTCCTGAAGTCGCTGCACGCGGACATCGGTGATCTGGAGCCACATACGGGAGGCCCAGCGAGGCATGTGAATTGAGGGGCCGTACTTTGGCCACTGCGGCCAGCTGCCCTTGCCGGGGATGGCGTCACCGACCGGCCACTGCTCAACGAACTCCGTGTGGCTGCGGTTCGCGCTGGCGCGATAGCCAACCTCGACGACGTCGGTATAGGTGCCGCGCACCGACCACGCTTCCCGCACGTAGAGCCGGTCACCCTGCGCATGAGGCACGCGGAACTGCACTTCACCTTCCTCGTCACCGAACCAGCCCGGCTCATCACAGGCAACGATGTATGTCAGCTGTGGGGTGTTCGGGTTGTTGGGCCATGCGCACAGGCGCCGGGTCTGTGTCTTTGTGCCGTCCAGCAGGGCGCGCACCATAGCATCCGAGAAGATGATGCCCTTGTCAGCCATCGCTCAGCCCTCCGCCACGGCGAGCGCTGGCTCGGATTGCACCTCGGGCAACCGGTAGCGGATGCGGTGATCGTCCGGCAGGTATTCGCGGAAGACTGCGACGGCTTCGTCAATGTTGGGGTGCCGAAGTGCCATGCCGCCTTCGTGGCTGCGCTGGAAAAACGACAGCTCGAAGTGACCTGCTGACTTGGCGCGGATCTCGCAGCGGATGCGCGCTTCATGGCAGAGCAGCACCAGCAACGTCAGCGGATAGAAGTCGAAGGTGGACATGCGGCCATCTCTCCACGGGACGAATATGCCCGAGTGATTGTGGCCCACGCCCCACGATACCTTTTCCCAGTTGATCGGGGCGTTGTAGATCCCGCCACCAACCATTCCGCAGATATCCATGACCTTAGCCTGGAAGTCGGTCAGCTTCTCGGGCGCTGGCTTCCATGAGCGGCGCTTGGCGTACATCTGGTTATAGCCGCGGTTGTTGTCCTCGACCCATGCGGCGTGGTCTATGCGTGCATATGACATCGCTCAGCCCTCCTTGCGGTCGAGACGTTCGATCTCGGCGAGGATGAGCGCAGCGGCTTTCACCAGGTTGCGGCGCCGATCGCTGGGCTTCCATTCCCACCGATACGGCCAGACCTGCCTTGGTGTTTGGAGATGGGTTACGTAGAAGGGGCCACTGCCGCCTTCTATGCCAGCGAGCGCGTAACATGCTGCCGCGCGAGACAGCGCGCCGTCGCAGTCATGTTCGTCATCATGCTGCGCGGTGTACCCTTCGACTTCGATCTGGCGTTGCCGCTCGGTTGTGACGTCCGCCAGCGCTTTGGAGGGAGTAAAATCGGCCATCGTTCAGCCCTCCGCCTCGTCGGTCACCAGTTCGTCGGCGCCGTCGTCTTCGTCATCGTCTTGGGACTGTGGCGCGGCCCGTGCGGCTTCCTCGGCAGCGAGTTCCTCGTCGTAGAGGCGTTCGGCCTCTGCGCGGTTCGCCTCGATGTCGGCAACAGGCACGCGGATCATCATGGCGACGAGCTTGAAGTTCTCATCATCCGGATCTTCGTCGACCAGACGGGGAGAGTATTTCGGCCAGAAGGTGCGCCCGTCGAGCTCGGTATCCTTCAGAAGGCCACCGGTGAGTTGGGGTACGGCCAGACGGGCGGCAAGGATGCCGACCTGGTAGGCACGCTGGCTGGCTGCGCGCTCGGCTTCCCAGTCTCGCTCTTCGCGCGGTGCCTGCTTTTCCTCGGGCTTATAGGTGCCGATCAGGGAGACCTTGGTAACGCCGTCCTCACGATCCTTGTCGAGCGCGTAGACGCCGACCAGCTGCTTGCGCTTGGCCTTGCTCAGGCCTTCGACGTCGCCCCAGTTCTTCATGTAGCCGGAGGGGGCCTTGGGCCATTTAGCATAGTACCCGATGCCTTGGCCCGGCGCGTAGAGGCCTTCCTTGAAGCCGTGTTCCTTGATGAGCGCGGGGATTGCCGCTTCTGCAATCTTCCTGGCGAGGCTTTCGAGCAGGGTGACGTCGACCACGCGTTGCTGGCCTTCGGCGCCCATGAACATCTCGCCTTCGATGCGTCCGCCTTCGGCCTGATAGGTGACGAGGCCGACGAACTCGACCAGGGCGTGGTCGAGCGGCAAGGTTCGGTTGCGGATGGCATCGCGGATGGTGCTGGGCTTGTGGCCGTTCCACGTGTCCTTCTCGCGTTCCTTGAACACCTTCAGCTGCAGCGCGTGATCGGTGGTGGCGGCATAGGCCTTCGCCGCCTCCAGTCCGATCTTGTCGGTTCGCAGCGCCTCGAGCACGTCGGGGCAGAGATCCGCGAGGCGCATGCGGCCTTCGACGTAGCTGACCGTCTTGCCAAAACGCTTGGCGGTGTAGGCAATCGCGGTGGCCTCGCTCTCGCCGTGCTTGGGAGACATGCGCTGGTCGACGATCGCCTTGAACGCGCCGAATTCGTCGGCCGGGTTCATTGCGACCTTATGCAGGTTCTCCGACAATGAGGTCTCGCTGGCGTCGTCGCGATCTTCCAGCAGGCAGGGCACTTCGTGATCGGCAGGTAGCCGACCATCCGCCACGAGCAGCTGCATCGCCTGGAAGCGACGGCCGCCGGCAATGACTTCCCACTTGCTGTCCCAGTCGGCCTCGGCCTCGCCAGTAAGGAAGTGGGCCGGGATAACGACCAGGTTCTGTTTCAGGCCACGCGCAGCGATGTCGTCGGCGAGCGCGGCGATATCGGCGTCGCGTTCCGTATGGCGGACGTTGAGCTTGGACAGGATGAGCGAGCTAAGGGGCAGGGTAGTGATCGACATGGATTTGCCTTTCGCTGGTTTCAGGCGTCTGCGCGGGCGGTGCAGAAGCGGTCGGTGCAGGCGCGGGCCTTCTCGCGGCTGACAAGCTGGTCGCACTGTTCGCACCAGCCCTTGCCGCTGGTGCCGAAGACGGTGGCCAGCTTTTTGGTGGCAGCGCGCGGGCGCGGGGCTGGTGCGAGCGTGGCGGGCTTCGGTGCCGGCGCAGGCGTTGGCGCGGTGCGGGGCGCTGCCACTGGCGCAACAGGGGTGGCCTTCGTCGGGAGGGGGCGGGCGCTCGGCGGCTCCTGTCCCTTGGCCGCAGCCACCATGGTGGCGGCGATCGCGGCGATATGGGACATGGCTGGGAAGGATTCGCGGTGGATGATGCCGCGGCTGATCCAGGTGTCGGGTTGCACGGCGCCGATCGCCGCAATCAGTTTGGTAGTGGGCAGCGGATCGTCGAGCATCGTGTCGAACACGTCGACGAGCGCTTTGAGCAAGGTTGCGGACTGCCGTACGGGCGTGTCCGGATAGGCGGCGCGCAGGGCGGTCAGCGCGAACTGGACGGGAGCTTCACCCTTGAAGGCGTAGACCTTGACCAGCATCGGGGCGCATTCGAGATCGCCCGCCTTGTATGCGGCCGTGTTGCTACCCTTGCGGACGGTCCAACCGGTCTGCGCGATCAGATCCGCCACGGCCTTTGCCTGCGGGTCGCCGGCAGCGAGCATGCCATGGAACACTTCGGCCTGGGTAAGTCGCTGGCGCTTGGTGTTGAGCTCGACGAACGTCTTTGCCTCTCCTTCCAAGCCCAACGCGGAAAGAATGACGCACGGCAGGAAATGAATATCGCCCCGCTCGATTGCGCCGGCATGCCGGTGCTGACCGTCGAGGATCAGCAGGCTACCATCGCTCCTGCGCGATACGACGAGGGGCTGGCAAAGCGACCAATCCCAGCGCTTGACCATGCCGACGATGATCCGGCGTGAGGCGGGGCTGTCCGTCGCGCGCTGATAGGTTGGGTCAACCGCCAGTCGATCGACGGGAATCTGTTCCAGGCTGGGCGGCGCGCCAACCTGCGGGCCGCATGGTACGCGGTTCTGGACGGGAGCGATCATGGTTCGAAGACCTCGAGAAAGCGGGTGAGCGCGCCGAGCATCTGGTTGATCGCCTCGGGCGAGGTCTGATCCTCGTGTTCGGCCGCGAGAATGCAGGCGCGGGGATATTCGAGGCGAAGCGCCGCCTGCATGGCGCTGGCCAGGAGTGCGACGGTTTCCTCGGCAAAGGCGAAGCAGCTGCTATCTTCGCCTTCACGTGCGAAGCGCAGCAGCTCGGCGGCAGCATTGGCCGCAGCTTCGGCCGCGGCGATCGCGACGCGCGCTTCCTGTCGGGGCGCGCAGGGATACATGCGGAAGCTCGCGTGATGGCAAAAGCCGGTGTCATCGCAGCGGGGGCAGTGGGGTTCAGCCATTGCGACCCCCACGACGGGACGCGACCACGTGGATCGCATGCCAGCAGGCGCCTGCGATGAACCCAGCGTTCAAGCCGATCACGAGCGTGGAAATTCCAATGACGACATGCGCGACCATGGCGGATCTCTCAGAAGAAGACGGTGCGGACGAACATCGCTACGCCCAAGACGAGGGCGAGCAGCGGAAGAGCGAGCTGGCGCAGGCTGTGCGCCCAACCGGGCGGCGGGGGATCGGCCGGGTAGATCATGCGGGCTGTCCGGAAATCACAGCCGCGCAGATCGCGGACAATGAAGCCGCGATGGCGGCCAGCGCCGGCATGGCGAGAAGAAGGATGCGAAAGTCGCGGCGATCGCGATCAGTGATGCCGTGGGTCTCACAAAGGACGGGAGCCGGCTCTGCCGACGCGACCCGAAGGGCCGGCTCCCGAGTGTGGGCAACAGCGTCCAGAGTTGAACGCGCTGTGCCAAAGGAGGGTGAGTCCAGCATCACGCGGCTGCCTTCTCGGGCGGCGCGAAGCCGGGATAAGGCGGCACGTGGACGCCATTGATATCGTGGCGAAGGTGCAAGGCAATCCGCTGAATGCCGGAAGCGACCTGTGCCAGTGCCGCGTTCTGGCTATCGGCCAGCCAGCGGTTGAAGGCTTCGTCACGCGCGGATGCCAGCACCGGAACCCAGTGCGCCCGCGGGCAGATGTCGTCGGCTGCGAGCCAACGCGCCTCGCCCTCGTTGCCGTCCTGGCGGCGTACGCGCAAGGGTTCCTCAAGCTCCGGCAGATCAGCGCCGCAGAGGCATGCGACAGCCAGCCACGGGCGAAGGTGCTTGTCCGCTTGGAGCGCGCGCATGCCGCCGTTCCGCACGATCTCCCGCGCGCGCTGCTGGCGCTTGCGAAACTCCGCGGCGGCCAATGCGGCGAGCGGGAGGCGGGTGACCGGCGTCATTGCGCTTGCCTTCCGCCGGGAAGCGTTGCGCGCTCCCCGGCTTCGGCTACGCTGGCAGGGGAACAGACCAGCGAAGGGGAATTAATTTGGGCTTGGGCATGCTTGGTAACGTCACGCCTGCCATGAAGGCGGCTGACGGGCTGATCGGAGCTTGGTGCACCGATGCGGACGGTGTGAGAGATGGATTCGTGATGGAGCCGGTCTGCGCGATCACCACCGGCGTCAAGCTGATCGCCCTTGCCTCGGGCGAGCTTGCGCGAGCTAGTTCGGAAGAAGGTCCGCCCACGATTATGAACGTGCCGATTGACTGCTGGATTGCAGACCCTGTGCGAGAAGACATGGCGGCACGTCTCGTTTTCGATTTCGACGGTGCACCCGTCGCAATCGGGCTCGACGCACACCAACTCATCAAGCTGGCAGCCGCATTGGGCGCATTGGCCCGTAAAGTCGGCTGAGGCACTGCTATCGCGGAGCGGCGATGCCGCCGCGTCTCCTGTCGCGGGCAGGACCCGGATGCCATCCCATTGCATCACGCGGCCTTCCGGCGGCGGGGACGCTTGCCCAGTGCGGCTTCGACGCTGGCGAAGATCTCGTTGCGATCGACCGTGCGGGTGTCGCTGGCCGAGCGGTCGGCGGGATGGCGGACGAACGCGACCAGCACGGTCCCGTTGGCATTGTGCTGCAGGATGCGGACCTGATCAGCGTTAGGCGAAACGAACGCCGTAGAGCCGACGTACGGGAAATCTGTAGGTGTGCGAAGCATTGGTGCCTCCCGTGGTGTTGCGGGAGGCAAACTAGTGTGACAATGCACACCTCGTCAATCCATAAAGTGTGCAATAGCACACCGTCTTGTTAGGCGCCCAAGCGCAAAGCCCTCACGGTATCGGCGTCGACGGGTGGAAGGCCTTCGTGAGCGAGCATTTGTAGCAGCAGTGCATGAAGCTCGGCGTCCAAGCGAAATAGGACTGCCTCGGACACGTCCGCTAGCGTGTCGCAGGACGGACATTTCAATACGCTGTCGTCCCGTAATCCCTTGTAGTTGTGGCTGTATGACCTCCCACAATCACAGTTCAGTGGCACGGTAGCCATTGCAATCAGCCCAGTCGCCAACGCGAGTGCGCGTTCGTCTCCGGTTGGCTCGATGGCGCGACTCTTGGCGTCACTCTTCCCCCTTTTTCTGGGGCTAGAAGAAAACTCTCGAATGAAAATCGGATCATCCGTCAATGTGACGTCGAGGACGACGCCGAAAACACCGTGTCCGTCCCCGTCAGATATGGCCTTGATCGTGGCAGCAATACCTAATCCATCTTCGTGGACTGCTCGTTGCAGCCAGGAGGATCTCGGAATGTAGCCGATGACATCGCCAACATTGTTTTCAACCCGTAAAGCTCGACTGTCGTAAGGATTGTCGCGTTCGTGGTATACACGGACAGCTTCACCAGGATGAGATCGGAGAATGCCTTCTTGGTAGTTTACTTCGCCTGCGAGTCCTACCGGGTAGATCTTCAAATTGCCCTCGCTGGTCGCTGTCTGACCCACAATACCGGCGCGGCCCAAACCACTTCCTCATTCTCCATGTCCGGAGCGTTCAGTGATCTGAGAGTGAAACGCCCCGGTTCGGAGCCTTTGGCCAAAATTTTCAGGTAGGTGCCGCCCTCAGCAGTTCTCACCGCGCAGTACTCACCGATCGCCGATCTTGGTATGCCGTCCACATCCCTGCGAACGTAAACGATGTCGCCATCTTCGTACTTCGGAAGCATAGACGTGCCGACAACCTCCAGCGCCATTACTGCGGCGCTTGCGCCCGGCGGCTTGGGAACGGTCGGTCCCGAGTGAGAATCTTCTGCCTCGAATAGTACCTGCCCACCAGCTCCGACTCGACCAGCCAGGCGCATTTCGGGCTCTTCGATCAATTCATCGACAGACATTTGGAAATAGTCGGCGAGGCGCACCAGTGTGCCGATGCGCACGTCATTCCTGCTGCTATCGAAAATATCGCGGATCGAGGTTTCCCCTAGGCCCGCAGCTTTGGCTAGCGGTTTCCGCTTTATTTTGTGCTCGTCCATCAGGCTTTGCAGCCGAGTGCGGAACGCATCGATGTCGAACTTGCTCATGTGTGAAGTATCACACATTCGGGGGGTAACCCAGCAGTCGGGAAGTTTCACACCTTGACGGTGTGCAATGTCACACTTTAAGAGTGTCGGCATGACGCTACTGGATGACATTGAGCAGTTCCTCGAGCGACACGCGCTGAGCGCGACCGCTTTGGGGCAACAAGCACTTGGCGATCGTCATTTCGTCCGACAGCTGCGCGCTGGACGCGACGTGAGGATGAGCACGGTCGAGCGTGTGCGCAGGTTCATGGATGAGTATCGCGGGGACGGTGAACATACCGGTGTTGATACTGCTCCATCGGACCAATCCGCCACCGGACAAATCAACGACTTGTCCGAGCGGGGCGCGGCCTAATGGCGGCCCTAACGATGAGCGTCTGCGGCGCTTGCATGCAGTCGATGCGCCGATCCGTGGAGAGCCTTGCAACAGCTCTGGAGCAATCAACGCGGCTTGAAGCCCTTGCCGAGAGCTTTCCCCAGCTGCTTTGCAAGACTTTGGGTGGCCGCTTCGATGTCTTGCCGAGTTTTGGCGAAGCTCTCGTCGGTGGCAGTCACCTCAAGATTGCAGGCGGGGCATCGCAGGCCGTTCTCGGCTTTGAGTGCACCCAGCTTCTCCGTGAACTCATGGCCGCACTGGCAAGTGAATTCGATGTCGCAATTGTCGATGTCCATGGCTGGCCTGTTCTTTCGTTCGTGTGTGGAAATGCGAACGTGACCGATGCCGAGGCTCTCAAAAAGGGCCTCGGCGGAGGTTTCCCCCACAATCGAACTGAAGGTGAAGCATGATGTCGGCGCTGGCCCGTCTGAAGCGCGCCGTTCGCGCCGCCATCTCCAGCTGCTCCGGTGTTGATGGCGCCGCAGCGACAACGGACCGGTCTCGCTCGGTCGCGGGCGACTGGAACAACCTGAACCATGCCGCCTTCCCGCCGCTCGACAAGGCGCTGGCGATGGATGAGGTCGCGATGGCGAAGGGCGAATTGCCGCCGATCGCATGTGCCTATGCGCGCGAGCTTGGCGGCATGTTTGTTCCGCACATCGATCCGCACGCCGACGAAGGCACGGCGCCCTGGCTGGTGATGAAGCTGGCGCAGGAAGTCGGGGAGGTATCGGGGCTGACCAGTGAGGCAATCGCCAACGACGGCCACATCGACCCGACCGAAGCGGAGGGCATCCTTCGGCAACTCGATCAGCACGACCGTGCAAGCGCCCATTACCGCGCAGTGCTCATGAAAATCAGGGAGAAAGGCCAGTGAGCCATGTTTCCGGGCGGAAGGTCGCGCCGGCCCACTCGACCCTCTATGTCCCGAAGGACCAGCTCGAGGCGTGGTTCCTGAAGGCGAGCGAAGGCGCGAAGCGCGTCTACGCGCGCGGCCCGGGTCTGGATCAGAAGGAAGCGGTCTGCATCCTGGTGCGCGACTGGGCGAGCACTGGCGAAGTCGACCTGGTCCAGATGCGCGACCAGGAGACGCGCGAGCTGCTGTACTACGTGCGGCGCAAGCGGCCCGTGGTGCGCGAGGCGGGAGCCGATCGCCGCCGGGTGCAGGTTGATGACCAGTTCCGCGAGACTCCGGAAGGCCGCATTTTCCTGATGCTCGTGCGCGCGGCCAACCTTGGACGGCCCTGTCCGAGCAATGCGGAACTGGCCGAGTTCGCTGGCCTCGAGACGGCCGAGCAAGCCCGGTACCTGCTGCGCGAAAAGCTGGTCAAGCCGGGGCTGGTCGAACTGCACCACGTGGGTGCCGGCAATGCGCAGCGGCGCGCGAAGATCGTGGAAACGGGCCGGTGGACGGCGGACATCAAGGAGAACGGGCGGTGAGCAATGATAGGAAGGCGCTTGCCGCTGCAGTGCGCGCGCGGGTTTCAGGTTTGCTGGGCGACGGAGTCCATAGCGGCGCGGTGGTTTCCACCGCAGTCGACATGGTTGCCGAATTGGCAGCCATGGGCGGGGTGTCGCCGATCGAAGCGGTTGTCATGGGCCGCATCCAGGAGCGAGCGGATATCCTTGCCTTCCTTGCTGGGCGGCGGACCGCGGCGCTGACGATCGCGGACAAGCACCCGGAGATGGGCGAGGGAGCGGATACCCATGCCCGCGCCAAATGGGCGGCCGAGCAGATCGCCATCGAGATCGAAGCCTTCGAGCAGGGTCTTCATGAAGGGAGGGCTGCGCAGTGATCGCAACCGACAAGCGCAAGCCCGCCTTCCGGATTGCGGCGAAGGCTATGGCCAAGGCATTGGCCGACGTCGTGGAAGTGACACCGGCGGGCGGGAAGGACACCATTCCTATCCTGAACACCGTACGCATGGAGGCAAGTGACGGCGTTCTGACGCTGACGGGTTGCGACCTGGACCAGTGGATCATTCGTTCGCTGCCGACGTCGGACCGTGAGCCCAATTCGGCGGAATGGCTGGCATCGATCCGGCCCTTCGCAACATGCGTCCCGGCCCGGGCGCTGCTGGCGATCGTGAAGCAGATCGATGCCGACGCCATGGTGACGGTGGCAGGCCCTACGGACAAGGAAAGCCGGGTAACCATTACCGCCGGTCGAAGCCGGTTTCGCGTGGCGTGCCTGCCGGTAGACGACTTTCCGTTCCCGACGCGCCCCGACTTCGAGCATAGCTTCAGCATCGCCGCTGGCGCGCTCCGCGACGTGTTCGCCCGTGTAGAGCATGCGATCTCGACCGAAGAGACGCGCTACTACCTCAACGGCGTGTACATGCATCCGCAAGATCTGGACCAGCGCTTTGCCGCCACGGACGGTCACAGGCTTGCCCGCCTGGTCCAGGACGGCCCCGACGGCGCGGCATCCTTTCCTGCCGTGATCATCGGCAGGCGCACGGTGGCCGTACTGGACAAGCTGCTCGATGCCGCGGGCAAGGTCGATACTTCGACGAGCGACGACGCCGACAAGGCATGCAGCCGGCCGATGGTCGAGGTGGATTCCGACAGCAACGGCAGGGTGATCTACTGGGCCATGCCGGCACCCGATGGCGGAGAGGTCACGCTGATCGCCAAGACGGTGGATGGCACGTTTCCGGACTATGCACGGGTGATACCCTCGGCCCCCTCGAGCTTCCTGACGGTCGATCGTGAAGCGTTGCTGGCCGCGATCAAGCGGGTGGCGGCGGTCTGTTCCGACAAGACGCGTGCGGTGAAGCTCGAGCTGGATGGCGCGGAGAAGGCGATCGTCTCCACCGCCTCGCCCGAGATTGGCGACGCGATGGAAGAGATCGCCTGCGAGTATGCCGGCGAGCCGCTGACCATCGGCTTCAACGGGGACTACTGGCGCAGCTGCCTGAGCGCGGTGGCGACCGACAAGGTCCTGATGAAGTTCACCGACGCAGGTGGGCCGTGCCGCATCGAGGCGGAAGGTGGCGAGTCTGCGCTGGTCCAAGTGCTGATGCCCTTGCGGGTCTGATTGGCGGGAGCCTGACATGAGCGTTCAATCCGATATCGGCCCGGCGCGCGGTGGCGTGCCGCGGTGGAAAACGTATGCCCAGGCGCGGGAGATTGCGGCGCTGGCGCAGCTGGCGATGGAATGCGCGGCCGATACACCGCGTGCTGATCTTCCGCGCGCGCTTGCCCAGTTCGACAGGATTCGCGCGATCCTGGGCACGCAATCGGCCGAGTGACGAGATGGCCATCCCGCATCAATTCCTGGACGAGCTTCGATCGCGCACGACACTGTCCGCGCTGATCGCGCAGACCCTGAAAATCGACAAGGCAGGTCGCGAGTTCAAGGCCTGTTGCCCGTTCCACGGCGAGAAGACGCCGAGCTTCACCATCAACGATGCCAAGGGTTTCTATCATTGCTTCGGATGCGGCGCCCACGGCGATGCCATCCGGTGGATGATCGACCAGCGTGGCCTGCAGTTCATCGACGCTGTGAGCGAGCTGGCGAGCGCGGCGGGCATGAAAGTGCCGGCGCCGACGCCGCAGGAGCGCGAACGTTCTGCCAAGATCGAGACGGTGCGCGAGGCTCTGGACATCGCGCAGGGCATCTTCGTGGGCCAACTGCGCGAGGCCGGTGCCGTGATGCAGTACCTCGAGCGGCGCGGCATGACGCCGATGGATCTGGAGATCTTCGGCATCGGCTACGCCCGTGGCATGGACGGATCATTGCGCGGGTCTGGCATCGGTCGGCAGATCGGGCAGGCTGCCGGCCTGTTGAGCCAGCGCGAAGATGGATCCTTGCGCGAGATGTTCCACGATCGCGTCACGGTTCCGATCCACGATGCGCGCGGGCGCCTCGTCGGGTTCGGCGGTCGCGTCTGGCCTGGTCGACGTCGCGACACGCCGAAGTTCGTGAATAGCCCCGATAGTCCGATCTTCGACAAGGGACGGACCTTGTTCAATCTGCATCGTGCGGCGCCAGCGGCGCGGCCGGGTGCAGAGAACCGGCTGATCGTCGTCGAAGGCTATTTCGACGTCGTGTCCATGGCCAGGGCGGGCTTTGCCGCTTGTGTTGCGCCGATGGGTACCGCGCTGACGGAAGAGCAGCTGGTACGTTGCTGGCGGCTTCATCACCGGCCGGTGCTGTTGTTCGATGGCGATTCCGCAGGGCAAAAGGCTGCGGTGCGGGCCTGCCGCACGGCCATCCCGGGTATCGGGCCCGGGCGCGAGCTGGCGATCGCATTGCTGCCTGACGGGAAGGACCCTGACGAGCTGCTGTACATGGACGCCACCGGCATGGGCCGGCGCGCCATCGAAGCGATCGTGACCGAAGCCCTTCCGCTGCATACGTTCCTGTTCGATGCGATCGTCGCGGAGGCGGGCGCAAATCCGACGCCAGAGCAGACGGCCGCGGTGTGGGCAGAACTGGCCGCGCTGGCCGGGGAGATCGCCGACGAGGAGACGCGGTGCCAGTACCTTGGCACATGGCGTGCCCGGTTCGAGCGCGAGATCTCTGCGCTGCCGCAGGTCCACGAGGCAGAGCCGCTGCATGCGGTGGTCGCGGCCGAGGACGGCGAATACGTGTTTCCCGAAAGCGAGTCCGACAGCCAGCGGCGTTTGATCGCGCTGGTGCGTGCGGTGCTCAAGAAGCGCGAGGAACGGCGCGAGATCAACGAAGAGATCGCGGACCTGATGAAGATGGCCGAACTCGCCGGGTTCCAGAAGAAGGCGATCAGCGCCGCAGTGGCGGACATCGAGTCCGACATGAAGCACGGCCCGGCCAAGCGCGAGGAAGATGAAATGCAACGCGTGCTCTACCGCCGCGTGCTGGGGATCAGGGGGCCGATGACCGAAGCTATGATGCCGCAGTTGATCGATGGCACGCCGCGGGGCGCCAGCGCGCAGGTGAAGCGGCGCGCGACAGTGCATGCGTTGATCGATGCCAGGGCCAGCGCAGTATGAAGCGGCTTTCCTTGCTCGAGCGTTCGCGCCTTCCGACCAATGATCTTGGCAATGCGCGCCGGCTGTTCGAGGCAGCAAACGGACGCCTGTTGTGGTTGGCCGATGGCGCCGGCGGCAAGGGTTGCTGGATCGCTTTCGATGGCATCCGCTGGTCGGCCGACGAAGGTCCGATGCGCGCGCTGGCATTTGCCCAGAAGGCAGCGGTCGAGATCTGCGACGAGGCGCACGCCTTGCGCGAATGCACGGCTGACGAGTTGGCCGAGGTCTATGGGCGCAAGTTCTCCAAAGAGATGGCCGAGGAAAGAGCGGGACAGCTTTGGACCTGGTCGATCAAGTCGGGCGATTCCGCCAAGACGACTGCAATGCAGAACCAGTTCAAGGGGCTCCGCGACGGTGATGAGGGTCCGTTCGTCACACAGGTATGGCAGCGCGACTTCGATGCGCAGCCCATGGCCTACCACTGCAGCAACGGAACCTTGCGGTTCGTCCAGGATGACGCCGGGACTTGGAGCCACGTTTTCGAGAAGGGGCACCGGCCAGACGATCGGTTCATGCAGGTGGCAAACGTCGCCTATGATGCCGCAGCCAAGGCGAAGGCATGGATCGAGCGCATGGAAGTGATGCACCATGATCCGGTGCAGCGGACTGCCCTGCAGCGGATCTACGGCATGACGCTGACTGCGCTGATATCCGACCAGGCGTTCTACATCTTCCAAGGCAAGGGGCAGGACGGCAAGTCCGTCACCAATGACGTCGTCTGCCAGCTCCATGGCATGTACGCCCGCAAGGCCGACCCGAAGACCTTCCTCGAGGGACCGACTCAGCAGAGCAGCGGGCCTCAGAGCGACATCGTGCGTCTTGCCGGCGACGTCCGCCTGGTGGTGATGGACGAACCAAAGAAGAACAGCACGTGGGACGGCCAGAAGATCAAGCAGGCCACGGGTAGCGAGATGATCGCGCGTGGCGTGCATGCGACCACGGAATTGAGCTTTACGCCGCACTGGCAGCTCATCGCCGAGTGCAACGGCCTGCCCAAGGCACCGAGCGACGATCGCGGCTTCAGGCGTCGCTTCAAGCTCTATCCTTGGGTTGTCCAGTTCGGCGTCACGCCTGGTGTTGCTGATGAGCCGGTGCACCTGGTGAAGGCACGCCTGATCGGAGAAGGATCGGGCGTTCTCAACTGGATGATCAAGGGCTGCGTCGAATGGCTGAATGAACGCGTTGTGCCGGAGCCGGAGGCCGCCAAGCGCGCGACGGCGAGCTTCTGGTCTGCCAGCTCGGCCATGGGCGAGTGGATCGCCTCACACTGCGACCTGTCCGATCCTGAAGCCCGCGAGGAAGCGACGCCGCTGTACAAGGCGTTCCGGCAATTCTGCATAGATCGCGGCGACGATGAAACGAAGATCATCACCCAGACGACTTTTGGGCGGCAGTTGAACGATGCGCAGATCTATCGCGTTCCGAACAATTCGACCGGCAAGGTTGAGCGTGTGGGCATCCGCCTCAAGCGCGTTGATGAGCTGGGTGGCGGTGCGCTGTCCACCAGTGGCCGCGACACCTTCGACGATGATGTCGCGCGCTTCGACGCTGACAATCGCGACCCCTTCGGCGCGCCGTGACGCCCCCCGCACCCCCCATCGGCCTTGGCCGAAATCGGCCGGTTAAACTGTCGGGGGAACTATTCGGACAACTGTCAGCGAGACTGTCTGGGGCGGAATTCGGAAGGGTCGGGCGGATGGTCAGAGGCGGTTCGAAAGGGCCTTCCTGACGGTTCGCCCGACAGTTGCCCGACAGTTGGGCCGACAGTGTGAATGCCTGATTTCCGGGCGTTCCAGACGGTTCCGACAGTTGGCGCGCAAATTGAGCCTGTGCCTGTGCGGGCGTGCGCACGAAAACAAAGAAATCTATTAGTAACTGTTAGGGAAGTGAAAAATGGGAAGAAGAGACCCGGAGATCGAAGCGACCGAAGAGATGCTGCTCGAGGCGTGGCAGCTCCTCATGCGATCGCCTGACCAGGAGCGTGGCTGGCTTATCAGCGGACAGCGTTCATGGTGGCCGCAGATCATCCGCGACAAGGTCATGGACTATGCTGACGAGGATGCCCGTCCGCGCCAGCAGCTGGGCCGTCGTGAAGTCGCGCTGCGTGATCGCGTGTTCGTGGACGTCGGATGCCTCGCGGAGGAGATCGCGCCGCAGATCCGTCCCCTGGTCGCCGTGGTGCTGACCATGAAGACCTGGCGGGATGTTGGTGGGTTTCGCTGGGAGAGGGTGTGGGAGGCGCTGGGTGGGCGCGAATCGGGCACGACGTCGGATGGCCTGAAGGTTCGGTATCAGCGCACCCTGAAGCAGCTTGGTGCCATCGAAGCGGCGCGCCGGGACCGCGTGGGCGACGGCGAAAGGCTCTGATCTTCTCGTGGGGTTTTCGGAGCAAAGGCGCAGAAAAGGTACCCCGGAGGCTGTCAAGCCCCGGAATGATTCCGGGGTCAAAATAAAGGGTGTTCTTCTCCGGGGTATTTGGGGCTTAGGAATCGATACAGTCGGCGAGACGTGTGCAGGGCGCTAGCGCACTCTCGTTGACACCCTCTTCACTCGGAGATTGCCTTGGTCCGGCTTATGCGGCGACAGGAGCGCATTGCGCCCCGCCCGCCACGGATAGCGCCAAGGGCCAAGAAGACCCTCCCTTTCTACCAGTCGGCTGAATGGAAGGCGCTGGTTGCCCAGGTGATCAAGCTGCGAGGTCGGCGATGCCAGGATTGCGGGTCCGGATCGGGCCGGATCTATGCGGACCATGTCAAGGAACTGCGGGATGGCGGTGCGCCGCTCAATCCCATGAACATCTGGCTGCGGTGCTCACCCTGTCACGGGGCGAAGACCGAGGCCCGCCGGCGCGAGCGCGCAGGCCTGCGCCCCGTTCAGGATTGACGGCGCGGACCTGAACGGCAGGGGGGGAGGGCAAAAGTCTGGAGGCCCGGGCGGTATAGGACCGCGCATGGACCCTTTGGGAGATTTTTTTCTTGAGCTGCGGAAGTTCGGACGACGCTCCGGGGCTGTTTGGCTGGACGCCAGCGCCCCCACGAGGTCAAGGCCGCCCCCCGTATGTCTGGAGTAGGGAAAAATCCAATAAACTCATGGTGTTATTCGCGTCCGGATATAGGCAGCGCGACGCGGCCGCTGTTCTGGGCTGCGACGTGAAGACATTGCGGAAAGTATTTCCCCAGGAGTGCAAGCATCAGGCTCAGGCCGAGCTCATCACTCGATCGGGGCTTATGGCCAAGTTGGTCGAGCTGGCTGAGAGCGGCAACGTGTCGGCCATCCGCCAGTTCGACAAGATGCTCACTGCCGAGCGGTTGAAGTCAGTTGCGGGCACGATCGTCGAGCGCCGAAAGGAAAAGCCGGAGAAGCTGGGCAAGAAGGATCAGGCCAAGCTGGCGGCGCACGAGATGGGTGGCAAGTTCGGGGCACGTACCCCGCCGCCGCGCCTGATCAACTGAGGTTGGTATGGCGCGGCCAGTGTGGTCGACTGCCTGCCAGGATTGGCGGGAGCGCATCGTGGCGCGCGAGAGCATCGCGCCATGCGGGCCGCTGTTCCCGGCGAAAGCCGCGGATGCGTTGGGGGTGTTCAAGTCACTGCAGGTCACCGACCTGCCTAAAAGGGAGAATGGGACCCACCCGACGTTGGGTGAAGTCTGCGACCAGTTCGTTTTTGACCTGGTTGCGGCCATCTTCGGCGCCGAGGATCCGGAAACTGGCGAGCGGTTGATCAAGGAGTTCATGCTCCTGATCAGCAAGAAGAATGGCAAGTCGATGATCGCAGCGGGCATCATGGTGACCGCGTTGATCCTCAACTGGCGTCCGAACGCGATCCTGCAGATCCTTGCGCCCACGATCGAGGTTGCGAACAACAGCTTTGAGCCTGCCATGGGGATGGTAAGAGCGGACGCCGAGCTGGCGATTGTCCTGAAGGTTGTCGAGCATCAGCGACAGATCAAGCACCTGACGACGGGTGCGGTATTGCGGGTCATTGCCGCCGACAGCGATACCGTAGCTGGCGGCAAGGCGGCGATGACGTTGATCGAAGAGCTCTGGCTCTTCGGGAAGAAGGCCAAGGCAGCCGCGATGTTGCGAGAGGCGCTGGGTGGCGGATCGGCAAGGCCGGAAGGCTTTACGCTCTACATCACGACCCATTCGGACGAACCACCGGCGGGCGTGTTCAAGACCAAGCTGTCGTACTTCCGCGATGTGAGGGATGGTGAGATCGAGGATCCTGCTACCTTCCCGATGCTGTACGAGTGGCCGGAAGACCTGTTGGAGTGCGAGTCCTACCTCGATCCAGAGTTCTTCTACGTCACGAATCCACACGTTGGCCGATCGGTCTCGATTGAATGGCTCAAGTCGGAACTGCAGAAGGAACAGATCGGCGAAGGTGAAGGCCTTCAGATCTTCCTGGCGAAGCATCTGAACGTCGAGATTGGTTTGCGGTTGCGGCGCGATCGTTGGGGCGGTGCTGAGCTTTGGCTCGATGCAGCGAATGATGACCTTGATCTCGACCAGCTGCTTGAGCGCTGCGAAGTGGCGATCGTTGGGCTCGACATGGGCGGCCGGGACGACTTGGCCGGTGCCGGCGTGGTCGGTCGCGAAAAGGGAACGGGTATATGGCTGGGCTGGGCGCATGCCTGGGCGCAGCGGGTTGCGCTGGAGCGGCGCAAGCAGGTGGCGCCGACGCTGCAAGGCTTTGCGGCTGAAGGCGACCTGACCTTCACCGATTCCGGTGAGGAAATCGTGAGCGCCATGGCGCGCCTTGCAATTCGGGTCCGCGACAGCGGCAAGATGCCTGCGGATGGCGGGGTTGCGGTCGATGCCTGGGGCATCGGTCCACTCGTCGATGCGCTGGTGCAGGCCGGGTTCGATCCTGGCGACGAGGCAATGAAGCGCGCGGGGCATATCGCCTCGATCAGGCAGGGTGTTGGCCTGTCGAGCGCGATCTACACGCTGGAATTCAAGCTCGGCGACGGGATGTTCCGTCACGACGGTTCGAACATGATGGCCTGGTGCGTGAGCAACGCGCTGGTCAAGCTCAGGGGCAGTGCCTTGTACGTCGACAAAGAGACATCAGGCGCGGGCAAGATCGACCCGTTCGTGGCGCTGCTCAATGCAGTGAAGCGTATGGAAGAGGGCCCGGTGGCCGTGGCTGGCGGCGTCGATAGCTGGCTCGCCAGCTTGCGTGGTGCGGCGTGAGCAGTCTGGCCCCGCGAACGTCCTGGCTCGCGAAGGCGACGACGGCGCTGCGCGACTGGCTGGTGCTCGGACCGGATCCGAAGATCCGCGACCCACAGAATTCGTCGCGTGGGGGGAACGGGGCGGGCGTAACCGTCAATGACCAGGCTGCGATGCGGCTGAGTGCATTCTGGGGCTGCGTCCGCCTCATCTCGTCTACGATCGGCTCGCTACCGGTCCCGGTCTATACCGTCGACCAGCGCGGAGTTCGCTCGGTCGCTCGGGAGAGTGCACTGTATCGTGTGTTGCACGATAGCCCGAACGCTGACCAGACGCCGGTCGATTACATGGAATGCGCCGTCATTTCGCTACTTTTGCGTGGCAACCACTACGCCCGCAAGCTGATGGAAGGTGGCCGACTGGTTGGCCTCGAGCCGATCAATCCCGCGATCGTCAGCGTCCGCCGGCGTTCCGATGGCAGGATTGGGTATCGTTGGACCGAAGGCGGTGAAAACTTCGACCTTACCGAGGATGAAGTTTTTCACGTTCGTGGATTCGGCGGCGGGCCGCTGGGCGGGCTTTCGACTGTCGAGTTTGCACGTGAATCGCTGGGCGTAGCGATCGCTGCGGACCGCGCCGCGAGCGCGATTTTCGCCAACGGGGTGAACCCGACAGGAATCATGTCGACTGATATGCCGCTGACGGCTGCGCAGCAGGCAGAGGCAGAGGAGTTGATCGTCAAGAAGTACCAGGGAGCGCACCGCATGGGTGTCCCGATGGTGCTTGGCCACGGGTTGAAGTGGAATTCAATCACGATGAAGGCCGACGACGCCCAGCTGCTGCAAAGCCGGGGTTGGAGCGTAGAGGAGATTTGCAGGTGGTTCGGCGTTCCGCCGTTCATGATCGGTCACAACGAGAAGACCACGAGTTGGGGTACCGGCATCGAGCAGATGCTGCTGGGCTTCCAGAAATTTACTCTCAATCCCTACCTGCGACGCATTGAGCAGGCTGTGCGCAAGCAGCTGATCACTCCGATCGAGCGTGCCCGTGGTCTGACCGCCGAATTCAATCTTGAAGGCCTCCTGCGGGCCGACAGCGCGGGTCGCGCATCGTTCTACGACAAGGCGCTCAAGTCGAAGTGGATGGTCATCAACGAAGTCCGGGCAAAGGAGAACCTTGCGCCGGTGCCGTGGGGCGATGAGCCGATCGTGCAGCAGCAGGACGTGCCGCTGTCCGATCAGCTCGATGCCCTCCGGGAAGCAATCAAGAACGCCCAGGACGTGGCCGGGCTGTTCCAGAAGGGAAACGCCAATGCAGCGTAAGAGCGGCGGGCTGAAGCTCCGCGATTTTCACCTGAGCGTGAAGGCGCAGGATATCGGCGACGATGGCAGCTTTACCGGGTACGGTTCCGTGTTCGGCGTTGTCGACAGCTATCAGGAAGTCGTCGCGAAGGGCGCCTTCACTGCGAGCCTCGCCGAACTTTCCTCGAAGAACCGCAAGGTTCCGGTGCTGTGGCAACACAGACAGTCGGAGCCGATCGGGGTGTACGACATGCTCGAGGAGGACGATCTCGGGCTGAAGGTCGCAGGCAAGCTCCTTGTGAACGACGTCAACCAGGCGAAGGAGTCGTTGGCGCTGATGAAGGCAGGCGCCGTGACCGGCCTGTCGATCGGCTATTTCGTCCGCAAGTCGTCCTACGACGAGAAGACCGGCATCCGCACCCTTCTTGAACTGGATCTGGTCGAGGTCAGCCTCGTGACCTTCCCGGCCAATGATGAGGCGCGGATCGACGCCGTCAAGATGAAGCTTGCCCATGGCGAGCTGCCCACTCTTCCCGAATTCGAGCGGCTCCTGCGCGAGGCAGGCTTCTCGAAAACGAAGGCCGCCGTCGTCGCCGCGCACGGCCTTCCGCACCTGCTCCGGAGTGAGTCCGGCAGCGCAATGGCGAATGAGGGCCTGAAGTCCCTCTCTGATGCCTTGGCAGGCCTCAAGCTGCCGACCTTTTAACGGAGACAATTCATGAAGAAGAACCTGATTGCTGCGGCCCTTGTGGTCGCGGTATCGCTGGTGCTCGCTCCGAGCGCCGCCTTTGCTGCCACTTTCGCGCAGCAGATCCATCCGTCGCTGGACATCAACGGTGCTCTTGCCGCGATCGGCATGCTGGCGGCTGTTGGCAGCATCAGCGAGTTCGGCCGCAAGCAGGCAGGCGAAGGTGAGGGTGAGCTCAAGCAGCTCGCGGTCGACCTGAAGTCTGCGACGGACCAGGTAAAGACCTTCGCCGAGAAGGCGGATGCGGAAATGAAGCGTCTCGGCACGGTCACCGAGGAAACCAAGAAGAGCGCAGACGAAGCGCTCATCAAGATGAACGAAACGACCGCTCGAATCGATGCGATCGAGCAGAAGCTCGCTCGCCGCGGCGAAGAGGGCGAGAAGCGCCGCGCCAAGACGGCCGGCCAGGAAGTGACCGAGAGCGAGGAGTTCAAGGCTTGGCTCGGCGGCAACCGCAAGAACACGTTCAGCATGCAGGTGAAGGCGATCATTTCGTCGCTCACCACCGACGCTGATGGCTCGGCGGGCGACCTGATCGTTCCGCAGCGCCAGCCCGGTATCATTGGCCTGCCGCAGCGCCGCATGACGATCCGCGACCTGCTCACGCCGGGCAACACCGGTTCGAACGCGATCCAGTACGTGAAGGAAACCGGCTTCACCAACAACGCTGCCACCGTGACTGAAACCGCCGGCACGGCGAAGCCGCAGTCGGAGATCAAGTTCGACATCGTCACCAGCTCGGTCACGACGATCGCTCACTGGGTGCTTGCGACCAAGCAGATCCTCGACGACGTGCCGCAGCTGCGCTCATACATCGATGGCCGTCTGCGTTATGGTCTGGAGTACGTCGAAGAAGGGCAGCTGCTCAACGGTGGCGGCACTGGCACCGATCTCAACGGCATCTACACCCAGGCAACGGCTTTCGCGGCGCCAATCACCCCCACCGCCGCCGGCATGATGACGAAGATCGACATCATTCGTCTCGCCATTCTTCAGGCAGCTCTCGCGGAACTGCCGGCCAACGGCATCGTGATGCACCCCAGCGATTGGGCTGACATCGAGCTGACCAAGACCGATGATGGCGCTTACCTGTTCGCCAATCCGCAGGGTGGCAGCGAGGCCCGACTGTGGCGCCTGCCTGTCGTCGAAACGCAGGCGATGACCGTCGACAAGTTCCTTACCGGAGCTTTCCAGATGGGTGCGCAGGTGTTCGATCGCGAAGAAGCCAACGTCGAGATCTCGACTGAGGACAGCGACAACTTCCGCAAGAACCTGGTCACCATTCGCGCCGAGGAGCGTCTCGCGCTCGCGGTCTATCGGCCGGAAGCCTTCATCAAGGGCGACTTCAGCGACGCGCTGGCACTCTGATGAAAAGGGAGGGCCGTCTTCGGGCGGCCCTTTTCCCGAGCGGCCCTGATGGACCGTTCCGGAAAAGGAGATTCCAGATGAAGCTCAAGGTACTGGAACAGATCCACGTCAGTGCGGTGTCGTCGGATACTCTGCGGCGCGGCCAGGAAATCGAAGTCAGCAACGCAGCTGGCGAGGATCTCCTCAAGTTTCATCCCGACAAGTTCGAGCAGGTCGCAGGCAAATGCGGCGGCGCGAAGAAGGCAGCGGTGCCCGAAAACAAGCAGGCACCGAAGCCGGACAACAAGTTCGGAGCCTGACTGGGCCCGGCACAGCAACAGGGGCAGCCGTGAAGCTCCGCCACCAGGAGAAGCAAGATGCGTCGTTACAAGGTCACCGTGACCACTGCGGCGGATGGTACCGCCACCGCCTACACTCCTCGCCTCTCGGGCAAGATCCAGCAGATCGAATATGTGAAGACCGATTTTGCTTCCGGTGTCGATTTCACGATCACTGGCGAGGCGACCGGCATAAATCTGTGGACCGAGTCGGACGTCAATGCGTCGGCGGTTCGTGCACCGCGCCAGGCGTGCCATTCGCAGGTCGGGGCAGCACAGCTCTACGCGTCCGGCGGCACTGCCGTTACCGACAGGATCGGCCTTTCGGGCGACCGCGTGAAGATCGCCATTGCGCAGGGCGGCGCCACCAAGATCGGCACTTTCCACGTCATCGTCGACTGAACTGTCGCGCGGTCGGGGGCAGGCAGTGTCTGCCCCATTTCTTCATGAAGGTTTGCGGGAGTCGTTGAAATGGGGTTGACCCTCATAGCCGCATCAGCGGCGGCGCCCGTGGATCTCGAGGAGGTCAAGCGCTGGTGCAAGATCGAGGTCGATGACGACGACGCGATCGTCGAGATGCTGATCGCCGCAGCGTCCGAGCTGGTTCAGAATTTCATCGGCAAGGCGATCACCGAGCAACTGTGGCTCATCACGCTGCCAGCATTTGCCGACACTGTAGAACTCGAGCCTGGTCCGGTGGTTGAGGTCACCGCAGTTCGGTATCTCGACGAAGACCGGATCGAGCAGATCCTCGACCCGGCCATCTACATCGAGGACACTATCAGCGCCCCGGCGCGCCTTGTCCGCGATCCTGATCAATCGTGGCCTGCAACCGCCAGCCCGACCGTCCCCAATGTGGTGTCGATCGAGTTCACAACGGGCCCGGAGGAAGCCGATCCGCGCGTCAAGGCAGCCATCATGGCGACTGTGGCGCAGTGGTACGATAATCGCATTCCTGGGGCACTCCCGGCGGGCGTCACGGCAATGCTGCAGCCTATGCGCAGGATGGTGCTCTGATGGCCGAGTTCGACCCAGGCCGGTTCAAGGATCGGATCACCATCCTCCAACCCGGGCGTGCCCAGCAGGGCAAGTATGGAACCCATGCTGTCGCCTGGACCGAGATGGTCACAGTGTGGGGCGAAGTTCGGGACATGCTGCCAAGTCGTGCGGAGCGCATCGCTGAAGGGCTCGAGATTTCCCGCCGCCCCTGCCGGGTTCGAATTCGGCATCGTGGCGATGTTCGGACTGACATGCGCCTGCGCTTTCTCGGCCGGACCTTGCGCATTGTGGCAATTGCCGAGGTGGGCCGGCGTGAAGTGCTCGAGATTGCGGCAGAAGAATTGTCGACGGAAGGGCAGGATTCGTGAGCCGTAACATCGGATTGAAAGGTGGGCCGGAACTCATGGCTTTCCTGGAAGCCTTCCCCGCGAGACTGCAGAAAAACGCGCTGAAGTCGGCCATGATCGCTGGTGCGCGCGTGGTTCGTGATGAGGCCAGGGCGAATGTGCCGGTTAAGAGCGGCAAGCTGCGCAAGGCGATCAAGACGAGCAGTCCGCGTGCATTCAAGGGCGGCGCCGCTTCGGTCAAGGTGAAGGTGCTGGGAGAGCATAGCTTCATCGGACACTTCATTGAGTACGGAGTCAGGCCACACCTGATCACTGCCGGCGACAGCAAGCTGACCGTCCGGACGCTCAACAAGCGTGCCAGCAGGGGCGAGGGCATTCGCGAGACAGAAACCGGTCTGATCAGGGTGGGCGGCTACGAGGGCACCCGCACGACCCAGACGAGCGACGGACCGCGCGAGGACACATTCAAGATCAATGCCGCGTTCATAAGGGGGGCGATCGTTCACCCTGGCTTTCCGGCGCATCCCTTCCTCCGCCCTGCGCTGGACAGAACGGCCAGCCAAGTGGTCGATGCCATCGGTAGCCGGCTTCGCGAGTATCTGAAGGACAGAACGAGCTTCACGGCGCCGATCACGATCGAAGCGGACGTCGAAGATGAGTGACGGCGTGGCGACCATGGTGCAGCTGCTCCACGAAAGCGCAGCCGTTACCGGGCTAGTGCCTGCCGGTAGCATCGGCGCTGGCGTGCTGCCTCTTGGCACGCCTCTGCCTTATCTCTCGCTTTCGCTGGTGTCTTCCAGCGACATGAACATGCCTGCACCCGGGGCGAAGCGGCGTGTGCTGGACAGGGTCCAGGTCACGATTGCCGCGGCGACATATGACGAGCTCCGTGAGATATCAAAGGCGGTGAAGAGCGCCGGCGCGGATCAAGTCCCTGACGTAGATGGCATCAGCCAGGTCACAGTGCATTCGCTCGGTGCCGGGCCAGACTTCATGGACGAAACGGCCTCGATCTACCTCGGAAGCCGGGATTTCCGGGTCTGGTACAACGAAGTTCGCTGAACAGGAGACCATTGATGAGCAAGAAGAACGCGATCGTCATCCGCAAGCGTGGGGTGAATCACGGCGATGATCACTTTCCGGCCGGCACCGTCATTCGTGACATGCCCGAGGGGCAGTTCAAGGACTGGTCCGATATCGGCATCGTTCGCGAGGCGAGCGATGCGGAAGTCGCTGCCGGCGGGCCCGGCAAGCAGAGCAAGCCGCGCCGCAGCGACGAAGCCGCGGAATAGCAGCAACAAGATCAGCCAGGGCCATCAGGCTGCTGGCGATGCCCCGCCCGCGATTTTCGCGGGCTTTTTCATGCAGGAGTAAAGAGACATGAGCATCTTCGCGACGGCGGGGTCGACCATTTCGTTGTCCGCAGGCGTCCCCGCAACCTTCAACACCGCGGGTTATAGCGCGCTGACCTACACGATTGTCGGTGAAGTTACCGATCTGGGCGAATTCGGCCGCGAGTACGCGCTGATCACGCACAACCCGATCGGCAGCCGTGGCACCGTCAAGAAGAAGGGCAGCTTCAACGAGGGGCAGCTGACGGTCCAGATGGCGCTGGACACTGACGATGCCGGCCAGATCCTGGCAAAGGCAGCCGAGCTTTCGGACAATCCGTACGCAGTGAAGATCGCTCTGGCGTCTGGCGATGCTTACTACGCGCAGGCGCTGGTCATGTCCTTCAAGGTGACGGGCGGCGGCGTCGATACGATCACCAGCGCGACGATGGTGCTCGAGCTGACCACCAGCACGGGTGGCGTTGGCATCGTCGAGGCCCTCGCGGCCTGATTTTGCTTCCTCCCCGGCCAGCCATCCTGGCCTCCTATGTTCCGGTTCGCCGCAGTCACGGATGCGGCGGGCCGGGGCGCCCTTTCCGTGAAAAGGACACTTAGACATGGCATTTGACATCACCAGGCGCCGCGCGCTCGAAACGGCAACCATCGATCTCAAGAACGGCGACGACAGTCCCCTGACCGACGACGACGGCAAGGTGCTTTCGGTCACCGTGCACGGGCCCGGCTCGAAAGTGTGGCGGCAGGCCTCGGCCGAGATCAACCGCCGCAAGGCGGAGCGCCTTCAGAAGGCTGGGGGCAAGTTGGCCGCATCGCTCGACAGCGCCAAGGAAGACCAGGTCGAGTTTCTATCGCGCGTCACCATCAGCTTCAACGGGTGGGAATACCCCGGGACCGGCAACGATCGCGAGATGTTCGCGGCGGCCTATGCTGACGACAGTCTCGGCTTCATCCGCGATCACGTGCATGCCGAGGTGCATAGCTGGGAGGCTTTTACGAAAGGCTCGGCCGCGAGCTGAGCCTCTACGTCCGGCAATTGGCCTGGCTGTCGGTCGCTCCCAAGGACAAGAGCAAGCGGCCGTTGAAAGGTTCGACCGCTCGCCGGGACACTCCGGTGAAGCGGGCGGATGCGATGCGCGCAGCCGGTCTAGAAGTCCGCTTGCCGCCCAATCCGGCGCCCTACCTCATCGACTGGCTCATGGAGATCGGACCGACTGCGCCCGGGGCCATGAGCCACGTCGCGGTCGGATGGCGCGACATTGCCGCCTGGCAGGAGGCAATGGGCGTCGACTTGCTGCCATGGGAGGCAGCACTCGTACGCCAGCTTTCGGCCGATTTCGCCAACCAGCTGCACGACGCCGAAGACCAAGCCTGTCCCGCTCCCTGGAGTGAGCAGAAGGCGGTCGAGGACAATCGTGAAGCGGTGTCCCGCAAGCTCGAAATGACATTCAAGGCGCTCATCGCAGCGCAGAACCCCAAGAGGTAACAATGGCAGGCGTGAAGGCGGGCACTCTCGAAATCGAGATCCTGACGAACATGGCGCGCCTGCAGGAGGAAATGCGCCAGATCGAAAAGTCGGTCGGCAACATGTCAACCGGGGTTGCGCGCTCCACCAAGGCTGCAAACGACAATATCGGGAGTATTGGCAAGACCAGCGGCCTAGCTAAGCACCACGTGCAGAATCTGGCCTTTCAGTTCCAGGATCTCGGTATCCAGCTCACCGCCGCTGCCCAGAGCAGCAAGCCCTTCCAAGGGGCGATGATGGCGCTATTCCAGCAGGGCACGCAGATTCAAGGGGTGATGTCGCAGGCGGGCATAGGCGTTGGGGGCCTGATCGCCCAGATCGGGCGCTTTGTCCTCGCCGCCGCGCCCGCCATCGCCGCCATCGGTGCAATCAGTGCCGCGGTTGGTCTCGTCACCAGCGAGATCAACGAGAACAGCAAGGTCACGGTCACCTGGCAGGACACCCTGCTGGGTACTTATGACGCACTGAAGAAGTATCTCACCGACCAGCTCACCGGTGCATTCAAGGCATTCGGCCTCGAAACTTCGAACGTCTGGAAGGACGTCGTCAACGCGGCGAAGTGGGGAATCAACTGGATCATCGGCGCGATGACGGTGGTACCGCGGGTTCTTCGCGACACCTGGAGCCTCATTCCCGCAGGCGTAGCGGACATCTTCGTGACGGCTGCCAATGGCGCCATCCGGGCAGTCAACGCGATGGTCGCGAAGACCGTCGAGATCCTCAATGGCTTCATCAGCAGCGCCAATGTCATCCTTGGCAAGGTCGGCCTAGATCTTCCCAAGTTGGCAGCTCCGCAGATCGGGGAGCTCCAGAACAGCTATGCCGGAGCCGGTGCCAAGCTCGGAACCGCGTTCATGGGCGCAATCCGTGACACCGTGACGCGTGACTACCTCGGAGACGCTGCCGCAGCGATCAGTCCGTTTGCCCAGGCGCGGGCTGTGGAGCGCATGAAGAAGGACGCGAAGAAGGCGGGCAAGGAGGCAGGAAAAGCACTCCGCGATGGCGCCGAAGACGAGCTGAAGAAGCTCCTCGCATCTCTGGAGGGCACCTTCGCGATCTATCGGGACGCGGCCAAGACCACCGGGAAGATGCTGGACAAGCAGCTCGATCGGGACTGGCAACGGATGTTCGACGAGATGGCGGACAAGCAGCGCAAAGCCTCTCAGGCGGCAGTTGATGCTGCCGATGCAAATGCTGCCTGGAACGACGAATTGCGCCGCACGATCGAGCTTCTCGATCAGATTGGCGGGTTTGCAAGCATTCTGGCGAACATCGGCGCAGTTATCGAGGGCTTCTCCAGCGGCGACTTCTCGGGTGTGCGCGGTCCGCTGGGCGGCCTGCTCGGCCTGGTTGGCAGTACCGATGAAGGCAAGCAGGCGATCAAGGACCTGGGTGTTGTGTTCCGCGATGCGCTCGACGGCGTGTTCGGCGGAGAGGGCAGCTTCACGAAGGCACTGAAGGCGGCGAGCGTGGGTGTAGCTGCCGGGCAGATGGTGTTCGGTTCCAAGAACAGCGGCATCGGTTCAGCAGTCGGCGGGGTGCTGGGAGAAGTTGCCGGCAAGGCTATCGGCAAATCTGTTGGTGGGCTGCTCGGCAAAGTTGGTGGTCCGCTTGGGTCCATTGTCGGTGGCATTCTCGGCGGCGCGCTTGGCAGCCTGTTCAAGACGGTAAAGACGGGCTTTGCCGTCGTTTCCAACACGGGCGTGACCTCAGGAGGCAGCAGCTCCGAACTTGCGTCGTCCTCGAAATCGAGCGGCACGGGAATCCAGGCCGCAATTCAGAACATTGCCGATCAGCTGGGCGGGTCGGTGGGGAACTACTCGGTCTCGATCGGCAAGCGGTCTTCGGGCTGGATCTCGGTCTCGGCGTCGGGCTCGTCGCAGGTTGCCGACAAGAACTGGAAGAAGCGCAACGTCGGCGGTGACTTGATCTATGATGGCAAGGACGAGGCCGAGGCCCTTCGCGTCGCCCTGCTCAATGCCATTCGCGACGGAGCCATTCAGGGCGTGCGCGCGGGCACTGCCGCGCTCCTCAAGAAGGATGGCGACATCGAGACCCAGTTGAACAAGGCCCTGAAGTTCGAGGGCGTGTTCACCAGCCTCAAGCAGATGACGGACCCGGTCGGGTATGCGCTGCAGCAGCTGACCAAGGAGTTCGAAGGCCTCAAGAAGATCTTCGACGAGGCAGGGGCGACAGCGGCAGAGTACGCGGACCTCGAGAAGCTCCTCAACCTCCAGAAGCAGGAAGCCATCGACAAGGCGGCGGCCGAGGTGCGTCAAAAGGCACTCGAGGCCGTCAACGATCCGCTGAAGCTGCAGATCCGCATATTGGAGCTGCTCGGCAAGGGAGAGGATGCCGTGGCTGCCGCGCGCATCATGGAACTCGCCAGCCTCAAGTCGTCTCTTCAGCCCCTTCAAGCGATGGTCTACCAGCTGGAAGACGCGAAGGCGGTAATCGATCAGTTCGGGCCACTGGCCGACGATTTGCGCGCCTATCGCAAGGAGCTGCTGGGCGGCAGCACAACCATGGGGCTTGCTTATCTGGCGGGCCAGTTCCGCAGCACTGCGGCCTCGGCCGCCGGCGGCGATGCCACCGCCCTTGGACAGTTGCGCAGCGTTTCTGGTCAATACCTCGATGCAGCCAAGGAGAACGCGGCCAGCGCGCTCGACTACCAGCGGGCTGTTTCCGAGGTTCTTGCGGCTGTGGACCGCGGGCTCTTCGCTGCCGACGCCCAGGTCGATTACGCGCAAGCCCAGATCGACGCGATCGAGAACACCGCGAACATCATGCAGTCGATGAAGACCGAGCTGGTGACGCTGCAGAAGCAGGTCGCTGACACCAGCGCAACCACGCTCAAGCTCTGGCAGCGGTTCGAGATCAATGGCTTGCCGGTGAACAACGATGCCGGGCCGGTCCAGGTGGAGGTAGTCTCGTGAGGATCGTCCGACCGATATCGGTCACAAATACCAACCTTTTGTCCAGCAACGTGCCCGAAACGCCGCCGGCTGCCTATGACGCAGGCGCGACCTACGCATTGGACGCGCTGGTGTCGGTGCTGACTGGCACCGTGGCGATCGTGTACCGGTCCCTGCAGGCTGGCAACACGGGCAACACGCCGGGAAGTTCGCCGGATTGGTGGCTGGCCCTTGGCACCGCCTATCTGGCGTACGATTCGGGCACGACATACGCCCTTGACGACATCGTATTCAGCGCCGCGACGAACCACACATACCAGTCGCTTCAGGCTGCCAACACGGGGCACGCCCTCGATGATCCGTCGTGGTGGCTCGATCTTGGTCCGACCAACCGATACCGCATGTTCGACCAGGCCAACTCGAGCCAGACGACGAACGCCGAAAGCATCATCGTCGAAGTGCAGGTCACTGGCCGGGCGGATGCTGTGTCGCTGCTTAACATCGCTGGCGCTTCGGCGCAGGTGGTCGCCGAGACGGTCGAGGACGGGGAGATCTACAACGAGACCTTCAATCTGGTTTCGCCGTCCGGCATCAACGATTGGTACCAGTACTTCTTCGAACCGATCGTGCGGCAGGGAGACCTGACGGTCTATGACCTGCCGCTCAACGCAAACCCGGTCATCACCGTCACGCTGATCGAACCAGGCGCCACGGCGAAGATCGGGTCGCTTGTGATCGGACAGTCGCAGTTCCTCGGGGACACCATCCACCCCGCCAAGCTCGGTATCCAGGACTTCAGCCGGAAGGAAACCGACGAGTTCGGGAACTTCACGATCATCGAGCGCAGCTTCGCGCGGCGCGCCACGTTCAAGGTCGCGATCGACGAAGCGCGCATGGATGCGATCTCGACGGCGCTGACCAACTACAGGGCCGAGGCGATCGTATGGCTGGGCGTCGATTCCTACGCCTCGAGCTGGATCTACGGCTTCTACCGCGACTGGGAGTTTGACCTCTCCGCGCCCGAGGAAACCTATCTTAACATCGAGCTGGAAGGCCTGACCTGATGCCATTGCAGGACATTGCCGTGCTGCCGGATCCGCCGGCGCGATCGGACCCGCCTGAGGACTTTATCGCAAAGGCTGACGCGCTGCTTTCCAGCCTTCCTGCCTTTGTCGACCAGCTCAATATCCTCGCAACTCAGCTCGAAGCCACGGCCGCCCTGATCAACGTCGCGCCGGCCTATGCGGACGCCGGGCTGCGGGCGCTGACGGGCAAGACGCCGGCGGCCAACAAGCTGCCGTACTATACCGGTACTGCAGCGTCGGCACTTGCCGATTTCACCGCGGCGGCGCGGTCGTTCCTCGCCGCAGCCGACGCTTCCGCGCAGCTGGATGCCCTTGGGGTATCGGCCTTCATGAAGAGCCTGCTCAACGACGCTGATGCGGCCGCTGCGCAGGATACCCTGGAGTTGGTGCCCGGGACTGATGTCCAGGCCTTTGACGCGGATCTTGCCGCGATCGCGGCGCTTGCAACGACGGCATTCGGGAGGTCGGTGCTGACGATCGCGGACGGTGCCGGCGGGCGAACGTTGTTCGGCAGCAACGGGTCGCTGGGGTATGGTTCCAACGCCAGCGGAAAATACTTCTCCGTGCCGATCCAGGACCGCACCTACTACCTTCAGATCATGACGGGTTCCACGCCCTCCAATGGGTGGAGTTCGGCGATCAATCTTCCTGTGGCCTTTACCACCGAGGGTTGGATCGTTGCGGGGGCCAATTCGCTCAACACGGGGGCGACCGAGGGCAACAAGATCGCGGCCGACCTGGTTGGGCTCGACAAATTCAAGGTTGGTTCGGACGACTCACCGACCGACTACACCTGCATCGCCTGGGGTTATTGATCCATGCCTGTACCTGAAATTTCGGCTTTGCCGACTGCGCCGTCGCGCCTCGATGAACCGGGGGCATTCGTCGCAAGGGCAGATGAGTTCCTTGGTGCCCTTTCGCCGTTCGGGATGCAGGCGAACGATCTGGCGACATGGATGGATACCACTGCCGCAGCTGTCAGCAGTGACAAGAGCCTGGTCTTGAGCACTGCCGAAGCGGTGGGTACCATTGCAGGTCAAGTTGCCGAGAACGCGGCCTTGGTTGCCGAAGTACTGGCGGCTATGGGCCGCTTCTATGCCACGCGATCCAGCGGTGTAGCGGCGACATCGGTCGGTGAACTGTTCACGTCAAACGAGGGCGGGACACTGGCGGTCTATCAGCGGACCGCCACAACGCCGTTCTATTCCACGATTAGCGTCGTGGGCTATGCGGGCGGAATCGGTTCGTCGCTACTGACAATGGCATCCGCGCGACTACTGGGCCGTACGACGGGCTCAACTGGTCCGATCGAGGAGCTTTCGGCGGCGGGATTGCTTTCGCTGTCCGGCGGAACGCTACGCGGTTTACACGCTGCGCACGGTCTCTTCGGCAAGGGCGTCACTGGTGAATATGTCTCACCGCAAATCAACAACGCCGCCCCAACGACGGTAACTCTCACGACGGGCGGGATTCACTATACCCCGTTGCGCGTCATGCGGGACTTAGCCTTCGATCGCCTCGAAGTTGAAGTAACCTCCAATCCGGCCGCTGGCACGACTATTCACCTGGCAATCTATCCCGACAACGGTGGCGTGCCGGACGGCTCCACTGCGCTTGCGCGCACCGCGTCCCCGATTGATGCCGTCGGAATTGCGATAAAGAATACTGGCAGTGAAGTTGCTGGCGCGTTGGCCAAAGGGCAGACTTACTGGCTTGCCATATCGGTGAGCGCAACCACCGTTCTGCGCGCGGCCGCTGTCGGGGCGATGCCCATTATCGGCTACCCCTCCTCGTCTTTTACGGGCTGTAGCTGGCTTTCCTCGACCTTCACGCACGCTCAGCTTCCGTCGACTTGTCTCACCACAGCGCTTGGTACTGCTGGCGGACTGACGCCGCTTGTCCGTGCCCGCATTGCATAAGGAACTAGTATGCCGACCGCTGAGGAATGGGCAGTGCAAGCCCAGGCCAGTGCAATTGCTGCGTCGAGTGCCGCGTCCGGGCTCGCTGCAACGCTGGCGTTGGTAGATGACCGGAAGGAAGCGGTCGTAAACATGGCCGACTCTGTAGAGTCGTCTGCCTTGCTGGCTACAACGCAAGCCAGCACAGCGACGGCGCAAGCTGCCCTCGCAATTGGGGCTGCTACGAATTTGCAGGCGGAAGCTATTGGGGCGAGGCAGGGTGGCACAGTTGCCGACACCGGCAAGCAGGTGTTGTCGCTCGTCGGGATAGACGGCGGCACCTCCAACCTGACGGCCACGTTTGCCCGTTGGGCCCGGTTCCGCGATGCAGGCTCGGTCGACGACGAAACGACTATCAAGACTGGATCGATCGTATCGGGCATCGCCCTGACCGCCGTTGTCCTTGCGACGGCAGCAAAGGCGCGCGGCAGGGTTTGGCGGCGGCCACTGTCGAGCGGTTCGCTGAATGCGGCACCGGGCTCCGCGCCAGACGACGTCCTCCTTCGGGATACCGGAATTGTCGCGATCGCCGACGATCTCCTGACGATGGTCGGTTTGTCGCAGATCTACCTCAACATCCCGGTCACCAAGTTTGAAGTGCTTGCCGGCTACGCCTACGGCTTCGACTTCGAGATCTACGACGCTTCGAATACGCTGCTCACCGCTACGGCGAGATACACCACAACGGCCGCGCTCGCGCAGCGTCACGCCGGGTTCTATTATGCGACCACGGGGGCGGGCAGCTTCACGGCGCAGACGACGACGCGCCCGATCCGGATGGGCTATTCCACGCCGAGTATCACTTCCAACCTGACCGACCTCGAGAAAAAGGCCGAGCGCAAGCTGGCGGCGACGGCGAACTCGAGCAAGTTGACGGATCTCGAGCGCTTGGCGATCTCGCGCCAGGGCGCCTGGTCCGGGCCGAACAAGATCATTCGGCCGAACTACCCCTCCTATCGGCACGGCCTGGCGCGCCTCGGGCTTACCGATGGTGCATATGGCGTCGACTATGGTCCGCGCATTGCGCTGGCGGACATGACTGAAATGACGGCGGTTACCGGCGTGAACCTCGGGAGCTCGGGGCAAATTCGCTTCGAGAGCGGCAGTGCGAACAGCCCCAAGGGAGCGGTCTATTCCGGCCTCAAGCAGGTGGGCTCGCGCGGGATCTACCAGCCTACCGCCAACTGGGCCCGGCTGTTCCTGACCGACTGCTACATGAACGGGCAGACTACGGTCGGCAAGCCGGTGGACATCCAGCAGGTGGGGGACAGCGGGGTGACCAAGTTCCCCTATGTCGAACTCGAGTATTGCGACTTCCGCTATTTCTCGGCCGGCATGGGCAACCTCTACAACGGGGCGATCCGCAAGAGCCTGATCCTGCACAGCGGTGCCAACACGCTCCAGATCCAGCAAGAATATGACAACGGCTGCGCCCTTATCCTGGAACAAAACCTGTTCATGTTCGCCAGCACCATCGAAGCCGGCGCCATTTCATCCAGCCACGGCGATGTGCTGGAAATGAACATGGCCCGCAACGCATCGTGTGTCGGCAACGTCTATTACATGCCGTCGACCGGGACGACCTACGATCCCGGCTCCTATGGCTCAACCAACTGCATCAGGCATTCTGCTCAGTCGTCGGCGCCGATCAGCAACGTCTATCACCTGGGCGAGCTGATCGTCGGCGGCAACAGCCCGGTGGGCATGAACATGCGCGGCGGGACCATCCTGAACATGCTGTTCGCCTTCAACAAGTACGGGGGCACCGAATACAGTTCGGTCAACAGCTACATCGCTATGACCGGTCCGCAGACGGGCGATACCGGCATCACGACCGATTGGTGCAACCTTGCGTTCTTCGACGAATATCGCGTCGATGGCACGCCGATGCCAATTGGCGGCGGCACTCCGGGTACGGTCAACAACGCAGTGCCAGCTACCTATTATGCGCGGCCTGCGAACGCCTACCGAACGAACGAAGAGAAATGGGGCATATTCAACTGGGATAAGGCGCGCGCGACGCCCAAGTTCATCGAGGCGCTGCAGCTTCTGGGGCTGGCGACGGGGCGGACGATCCTCGACAGCAATAACGATTTGAACGCTGAATATGCCCTCGGCGCTCTGAAGGCCACGCTGTGAACTCAGGTGACACCGGCAACGCCGCACAGGTCCGCCTGATCGCGGAGCAGGTAGCCGAGGCTGCCGTCATCAAGTTCGCAGCGGAGCATCCGGAATTGCGCAAGGCAGAGATCCCGCCACCTATCAAATGGGCAGGAGTCATCATCTCCGCGCTCTTCACCACTGGGGTCGCAGGGTCGGCTTTCTGGATCGTCTCATCGGTCAGCGAAATGCAGGTGACGCTAGCCCGCATGGATGAGCGCCAGGCGCTGCTGACGACCTCTCAGGACAAGAACTACAGCGAGATCGAGCGCCGGGTAACGGTGCTTGAAGGCTACCACAAGCAGGGAGGCGGCCAGTGACCATCGAAGCCATGATCGAGAACACGATCGGCAAGGAGGGGGGCTACAACAACCACCCGGCCGATAAGGGTGGGCCGACGAAATGGGGCATCACCGAGCGGGTCGCGCGCAAGTACGGCTATGCCGGGGACATGCGCGACCTTCCCCGCGAGAAGGCTGTTGCGATCTACCGGCAGGCCTATGCGATCGAGCCGGGCTTCGCGGCCGTCGCGGAGATCATGCCCAGCGTCGGGGAAGAACTGTTCGATACCGGCGTCAACATGGGGCCGGCCGTTCCCGCGATCTGGTTGCAGGAGTGGCTCAACGCCTTCAACGGCGGCGGGGCGCTCTATCCCGACATCAAGGAAGACGGCGATATCGGCCCTGCTACGCTGGCGGCACTGAGGGCGTTCAAGGCGGCTCGCGGGCCCGAGGCTGAAACGGTGCTGCTCCGTGCGCTGAATTGCAGCCAGGGCGAGCGATACAAGGTGCTGTCGCGGAACCGGGCTGCGAACGAGGCCTTTACGTGGGGCTGGCTGCGGACGCGCGTCGCATGAACCGCGTTCCCCATATTCGCATCGTCGTCGGCGCGAGCCTGCTCGCCGTTCTTGGCTACTTCGGCTTCTCGGTCTGGGTCTTTGGCTGGACCGCCGACGCGGCTCTTCGAGGAGACGTTGTCGGGACATGGAAGTCCTTCGCGACGCTGGCGTTCGGCTTCTGGCTGGGTTCGTCGAGCGCCGGGAAGGCTAAGGACGGCGACCCGGCACCGGTGACAGTGGTCAACCCGCCGGACGCTCCGGTGCCTGTGGAGGCGCAGTCGTGATACCGCTACTGATCCGCTACCACCGCCCCCTGATCGCCGTGGCGCTGCTCCTCGCGCTCATGTGGGCGCTCAACCGCTACGTGGCCGATGCCGTGCATGACGACCGCGTGGAGACGCGCAACGCTGCGTTGGAGGCCGACAGTAAGGCTGATGACCGTGCCGGTGTTGTGGCGGCATCCGAACAGGCGAAAACCGAAAAGGAGAACAACGATGCTCGGGAAGCTGCAGCTCGCTCTGATGATCCCCTTGGCGACGGTTTGCGTAGCCTGCGGAACGCGCGTCGAGACCCCTAAGCCGCCGCGCGCGCTGCTCGATTGCGCCGAAGAGGCGACGCCTCCCAACCTCGCGCCGGTCCCGTGGTCGCTCGGCAACCTGACCGAGATCCAGCGGGTGCAGGCCGAGCGCGATCGGCAGACGTTCGAGTATATCCTGGCCGAACGGTCGGCGGGTGGGGACTGTCGGGGGAAGTTGAAGGGGGTGAAAGCTTGGGCGGGGGCTTTGCCCCGGTAGCTGTTGCCTACCTGATCGGGGGAACTATCACGGTCCGAGCCGGTATGCCGTCGGAGTCGACCGCAAGGAGTATCCCCGCTTGAATTCCCGCCCACCCAGGACCGCCTCCGGAACTATCGCCAAGTTTCCATTCGGCCGTCAGCCCGGCCACGACGCCGGCACGGATGGCGACGTCTTCGTCGACGCTGTCGATGGGCTCGATACGAACGACGGCCTGAGCCCGGAAACAGCGGTGCGCACGATCGAGCGCGGTCGGCAGATCATCTGCGCGATGGAAGGCGATCGCACCATGCGGATCATGGGAGACGGGGTGAAGTACCGCGAAGCGGTGACGACAAACTCCTACAACCCGTTTCCAAATCCCAAGCTCACCAGCCTGACCGTGAAAGGCTACGGCACGGACCTGCCATGGGTGTCGGGCGCTGAGATCGTACGTGGATTTGCGCCGTGCTCCGAAGAAGACGCTGCTATCCTGGGGAAAAACTGGCGCAACGTATTCAAGGCGACGTTTCCGGCAGACCTCATTACCGGGCACAAATCCTACTGGCGGATGATGACCACCGAGAACGGTGTGCCGCTCAAGCTTGCGCAAGTGCGCGGCAACGAGAAAGTCCCGGCGTTCTTTCTCGACAGCGTTCTCACGATGATGAGTTCGGCCACTGATCCTACGATTTCGGCGGCGCTTAACGCCGAGAACCAAATTGCGACGATTAGGCATGACGCGCTGCTGCCGAAATATACTGACCGCCAACTGGAGCAGGCGGTGGCGGCCGTCCACGTGTTCCCCAATTTCGTGCGCGCGCTTCGCGTCGAATCCGTTTCCGATTCAGTCCTTCACATCGAGCCGAACACCTTCCACTTCGGCGGATCGAAGGAGTATCACTACAACCTGCTGAACCTCGCCGCCGAGATCGAGAAGGGCGGCTGGGCCTATCGCCTGGAGGGCGGTCGCATCACTCTTTACGTCTGGCCGCGAGATCCCCGGAACCTCAAATCAGGCATCGAGGTCGCTGCGCGTAAGTTCGCCTGGAAGCATTCGAACAATACCCGGGCCGTTCACTTCGAGAATATCGGCTTCGAGATGTGCGCGAACGACCGCGCCGCTGCGGACGGCATCCTGCTGAACCTGAACTACGGGGACAACATTACCGTCAGCCAGTGCCATTTCCGGCTCCTGTCGGGCGAGCAGAACCAGATGCTCTACGTGAAGTGGGGCAACAACATCCGGGTGGAATACTGTTCGTTCGAGCTGGGCCAGGGCACCTATGGCTGCAACATGGACGGCCCTTCGGCGAAGATGGCGACGGGCAACCGGCTGGTGAACTGCTTCTTCTCGGACCTGTCATTCACGCCGAGCCGGCACCAGAAGCAATCGCTGATGGCGGTTGCGAACAACTACATTCGCCGCACCAGCGCAGCGGGACACGCCAACACCAACGATTTCAAGGGCGGCTGCGACCGATGCCTGTGCCTCGGGTTGGTGACCGATATGTCCGAGCAAGGTCGGCCATATCAGGGTTACGCCACAAATCAGGGCTCGAGCCGTATTCTCTATCTCCATTCCATCCTGCCGACGAACAGCGATGGCCGCGCCTACATGGACCAGACGACGTCGCGCGACGTTCTCCCCCACGCTGGCGGCGACAATGCACTGATCAACTGCTGGGTTCCGCACGAGCGTGACGGGAAGTGGACGACCTTCGGCGCAATCATGGTCGGCCGCACGCTTCCCGCGTCAAACTGGTTGGTGCTGAATTGCATCGCACCAACGATCGTCGCGGCAGGTGGCTACGTGTTCCGGCGCAACAACCTGCTCACCGACGCGAAGGCCAAGGCCGCCGATGCGAGTGAGACCGTCCTTGAATACCGCGCTGTCTACAGCGACCCCGACAACCGCAACTGGGCGGCGAAGTCCGGCAGTCCGCTGGACTGCAAGAAGGGCTACCCCGTTGCGGCGATACTCGAGCAATGGGAAGAGTTGTTTCCGGACGTCGATTTCCGCCATGACCCCTGGGGACGGGCGTGGGACCCGATGAACCCGGGGATCGGACCGTGGGGGAGGCCTTGGGCGCTGTGAGCGCGGCTAGGCCGCGCTCGGGGAGACGCGCCGTAGCAGCTCGTTGACGATCTTCTTCAGCTTCCGCCAGGCGCGGTCTGGCCGGCGTACCAGCTTCATGAATAGATGCCATGTGTCCCGCAGGTCGCCGTACTTGTTGATCGGTACCGAAAGGGTCGCCGGGTCCGTCAGGTGTGCGAGAGCGGGAAGGAAGCCGGGCTTCAGGCGGAAGCTTGGCGCCATCGAGAGCATGCGGGTGAACTGCCGCCGAGAGATCAGGGGGCCGACGTCCTTGGTCCCGTCGCCGGAAGTGCCCTGTCCGAAGGCCCATGGGCCAACACGCAGCTCAAGATAGGCGAGGTCGAGGATCTGATATGAATCCAAGCCCTCCGGAAGTTCCTCCAGCCACGCAAGGACCTGATCCAGCAGAACAGGGTGCTTTGGCAGTTTCATCTGCCCCACAAGGAAGTCGGCGTCGATCTTGGTGTCAGGGCTGAGGCCCTTGGGCCAGAAGAAGCCGCGGCCGACTTCACCTGCAACGCCGCCGATGAGGTAGTGGCCGGCCAGTGGCGCCATGGTGGGGTAGTAGAGCGCATTCATGCCTGATTGCGCGTGACCCGCGCCTCTCCGCCATGCTTCGATCTGCTCGTCGCTCGCCTTCGCGCACGGCAGGATGCGGTGCTGGATGCCGGTGATCTTCACCAGCCTCTTCGCCAGATGGATGTCCAGTTCCGCACCCGGAACGCCCGCCGTCACGAACTGGACGCTGCCCCGCGAGGTGCGGTTGCATGCCAGGAGTGCGCGGGATTCATTGCCACCGGTGAGGCCTTGCGCTGTCGGCCCGGAGCGCACCAGTGCGGTGATTACCCGGTCAATCTCGTCGGCCATTTCCCTCAGCAGGCCCTCGGGGTCTGCCTGGTACGCAGGAAGAGCAACAGGCCAGAAGCGATCGATGGTGCGGTCGGTCAGGCACAAGCGGTGATTTGGGAGAAGCCGGTTGATGCCGGAATGCGCGGTCAGGCCGGCGGTGAACCATCCGTCTCGCTCGGCATCGAAAGCGGCAACGAGCGACCGATCCATTCGAGCGTCGTAATCGTCGCCAAGGATTGCCTCGACCGACGACGCTGCCGTTTCCGTGGCATGTTCGTAAACGAGGCCGATTTGCGCGGCCGCATCGGGGTAGATGTATTCCTTGCCGCCGACCGCGACGAACAAGAGGAAACTGCCGCTCAGACTGTCCAGAACCGCCTTGGCAATCTGGTCCGCTGCCAACTCGCAATCGAGTTGCAGCTCGGAGCTGAGGACGCTGGCCTCGTCGATGTGAATAGGGAAGCCGATCAGGAACCCGACGTCCTGCCCGCCAGCGGAAACGCGAACGACGTGGTAGAGGGGGTGCACCCACACGTCCCAGGCATTGCCTAGTCCGCAATGGACCATGCGAGGGTCGGGGGAGGCTATACCCTTACCAACGATATAGCCCGGCAGTGTGTGACTCAACGTAACCCCCTGATACTGGATCACCTTTCGGTATAGCCGCCTCGGCTACCAGATCAAATCACGTTAAGCTTGTTAAGCCAGCATCCTTCTCTTGGATGTTCCCACTCCCTTTCCCTTGCAGAATCATCCCCGTTCCGCTTCCGTTCCGGGAATGGCAAAGAAGTCCGCCTTCATCCCGACGTGGGTCCGCACACTGGATGCGATGATCGAGGCTGACGCGCTGATCAGGGTTCACTGTGAGCAGTGCAATGCGTGGCAGGACATTGATTTGGTGGCGCTGCGGGAGAAGGTCGGCGGCGCCTATTCGCTGCTGAATCGTCGGTGCCGTTGTCGGCTGACCGAGGGGTGCGGTGGCTGGAACCGGTTCCTGTATCGTGGCGGGGTCATGCGCGATCTGGCCGAACCAGATGTGCGCGATAGGTGGTTGCAGGAGAGTATACGGAAGGGCCTAGAGGGGCGGAGCAACGAGGCCAATCAGTGCTCGCAGTGACAACAAATTCAAGCGAACTTGTTTTACAGCCAACGGCTAAGTGATTGAAATGAAAGCGGGCAAATTCTGGCGATTTTACAGCATGATTGGCCGATTTGCGTGCGTTTCGCAGAGCTTGGAAGGCTAGGGCTTTACCACTAAGCTATACCCGCCCGGACCTTGCGGCCTCGCGCAGAGGGCGCTTGCCACGGACTGCGGCGCTTCGTCAACCTCGGATCGGTCTGGTGTGGCATGGACACTGTTGACTGACAGCGGAAAAGATATATCTTAGAAATAACATATTGACTCAGGAAAGCGATTCCCATGCCTGCAAGCCGCGCCGTCGTGCCCACCGCCCATGCCAGCCGTTACCTCCAGCAGCTTTGCAAGCACTGGGGGCACAAGTTCGAAGTTTCGTTCGATCCCGCGCAGGGCCGGGTGAAGCTGCCGTTCGGTCCGGTCGACCTTCTGGCCGATGACGTTGCGCTGACGGTGACCTGCACCATCGAGGGTGACGGCGATCTTGCACGTATGCAGCAGGTCGTCGCGGATCACCTCAACCGCTTCGCGCACCGCGAGGGCGAACTGGCCTTTGCCTGGCAGCCTCTCGCCTGAGGTTGCATTCACAGCGCTTATCATCCGCGATAAAAACCATTCCTTTGTCGTGGCCGTAGGGCAGGGCTAGGCCATCGCTCAACTCCGGGAGATGAACGATGCGCCTTGCGACCCTGAAGAATGGAACTCCCGACGGCCGGCTGGTCGTCGTCTCGCCTGACGCGACGGCCTGCGCCCCGGCGCCCATTGCCACGCTCCAGCAAGCGATCGAGCAGTGGGACGCTGTCGCTCCTGCACTGGCGGTCATCACGGATTTCCGCGAGCCGCTGGATCCACAAGCGGTCGCCGCGCCGCTTCCCCGCGCTTGGCAATGGCTCGACGGGTCGGCCTTCAAGAGCCACGGCGATCTCATGGACGCGGTATTGGGCATTACCAAACCCAAGACCGAAGTGCCGCTGATGTACCAAGGCATGTCCGACACATTTCTTCCGCCGATCAGCGAGGCGCGTTTCCCGTCGGAGGATCTGGGCATCGATTTTGAAGGCGAGTTCGGTGTGATCGTCGATGCCGTGCCGATGGGCGCCTCGGCCGAGCAGGCGATGAAGCACATCCGTCTCGTCGTGCAGATCAACGACTGGTCCCTGCGCAGCCTTGCCGGGCCGGAGATGAAGACCGGCTTCGGCTGGGTCCAGGCCAAGCCGGCCTGCGGGATGGCCCCGTTTGCGGTGACGCCGGACGAACTGGGCGATGGCTGGCGCGACGGGCGGGTCTGTCTTGACCTGCTGGTCGACTGGAATGGCAAGCGCTTCGGCGCCGCGAATGGCGGGTCGATGGAGTTTGGCTTCCACGAACTCGTTGCTCACGCCGCGCGGACACGGGACCTCGTTGCCGGCACGGTCATCGGGTCGGGCACCGTCTCCAATACCAATTTTCGCGAGATCGGTTCGTCCTGCATCGCCGAGCGACGGGGGATCGAAGTGCTGGATCTAGGCGAAGCTAGGACGCCCTTCATGGCGTTCGGCGATGTGGTCCGGATGGAAGCGGTGGATGGTTCCGGTCGGGCGCCTTTTGGTATGCTCGAACAGAAGGCTGTGCCTGCCTGACGTTCGGCCACTTGTCCTTCCTCCGATAATTGTTATAGCGCATAGCGAAATCGGAGGATGCCATGACCGGAACGAGTCTTTCCCACGCCGCGCTCGATCGTTTCCTGCGCCCGAAGTCGGTCGCTGTCGTTGGTGCGTCGGACAAGCCGGGTGCGCTCGGGGCCACGCTGCTCACCAATCTCGACCGTAATGGCTATGCCGGCGCGGTCTATCCGGTGAACCCCAAGCGCGACGAGATCATGGGCAAGCGCTGCTATGCCTCGGTCGGGGCGCTCCCCGAAGGCGTCGACGTCGCTGTCCTGGCAATCCCGCGCGCAGGCGTGCTCGAGGCGGTCAAGGGCCTGGCTGATCGCAAGTGCGGCGGCGTGGTGATCTTCTCGGCCGGGTTTGCCGAAGGCGGCGAGGAAGGACTTGCCGAACAGCGCGAGATCGCGCGTATCGCGCATGAAGCGGGCATGGTCGTCGAAGGGCCGAACTGCCTTGGCCTCGTCAACTATGTCGATCGCATTCCCCTGACCTTCGTGGAAACCAATGCCGTGCCGCCCGCTGGCAAGCGCGCCATCGGCATCGTCTCGCAGTCGGGCGCGATGGCGGCGGTGCTGGGCACGATGCTGCTCGCCCGCGATGCTGGCGTGTCCTATTCGGTTTCGACCGGCAACGAGGCCGCCAGCGGCGTCGAGGACTATGTCGATTGGCTGGTGGATCAGGACGACACCCACGTGATCGCCATGATCGTGGAACAGTTCCGCAAGCCACAGGCGTTCCTTGCTGCCGCGCGCCGCGCAAAGGCGGCGGGCAAGCCAGTCGTCCTGCTCCACCCCGGAAAATCCAGCGCCGCACGCGAATCCGCCGCGACTCATACGGGCGCAATGGCCGGCGACTACAAGCTCATGCGCGCCATGGTTGCGCGCGCGGGCGTGATCTTCGCCGAAACGCTGGAAGAACTGGGTGACATTGCCGAGATCGCGGTGCGCTGCCCCGCGCTGCCTTCGGGCAAGACGGCGGTCCTGGGCGAATCGGGCGCCTTCAAGGCGCTAACGCTCGACCTGGCCGAGGAGCTGGACCTGCCGCTGGCGGATCTCCACGATGACGATTCGCCGCTGCTGCGCGCCGCACTCCCGCCTTTCGTGCCGGTCTCCAACCCGCTCGACATTACCGCGCAGGGGCTTTCGGAGCCCGCGATCTATACGCGCTGCATCGAAGCGCTGCTCGACGACGATCGCGTCGGTACGGTCTTTGCCGGCATCATCCAGGCCGAACCGATCACTTGCAAGATCAAGTTCCCGCCGATCCTCGCTGCGGTTGAAGGCAGGACCCTGACCAAGCCAGTGATCTTCGCCGGGCTGGATGAGGGTGCCGAAGTCCCGGCCGAGCGCATTGCCGCCCTTCGTGCGGCGGGCATCCCCTGGTTCCCGACGACCGAACGCGCCCTGCGCGCCGTCACGCGCCTTACCCACTGGGCCGCGCAAGACCTTTCGGCCAACGATCTTCCGGCGACCCCGCTGCCCGGCCTCGCAGACGTCCACGGCGTGATCCCGGAGTACAGATCCAAGGAACTCCTGGGGCCCCTGGGCGTGAGCTTCCCCAAGGGTGGTTTTGCCGACAGCGCCGATGCGGCGGTCGCTGCTGCTGATACGGTCGGCTATCCGGTCGCCATGAAAGCGCAGGCGGCGGCGCTTGGCCACAAGAGCGATGCGGGCGGCGTACTCCTGAACCTGGTCGACGCGGCAGCCGTGCGCGAGGCATGGACGCGCATCCATGCCAATGTTGCGGCTTATTCCGCTGCCATCCGCCTTGATGGCGTCCTGATCGAGGCCATGGGCAAGCGCGGAATGGAAATGATCGTTGGCGCAAAGAACGATCCCGAGTGGGGGCCGGTCGTACTCGCAGGCTTCGGCGGGGTTACTGCCGAGATCCTGCAGGATGTCCGCCTGCTGACCGCAGACCTGACGCAGCAGGCGGTTGAAGCGGAACTGCTGAAGCTCAAGAGCGCGGCGTTGCTGAGCGGGTATCGTGGTTCCCCCGCGCTCGACGTGCCTGCACTTGCGGCGCTGATCGTCAAGGTCGGCCAGATCCTGCGCGCTGAACCTTCGATTCGCGAGATCGACCTCAATCCCGTGATCCTGCATCCCAAGGGCGAAGGCGTGGTTGCGCTCGACGCGTTGATGCTCGTGGATTGAGGCTTGCGACGTTTAAAGACAGGAAGGGCGGTCCATCGGGCCGCCCTTTCGCGTTTCAGTGCCCTGGAAAGTCCATGAGCGCTTCGACGGTCAAACCAGCACCGCGAAGTCGTTCGGCGCCATGCAGTTCGGGCAGGTCGATCACGAAGAGGGCGTGCGTGACATGTGCGCCCGCCATGCGGAGCAGTTCGGCCGCGGCCAGGGCAGTGCCGCCGGTCGCGATGAGGTCGTCGACGATCACAACGCGCTGGCCTTCGCGAATGGCGGTGGGATCGATCTCCAGCCGGTCGCGCCCGTATTCCAGTGCATAGTCGATGCCGATGGTCTTGACCGGAAGCTTGCCCGGCTTGCGCACCGGAATGAAGCCCAGTCCCATCCTTGCAGCCACCGCCGCGCCGAAGATGAAGCCGCGCGCCTCCATTCCCGCAACGGCCTGTGCCCCGGCCGCGCGTGCCTTGTGGGCGAGGTGGTCGATGCAGGCCGAGAGACCTTCGCCATGCGCGATCAGGGTCGTGATGTCGCGGAACAGGATTCCGGGGGAGGGGAAATCCGGGACGGTACGGACAAGTCGCTTGAGATCGTCGGTGG